>NZ_CAJHOF010000001.1 GCF_905120465.1 Campylobacter majalis
AATTTATAAAAAATTTTAGTAAAAATTTAATTTTTTAAGAAGTAAAAAGTAGAAATAAATTTAAATTTTAATTAAAAGACGGAAAAATCCGTCTTTTGTGAGATTATTTACTTAGAAAATATTCAATATCGGCTTTTGCATCGCCACTTATTAAACGAACATTAAACTTATCAACTAAGAAATTTACTATCTCTTCATTGAAAAACTCAGGCAATTTTGGACCTACATTTATATTTTTCATACCCAAACTAAACAGTGCAAGTAGTATAATAACAGCCTTTTGCTCCATCCACATTAGCACAATTGACACAGGCAAGTCATTTATAGCTATGCCTGTAGCTTGACTTAGTGCGATTGCGATTTTTACAGCACCATTACTATCGTTGCACTGTCCTAAGTCGATATAGCGTGGTAGTTCTGTGCCAGGGACTGTGCCAAAATCAATATCATTAAAGCGGAATTTACCACAGCTTGATGTTAATATCACACAATCTTTTGGTAAATTTTCAGCCAATTCACGGTAATACTCGCGCCCTTTACCAGGTGCATCACAACCAGCTATGACAAAAAATCTTCTAATTTTACCTGTATTTATGGCGTCTAAAATTTGTGGTGCTAAGCCTAAAATAGTCTTATAATGTCCGCCAGTTACAAGCGAAGCATCGCTTTGCATACTAACATCACCACATTTTAACGCACACTCAATTAGCGGAGTAAAATCATCATTTTCTATGTGATTAATGCCAGCCGTTCCGGCTATCTGATAGCCAAACAAACGATCGCTATACTCGCAGTTGGAGCGGATAGGCACGATACAGTTTGTAGTCATTAAAATTGCACCTCTAAACTCATTAAACAACTTAGTTTGATCAAACCATGCTTTGCCAACATTGCCTTTTAAGTGGCTGTATTTGCGTAGTTCTGGATATCCGTGAGCTGGTAGCATCTCTGAGTGAGTGTATATGTTTATGCCCTTGCCCTCAGTCGCCTCTAATAGCATTTTTAGTGCTTTTAGGTTGTGTCCGCTTACCAAAATCGCCTTGCCTTCTACTTTGTTTTGACTTACTGTAACTGGTGTTGGAACGCCATAAGTGCTAGTGTGAGCTTCGCTTAGTATATCCATCATCTTAACACCCGCACTACCAACTTCTAGTAGTTGTTTAATGTGTTGGTCAAAATTAAAATTTGAGTTTGTAAGCGTAAAATATAGCGTATCAGCTAAAACTTTATCTACTTCACTTGTATCTGCTCCAAGTTCGTGTGCATGATGACGATATGCACTAAGTCCCTTTAATCCAAAAACCATAGTATCTTGCAAACGTGCTAAAGTATCGTCCTTGCCACAGGTTCCTTTACTTTGCCCTTTTGAGCCGCAACCGCCTGGAGCACTCATCTCACATTGATGACAAAACATCTTTAAATTTTCACTCATTTTTTATCCTTTTTTTGGGTTTAACGGCGAAATGATAGTAGAATTTTCAAAATTAGTAATTGATGATAATCAAGATAAATGGAATAATTTTTGCTTTTTTACGTTAAAATTTTAAAAATCAAAGGTTTTAAAAATGAGCATTAATGACATATCCAGATTAGATCCCATGGTAAAAACAGGCTATGAGCTATACAAAGCATCAAATGAAAATGAAGGAAGTTTTATAGATTTTTTACTAAAATATGATAGTAACAAGGCAAATAAAGGTGATTTTGGCTCTATTTTAGGAAATAGTGAAAGTGCAAAAGCCATAAATTCACTTCTTTCAAACTCATCAGTAAGTGGCACAAGCATAGCAAACTCACTAAAAGAGCTAAAAGATGAAAAATCAAACGATTTACTTTCATCACTTTTAAGCAACAATGGTACAAATTCGCTTAGCTCGTTAGCCGACTTAACCCTTGCAAAAGCAATAAACTCAGATAAACTTACAGCCAATCAAAAGCAAATTTTAGCAGATAAATACAAAGAATTTATAAAAAATCAAGATATCTAATCGCTCTTTTTGTAAGTCTTATAGATTAATTTTGCACATGCAAGACTTTATCTTTTATGATAAAAGTGCCTTGGGTAACTAAAACTGCAATACAAATTCTACCAAACCTATTGATTTTATGTGAATTTTTAAAAAAACTGTGGTTTTGATTACAAAACAGCTGCATGTTTAAGCTATCATCTTGTAACGAGCGAAGCGAAAAACTCATCTTTAATGTTAAAACAAAATATATTGCTTGTGTAATAGTTTAAAATAAGTAAATAATAAAAAGTATTTGCAAAAGTAAAACGTTTGCTTGAACAAGAGCAATGCTTATGAGATGTTGTTATACAAATAAACAAAGCTAAGTTTTACACAAATAGCTAAAATGTTTTAAATATAAAATTAGACAACTTTTTAAAAATCATAAAATCTACAATAAAATTTTATGAAATTATTAAATGGTTTTTGCCTTGATGGTGCTTATAGCCTTGCAAAAGCAAAGTTAAATTTGCATAAATAAAAACTTTTTTGCCTATGCAAATTAAATGCACTTTTATAGGGCAAATTTACAGCAAAATTAAACTTAAGCCATTATATTACAAGCAACATCGACTTAAAATTTATATTTTATCGGATCTGTTGAATTTGCCTTTTTAAAACCATTTAATCTAAGCCTGCAACTATCGCAAACGCCACATGCCATCTCTTCGCTCTCATAACAACTCCAAGTAAGCTCAAGCGGAGAGTTGTTCTCAAGCGAAACACGCACAATATCGGCTTTGCTCAAGCTTACAAGTGGCATTTTAATCTCGATTTTCGTGCTATCTTTTGTGCCTAAATTTATGGCATTTTGTATAGTTTTTATAAACTCCGCCCTGCAATCAGGATAACCACTACTATCTTCTTCAACAACTCCGATATATATTGCTTTGGCATCATTTTTCTCAGCTACTGCCGCAGCGATTGATAAAAATATCCCATTTCTATATGGCACATAAGTATTTGGCACACCATCGCTAAGCCCAGTTTTTGGCACTTGCATACTCTTATCAGTCAATGAATTGCCGCCTATTTTAGCAATAAAACTAACATCCAAACTAAGTCTTTTTGTGATATTTAATCTATCACATATATCGTTAAAAGCTTGTTTTTCACGCTTCATCGTGCGTTGATTATAATCAAAATGAAGTGCGATAATCTCATAACCCTGCTTTAACGCCAAAGTAGCACAAAGTGTGCTATCCATACCGCCACTCATCACAACAACCGCCTTTTTCATATCACTATCCTTATTTAATTTTAGTTAAAAATTACTTTAAAAAATCGCTTTTATTTTCTTAAAATTTTAGCTAAAATACCAAAATTTTAAATAAAGAGTATGAAAAAATGATAATTTGTGATGAAAAATATCCAGAAATTCTAGATCAAATCGCTATGAGTTTAACGCCGGGAGATATTGAGCTAAGCTTTGTAGATCAAAATCAAATGCAAGAGATAAACAAAAAACAAAGAGGTATAGATAAAAGCACTGATGTGCTTAGCTTTCCATTTTTAAGCGTTCCACACACTCCGCTTGGTTGCATAGTTATAAACACTGACTTAGCCAAACAAAAAGCAAACGAACTAAATCACAGCACTGATGATGAGATCGCTCTACTTTTTACGCACGGCTTACTTCACGTTTTAGGGTACGATCACGAAACAGACAGTGGTCAAATGAGAGATTTAGAAGAGCAAACTATAGCAAGATTTAATCTGCCAAAAAGTTTAATCGTTAGGACATATGAGCCAGATGAATTATCGGCAAAATTTCATAAACTAATTAAAAGCCAGTAAATTTCTGCCTTAAAAAATTGGTCTAAATTTATAAAAGCTATAGACAAGCAATTTAAATCTATGAGCTAAAACGATATTTTTAGTTGATATGATTTTACAATTTACTTCTTACAATATGAAAGCGTAGCAAAGTTCTTGTATTTTCGTATTTTAATAAATATATGGCTAAAACCACACAAAACAGCATAGAATGCAAACTGCACATAGCAAACACAATCTAGCAAAGTAAGCCCATACTTACAAATTAAATTTACTTTAAAACTTAAAGATTAAAGCTATTGAACTTTTATATTAGCCAATATATTGCATGCTTCTTTAACTCCACCATTACAAGCTTTATCAAAGTAATCATAGGCTAAATTTTCATCTTTTGCAATCGCTGCACCTTGATAATACAACATGCCAAGACTTAAACTAGCCTGAGCATAACCTAAATAATCTGATTGTTGCCACAATTTTATTGCTTTTTGTATATTATCATGACTTACATCATCGCTTCCTCTAGCAGTGATAAGCAAAAGACCCAAGCGATACATTGAAAGACGTTTTGTATTGATTTTGTCTGCATTAATCGAGACTTTATATAACTCTCTTGCTTTTTTGTAGTCTTGCTCGACGCATATGCCTTTTTCATTCATCCAAGCATAATTAAAAATAGCTTCAAAATGCTCTTGTTTCACCAGTTCATCATATAATTTAACAGCCTTTTTGCAATCTCCACTATTGTAAGCATCAACAGCGTCTTTGTATATTTTATCATCTGCACATAAGCTTAGCAAAAAAATGCAAATAAAACATAATTTTTTCATATTCTCATCCCCTAAGTTTTAAGAGAATTTTACAAATTTTTTGTAAAAATAATATTAATATTGCTTATAAAATTAAACAAATAAAAATTATCCGTGCAATAAAAGAATTTTACAAGCGTTAAATTTGCATTTGTATTAAAGAATATAAAAAGTTAAATTGTAATAACAAGCAGGATAAAGCAGCGTAAAACACTGCTTTAAATAAAACATTAAGCCTTTTCGTAAAAAGTTACACCACCACTAAACTGCTTAGCATATATGTCTGTATGTGGCACCAAATCAGCATGACCAGCATATAATCTACCATATTCATGTAGTATTTTATGCAATCTCTCAACACATTTTAATCTAAAATTGTCATCAAAATATATCATCATATTACGAGAGAGTATGATATCAAATTTACCAAGACTAAACAACGCATCATCAAATACATTTAATACCTTAAAATCGCATCTACAAAGCATTCTTCGTTTGATTTCGTATTTGTCATCAATTTTAGTAAAAAATCGCTCTTTTTGATAGCTACTTAATCTATGCAAACTTCTCTCATTATAAATACCGGAATTTGCTTGTACAATGGCTTCTGAGTTAATATCTATACCAACTATACTCATGTATCTTGGATCAATCCCAACTTCATATGCCAACATAGCCAACGAATACACCTCATCTCCACTAGAGCATGGAGCACACAATATACGCACTTCTGATAAATTCCCAGCATGTCCTATTACATCTTTTAGTTGCGGCAACTCTCTATAAAAATACGTTTCATTAACTGTGATTAAATTTAATATATCCTGTCTAGTTATGGAATTATAACGCACCATCGATGCTATCTCTTTAAAGGTTTTTATGCGTTTATTTTTTGCAAAGGCACTAAGTCTTTGAAGTGTTATTTCACGTTTGCTTTGCAAATCAACACCGCACAAAATTTTAATATTTTGCAAAAATTCTTCAAAACCATCCATGTCAGTTGGTATAGCTACATCATCTATATTCACGTTTACTCCTTTAATTTTACTAATTAGCACTCAAAAATCCATCAAGCTCTTTTTTAATACTTGAAAGATTTAGCGATTTTACAGCTGGATTTAACTCTTTAGCACGTTTTGGCATACCATATACTATGGCAGTTTCTTCGTTTTCAGCTATGCACTTTGCACCGGCTTTATATAGTTTATATAGCCCACTTGCCCCATCATCTCCTATGCCAGTTAGCAATATAGCCATCACATCTAAGCTTTTACACAAAGCAACACCTGAGCAAAAAAGCATATCAACATTTGGGGAAAACGTAGTAATCTCATCAGCATTTGGTTTTGCTGATATGGGTAGCGTATCACACATTGTGGTATTGTTTTCGCAGATATAAATTTTTTCTTTTAGCATAGCACGTTCGCTTAGCATACAAACATCCTGATTACACTCCTTTGCTACTTGTGCGGCAAAAGAAGGGATAAATCTCTTATTCATGTGTTGTGCTATGACGATTGTTGCTCCATTTAAATTAATATCTTTTAATAACTTTTTAATATGTCCAGGCCCTCCAGTTGAAGCACCAATTAGGACTAATTTTTGAGCCATTTATAACCTTTTTAAATTTCATAGCGTAAGCAAATGCGATAGTATATCCATCTTTCAGTAAATATTTGTTAAACTAAAACAAAAAGGGGAAAATTTGAAAAAACTACTAATTACCATTACACTTTTATTAGTCTGTGCGTATCTTAGTTTAGGCAGTGGTAGATTGGGCTATGGGGGGGGGGTGGAAGCTATATCTTAACGTAGCTTATCTAGCTTTTGCGACATTTATTTTTATAAATTTTCGTTATCTTTTTTGGATAGTATTTTTTCCTTTTATATTACTTTTATCTATTTATGCACCAGTTGGTATGATTTATGGCGGTGTTGATGAGTCGTTTTTGCTCGCACTTTTTGGCACGTATGGCGGCGAGGCAAGAGAGTTTTTTGGCAGTATTGATATAAGATATCTGCTAAGCACTATTTTTAGCGTGTTTTTTATAATTTACTTGCGAGTTAGCAAAACAAGCTCTAGTATCAAATTTCCAGTTGCGATTTTTATCATTTTTGCAATAGCAACAGCTACCGGAAAGCTATGGGGGATAGCATCAACAAGCTCAGTAATAACGATGCTAAAAGATTTTAAAAGTTCATATGAATATTTTAAAAAAACAAACATTCATATCGTAAAACCAAAATGGATCATTAAAAGTATCGATCCAAAATACCACAACTACGTAGTTGTAATCGGCGAAAGCGCAAGGCGTGATTATCATGGTGTATATGGCTACAATATCAACAACACTCCATTTTTAAGCAGTGTAGATGGCGTGATTATAGATGGTTTTAACGCAGTCGGACTAAACACAATACCAACTCTTCGTGCTACGCTAAATCACGAAAGAGATTTTGACTTAAATATTGTGGATTTGGCAAATTTAGCTGGATTTAAGACATTTTGGGTCTCAAATCAAGGTTTTCTTGGCACACACGAAACAGATGTTTCAATCGTTGCAAAAAGGGCTAATTTTAGCTATTTTAGCACCCACGATAAAATAAACGCATCACACAAAGGCGAAGAAAATCACGATAAAATTTTAATACCACAAATTGCTAAAATTTTAAATCAACAAATAAACGAAAAAAGAGTAATCTTTGTGCATCTTTATGGCTCACATCCTGATGCGTGCAGACGAATTAGCAACAACGACTATGTAAAATATAGCGACAAAGCAACATTTAATATAAATTGCTACGTAGAAAGCATCCGCGAAACTGACGAAAATTTAAGACAAATTTATAATCTTTTAAAGCAAAATTTTGATACTTCTTTGCAGAGTTTTTCGATGATATATTTTAGCGATCATGGTCTTACACATGATACTTCATCAAACCAAATAAAATTAGGCATGCATTCAAGTCCAGCAAAACAGCACCTGCAAATCCCACTTATTAAAATTTCAAGCGACGACAAGACAAGGCAATATATCAAAAATGAAAGCTATCAAAATAATTTCGCACAAAGTTTTGCAAAATGGCTAGGGGTTAAAGTGCTAAATTTTAGCACTACTAGTGATATTTTTGAGCCTATTATTCAAGATGATATAACAAATTCAAAAAGGCTTATAAAAAATAAAAATGACGATTTAGCAATCGATATAAGTAAATTTAAGAAAAATTAATAGGATCAATATCGCAATCAACAAATTCATTTTGAGAGATTTTAGCTATCTGAATAAGTGGTCGATGTGAGCTAGAGCGGATTAAAATTTCATAGCGAAATTTATTAGCCATTAGCTCTATCGCACACTTTCCGTATCCAATAATCTCAAAATCAAGCTTAAATTTTGATATTTTATCAACCAAATCCATAACCATTTTGCTAGCAATTGCATCATTTTTATGTGTTATGAGTATTCGCAACATCCTACAATAAGGCGGATACAGCCCAGCTCTAAACACAAGCTCATTTTTTATAAACTCATCATAATTATCCAAATAGTCATTAAAAAAATCATCGTGATAAGTCTGTATTATAGCCCTGCCCTGCCCCTTGCGACCAGCACGACCAGATACCTGTTTTACCAATGCTAATGTTTTCTCTCTTGCTCTAAAATCTGCATAATTTAACATCTCATCTATACCCATTATCACAGCCAAATCGACATTATGATAATCATGCCCTTTGCTTAACATCTGAGTGCCAACAAGTATATCTATCTTGCCGTCATTAAATTCCTCTAAGGCTTTTTTCAGTTTATTTTGAGTGGTTATTTCATCACGATCAAATTTTGAAATTCTTGCATTTGCAAATGTTTGTTGTAGTTGCTCTATTAATTCAGAGGTGCCTATTTTTTGAGCCTGTATGACTTGACTGCCACACTTTTCACACCTATTTATTACAGGGGTTTTATATTCACAATACTGACACTTTAGCACATTTTGTTTCTTATAATAGCTCATTCCAACGCTGCAAAATGGGCATTTAATCGTCTCTCCGCACTCTTTGCACTGCAAAAATCTATAATTAGCACGAGTTGGCAAACACACAATAATTTGCTTATTTTTACTAAGGCTTTTTGAAATTTCATCTTTTATTATCTTGCTTAAACCGGTTTGAGATTTATCAAATATATATGTTTTTTGAGTATTAAAAAATGTCTGCTTTAATCTAAAACTTGGTAGTTTTTCATATGTAGTTAAGCTTGGTGTTGCTGAGCCTAATACAACTTTGATATCGCATTTTTGCCCGATAATAAGAGACAAATCACGTGCGTTATAATGCGGTCTAGAGTGGTTTTTGTAACTATCATCATGCTCTTCATCTACAACAATTAATCCAAGATGCCAAAGCGGCAAGAATAGTGCCGATCTTGCCCCAGCAATCAAGCGGATATTTGAGCTTTTTATTCCATTTAAAATTTCATTTTTACGTTTTGGTGTGACCTTTGAATGCCAAACAGCAACCGCATCACCAAAATAATACTCAAGACGAGTTTGCATCTGTGGAGTGAGTGAAATTTCAGGCATTAAAAATAAAGCTTGTTTGCCACTATTTAACACATCGGCTATCATCTTTATGTATATTTCACTTTTGCCACTTCCAGTATCACCAAATAACAACGCCATATTATGCGAGTTTAAAAACTCATAAGCTTTTTGTTGCAATTGGCTTAAATTTGGCACGTTTATAAAGCTATCTTTGCCTAGTGCAGCACAATCGTTATCAAACTCAAAAAGTCCAAGTGTGCCACCAATATCACCCAAATAATAATATCTTATAAAATTAAAAATTTCTTGTTGGATGTTGGTTAATCCAAAAGGAAGTATTTGCACAATTTCAAGCGTTTTAAAGCTCGGTTTTTCGCACTCATCTAATACACATGCAAGTGTGTTTTTACCACGCAAACTTACATAAACAAGCCGAAATTTTAATAGTTTTTCATCACTATGGTATGTCAATGGGGCTAAGTTAAGCCCAACAAAGCCAACTGTATAATATCTCATTATTTAAGTTGATTGCATAGGTAAGAATCATCACAGACAAACAAGCCACTTTCTGGATAATATGTATAAGTAGTGCTTTGACCATCTAGACTAAATTTGTATTTATTATCTTGCAATTTTACCCAACCACGCTTACTGTTGCCCTCTCGTATGCCACCAATCGTTAAAACACCACTAAACAACAGTCCATCATCACCATCGAGTGTATTTGGATATGCTGGTTTGCCAGTTAGAACTTTTTCGTTATATTTTAGCGTTATTGCAGAATTTATAGCCGCAATTTGTGTTCTTGCATTCACTAATTCAGCATCACTTCTACCAAAATTTAACTTACTAGCAGCAATACTAGCTAAAACACCAACAATCACGATAACAAAAACAAGCTCAATCATCGTAAAACCGTGCCTTTTCATCATCACTCCCTGATTTTTAGTGCCTTTTTAATATCGTTTGTAAGTGCCTTCATCTGTAGCTCATCAGCATAAGTATCATAGCATCTTTGCACATATGCGTTTAAAAGCTCCTTTACATCGACAAATTTTCTATTGCCTTCAAATCTACCAAAGTCACGCTCTAAAATTCTAGCAAAGCCTTCATCATCAACATTAATAGCAAAATCGCGTGAAGCAATTGTGAGCGTGATCTTTTTTTCCATTATTTATTAAGCACAGCCTCGATTTTCTTAAGCACATCATCAGCTTCATTTGTCTTTTTGTTAAGCTCTTCTTCAAGTCGCATTATCTGATTACTTTTTGCCTCATTTTGTGCCTTTAAAGTTACAATTTGATTGTGTAATTCTTCATTGTCTTTGCACACTTCATCATATTTTGTAAGCAGATCATTTACCTTGCTTGTTAGCGTAGTTAGCACTTTATCATCATCAAACATTTCTAGCCTTTTTTATAAAATTAAAAAGCTGATTTTATCACAATCTGACTAAAAATTTTATAAGTTTAATTAATTCTTTGCTAGAATATGTAAAATTTTACAAGGAATTTTATGAGTTTAGACTACACACTTGACGAAAATGACTACCTAAGGTACCATATGTATCAGCTAAAAACAGACAACAATATCAAAAAAACCATGAAATTATCATGGCTATCGCTAGTGCTAGTATATAGCGGTATGATGTGGTTTTTTTACGCAAAATTTGGGCTTTCGGTGGGCTTTTACGTGATTTTAGTGCCTATTTTGCTAATAGTGGTTTTTTATCCTAAATTTTATGAAAGCTCATGCAAAAGGCGGATACTAAAATTTACAAGAAAAAATTACTATCCAAATAACCACATTCGCCTAGAGTTAGATACTATAAGCAATACCATAACAGCCAAAATGCAAGATGAGTTTAAGCTAGAGACTAAAAACATAACCAAGCTCGTTAAAATACCGCAAAATTTATTTATCATATTTAAAAATCCAGACAAAAAAGACACTCTTGGCATTATCTTAAAAAATGATGAAATTTCAGCTAAATTTATGGAGCTTGTGTCTGAAAAAACGGGCTTAAGCATAAAAGAGGAGCTTTGATGTTTAAAATTTCAAGCAAATTTTCACCATCCCCAGACCAGCAAAACGCTATTGACGGCATCGTAAAAAGCATAAAAAACGGCAATAGATATAACACTTTGCTTGGCGTTACAGGCTCAGGCAAAACTTTTACAATGGCAAATGTGATACAAAATCTAAAAATGCCAACGCTAATCATGACACACAACAAATCCCTAGCAGCACAGCTTTATAGCGAGTTTAAGGGCTTTTTCCCGAGCAATCATGTTGAGTATTTTATCAGCTATTATGATTATTATCAACCAGAAGCCTACATCCCACGACAAGATCTTTTTATCGAAAAGGATAGCTCTATAAACGACGAACTAGAGCGTATGCGGCTATCTGCGACGGCTAGTTTGCTTAGCTTTGATGATGTCATCATCATCGCCTCGGTCTCGGCAAACTACGGACTTGGCGATCCAAGCGAGTATCAGGGCATGGTGCAGTATCTAAATGTTGGCGATGAGATAAGTCAAAAAGCACTCTTAAACCGCCTTGTAGATATGGGATATACAAGAAATGACGCCTATTTTGACCGCGGAAATTTCCGTGTAAATGGCGATGTGATAGACATTTATCCGGCTTACTGGGGCGATGAGGCGTTAAGGGTTGAGTTTTTTGGCGATGAGATTGAGAGCATGTATCATTTTGAAGTGCTTGATAATAAGCGTTTAAAAGATATTTCTAAATTTACACTTTACGCCACAAGTCAGTTTATAGTGCGTGAGGATCGGCTAAAATCAGCGATAAAAGGCATCGAAGCTGAGCTTGAAGAGAGGCTAAAATTTTATGAAAAAGAGGGCAAATTGGTCGAGATGCAACGCCTAAAACAACGCGTCGAATTTGATCTTGAAATGCTTACAAGCACCGGCATTTGCAAGGGCGTGGAGAATTACGCAAGGCACTTAACAGGGCTAAAACCTGGCGAGACGCCATATACGATGTTTGATTATTTCTCACTGCTTAACGGCGGTGAGTTTTTAGTCATAGTTGATGAAAGTCATGTGAGCTTGCCGCAGTTTCGCGGCATGTATGCAGGAGATAGAAGCCGTAAAGAGACGCTTGTGGAGTATGGCTTTCGTCTGCCTTCAGCTCTTGATAACCGCCCTTTAAAATTTGATGAGTTTATCAACAAAAATGCAAATTTTCTCTTTGTATCAGCTACGCCAAACGAGCTTGAGCTTGAGCTTAGCAAAGATCATGTTTATGAGCAAATTTTACGCCCAACTGGACTTCTTGATCCACTCATCGAGATAAAAGATAGCGACAATCAGGTTGAAATTTTACACGATATGATTAAAGATGTAGTGTCTCAAAATGAGCGAGTTTTAATAACCGTGCTAACTAAAAAAATGGCGGAGGAGCTAACACGCTACTACACTGAGCTTGGTATCAGGGTAAAATATATGCACTCAGACATCGATGCTATCGAGCGAAATGAGCTTATACGCGGACTTCGTGGTGGCAGCTTCGATGTGCTAGTGGGTATAAATTTACTCCGCGAGGGGCTTGATCTGCCAGAAGTCTCGCTCATAGCCATAATGGACGCTGATAAAGAGGGCTTTTTACGCTCACGAACGAGCCTGATTCAGACTATGGGGCGAGCGGCACGAAATGTCAATGGCAAGGTCGTGATGTTTTGCAAAAAGGTAACAAACTCAATGCAAGAAGCTATCGATATCACGAGCGCAAGGCGTAAAATGCAAGATGAATACAATAAAGCAAACAACATCACGCCACGCTCGGCAAGTCGCAATATCGAAGAGAGCTTGCACGAGCAAGATGATGCTGAAATTTACCGCAAGGGCAAAAAGCTAGAAAAAATGCCAGCGAGTGAGCGAGCAAAACTAGTAAAAGAGCTAAGAAAGCAGATGTTTGAGGCAGCAGCGGCACTGGAGTTTGAAAAAGCTGCGGCATTAAGGGATGAGATAGCAAAGCTTAGGGATTTGTGAAATTTCAGGCAAAATTTAATACAATCAAATAAAATTTTAAAGGTTAAAAATGGCAAAATGGACACTCGAAGATGATGTAAATGATTTTGTAAAACAAAATTTCACTCGCTTAGGACTTAAAAAATTAAAAGATTACAATGTTGAATCAAGCATTTCAGAGTATTTAAAACAGAGTTTAAAAGGCTCAGCCAAAACGGCAAATAAAACAAATTTTGGCAAACCTGACTTCAGCATTGAAAAATATGAAATTCCTGTTATTATAGAAAATAAACTACACGCCAAAAAACTAGTCCAATCCACCAAAGACGGCATAAAATTTGACGATGCTTCGATTTCAAATTTTGCCGTAAATGGGGCGTTGTATTATGCTAGAAATATGATTGCTTCTGGCAAATACGATGAAGTTATCGCCATAGGGATTGCAGGCGATAATGATGAAAGCGTGGAATTGCAAGTATATTTTGTATATGGTAGTGGCGATAGTGCATTTAAATTTATGTCAAAATACAAAACGCTAAATTTTTTAGAAAACAAATCCACATTTAGCGAATTTTTAAATGACGCAAAACTTACAGATGACGACAAACACCAAATTTTAATCTCATCTCAAATTCAACTCCAAATTTACGCCAAAAAATTAAACAAACTTATGCATAACCTAAATATCACTGCCCCGCAGCGTGTTCTTTATGTCTCTGGTATGCTTTTAGCTATGCAAGATATTAAAAATGATAATGAAATTATCGGTTATGGGCTTACAAGCGATGATTTAAAAGGCGTAGCATTAGAAGCCGAGCGAGACGGCGTAAAAATTGTAAATCGCATAAAAGAATTTTTAAAAAATCGTCAAATTCCACAAGATAAATTAAATCTCATGATTGCAAGTTTTTCAGAGATTTCAAAAGACCCACAAAGAGACAAACCGACCAAAAACGACAAAGAAATTGCTAAATTTTTAGATAAAGAATCTTCTATAAACAAGCAAATTTTTACATTTATTTATGAATTTATCTACAAACAAATTGACGGCTTTGGCGGACATATTGACATTATGGGCGAAATGTATAGCGAGTTTTTAAAATACGCTTTAGGAGACGGCAAAGAGCTTGGTATCGTACTAACTCCACCTTATGTAACTAAAATGATGGCTCAAATTTTACAAATTGACAAAGACTGCAAAGTTATGGATTTAGCCACAGGCTCGGCTGGATTTTTGATTTCTGCAATGGAGTTAATGTGTGAGAGTGCCAACAACGCCTACACCAAAAATTCAACCCAAGCAAATTTAGAAATACAAAATATCAAAAAACAAAAACTTCTAGGCGTTGAGCTAAATGCCGAAATGTATACCCTTGCGGCTACAAATATGATTTTGCGTGGAGATGGCTCGGCAAATATTCAAAAAGCAAATGCATTTGACACACCAGAGAGCCTTTATACTAAATTTAACGCAAATAGAATTTTGTTAAATCCGCCTTTTACATTTGATGAAAACGGAATGCCATTTATTAAATTTGGACTTTCAAAAATGCAAAAACACGGACTTGGAGCTATCATTATCCAAGATAGTGCAGGTAGCGGTAAAGCGATAAAATCAAACAAAGAAATTTTAAAACACCACACGCTAAAAGCCAGTATCAAAATGCCAACTGATTTATTTCAGCCTATGGCAGGAGTTCAAACTAGCATTTATATTTTTGAAGCAGGTGTGCCGCATGATTATGAAAAAGTTGTCAAATTTATTGATTTTAGAAACGACGGCTACAAACGCACAAGCAGGGCTTTGCAAGAAATCGATGAACCTTTAAACAGATATGCCGACATTATACAAATTTACAAAAACGGCAAAAACGCAAAAGTTAAGGCAAAGTGGAATTTGGATGAAATTTTTGTAGAAGATTTTATTACGCCTAGTGGCAATGACTGGAATTTTGACCAACACAAAAAAATAGACACAATGCCAAATTTGGCTGATTTTAAAAAGACCGTGAGCGATTATTTAAGCTGGGAAGTAAGCCAAATTTTAAAAAAGGATAGTCCCAGTCGCAGTAGGATAAGCTTAAAAATCGAGAAATTAGAGCGTGAGTTTAAGGCTAGTGGTGGAGAGTTTAGGGAATTTCGGCTTGATGAAATTTTTGAGCTAAAATCCAGCAAAAAGATTTTTCACGCTCAAAATTTAAAAATTTATGATGAAATAATAGCAGGTAGCTATCCATATGTTGTTAGAAGCACCATAGACAATGGAATTCGTGGCTATATTATCGAAGATGAGCAGTATTTAAATGAAGGCAATACTTTAAGTTTTGCACAAGATACTTTTAGTGTTTTTTATCAAAAGTTACCATATTTTACTGGCAACAAAGTGAAAATTTTAAAGTCAAAATTTGACGACTTTAACTCAAAAATTGCACTTTATATAGTTGCAAATTTTAATAAGGTTTTAAGAGAATTTACTTGGGGTATCGGTTCAAATGTTGATAGTATATCAAGAATAAAAATTCTTTTGCCGACGATAGGAGGCAAAATAAGCTTTGCATTTATGCAAAGCTTCGTCGAGGAACTCGAAAGCGAACGCGTCGAGGAACTCGAAGCGTATCTTGCGGTAACTGGTTTAAAAGATTACAAGCTTACTAAAGCCGAACAAAATGCACTCGATATTTTCGCAAATTCGCAAAACAAGAGAGAGAGAGAGAGAGAGTAAATTCCACCACGCCGCTTAAATTTAGCGAATTTAGAATTGGTGATTTATTCGAAGTGAAATCAAATCCACAGTTAAATAAAGATAGCTTTAAATTTAGCGAAAATGGCAAATTTCCGTATTTTACAAGGACTTGTTTAAACAATGGAATTGCTGGTTATGTTGAATATTTAGATGAAGAACATAAAATTAAAGGAAATTCTATCGCCGTGGGTATGCTCGGTATGCAATTTTTCTATATGGAAAAAGACTTTTACGCAGGTCAATTTACAAAAACAATTTTTTCTAAATTTGGAAATTTAAATTCAAAAATAGCCCAATATTTCATAACTTTATTGAATAAAAATCAAAAAATTTATCAAGGTATTTTAGTTAGAGATTTTGAAAAAGAATTTAATAAAACTAGTATTATTTTACCAACTATAAACGGCGAATTAAATTTTAATTTTATGCAAAATTTTATAAAAGCAGTGCAAAAACTAGTCATTAAAGATGTCGTTTTGTGGGCGGACGCAAAGATACAAACCACAAAAAACATCATTGCAAGAAAAAGAGCTTGATCTTTTACTTCAAATACAAATTTACCAACACAAACAATATCTAAAACTCATCTATTGGTAGCCCAAAAGCATCGGTGAGTTTAAAGTTTATACTTTTACCTTCAAAGCTAAGCCCTGATTTTTGTGCTTGGCTTCTTTGAAGTCCATTTTCTAGCGTATATACTCGACCATCTTTCATAAATTTTCTTCCAGTGCCATAAAATACAAACGTCACATTGTATCTTTCGCACTCATTGCGCAAACCCTTAACCCACTCATAGCAGCACACACGTGCACCTTCGTAATTCTCGCCATCGCACAGCACTAGGCTTATTTGATTTGATTTTAGGTATTTTTCAATACTAATAGCCCCAATAAGCGGAGCACACACAATGCCTTTGTGCTTAAATGGCAATTCAAGCAAAGTAGGTATGCGTTCATCAGCTCTTTGCTGATTTTCACAGCTTACACTTAACATTACGTTTTCATAGCCATCATCCCAATCTTTAGGCAAGCATTTTGATACTCTATCAATTCTTTTAGTCAGCAGTGAAAATTTAACATCCGAGCGTTGCTTTATAATGCTCCACGCCTCATCTCTGTATTCATCTGCTTGCTTTAAAAAGAAATCACTACTTAAGCACACATGTATCATTTCGCCACTTTTTATTTTGTATCTGCCATCTTTGTGACGTGATAATGGATAGTTAAAACCAGTTTTAGTGCGATAAATCTCTGAACCACTTTTGCCATACTTAGCATCTAAATAATACATATAGCAATTAGCACATCCTTCGCTAATTTTAATGCATCCATGCCATGGATTCCAGATATTAAGCGTTTTATCTTGTTTTGTTGAGCTCACATTTTGACTTTGATGTGTAATTTTGGTTATTTTAATCACAATGCATTTACTAAAATAATATATTTTGTATTTATCTTGCAAATATCATTTGATTTTCGTTATTATAGCATATAAGGATTAAATTAAAACGCAAAAAGAGAGCTTTTATAATACATGAAAATATATGAAAATTTAATTATCGGTGGCGGTGCTAGTGGGCTGTATTTGGCTAGTTTGCTTAATGCAAAAACTACATTAATACTAGAAAAAAATGCAAAATGCGGACTTAAAATACTAGCTAGTGGAGGCGGCAGATGTAACGTAACAAATCAAAATATAAGCCCTAAAAACTATCTAGCAAATGAAAATTTTATCTACAATGTCTTATTAAAATTTAATTACAAAAAAACGCTTGAAATTTTTAAAAATTTAAACTTTAGCTTAGAGAAAAAAACACAATTTTACTGCAAATCAGGCTCAAAAGATGTATTAAATACACTTTTAAATGCTATCAAATGTGAAATTTTAACAAATCACGAAGTAACGCACGTAAGCAAAAATTTAAAAAACAACACTTTTGAAATAACAAGCACAAAAGAGAAATTTTACTGCAAAAATCTAATCATAGCTACTGGAGGAATTAGCTATAAAAAACTCGGAGCGACTGGCTTAGGATATGAAATAGCTAAAAATTTTAACCTTGAAATAATCACACCCTGCCCTGCACTTGTGGGATTTAGTGTGCAAAAGGATGAGTTTTGGTTTAAAAATCTTAGTGGGGTTAGTCTAGATAGCATAATAAGCGTAAATGATAGATTTTTTAAAGACAAGGTGCTTTTTACACATAAAGGCATAAGCGGTCCAGCCGTGCTAAATGCGTCGCTTTTTTGGAAAAAAGGCAAAATTTCAATCAATTTTGCCCCAAAAATCAATATAAAAAATCTAAAAAATAGCAAAAAGCAAGTAAGCACATTAATGCAATTGCCTAAAAATTTCACAAAAGAATTCTTACACTCGCAAAATCTAAGCGATAAGCCTTATGATAATTTTAGCACCGATGAAAAAGCAAAATTTAATAAAATTTTTAATTATGAGTTTGCTCCGGCTGGAAATTTTGGATTTGAAAAAGCTGAGATAACAAAAGGCGGAATTAGCACTGATGAATTAAGTGAAAATTTCGAAAGCAAAAAGGTATCTAATTTATACTTTATAGGCGAAGTTTTAGATGTAAATGGTATGCTTGGTGGATATAATTTACACTTTGCTTTTGCTAGTGCAAATATAGCAAGTCAAAAAATAAACCTTAATTTATAATTTCATAAAACACAAAAGCAACAAAGGCAAAAATACTATAAATTTATGCATTTATAAACTTTATTTATAGGCAAACAATCGCTATTTTGCTTATATTTTATAAAAAATTAACAAGACTTAGCTTAAGCTAACTTAGCGTATTTTTAGCTTTGCCACTTTGTAAGGTATCTTATTAATTTAGCAAATTTTACTTCACTTTGTTTGTAGCTTTTTAAGAACTATTTTATTTATAACTACAAGCAAGATAGAGATTTTCTTTGCCATAAAAACTCTGTATTTATGTTAAACAAAGCGAAGTTTTACGCTAAGCATCCTGCAAGAAAGCTTATTTTGATTTAATAATTAAAATATGTTTTAAAGGATAATTAAAAGACCAGTTTAATTTTAACTAGCACGCTTAATATCGTATTAGCAAATACTGGGTAGCTTAGCAACTACCCACAAGTATATCACTAAAATTTTTCAAATATGTCAATAGGCTCATCTGTCTTAAGACAATCCAAAATCACTCCATAATTCTCTTTGATATCATCTTGAAGCAATGTCAGAATAGTTTTTGCATCTTTTGCATCTTTTGGATATGACACAATTAAATCAATTGGTTTTTCATTTAAAATTCCTGAATACCAGAAAGTAACTTTGAAGCACCAGTTTTATTAGTGCCAAAAAGCAAGGCAACAATATGCTCACCCTCTTCTACAATCGCATCTGTATGGCGAAGTATGCGTTCAAAAGCCTCTTCATAGCCTTCGTTTTTCTCTGGCAATCTAAAATAGATCAAAGAGAGCGAATTAGTCACATTTGAGTGACTATAATAACGTTTTAAAACCGAAATTTCAAGCTCCACAAGGGATAGCAAATCACTAGCACTAAATCTTTTTGCTGACATTTGTTTCCTTTTAAATGGTTTTAGGTTTTTATTATAGCTTTTAAATTCTCAAAATAAAATATATTATATCCGTTTTGGTGCGTATAGCCCATTTTTAACCTATGCGAGTTTAAAATATTGCTTACAATATAAAGCCCTAAGCCAAAGCTTTTTTGTGAATTTTCTCCTTTTATAAATGGCTGTATATAAAAATTTAACTCATTTTTAAGTGGCAAACCTTTACTTATAAAATTAATTTTATCAGTTAAAATTTCAATTTTAACTCTTTTGTCTGGTGAATATTTTATAGCATTATCAATCATATTTTTAACAGCTATACTAAAAAGCTTAAAATCAATATCTAATTTTAAATTTTCAGTTTTATCTATCATTACCTGTTCTTTATCTATCATCGCTATATCTATCGCCTCGTCAATAACATCAGCCATAAAGCATGTAGTTTTGTTTGTTAGTTTTATTTTTGATGTTGTTTGCTCAACTGCGACTAATTCATTTATTAAACTTTCTAATTTATTAAAAATAGACACAAAACGATCTTTGTGTTTGCTATCATCCATCATCTCTACGACCAATCTTCCCTTTGTAATCGGTGTCTTTAGCTCATGCATGATATTTCGTAAAAACAACTGTCTAGAATTATTTAGTATTTTTATCTCGTTTGTGGCATTATAAAATGCCTCGGCAACCTCTGAAATTTCATCCTTGCCACTACTTACATTTTGTATATTTTCAAGATCGCCATTGGCAAATTTTACAATTTGTCGTTTAAGTTTTCTAAGTGGCTTAAGCTTGTAAATTACAAAAATATAGGCTATTAGTATCACGACAACTATCACAGCAAAAACAGCCTTTATCATCTCATATCGATATGGCTGATACTCTTTATCACGTAAAATTTTAATATTATCTAAATGCTGTATTTTTAAATAATGTCGTTTTTCATAAAGCAAAATTGCTATGCTGCCTATGTCATCTTTGATCTCTTCTATTATGTGTGCATTTTGCAAAATGCTGTATTTATCACTCTCGTCTGATATCTCACTCATTTCTACGTTTTTCATTGCATCATTGTATTTATCAAAATCCATAAGCCCACTCATATAAAACAAATTAGCTTGAGCTACGTTTGAGTATTTGCTATTTAACTCTCTTGTGTAATTTTGCTTATCAAACTCCATAAGCCATAAAAAAACTACAAAAATACTAGCAAGTGCAATTAAAAATATAATAGTTATTGTAATAAATATGGACGAACGCTTCATTAAAACACCAATTTATAGCCTATGCCACGTATCGCATGGATATAACGCGGTGCCTTTGGATTTTCGCCTATTTTAGCACGGATTCTTCCTATTATTACATCGATGCTTTTATTTGTTGTGTCTTCATTGATACTTTCGCAGTTATATATCAGCTCCTCACGACTAACAGCACCGCCTTGTTTATTAATTAAATATTTTAATATATCATATTCAGCAACTGTTAAGCTTAATGCCTTGCCTTTAAATAAAATTTCATGCTCAAAATCTTTAACCTCAAAATCACTATTTTGTGGCGTCTCTCGCTCTATTTTTATGCTTTCACGTCTTAGATGACTTCTTATCCTGGCTAATAGTTCTTGTGGATTGTAAGGCTTTGGCATGTAATCATCCGCACCATTTTCTAGTGCATTTACCTTATCTGTTATATCATGACGAGCTGATGAGATAATGATTGGGATATTGTTATTTTTGCGTATCTCTTTACAAAGCTGCAATCCATCAAGTCCTGGCAATGTTAAATCAAGTATTACAAGATCAAATTTATTAGTATTTAATGTAGACAATCCCAAATACGGATCATCTATAATAGTAACGTTATAGTTGTTTTTTTGCAGATATTCACTTAAAATTTCAGCCAACTCCAAATCATCTTCTATCATTAAAATTTCAGCCATATTAATCCTTTAATTTCGTCTTTCAAACTCATCAAAACCAAACTCACGTATCTTTACAACATCTAAATTTTCCTTAACATAATACAAATCTGGCAATTTTACACCATTAAAAGTTGTATTTTTTACTATTGTGTAGTGAATTTGATCTTCAAAAATAATCCTATCGCCTATTTTTATCTCATCATCAAAGCGATATTCTGGATTATTAGTCTGTATACCAACAATATCTCCAGCCAAACAAGTAGCACCGCCAAATCTATACTCATACTTGCCATTTTTGCTTTCATTACGCACAGCTGGACGATATGGCATAAGCACCGTATCTGGCATATGAGCCTCGGCCGATACATCAAGTATAGCTATTTTTTTACCATTATCAACTATATCTAACACACTACCGACTAAATAACCAGTCTGCCAACCAACTGCCTCACCTGGCTCAAGTATCACTTCTACGTTATATTTTGCCTTAAAATCCTTAATAATCTGTATTAGCAAATCTACATTGTAGCCCTCACGAGTAATATGATGGCCACCACCAAAATTTACCCACTTAAGTCCATTTAAATACTCGCCAAATCTACTCTCAAACCCTTGCAAAACCAACTGCAAACTCTCAGCACTCTCTTCGCAAAGTGCATGAAAATGAAGCCCTGATATACCATCAAGCTCATCTGGCTTAAAATTTGCCTTTGTAATACCTAGCCTACTAAACTCTGCACATGGATTATACGCATCACTTGGCGATGCTGACACTTCTGGATTTAATCTAAGCCCACATTCAGCACCGCTTTTTAATGCTTTTTTACGATATTTTTGCCACTGATTATGCGAGTTAAATATCACGTGATTAGACAAAGATAAAACCTCATCTATCTCATCATCTTTATATGCTGGTGAATATGTGCATATCTCTCCACGAACATGCTTTTTAGCATATTTTGCCTCGTATAAACCGCTACAAGTCGCACCATCTAAATACTCACTAACCAAATCCATAGCACCACTAAAGGCAAATCCCTTTAACGCAACATATATCTTTGCTCCACTTTCATCTTTTACACGCTTTAAAATTTGTAAATTTTTTCTCAGTTTTGCCTCTTCACAAACATAAGCTGGTGTTTTTATCTCATTTTGCTTCATCATTTTCCTTTAAAATTTCAACGATTATATAAAATTTTTACTTACTCTTTGATACAATTGCGTAAAATTTTAAAGGAAACTAATGGTAATTATAAAATTTCTAGGTCCAATTGGCAAGGATGATTTAAAAATAGATGTTAAAAATTTAAACGAATTAAAAGAGATATTAAACGAGGATAAAGAGCTAAAAATATGGCTAAAAGATTGCGGTGTAGCGGTAAATGATGAGATTGTTACCGATGCAAATATGCAACTAAAAGATGGCGATGTGGTTGCGATATTAGCACCAGTTTGCGGAGGTTAAAATGGAAATTTATCAAAACGAACTAGACATAAACGAGATACAAAAACGCTGGTATAATGATAGTAAAAATTTAAACTGTGGTGCCTTAATAACATTTGTTGGCATAGTGCGTGATGATGATGGCATACAAGCACTTAGCTTTGATATATATGAGCCACTACTTAAAAAGTGGTTACAAAAGTGGCAAAATATAGCAGAAAAAGACAAAGCAAAGGTGTTTTTTGCTCATTCAAAAGGCGATGTAAAAGTAGGCGAAAGCTCGTATATAGCAGCTGTGCTAACTCCTCAGCGAAAGGTTGGACTAAGACTTATTAATGAATTTGTTGAAGATTTTAAAGCAAACGCTCCGATATGGAAGTATGATGTGAAAAATGGCGAGAGAATTTATGCAAAAAATCGCAGTCAAAAACTCTCAAACGCTGGAATATTAGCAAAGGACTAATAGTGAAATTAACAAGCTACGAAGATAGTCTAAAGATACTAAAAGCAACCATAAAGCATTGGGACAGAGTAGAAAAAGTCACGCTAACAAATGCTTTAGATCGTCACATCGCTTACGATATAATCGCGAAAGACAACCATCCGGCAAAACCAACATCAGCCATGGATGGATATGCATTTAAGTGGAATGAAAATTTAAATGAACTAAAGCTATTAGATATACTTCCAGCAGGAAGCGACAAAACTATAAGTATCAAAGATAATGAGTGCGTAAAGACTTTTACCGGTTCATTAATGAGCGATGGTGCAGATACTTTAATACCAGTTGAAAATGTGGAAATTTCAAACTCGATTGTAAAAATAATCAAACCAGTTGCAAAAAATTTCGCCGTTAGGCAGGTGGGTGAGAGCTACAAAAAAGGCGAAATTTTAATCAAAAAAGGCACAAAGTTAAATTATGCCGAAATAGCCTTACTAGCGGAGCTTGGGATATTTCATGTAAGTGTCTTTATAAAGCCAAAAGTAGCAATTTTAGCAACTGGTAGCGAGATAGTGGATCTTGGAGAGCCTTTACAAAACGATGCTCAAATAAGAAGCTCAAACCATATAGCTCTAGCAATGATGATGAAAAAACTAGGTGCACAGCCGATAGTGTGTGAGATAGTAAAAGATGATGCAAATACTGTAAAAACCGCTATACTAAACGCACTAAAATCAGCTGATGTGCTTTTGACAACAGGTGGCGTGAGTATGGGGGATTTTGATTTTGTCAAAGTTGCCTTAAAAGATGATTTTGAAATAGTGCTAAATGGTGCTGATATAAAGCCGGGACGCCACATAAAAATAGCGCGTTTAGGTGAAAAATACATCTTTGCATTGCCTGGTTTTCCATACTCGGCCATGGTTATGACGACGCTATATGTAAGAGTATTGCTAAACACTTGGCTACATCAAGACGAACCATATATAAAGGCAATACTAGATGAAAAATACGAAAAACGCTCACCTTATCTTGAATTTACAGCAATAAATTTAGAATATAAAGATGGCAAAATTTACGCAAATCTAAACGGCAAAAAACTAGGAAGCTCAGCAATAATAAACAACCTAACAAACAACGCCGCACTTTTAGTTGTACCAAAACATACTAAAAGCATCCAAAAAGGCGAAATCGTAGATATTTTAATGATAATATAAAGGATAAAATTTGAAAGCACTTGCACTAAAATACAGACCTAAAAATTTTGACGAATTAATCGGACAAGAAGCCGTAAGTCAAAGTCTAAGTCACGCTTTGCAAAGCAATAGAATAGGACATGCTTATCTATTTTCTGGACTTAGAGGTAGTGGGAAAACATCAAGTGCTAGAATTTTCTCAAAGGTATTAGTTTGCGATAATCCACAAAATGCAAAGCCATGCGAAACATGCAATAATTGCAAAATGGCAAACGAATCTAGGCATCTAGATATCATCGAGATGGACGCAGCAAGTCACAGAGGCATAGACGATATAAAAGAGCTAATTGAGCAAACAAAATACGCTCCATCAATGGCAAAATATAAAATTTTCATTATCGATGAAGTTCACATGCTATCAACTCCGGCATTTAATGCACTATTAAAAACACTTGAAGAACCACCAAGTTATGTTAAATTTATCCTTGCTACGACAGATCCGCTTAAATTGCCAGCAACAGTTCTATCTAGAACTCAGCACTTTAGATTTAAACAAATCCCAAGACACCTAATAACAAAGCAATTAGAGCACATTTTAAACACAGAAGGCATCACATATGAAAAAGAAGCCTTGCAAATACTTGCTAGAAGTGGTCAAGGCTCACTTCGCGATACTCTCACACTACTAGATCAAGCAATAATATACTCATCAAACAATGTAACACAAAACGCAGTTGCATCAATGCTAGGACTGCTTGATCCAGCCAGGATTGACGATATATTTAAAGCCGTTTTACAAAGCGATAAAGAACAAATCTCAAGCATAGTGTCACAACTAGAAGAGTATGAAGCAACTATGATAATTGATGAGCTAACATCTCATCTAAAAACTAAATTTCTAGCTCACGATCCGTCATTTTCACTGCTAGTTACAGAGCGATTTTTTAGAATTTTTGCTCAAGCAAAATCTATGCTAAACACCACTAGCGACAATAGCTTTGTCATAACAATAATGCTATTTATGATGATGGAAGCACAAAATTTAAAAACAATAGACGAGGCAATAAACGAAGTACAAAATCAAAACACAACCAAAGACCAAGCAAAGCAACAGGCTAAACAAACAAACAACAAACAAAAAAATGCTTATGAAATTTTGCTAGATAAGATATTTGATAGAGATTACAATTTGGGCGAAATTTTTCAAAACAATACAGAATTTGTAGAATTTGATGGAGTAAATTTGAGCATTATATCAAATGCACAAGGGCGAGACAGAGATGAGCTTGTTTCAAAATTTGGACTAATAATGAGCATATTAAAGCAACTTTTTGGCGAAAATGCAAAAATTATAAACGTAAAAAAAAAGCAATCACAAGATAAAATTTTACAAATAAATGAAGAAGATGAGTTTCAAAAAGAGTTGCAAAAACTGCAAGAAGTTGAAATAACTCAACCAAAAAGCGAACCAAAAAAAATACAAAGCATATCAGAAGCACTATCTAGCATAAATAAAAACAAAAGCCCACAAGAGCTACAAGAGCTAAAAAACAACGCTATCTTGCAAGATGCAAAAGACTATTTTGGAACACCAAAAATCGTAAAAATAAATCAATAATTTTTTATAATTTATTTGCCCTAATACTTGGGAAGAGCGACTTGATACCAGAATACAAATTAAGACATGGCGAAAAAATAAACAATATAAAGAAATTTTACAACGAGAATTTAGTTTATGGATTAGTAAAAATTTATACGATGAACTTGTGCTTGAACTACGTGCTAGATATTATGCAAAATTTTATAATATCAAAAAACAGTATTATAGTTTTATTTTATAAAAGATAAAAAGGTTGTAAGTCACTATGCCAAAGCTTATCGTAGAATTATCTTAAAAAGATTGCAAAACAAAACAATAAAACCTTGGCTTTATATCTACAAAATAAAAGCGATATTAAGCCAGATATTTAAGTATCAAAAATCCGGCAAAAATCCCAATAAAAAAGCTCAAAATAGTATATGCTATAAGTTGTCTTTTATGTGCTCCAAGTGCTTTTTCTAGCTTTTTTTCATGATGTTTTGCAACACCTTCAAATGTCATATTTAGTATTTTTTCATTAGTTTGAGTAAGTTGCTTGGTAAATTCTTTAATTTGCTCATCATTTATATATTGCATAGTTTTTACGGTGGTTTGAGCTAGTTTTTCATAATCTTCAGAATTCTCCCATATGCCAACTATATCATTATTTTCAATAGCAGATCTTAAGTCAAGAGTTTCAAGATCTGTGTTTTTTTTGTCCTGTTTTGTTATCTCTGTGCTCATCTTGCCCCCTCTTAATCCGCTTAATCATATCATTTAGATTGTAAAATTAATTTAAATTTTGTATAGTTTTATCAAAATTTTATCAATTTTGATACTTTTTTACACTATTTCGCCTATTTTTGTGCCAAATCTTACAGTCTGTTCATCGTCTAAATTGTATTTAATCTTATCTTTTTGGCTAATAATTAATATCGTCGAACCAAGTTCAAAATTTCCAAGCCTATCGCCCTTTTTGACCATCAAATTCTCATAATCATAAACGTCAATTTTGTCCGCATTTGCATTTGTTTTTATGCGTTCATCAAAACAAAATTTAATCTTGCCAACATTTAACGCACCAACAAAAACAAGCCATAAAATAAAGCCATCTATCTCGCACTCAAGCACTACTCTCTCATTTTTGGCATATAAATTTTCAACCTTTTTTAAGGCTGATTTTGCGACACTATAAAGCCTACCTGGTATATAAATGGCACGTTTTATTCTCATATCAAATGGAGCGTGATAGTGATGATAATCACGCGGACTAAGATATAAATTTACAAAATCATACTGAGCCATCCTATCAAAACTCGATCTTTGCTCACCAAGCAATTCAGCCAGATGATACCCCATCCCCTTAATACTAAAGGCTGAGTTGGCAACACTTACACCATAACTAAGGCATCTACCATCGCATGGGCTAATAAAAGCACTATCACTCTTATCAAACTCACGCGGTGCTATAAATTCTCTAGTAAAAAGTGCATTTAGGCTCTCATACTGATTTGGCGACCAAAACTCACTCATATCAATATTAAACGCCTTAACATAGCTATTGTTTATAAATTTTTGCAATGGCTTATAAAACTTAAATTTACCAACTAATCCAAAAATTTTAGAAAATTCTCTATCAAATACCAAATTTATTCTCCCACTAAATCTAAAATCGCAATCTCGCTTGGTGCCAAAATTCTCACAGGTGGCCCCCAAAATCCTGCACCAGAACTAACATAAACTTGCATTTTATCATTATGCTTATTAAGCCCATATAAATATGGCTGATCAAGCAAGACTAAAAAGTGAAATGGAAATATCTGTCCGCCGTGCGTGTGACCACATATTACTAAATCAACATCTTTGTGCATGTAACGTATAAATTTTGGTTGATGTGTCAATAAAATAGTAGGCTCATTTTCATTTATACCGCTTAAAGCTACATCTAAATCAGGCTTTAAGTAGTTAAACTTAAGCCCAACCACATCATATACACCGGCTAAATTTAGCCCACCTATATTTACGTTTTTGTTGCCTAAAATTTTCACTCCTACATCATTCACTTTTGACAAAATCCCATCAATGCCATGATAATACTCGTGATTTCCAGGCACATAATACGTCCCATACGTGCTTTTTAAATCCTTCAAAGGTTCTAAAAAATCACCCATCTCATCACCACTCATATCAGCCAAATCACCAACAATAGCCACAATGTCTGGCTTTGTGCTATTTATCTGATACACAAGTTGTGCCAAAAACTCTTTTTGCAAAAAATCACCTATATGTATATCGCTAACCACAGCAATTCTAAGCGGAGATTTTAAGCCGCTTATACGTATTTGGTTGTGTTTTATGCGTGGTGGTTTAATCGCACTAAATACACCTTGAAGCAAAAATCCAACAAATACAACCAAAAAAGCTGTATCAAATACAAATTTTAAAAATTTTCGCCTATTTGAATTAAATTTTGTCCTTTTAAAAACAATACGAAGCACATCATAAGCTACACTTACACCAAACAAAAACCAAGAAAACCCAAGCAAAAATGCACCAGCCAAGTATAGATGAATATGCAAACTAAAATTAATCAAAACTGAAAAAATATAAGTAGCTTCAAGAATACCAACAAAAACAATAAAAACCCTTATATATTTTAAATATGGCTGCAAAAAGCTTATTTTTCTTAAAAATCTTTTATAACTATAAAAATTCAATAAAACTGAAGCTATAAATGCTACAGATATGACAAAAACCCACCTTAACATACTTCATACCAGCCATATCTATCATCGCCAAGCCTACCCTCATAAAGCGGTTTTAATCTCACATCAAGCTTAATATTGTCAGCATTTTTAAACTCGCTACTTTGATATATCAAAACCCATTTTACATTTAAAATTTCTCCTAAAGCGATCTTTTTTAACATTTGCTCTCCGCCTTCTATCATCACCAAAGGCTTATTTATAACTTCAAGATTATCCAGAATTTCAACGTTTCTATTTTTAACACTAAACAAAGCTATATCGGTATCAAAATCGCGTTTAGTTGAGTATATCGCGACATCTGGAGCTTTGGCATTTGCTAGTCTTGCATCAAGCACAGGTCTATCAACTCGCACCGTATTTCCACCAATTACAAGCAAGTCAATCACTCCACGAAGCTTATGCATATGAGTTCGACTTAGTTCGTTTGAGATTATGCCACCAGTTATGACGCCATTAGCACTCATAGCCAACTTATAAAAGATAAAATTTCCATTAAGCCAAGTTTTAAACGGCAACATTAGCTTCTTTGTATGCTCTTTTAAAACGCCTATTTTTACATCAATACCAGCTTCTTTTAATATCTTTGCTCCGCCACTTGCTATTTTATTCTCATCACAAACACTTATAATTACTCTTTTAAAGCCAAGCTGCTTTATCAATATCGCACAAGCTGGAGTTTTGCCGTGATGTGAGCAAGGCTCAAGCGTTACATAAGCACTAGCATCATTTAATAAATTACCATGATTGCTTAAAATAAACTCATAACAAAATTTTGCGTCTAAATCAGCTTCGTTAAGCTCTGTTAAAGTTTTAAAACTTTGAGTAAAACAAACATTATATTCATTTAAGAATTTATTTAAAATTTCATCATTTAAGTTAAACAATGCAAACAAAATTGCCATTGGCTCAGCATGTAAATATCCAGCTTTTTTATGTGCCTTTATGCTTAAAATTTTGCCAAATTTATCGCATATCACACATCCTACAGCTGGATTTGGATAGGTTAAAATTTGGTATTTCCAAGCCTCATTTAAGGCTAAATCCATATAAAACTCATCGCTCAATTTATATCCTTTAAAATTTAAATTATAGCAATTTAGTGTAAATGAAGTAAAATTTTAGTAAAATCCATGCCTATTTTAATAAAATATTAGGAGTGCAAATGGCATCATATTCAATGGGTGATCTTAAAAAGGGCTTAAAAATAGAAATTGATGGCGTACCATATAAAATCGTGGAGTATCAACATGTAAAACCGGGCAAAGGAGCAGCCTTTGTAAGAGCAAAAATCAAATCTTTTGTTGATGGAAAAGTGCTTGAAAAAACATTTCACGCAGGTGATAAGTGCGAACAGCCAAATCTAGAAGAAAAGCAAATGCAATATCTATATGACGATGGTGAATACTGCCAATTTATGGACACTGTTAGCTATGAGCAAGTTGGCATTAGCGATGATGATGTTGGCGAGGCTAAAAAATGGATGGTTGATGGTATGATGGTTGATATACTGTTTCACAACGGAAATGCAATCGGCGTAGAAGTGCCGCAGGTGGTTGAGCTAAAAATAGTGCAAACTCCACCAAATTTCAAAGGCGATAGTCAAGGCGGCAAAAAACCAGCAACTCTAGAAAGTGGTGCCGTAGTGCAAATACCATTTCACGTGTTAGAGGGTGAAGTCATCAGAGTAGATACTGTGCGTGGCGAATATATCGAGCGTGTAAGCAAATAATAATGTTAGGCGAAGTTGAAATTTTAGAAATTTTTAAACAAAATTTTAATACTTCGCCAAACTATCCATTTAAAAAATATCCAAATTTTGCCACGTTTTGCAACCACAAAGGCAAGTGGTTTGCACTGATGATGAAAATTAGTGCAAAAAAGTTAAACATAAATAGCGATAATGAAATTTTGCTCTTAAATCTCAAAACAGATGTAGCACAAATTTTAATAGATCACAAACAAATATATCCAGCATACCACATGAATAAAACACACTGGATAAGCGTAAAAATCGATGATAAAATAGATAAAGATTTCTTAATAGACCTAATAGATACTAGTTTGCAGCTAAGCCTATAAGTATTACATATCTTTAAATTTAGCACTACTATAAAAATATTAAACTTAACTAAAATTAGTTAGTGTTTTAATTTTGCCCCCAATCATGGCTTTGACCAACACTTGATATTTTACTCATTATGACCTATTCCTTAATTAACTTTATGTGATATAAGTGATAATTTAACTAAAAGCTTTTTACATAAAAACAACTGTTTTTATCCTAATCACATTAAACCACAGTTTTATTTTACTACCCATAAAAACTCTTATTAGTTTTATGATATTTACAAAATTCAAAACAAGAAAATCCTGATATCTGTCAATGTCTTTTTAAGATTTTTTAATCCAAACAATAATAATAACAAGCTAAAGACAAGGCTACAATGACAGCTTAAGTCGCTATCTGAACTTCGCTTCGCTCGTTACTTTTTAAGTCATTGCTATTATAGTAAGTAAAGTTTTTAGTTGTGCTTTTGATTTGCTTAAAGCATTTATAAATTTAAAGCAAAAAATACATCTTGTTTTTATTAATTTAATATTTTAAGTTAATAACAACAAAAATTTAAATATAATATTAATATACTTAAAATAAAAAGGAGAAATATGAAAAAAATATCACTATTGAGTTTAGCATTTGTTGGCTTGTTTGCAAACCCACAAATAAATCAAAGCGTTACCGTAAAACCCATCCCTAATGTAAAGACAACACTATCTTTTGGACTACTTACAGGCGAAGCAAAAGAGATAGTTTATGGCGATACAATGAACGACAAGATCAGTCAATTAAATTGGAAAATAAAACATGCCTTAATATTAAAAGGGGATATTTCATGGGATGTTACATCGTGGCTTACCCTAAATTTAAACGGTTTTACAACTATAAAAGATGGCAAAGGTAAAATGAGTGATTATGATTGGCTTGATGATAATGATAGGTCAATCCTTACAGATCAATCTCACCATAATAATACACCATTAAATTATGCAAACGAATTTGACATCAATGCAAAAGCATGGTTTTTTGAAGATTTTGGGTTAAAAACAGCTGCTCTTTTTGGTTTTAAACAAAGTAGATTTAGTTGGACTAGTAAAGGTGGAAATTTCATATACACACACCTTAATGAAAACAAACAAGGACAACCTGCTGGTCAAGGACAAAAAGAGACTTTAATAGGGAAATTTCCAGATGATCTTGCTGTAATTGGTTATAGACAAAAATTTAGTGCACCTTATATAGGGCTTGCATTTGAATATAATTATAAAAATTTTGAGCTAAATACTGATGTAAAATTTAGCAATTGGGTTATCTCAAGAGATCAAGATCAGCACTATTTAAGGCAAACTACATTTCAGGAAAAAGGCAAAAATAGTAAATTTTATGGTGTAAGCCTAAACGCTGGATATTATATAAATAAAAACTTAAAATTATTTACAGAGTATAACTACAGCGACTATAGACTTGCCATAGCAGACTTAAGCTCATTTGATAGAACTACAAATGAAACAGAACACGTCTCAAGAGGTGCTGGTCTTTCAAACAAGCACCATACAATAAATATCGGCGTAAGCTATAAATTTTAGTCTTACAAAAATACTGGGATGTCTGTGTGTTCTAAAAAGAATCGCGATGTCCCACCCAAAAACATCTCTCTTAATCCATTCTCTCCCTGACGTCCTGCCACAACTAGATCAAAATTGCCATTTTTTGCCTCTTTTAGTAACGCCTCGCCCGGTATGCTTGATGTGTTTATAATCTCATAAGTTGCATTTATACCATGTAGCTCAAAATATTCTTTTAGCATATTTAAGCTATGTTCTGCATTTTCACCTAAAGCAGCTCTAGCTGTGATACAATGAACTTTTTTTGCTTGTTTTAATATAGGAAGCGAACTAGTTAATGCACGTGAATTTGATGGCGTTGCTGCCCAACTAACAAGGATATTTTGCGGATTAAACTCAGTTAAATTTCTAGGAATAACTATACAATCTTTGCCGCTTTTCATAACCGCAGCTTCAAATGAACCAGTAATTTTACCTGTCATTGAAACAGATGCAACAATAAGATCGCAAAATTTCGCTTCATCTTCAAATACAATGCTTCTTTTACCCTCTTTAACTTTAAATGATGCACTAGCTTTACCATCTATAGGCTTATCACTTATACTTATATCAAATTCCTTACATATTTTTTCAAACTCAGCATAATTTTTTGCATTTGCCTCTTCTAGGTCGTCTTTGGCATTTTTTAAAAACTCTTCATACAATACACCGCCACGTAGTGTCATTTTCATATTATAAACAGAGCTTGGATCAAGTTGTGCTGAGAGAATTTGCATATGAGTATTAAACCATTTTGCAACTTTTAAAGCACCATAAATACGTGGCACAACATCTTCTCCAGCAGCTATAGGAAATAAAATTTTTTTATATTGCATCTGTTTTTCCTTAATTTTTGTATTTTATTTTACAAGTTAAGCCAAATCTGGCAAACTATCTCCAACCTACACCAAATATCATGTCTATCCTACACAACGAATGCAAATTAAACCAAAGATAGTGAAATTTTAGAGCCTTTTTGCTCACTTACCACTACCCTTACTCTATCTCCAACACTTAGCGGATTTACTAATTTCGACTTATGAAGCAAACCATCTACTCCATCTTTTAGCTCCACAAACACACCAAAATCAACTACGCTTTTTACCACACCATCAAACTCATCACCGATATTAAAAACCACTTTTGGCTTGTCTTTAATGTGGCGTTCACGCCCACCATTTTTGCCACCTTTTTCTTTTGATGTAATTTGAATAATATAATCCTTTGCCGCATCAACATCTTTTTTAGTGCTTCCAGCTATTTTAACCTCGCCTTTTTCTCTATCAAGATCTATTGCCACGCCAAATTTTTCAATTATCTCTTTTATGGTTTTACCAGCTTGTCCGATTATATCAACTATCTTACTTGGATCTATGCTAAATAGTTCAAGTTTAGGCAAGATATCGTCATTTACGACAATGGTATCATTTGCTTCTTGCATGAGTGCTAGTATATGATCTCTGCCTTGTTTGGCTTGATTTAATGCCTCTTTTAAAACATCTAAACTAATTCCACCAAGCTTAATGTCCATCTGAAGTGCAGTGATACCTTCTGTCGTTCCAGCTACTTTAAAATCCATATCTCCATCATGATCTTCAAGCCCCATTATATCAGTTAAAACAGCGTGTTTTTCACCCTCAAAAACAAGACCCATAGCAATACCAGCTACAAGTTTTTGCGTATCAACACCAGCCGCTCTAAGTGCCAACGAACCACCACAAACAGATGCCATCGAGCTAGAACCATTGCTTTCTAAAATTTCAGATACAACACGAAGCGTATAAGGTGAGTTTAAATCTATGCTTGGCGCTAATGCACGTTTAGCAAGATTGCCATGTCCTAGCTCACGACGACCTGGTGCTTTTAACGGACTTGCCTCGCCTACACTAAAGCCTGGAAAGTTATAATTAAACATAAATTTATCAGTAACTGCTGCATTTTCTGTAAGCACATCATACATCTGTGCATCGCCATCTGTACCAAGTGTCGTAACCACTAAGGCCTGTGTTTGTCCGCGAGTAAATAAGCATGAGCCATGTGCATTAGGCAGTATGTTTGTTTCAATTGATATTGGTCTTACTTCATCCAGTCTTCTGCCATCAGCCCTTACTTTTTCATTTATTATCTGCTCTCTTACGATTTTTTTCTTGTATTTGCCTAAAACATTTGTAATAAGCTTCTCATCCCAACCCTCTTTAATAGCCTCTTCATCGCTTAAAATTTGCTTAGCTATTTTTGTTAGCTCACTTGCTCTTTCGCTTTTTGCCATCTGATTTATTGCATTTTTGACATCATTTTTATAAATTTTATCTATATATATCGCAACATTTTCGTTTTCTATCTCTGGTTTTAACTCAATTATAGCATCAGCTTTTTTATGCTCTTTAAACGCCTCTTCGTATGCGTTTGTTTGACGAAGTATCGCTTTGCCAGCAAGATCAATAGCTTGTAAAATTTTATCCTCATCAAACTCATTCATATTTTGCGTACTAACAAAAGCACCGCCTAAGCTAGGATCTACAAGAGGCACAAAGGCATCATTAGTCTGGGCTATACTTCTCATCTCTATCATCAAAAGCTCATCTTTTACACCAGCCACATATAAATCCAATGCCGAATTTTTAAGCTCAGAATTACTTGGATTTATAACAAAATCATCATTAATATACCCTATCCTAACCCCACAAACTGGGCGATTTACTGGTATATCACTAAGATAGAGTGCAACACTTGCAGCATTTAATCCAACAACTTGCAAATCAACCTCAGGATCAGCTGAAAGCACCATAACAACTATCTGAGTAGGATATGCGTAGCCTTTTGGAAACAGCGGTCTTAAAGATCTATCAATAATACGAGAAGTAAGTGTCTCAAACTCACCAGGTTTTGTCTCACGCTTGACATATCCGCCAGGTATGCGACCAGCTGCGTATGCCTTTTCTAGATACTGCACAGTAAGTGGTAAAAAATCCTCTTCAACCTGCACATCTTCACGTGCAACCGTAGCCAAAACAACTGTATTTTTCACTCTCATCAATACAGCTCCTGCTGCTTGTTTTGCAACCTTATTTAAATCAAAAATTTCAACCTGATTATTAACTTCTATGCTATATTGCATCCGTATTATCTCCTTTTTGTAGTTTTTTATATCTTTGGCTATTTTTTAAAATAGCAATTATCTCATCATCGCCCAAAGCCATTTTGTTATCATAATAACTATTAACATCAATAAAATGCGAAATTCTATCTACTGCATAAATATCATCAGTTAAATCACTTAAATGCATAGCGACATCCATGGCTATTATTGGCGTAGCATATGATATAGTCTTGGCTCCGGCTTTAATTAGTGTTTTTATACATATCATGGCTGTCATGCCCGTTTGTGTGCCTTCATCTATAATTAAGATATTGCGACCTTGCAAATTACTCAAAAGATCGCCATTTCGAAATTTATATATTTTTTTTAATATAGTCTCTTCATATTGCCTTTTTGCTTGACTATACACAAAGTCATAACTTATATCAAATGCCTTAACAAGCTCATCATTTACTATTATCTCTTCATTTTCGCTAACTATTGCTATATTGCATTTGGGATTGTTTGGAGCATGTATTGGCTGTGTAAATAAAAGCTCATAATCAAGCTCAATCATCTTAGCAACTTCATCAACAAGCAATACTGAATCAATTGAAGAACAAATAATTAGGGTATTTAGCTCTTTTAAATGTTCTGCTGGTAAAATTTTAGCTAAATTTTGTGCAGCATCTATCTCGTCTTTAAATATCGTTACATTCTCTATCATTCAACACTACTTGGATCTTTTTGCATAGAAAAATCATAACTAACCCCACCCATAGGATAGAAATTAACCATAAACATAACCCCTTGAGTTCTTTTAATGGCTGAACCGGTTTTTGTGGTAACTGGCTCATAATCACTTTGGTAAATCAAGCTATAATTCCAGCATTTTCTGTTGTGCGCCAGGCCTAAACGCCACATCTTAGTATAGTCTCTTTCTAAATCATACTGCCATGCACCAAGAAATTTATAAAAATATGGTAATTTGACAGCGGCATTTGTCGTCAAATAACTGTCATGCTTTGCATCTGTTCGACGTCTAAATGTGTGATTTATCCCAATACTAAACATATCTGCACTATAGTTTATTCCAGATTGCATACGAACTATCTTATTTTGCAAGTGTGAATATTCCACTTTATTAAATAAAGTTAAATTTACAAATGGATAAAACGCAATTGAGTTTTTTAAATTTCCAAGTTCTGAATCCTTTGTATAGTAGCTCTGAGATACGCTATGGCGCAAAAATTTACGCCCATTTGATGTGTAAAAATACTGAGTTACATATCCTGCAATTTCTTGTTTTTTATGTTCGGCAGCCAGAAAATTTTCATATCCTTTGCCATCTAAATCATATATAAACTCATCCGATAAATCACCATTATTAATACCAGGCAAAATATACTCAGCTCCAAAATTTAACGTATGAAAAAAACTATCATAAGCCTTTGCAAGATCGGTATGAATAGCAAACCTATGATAATTATTCACAAAATTATCACGTTTGTCTTTATCTGATTTTATGGCAGAAATTCTCTTGTTGTCATATCTTATATGTGAAGCATATAAATTTTCATAAAAAGAAAATGTCAAATACTCATCTAGTAGTGGCAAATGAAGAGATACTGGTAAATTTAACTCATACTGAGTTGCTTTTACTCCAATTTTTCTATCATACCTATGAGATTGCACATCTAGGCTGTATATTAGATTTGGCAAAACAAAACTATTGCTAAATTTATGATACTGAAATGCTGGAAGCTCTTGAAGAGTGTCTTTATTTTTATTAGTGCTTCCTATTTTTTGAGTATCAATGTAGTATCTAGCGTATGTGGCAAAATAATGATCATCTTCAGATAAAAAATAATTAAGCTTAGATGTAACTAAAGAATCAGCATCATCACCTCGCCCTTTTAAATTTAAATACTCCACATCGTTTAATATAGTTGTATTTAAATACAAACCCTCTTGTAACTCAGGGCTTATATACTCCTTAAAAAGATTACTTCTATCGTAAAACAACTCAACACCATAGTGTGTTTTATATTTTAACGCCTGTAAATTTGAGTTCTTTACACTTTGTCTTTGACGATAAACATCTTTATCTCTAAATCCACCGAAACTAAAATATCCATATGAATACGGCGAATCAGTAAATCTAAGCGTGTTGTTTAAACCCATACCACGACGTGTGCGAATTTGAAAATCTGTTTGAAAATCCCACGAATTATACGGAGCAAAATATATTGGTTGTTTATAATAAACACCCTCACTTTTAGAATATCCAGCATCTAATGGCAATAATCCTGTGCGACGTGTAGTATCCGTTGGAAATCCAAAATAAGGCAGATAAAACACAGGCGTATTACCCACAAGCGGTAAATTTACCCTAAAAAGTGGATTGTAAAGATGCAAAAATTTACTCTGCTTGTTTAATTTTGCAGTCGTTGCTGTAATACTCCAGTCTGGATCTTTGACATTGCAACTAGACACAACAGCGCCTTTTGTGCGATAATAATTCTCATCAGAACTACTCTCGTCACTTTGCATCCAAACCTCTAAATCCTTATCCATCATAAAAAGCGTTTCAAAGTCCAAAGTATCATTTTTTAAATTAATCTTTACATAACTTGAACGCGAAATCTCATTTGCGCCACGCATCATATTTACATTGCCAAACAACTCAATTATCTCACTTGTTTGGTTATAAATAGCCTTGTCTGCCGTTATTAAATACGTCTGAGAATAAACAACAACATTTTTAGTAGCAGTTAAAACATCACCATTTTTACTAACATCATCAGCCAAAAGTTCAAAATTTTGATTTTGCATTTGATCTTGAGAAATCGCAAAAACAGCTACACTCAAAGAGATGGATAATAAAATTTTACGCCACATCTATAACTACCGTTTTTGCAAATCTATCATGCCAAGTCTGAAGCACCGGACTACCAAAAGCCCATAAATATCCTAGATAAAACGCCATCTCGCTGACATTTCTAATCAAAGCTCTCATAATACTACTACTTAAATTTGGCTTATCCATATAATCAACATCTATACACACTATCTTCATTAAAATTTTGCCTACTGTTGCTCCATTATACCATACGAAAAATGCGTGATATATCGTTCGTATCAAAACATACTGCCATGATAACGTCATCACTATCGCTACAACCTCTTCTTGAGAATTTGCAATCGAAAATCTTTCATAATATATCGCCATAAAAAGTAATGCCAAAACAATCTCATCAACAACAAAAGCAAAAGCTCTTTTTGAAAATGACGCTACTTTTATGCCTTCACGTTCTAAATCGTAAGCTATATCTTTGCTCATTTTAACACCTGCCAAGCTATGTCTTTTCTATACTGCATACCCTCAAACTCAACATTTTGACACAGCTCATATGCATTTTGCTTTGCAGTGGCTATATCATCACCTAAACCAACACACACCAAAACTCGACCAGAATCTGCATAAATTTCACCGTTTTGCTCACAAACACCAGCATATATTAGCTGAGAATTTTGGGGTATATTTTTTACATTTATTTTTTGTTTTGGTGATTTTTTATATGGATAATCCTTGCTAGCTATCACAACCCCAACAGCGTATTTGTCTTTAAGCTTAACATCTTGTAATTTACCACATGAAGCATTTAGCAAAATTTCGCTCAAATCGCCATCAATTAATGGCATAATGACCTCACATTCAGGATCGCCAAAACGCACGTTAAACTCAAGCACGTATGGCTCATTATTTACAACCATCACTCCGACAAAAAGCACACCACAAAATGGTGCATTTTCATCCTGCATACCTTTTAATGTAGGCTTTACTATATCATTTTCTATACACCTTATAAGCTCTTTGCTCGCCAAAGGACTTGGGGCATATGCACCCATTCCGCCTGTATTTGGTCCCAGATCGCCATCTAGTAGTCTCTTGTGATCTTGTGCAACAGGCAAACTTACAAAATTCTTGCCGTCACAAATCGCAAAAAAACTAAGCTCAAAACCATCCAAAAACTCTTCAATAACTACACGTTTTCCAGCATCACCAAAGCTACTACCATCTAACATTTCACTTACAGCATCTTTTGCTTGTGCGTAATCTTTAGCGATTACAACGCCTTTTCCAGCACATAATCCATCAGCCTTAACAACAATAGGAGTTTTTAAGCTATCAATAAACTTAAAAGCCTCTTGTTTGCTGTCTGTATTTAAAAATTTTGCCGTTTTTATATTGTTTTTTGCTAAAAATTCTTTCATATAGGTCTTACTAGCTTCTAGTCTGGCTGCACTTTTACTAGGACCAAATATATTAAGCCCATTAGATTTAAATACATCTACTATACCATTACTCAAAGGAGCTTCTGGACCAACTATAGTTAATGTTATTTCTTGTTTTATAGCAAATTTCGCCAGTTCATCATAATCATATATGCTTACATTTTCACCTATTTTTGATGTAGCACCGTTACCAGGTGCAAAGTATAATTTTTCTACTTTTTTTTCTTCTTTAAGCTTTAGTGCGATCGCATACTCTCTACCGCCACTACCTATAATTAAGATTTTCATATTTGCTCCGTGTATTATAAGACCCAAGTGAGCGTTGCATAAAGAGTGGCCCAAATTAAAGCCAATCTTGCGATTAGGCATGGACTTAAGGTTGCAACTTCTTGCATATTTCTACACTCAAACGAAGCCACATCACAGAGCCCACACACATCATCGCCAATACAAAAGTGTTGGACCCTAATAAAATGCGTTCTCGCTTCACTCAGGCGATATCATTATATTAATTTTTTGCTTAAAGTAGGGTTTTAGCCAATAAAATACAATCATTTATTGTTTGTTTTTTAGATATTTTTAGATTATTAGTAAATTTTAATGCACTTGCTGTTGTATTTCCAATGGCTATACACCAATAGCTATCATCCCAGCCAAATCTTTGCAAGAAATTTTGCACACCAGATGGAGCAAGAAATATTAAAATGCTATTTTTTGGTGGTTTATATAAGTTTTTTAAATTTTTATAAATATTTTCATACGCAACTATTGTGGTAATATCTATGGCGTTGGCAGTTAAAATTTCATCTATCTTTGAAGCCGTCTGTTTAGCCCTAACAAATACTGTTTTTTTGCCATACAAGTGTTTTATAATCTCATTTGCAAACTCATCTCCATGATGATTTTTTGCAGTATAAACATTGCAAAATCCATACTCATTTGCAAATTTTGATGTCTGTTCTCCTATTGAATAAACATTGATATTTGTAGGCAAAATTTCATTAAATTTTAAGGCATTAATGCTATTTTTTGAAGTGATAATTAAGGCGTCAAAATCATTTAAATCAAGTGAGAAATTAAAGTAACAAATCTCATTTAATACTAAATTTTCAACGCCTTCATATTTATTTTCATGATTTATTAAATAAATCATTTTGTAATTTGTCTATCCTGACGGTATGCTGGAGATCTTGGACCGCGCAATATACAAGTATTACAATCAAGCATGAGCAAATTTGCACCAGCTACTTGAGACAGATCATAACTAGCATCTGAAACAGTATTTGCTATTTGACTTATGACGGCTGAGACTAACGCACCAATTAGCCCTCCGCTATTATTTGATCCAGAATCCTGTACCGCTTCGCCACTGCCCTCCCAAATGACATTTGATGTCGATAAATCAACAAGTTTTGCTTGAACTCTCACTATCGTTACACTATTTATAAGCTTATACGTTGTGCCATATTCGCTTACATTTATGTATAATGCACTATCAGCATTAAAAATCTCTTTAAGCTTTGCTGTGCTTACATTTGCAATCTCACTAGGTTCGCTTATGCCGTTATGTTTAAATAAATCATTAACAAGCGTTATAGGAAACACATAATATCCAGCTTCACTCAGCGGTGCAACAATACTTGAAGCAACAGCAGCAGAGGCTAAATTTTCCGTAGTTTCATTTGTAGGCATTAAGACCAAAACTGATTTTGGATTGGCACTTAACATACCACTATAATCATACATTTTTTGATTTGTTGCACAAGCCGAGAAAAATAATGCTACAAAAGCTAAAAAAACTATATTAATTCTTTTCATTTCTTAGCCTTTTTATTTTTATCGCTTAGTAAAAACGCTATAAATTCGCGTGATTCTGGATACTCGCGCACTTCTTTTTCAAAATATGCATTTGCCTGAGTTAAATTACCAGCGTTTGAATACAAAAGTCCAAGATGAGCGTATAGTCCAGGTGGGACTTTTGCGCCTTTTTCATACGCTTTTTGGATCGTTTGCTCAAGCTGTGCCATTTGCTCACTAGCATCATAATCTTGACTTAGATACTTATAAGTAGCTTTAGTATATGCACCATCCCAATAATAAATAGATCTAGACTGAGACGTGCCACATCCAGTTATTAGTATCAAAAAAAATACTAAAGAGAAAAAGCTATATTTTTTCATCACTTAGCTTTCCATGCACCGCTTTCTAAGCCTTTTATAAGATTATCAACAGCCTCTCTAATAGACAAGCTCAAAACCTTACCATTTAGCGTAGAATCATATCCAGCCGTGCTACCAAATCCAATTACTTCACGCTCACTTAGTGCGTATTCGCCGGCACCTTGTGCAGAATAAACAACCTCTGAAGTAGTAGTATCAACAACATTTAAATTAACTTTTGAATAAGCAGTTTGTGTTTTACCCTTGCCAAGTATGCCAAAAAGCTGCTTATCACCAGTTGTTTTTCTACCAAACTCAGTAACATCACCCGTGATAACATATCTGGCACCTTTGATATTTTGAGCCGTTTTTGCATACTTGCTCTCTTGATCTAGTGCCTTCATATTTGTTCTTTCAAGCACAGAAAATCTACCACTTTCACTTAGTGAAGTAACAAGTATTGTTGAAGCTTGATTGCCAAGTCTGTCTTCGCCATCACTAAAAATTCCATTTTGATACGCAGACTGATTGTTAAATCTACCAACAGAAACTAATGCCTTTTCTCCATGATACACAGTTGCTGCACTAGCGACTTTTGGTGTTTGTAATGTTCTTGAGCTTTCAGTCGCACAACCAGTAAATAACACAGCAGCGAAAGCAACGCCTACCATAAGCGTTTTATTGTTAATTTTCATTATCATCTCCTAAGAATAAATTTTGCCTTCGATGTTATCCAAAAAACGATTAAACAAGTATTAAAACAAAATCTAAAAGTTTTCAAGCAACAAAGAATTTAACAACAAAAATATACTCCTACAAAAGCAGTAAGCAAAATTCTTAATAGCAACTAATGTCAAGCTATCATCTTGTAGCTGGCAAACCAAAGTTATTCACAGCAATAATCTTGCAATGAGTAAAGCGAAGTTAAAAAAGCAACGTCTTTAAATTTAAAATTTATTTTGCCTACATAAATATTAATGCGTGACAAATAACACAGACAATATGAGAGTTGGCAAAGTAAAATTTAGCAAATTTTACATTTAATATACTCCATAAGTCCAGCACATCCACGAACTATATCAGTATAGCATTTTTCAAAATCCCTTGTATAATATGGATCTTTAACTATCAAATCGCTATGTAAAACACTCTCATTGTTTAAATTCTCATGTGCAAACTCAAGCAAAAATTTTATATTTTCATTAAATTTCATGCCAAGTATACGCCTTAAAGAACTTATATTTTCATCATCCATGCATACTATAATGTCGTATTTATCATAATCATCTGCTTTAATTTGTGTGGCTTTGTGTGGCAAAATAGGCACGTTATTTTGCTTTAAAACACGCACTGTTTCATAATAAACTGGTTCGCCAATCTCATCTGTGTGTGTAGCACGTGAGCTTACAAAAACTCTATCGCTTAAGTCATCTTTTTGTATCATCTCATGCAAAATCATATGAGCCATTGGAGAACGACATATATTTCCATGACAAACAAAAAGCACATTAAAATTACTCATATTACACTTTTTCCTAAATTTTTATCAATCTTGCACTGCAATGCTTCATGTACAAGCAATCTACCAAGTGCTTTTTCTTGACTAACAAGGTGAAAATTATTGCCCAAGTCAGCAAACAGCTCTTTTTTCTCATCTTCACTTACACGAATTATAGTCTGTATATTTGCATCGTAGTTTGTAATATTTCTTGTTATTAGCTCTAGTTTTTGCTCGTTTGTCACAGTTACTATCACAGCAGCAGCAGTTTTAACACATGCGTTATCAAATGTTGTTTTTGAAAATGCACTTCCTAAAAACACATTTTCGCCACGCTCACGCCCTAACTCAACCAAACTTATGTCACTTTCTATAACGATATAAACAAGACCTCGTTCTTTTATTCTATAAACAACCTCTTGTCCTAAACTTGCATAGCCAAAAACAACGATATGATCTCTTAAAGATTGTGGTTTTATTGTGCCATCTGCTTGATTTGCAACATCTTTTTCTATTAAATCAGCAAAGAAATTTAGATTTTTTAGTATAAATGGCGTTGCAAACATTGATATCACGCTTACTGCTATTAGCACCTGAGCCACTTGTGGCTCTAGCATACCACGAGAAGACATCATTCCAAAAACAGCCAAAGCAAACTCACCAACTTGTGATAGCGTTACAGCCGTCTTAAACGATACTCTTGTGCTTTGATAGGTTCTTAGTATGCCAAATATCACTATGGCTTTAATTAGCATTATGCTTAACACAAGCATTAGTATTATAAATATGTTTGACACTATGACATCAATGTTTATTTGCATACCAATACTTATAAAAAATAATCCCAAAAGAATATCTCTAAATGGAATTAAATCTGCTTCAATTTGATGTTTGTATTCTGTTTCAGCCATCATCATTCCAGCTAAAAATGCACCAAGAGAAAAAGAGAAGCCAAATCCATGTGCTAAAGTGCCAGAACCAACAACTAAGAAAAACACAGTTGCTATAAAAATTTCATTTGATTTAGTCTGAATAACTTTATAAAATAGCCAATTTATTATGTATTTGCCTATTAAATACAGCAAAACAATAAGCACACTAGCCATAAAAAGCGTTCTAATAACAAGCTCTGCGACCGAGCTTTGATTTGAACTAAACACATCCACCATAATCAATATAGGTATCACGGCAATATCTTGAAACAATAAAATTCCAAGTGATTTTCTACCATAAGGTTGAGATATTTGTCTAGTATCATTTAAAATTTTAAGCACTATTGCAGTTGAAGATAAAGCAAGAGCCAAGCCTATTATTAGTGAATTATAATCATCTTGATTAAGTATATAATATGCCAAAACAGCCAAAAACAATCCACCAATAAACACTTGAAGTCCGCCATTTACAAACACCTCTTTTTTCATACTCATAAGATGACGCAAACTAAACTCAAGACCAATAGTAAACATTAAAAAGACTATGCCAAACTCAGCAATATGCTCTAAATTTTCGTTTGATTTTAACTCAAAAGCTTCAGATACTATAATTCCTGTGACGATGTAACCTATAATAGTAGGAATTTCAAATCGTTTAAAAAATATATTTAAAATAATGCTTAAAAAAACAGTGAGCAAAAATGCCAGTAAAAAATAATCCATCATTTTTTCTCTTCGTAAAAAATTACGTCAAATTTACTAGGACGCTTTACGAGAGCTTTTTTAGTCGGAATAGTTCCTTTTTGATTTAACTCGGCTCTTAATTCATTTATAGTTGCTTCAAATTCGTCCATTTGGCTTTTTAGCTTAAGTATCACATCTACACCAGCTAAATTTACGCCCAAATCACGTGTTAGGCGAAGTATCATCTTTACCCTATCAACATCGCGCTGAGAATACAATCTCATGCGACCATCGGTTCTTGATGGCTCCAATAAACCCTCTCGTTCATACTGACGCAATGTTTGAGGATGTATGCTTAATACCTTTGCTACAACGCTAATTAAATATAGTGGCTCATCATAATCATGCATATTAGTTCTCCGGCAAATTTTGCTTTAATGATTTTATAAAATTTTCATCAAGTTCGTTTAAATCAGGCAATTTAACCCTGACTTTTAAATACAAATCTCCATATATTCCACTCTTTCTATTTTGCACACCATAACCTTTTAGACGAATTTTAGCACCAGTTTTTGTATTTTCATTTATCTTTATTGTGACATCTTTTTTGTATGTGCTTAGCTCAAATTTACCACCAAAAAGCATTGTTTTAAGTGGTATTTGCACCTCTTTTTCTAAATCATCGCCATCTCTTGTGTATTCATCACTATCATTTATATTTACGCTTAATATCAAATCGCTACCACCCCTGCCCTTGCCTTTAATTCTCAATTTTTCAGCATTATTTATACCGGCTGGGATTTTTATCTTTATACTCTCGCCTTCAAAGCTTATCCTATGCTCTCCACCAAGTATGGCCACATCAAATGGTATATTTATCTTTGCCGTGCTATCACTTTGTCCAAACCCCGTATCAAAACCAAATCCAGAACTAAAACTACCCCTGCCAAAACCATTACCAAAGCTTCCATTGCCAAATATATTTTTAAGTATTTCGTCTAAATTTACACCGCCTTGAGAACGTGCAAAATCGCTAAAATTTTGCCCACCAAACATACTATCGCCATATCTGTCATACTGAGCACGTTTATTCTCATCAGATAAAATTTCATATGCAGCATTTATCTCTTTAAATTTTTCTTCAGCACCAGCCTCTTTGTTTATGTCTGGATGATATTTTCTTGCTAATCTACGATATGCTTTTTTTATCTCGTCAGCTGAAGCTGATTTGCTAACGCCCAATGTTTCATATAAACTTTCACTCACTTTAATTTACCTTTTAATTAAATTATTGCTAATTGTATCATAAAACTTTAGCCTAAGTCAATCAAGTTTATTTTTTTATTTTTTTAAATTTTGTTAAATTTTTGTTATAATCGCAGTCTTATAATTACAAAAACATAAAATTTTATAACTATTTAAAGGATAGACAAAATGAAAAAATTAACTCTCATATCGTTAATATCGGCTTCAGTGCTTTTTGCAAACAACATCATAATAGAAGAAGCTCCAAGTCAAACTACAAGAGTATCGCCTTTTGAAAACAAAGATGATACAATACTGTCATACCATAGCTCGATTGCAAAAGCAAAACAATCAGTTGTAAATATATCCACTACAAAAAAGATAAACCATCCACAAAATGAATTGGGACAGATGTTTAACGATCCATTTTTTAGAGAATTTTTTGGATTTAATTTTGGCATACCAAAAGAGAGACAAAAATCGACATCACTAGGCTCTGGTGTAATAATCTCAAAAGAGGGCTACATAGTAACAAATTATCACGTTATAGAAGATAGCGAACAAATCGTAGTTACTTTAACAAATAGCGATAAAGAATACAAAGCAAAACTAATAGGAAGCGATCCAAAAACAGACTTAGCAGTCATAAAAATAGATGAAAAAAACTTACAAGCTATTAAATTTGCAGACTCATCAAAGGTGCTTGAAGGAGACGTTGTATTTGCAATAGGAAATCCTTTTGGAGTTGGTAGCACTATTACACGCGGTATAATCTCTGCACTTAATAAAAACAACATAGGACTAAATCAATATGAAAATTTTATCCAAACTGATGCATCAATAAACCCTGGAAACTCAGGTGGAGCATTGGTTGATACAAGAGGTGCACTAATAGGCATAAACTCAGCTATACTATCACGTGGCGGAGATAGCTCTGGTATAGGATTTGCCATACCATCAAGCATGGTAAAAGACATTACAAAAAAACTAATTAGTGATGGAAAAATTGATCGCGGATATATAGGCGTCATGATATCAAATCTTACTGAAGCACAAAAAGAACTATATCAAAACAAAGAAGGTGCATTAATCAGCAGTGTTGAAAAAGACTTTCCTGCTGATAAAGCAGGACTTAAAAGAGGTGATTTAGTAATCGATATAAACGGCAAAGTAGTAAAAAGTGCAAATGATTTAAAAAATATAATTGGCTCACTACAACCAAACGACGATATTACTTTAAAATACGAAAGAAACTCAAAAATTTACGAAGCCAACCTTAAGCTATCTCGCGGCACAGATACTACACTAAACACAAAAGATACCATGCTAATAGATGGATTAAGCATATCAAATATAACTAGTGATATAAGATTGCATTATAAACTCTCAAACGAAATAGTAGGGGTGATGGTAACCGAAGTAAAACCAAACTCAAAAGCTGATGAATTTGGCTTTATTAGAGGCGACATAATCATGCAGGTGGGCGATGAAATAGTAAAAGACATACAGAGTTTTACTAAAGCAATAAACGATAAAAAGGGAAGCAAAACACTAGTTTGGGTAAATAGACGCGGGATTATGCAAGGACTTGTGGTTAAACAAAACTAATTTTAACACTCTCCCCTTCCTAAAATTAAAATAGGAGGGGGGATGTAGTGTTAAATCCAAACAATAAAGCAAAATTTAATCCAAAAATCCACAAATATTTAGTAATTTTTTAAAATTTAAGCTGCTTAAATCATGATATATCAGTTAAAATTTTAAAATTTTGCAACAAAAACTATACTTTTTTAATGCAAACTTAAATGATATTTTTATAAAATCTAAGAACTTAAAACATAGGAGAAGCGAATGAAAAAAGATGTAAAAAAGGTAGTTTTGGCATATTCTGGCGGACTTGATACAAGCATTATATTAAAATGGCTTCAAGATGAGTATAAATGCGAAGTAGTAACATTTACTGCAGATATTGGTCAAGGAGACGAGCTAGAAGCTGCTAAAGCAAAGGCGCTAAGCCTTGGCATAAAGCCTGAAAACATCTTTGTAGAAGACTTAAAAGAAGAATTTGTGCGCAATTATGTATTTCCAATGTTTAGAGCAAATGCAATCTATGAAGGAGAGTATTTGCTTGGCACATCTATTGCACGTCCGCTTATTGCAAAACGTCAAGCACAAATCGCAAAACAAACAGGAGCTGACGGCGTAAGCCACGGTGCAACAGGCAAAGGCAACGATCAAGTAAGATTTGAGCTAGGATACTACTCACAAAATCCTGATTTAGTAGTTATCGCTCCGTGGCGTGAGTGGGACTTAAATAGTCGCGAAAAGCTTTTAGCTTATGCTAAAGCAAACGGAATAGACATCAGCACAAAACCTGGCAAAAGTCCGTATTCAATGGATGCAAATTTACTACATATAAGCTACGAAGGACTTGTGCTAGAAGATCCAGCAAATGCACCAGAAAATGATATGTGGAGATGGGTAGTAAGCCCAAAAGAAGCACCAAATGAGAGTGAGATTATAAAAATAACTTATGAAAAAGGCGATCCAGTTGAAATAAACGGCAAAAGACTAACACCAGCTGAAATTTTAACAGAACTTAATAGACTTGGTGCAAAACACGGCATTGGTAGGCTTGACATAGTTGAAAATCGCTTTGTAGGTATGAAAAGTAGAGGTTGTTATGAGACGCCGGGCGGAACAATAATGTTAAAAGCACACAGAGCAATAGAGAGTATAACACTAGACAAAGGTGCAGCCCACCTAAAAGATGAGCTAATGCCACGCTATGCTGAGCTGATTTATAATGGATTTTGGTTTAGTCCAGAGCGCGAGATGCTACAAGCTGCAATCGATAAAACTCAAGAGCATGTAAATGGCGTAGTAGAGCTTGAGCTATACAAGGGCAATGTCATAATCCTAGGTAGAAAAAGTGAAAATGATAGCTTGTTTGACGAGGCATTTAGCACGTTTGAAGAAGATTCAGTATATGACCAAACAGATGCAAAAGGCTTTATTAAACTAAATGCATTAAGGTTTATCATCGCTGGAAAAAATGGTAGAAAATTTTAAAATTTAAGGAAAAAAGATGAAAGTATTATTAACAAAAGATGTAAAAGGGCTTGGAAAAGCTGGTGAGATAAAAGAGGTAAAAGACGGATATGCAAATAACTTTTTAATCGGCAAAGGTTTAGCACAGGCTGCAACTCCAGCCGTTTTAAGACAGTACGAAGCAGAACAAAGAAGAAAAGCTGAAGAGTTAAAGTATGAAATTTCAAATCTTGAAAAACTAAAAAATGAGCTTGAAAAAGTAAAAGTAATCATTAAAAAACAACTTGGTGCAAATGGTGCGTTGTTTGGCTCTGTATCAAAAGACGAAATTTCAACCGAACTTGAAAAAACACACCATCTAATAGTCGATAAAAAATCAATAGAAATAGATCACAACCACCTAAAAGCCGTTGGAGTGTATGAACTAAATGTCAAACTAGGTCATGCTATAGTAGCTAAATTAAAAGTTGAAGTGGTAGGCGAGTAATGTTTCATGCAACAACCATACTTGCCTACAAAGGCAAAGATAAATCGGTAATAGGTGGAGATGGGCAAGTTAGCTTTGGCAACACTGTACTAAAAGGCAATGCCGTAAAAATACGCAAGATTAAAGACGGCAAAGTTTTGGCTGGATTTGCTGGTAGCACAGCAGATGCCTTCAATCTCTTTGATATGTTTGAATCAAAGCTTGAAGTAGCAAAAGGGGACTTGCTAAAAGCCGTTGTGGAATTTAGTAAAGAGTGGAGAAAAGATAAATATTTACGCAAACTTGAAGCCATGATGCTTGTGCTAAATAGGGACAAAATTTTCTTATTAAGCGGAACTGGTGATGTCATAGAGCCAGAAGATGGCAAAATAGCGGCTATAGGAAGTGGTGGAAACTACGCACTATCAGCTGCTCGTGCATTAGATAGACTGGCCAATATCGATGCTGAAACTCTTGTAAAAGAGAGCTTAAATATAGCTGGTGAAATTTGCATATACACAAACACCAACATAAAAACTTACGTAATCGAGGATGAAAAATAATGAACATGACACCAAGGCAGATAGTTGAGTTTTTAGATGATTATGTAATCGGACAAAAAGATGCTAAAAAAATCATCGCTATCGCACTAAGAAATCGCTACCGAAGAATGAAATTAGAAAAAGAGCTACAAGATGACATAATGCCAAAAAATATATTAATGATAGGCTCAACAGGTGTTGGCAAAACCGAAATCGCAAGACGACTATCAAAGATGATGGGTTTGCCATTTGTTAAAGTTGAGGCAAGTAAATATACAGAAGTTGGCTTTGTCGGACGAGATGTTGAGAGCATGGTTAGAGATTTAGTTATGGCTTCGTATAATCTAGTAAAGCAAGAACAAAGCGATAAAAATAAAGACAAGATAAACGAATACATCGAAGATAAAATAATTAAAAAATTATTGCCACCACTGCCAAAGGGTGCAAGCGATGAAAAACAAGCCGATTATGAAAAAAGCTATGAAAAAATGCTATCAAAGCTAAGAAATGGCGACTTAGATGATCTAAATATAGAGATAGAGGTGCAGCAGCCAACTCTATCTGAAAATGCAAATATACCGCCTGATATGGCTCAAATGCAAGAGAGTTTTATAAAGATTATTGGCATGACAAATAAATCTGTTAAAAAAGAGATGAAAATCAAAGATGCCAAAAAAGCCCTAGAAAACGAAGCAAACGAGAGCATATTAAATATAGAAGACATAAAAACAGAAGCTTTAAGACGTGCAGAAAACGAAGGCATAATATTTATCGATGAGATAGATAAAGTCGCCGTTAGTTCTGGTAATTCAGGTCGTCAAGATCCTAGCAAAGAGGGTGTCCAGCGTGATTTGTTGCCGATAGTTGAAGGCTCACTTATCTCAACAAAATTTGGAAACATAAAAACAGATCATATTTTATTTATAGCAGCTGGTGCATTTCACATATCAAAACCAAGCGATATCATACCAGAGCTTCAAGGACGTTTTCCGCTAAGAGTTGAGCTAAGCAGTCTTGATGAAGAGACATTGTATAAAATTTTAACTCAGCCTAAAAACTCACTTTTACGTCAATACAAAGCACTTTTAAAAACAGAAAATGTCGAGCTTGTGTTTGATGATGAAGCTATACATGAGATAGCCAAAATCGCACAAAATGCAAATGAGAGCATGGAAGATATCGGTGCTAGACGTCTGCATACGGTTATTGAAAGAGTGTTAGAAGAGATTAGTTTTGAAGCAAGCGATAGAAGTGGCGAGACAATAACTATTACAAAACAAGTAGTTCAAGAGCGTCTAAGCGAAGTCGTAAAAGATCAAGACTTAGCAAGATATATATTGTAAGGAATTTTATGAAATCGGGCTTTGTAAGTATCATCGGACGAACAAACGCAGGTAAAAGCTCTATGCTAAATGCCTTATTAAATGAAAAAATAACAATCGTATCGCACAAGCAAAACGCCACACGTCGCAAGATAAACGGCATAGTCATGCATGAAAATAACCAAATAATATTTATCGATACGCCAGGTCTTCACAAAAGCGACAAAACGCTAAACAAGCTAATGATTGAAGATGCGATTAAGGCTATGGGTGATTGCGATGCGATACTGTTTTTAGCCTGTATTCATGATGATGTTACAGATTATGAGAATTTTTTAGCACTCAATCCAACAAAGCCCCATATTTTGGTGCTAACAAAGGTAGATGAAGTAAAAAATGAAGACGTGTTAGCTAAAATTTCAAACTACGAAAAATATGCTACTAATTTCAAAGCACTAATACCATTTAGCACCAAACACAAAACATATCAAAAGCCCTTACTAGACGAGATATCAAAACTCCTACCCAATCATCCATATTTCTTTGATCCAGAGTTCATAACAAACACAAATGAAAAAGAAATTTTTAGAGAATTTATACTTGAGTCAATTTATGAAAATTTAAGCGATGAGATACCATATTCAAGCGATGTAGTAATAAATAAAGTCATTGAAAACTCTCAGCTAACGCAAATTTATGCCACAATCATCACAGAAAAAACAACTCACAGAGCAATGATAATTGGCAAAAACGGTAATACGATAAAAAGAATTGGGATAAATGCCAGAAAATTGATTGCAAATTTAACACAAAAAAAGATATTTTTAAAGCTTGAAGTGCAGATAAAAAAGGGCTGGAGCAAAGACGAAAACTATATAAAGAAACTAAATGAAACAAACACTTAACAAAAACAAAAATTATACCATCACAATCGATGTTTATAACGATTTTATCGCAAAATATGATACCAGTGAAGTGGATATTTTTTTGCTTAATAAAGCAAATTTAAAAAAGGAAAATTTCTATATCTCATACTTAAAACATAAAGATGTCCAATCAGCAACAATCGAAATTCCAAGCAGTATATCAAGCGAGGATTTAGAAAACCAAATCACTATAAAAACATATGAAGAGCTAAATTTAGACACTATAAATGAATATAAAATAACATATATGCAAATGCCATTTTCTAGTCATGATAGCAATTATTTTAACGTATATGCCATCGATTTTAATGCCCTAAAATCAAAATTTCAAACAACTATAACCAATATACACTTTTTAGATTTTATTGCCTATACCCCACTTTTATATCAGTGTGCTTACAGCAAAAATTTACTACCAAACGCAACATCAGATGTTTTTATAAACATAAGCAAAGATGATGCATTTATAAGCATTTATAAGCAAGGAGAGCATTTCATATCTCGTCCATTAAGATACGATTTAGAATATATCAAGGATAAATATTTTGAGTTATCTGGCGAGAGATTAGACAATGATAGTTTTTATCAAATGCTTAATAAAATCGATATAGACAATGAGAGTTTGCAATCAAAACAAATAAAATCTGTCTTTAAAGAGTGTTTTTCATACATATACGATGTGTTAAATTCTCTATCTAGAATTTACTCACTAAATATCACAACAGCATATATAGATATAGACACATACAATATACAAGGCTTAGTTGATTTATGTGCCAAAGAACTAGAAATAAATGCATCTTTACTAAATATATCAACACATTTAAACGCTAAAAATTTTAAGTTAGCACAAATTCACAATTTGATGCAACTTAAAAGCATAGAATACAAGCAAAATCAAGACGATAGCTTTAACTTTACCATATTTAAAAGACCAGATCCATTTTTGCAACGCCAAAGTGGGAAATTCATAATAACAATCGCAGGATGTGCCTTATTGTCTTTATTATATCCTGCATATAATTATACATATGGATATTATTTAGAAAATCAAAAAGAAATTTTAAACCAAGAATATAAAGAAAAATATGCCATAGAGCAAAATATACGCACCAAAATAGCAACTATAGAAAATGCACAAAACGAAGTTAAAAAAAGCATAAAAGAGCAAAGTGATAAGCTTGAATTTCGCAAAAAACTACTAAATGAAATAGAATACAAAAAAAGCGGCTATATAATGAAGTCAAAAGCACTATATGATATTTCAAACATGTTTAATAAAAATGGTGTATCAATGAAATCCATAAAGCAAGACAACAATCAAATAACCATCAATGCGATAAGCCAAGACGAAAAGCGAATAACTGATTTAATAAAGCAAATAAGTGCAAATGATAAAATTAACGTAAGCACGAAAAAAATATATTTTAATAGCGATTTAAGATATGAAAGCAATATAACAATGGAGCTAAAATGAATAAAATTTTAGACAATATTGATAAATATTTTGAACAAAAAAGCCAAAGTGAATCTACTATTTTAACTTATGGCGTAGGCTTGATAATAGTGGCTTTTGTCTATTTTTTGTTATTTGATATATCGGCTGAATATTTTGAAGAACACAACAATCATTACACTGACATAGAGGCCAGACTAGTAAACACAAATCACTACTTAAAAATGGTAAGCTCGGCTGATGGATTAGACACAAATTATGCCATCAATGCACAAACAAACATACTAAACGGATTAAGATTAAAACTTGATGGCATAAATAAACAAAATGAATATTTTGACACAAAACTTAAAGAATTGTCGTTTTTGTTGTTTAATGAGCAAAATTGGGCGAAATTTCTAGATGATTTAGTTGTATTAGCACAAAGAAATGACATAACTATACAAAGCATAAGCAATGAATTTAAAGAGCCAACTATACAAAAAGTTGAGCAATTTTTAAATATTAACATAAAAGCAAATGGGGATTTTAAGGATCTAGTAAGCTACATAGACGCGATAGAAAAATCAAAATTAGTAGTTGATTTAAACAGATTAGATATCAACTCATCATCAAATAAATTAAACTCAGATATAGGAATTGCTGTATGGGGAATAAAATATTAATAAAAATTAAAATTTTACTACTTTTTGTCGTTTATTTATGTGCTGATACCAATTCCACTGATGCTATTTTTGATAAAATTTCGGCATCTAGAAACGGACTTAGTCCAATGCAACTTCAAAACATAAAAAATCCATTTTTAAACACATCCAATCAACAAGAAACAATACAAATTATAAAAAACGAAAATACTCAATCTCACAAACTACAAGCAATAATATCAAACAAAGTCAAAATAAATAATGTTTGGTATGGGTTAAATGATGAGATAGATATCGGTAAAATTGTTAAAATTTCATTCTCAAATGTTATAATACATAATGAAAAAACTGGTAAAGTTCAAATTTTAAATATGGCAAGGAACATCGCAAATGTCGAAACTAAATAGAGTAATTTTTATTATATCTTTTGCATTAATTACAATTACAAATGCAAATAGTTGCCTTAGTAAAAAATTTAGCATGAAAATAACAAGTGATGTCAATTTAATCGAAGCAATAGAGCAACTATCTGATATGTGTAATTTTAGTATTGTAATTACAGATAATCACGCAAAATCGATGCTGCATGACAACTCAAGCATCAACATAAAGCAGATGGATTTAAATCAAATTTTTGACATAATTTTAAGCGAGAAAAATCTACACTATGATTTTAATGGCAATGTTCTTAAAATTTCATCTTTAAAAAGCAAAACATTTAAAATAGACTATATAACATCTATACGCGAAGGACGTGCCACGACAAAAGCATCAGTTGATTCATCGCCTGTTGAAGTAGGAGAAAATCAAACAAATACACAAAATCAAACAAACAGTTTAAATCAAGATAATATCATCCAAACAATAGAAAAATTTGATTTTTGGGAAAAGCTTGATGCTGAGCTAAAAGCGATATTAAACAACACAAGCGATGCGATTGAGGCTCCGGATCCAATCATAAATCAAAATGCCGGACTAATCACAGTAACTGGCACACCATCACAATTAAAGCGTGTCAAATCATACATAACTCATGTCCAACAACGCCTAAAACGTCAAGTAGTAATAGATGTATCAATTATCTCTGTTGAACTTGCAAACGAATACAAAAAAGGCATTGATTGGAGCAAATTTCAACTAGGCTTTAACACATACTTAAACAGCGATCAAACAAGCCCATCTAACCTAATAACATCACGAACAAATAGTGGTGGTTGGCAAAATTCTCTAACAATTTCAGCAAATTTAAATCTCAGTATAGATGGGGTTATAAATTTCTTAGAAACAAATGGCAAAACTAAAGTCGTATCAAGCCCAAAAATCACAACCCTAAATAACCAACAAGCACTAATCTCAGTCGGAGATAATATAAACTACCGTGTAATGGAGCAAACAGATAGTGGCTCTGCACTCTCTGATAGACGCACAACCACATACAAACAATACTCAGTTTTTATAGGAATTTTACTAAATCTACTTCCTGAAATTTCTGATGATAATAAAATCATGCTTCGTGTTAATCCATCGCTTAGTAACTTCAAATACAGAGACGATGACTCGACCACGCAAAATTTAGCAATTAGAGAGATTGCACCAGACACCTTGCAAAAGAAGCTCTCAACAGTGGTATATGTAAATAGTGGCGATACGATAATTTTGGGTGGTTTAATCGGACAAACAAAAGCCAAAGACAATACTCGTGTGCCATTACTAGCAGATATTCCGCTAATTGGAGCGGCTTTTAAAAGCACAAAAGATGTAGTTCGCACGACAGAGCTTGTGTTTGTTATAACGCCTAGAGTTGTTGATCTGCAAGATATAAGACCAACAAAACAAAGCTTAAAAGATCTTGGTTTTTCAAAGTCCATATATGAATAATGTATATACTAAGCTTAAAAATAACTTTATTGAAGATGATAATCTAGAGTGGTTTATCAACCTTGATAAGTCAATACAGTGCTATAATAAAATAGTAAATGTATTGCAAAAACCGATAAAACTCGCACTATTTTATGGCAAACCAGGAAGCGGAAAGACATTTTTGCTAAATAAAATTTTAAAAGATTTAGATAATGAAAATATCATATATTTCTCGCATCCGTTTTTTAACGAAAGTGATTTTTTAAATGAAGTTTGTGAAAAACTTAAAATTTCAATAAGTTCTAAAAATTTTGAAGCATTTTTAAAAGAGTATGATTTAAGCTTAAAAGGCGTCGATGAAATACTAAAAAATCAAAAAATCATTATACTAGATGAAGCCCAACTCTATCCGCCCAAACTAATAGAAAAAATAAGATTAATGGCTGATAGTAGGTATTTTAAAGTGCTATTTACAGTGCATAAAACAAGTGATGAAGACGTCTTAGCAAAGGATTATTTTTCAACTCGCATATGGGAGAGCATAGAGTTAAAAAGTGCTGATTTAGCAGAGATAAGAGTATATATACAAAAAAAATTAGACGATAAAATAAACTTGATAAATTTTAGTCAAAATGACTATGCCTTGATACACAATCTATGCAAGGGCAATCTAAGAACACTAAATAAATTAATGTATAAATTTTTACAAATATGCGAAAGTTACGAAGCACACAAGCCATCAATGCTAAGCACAAGCAAAAACAATAAAAAACTAATTTACATGGCAGCAATAGATACGGAGTTAATAAATGCTTAGTCTAAGTGAATTAAACGAACTTGAAGCAAGATACGAAAGGCTTATAAACAGACCAAACAAGGCAAAAAAATCACTAATAATAGCCTTAATAATATTGATTTTAGCACTTACTTGTTTTATATACCACAATACAAAACAAACACCAGTCACAAAATCATACGCACAAGAAATACAAGAAAAAACACAAATCGCAATTAACAAACTACAACAAGAACAGCCTTTAAGCGATGACGCATCCGAACAATCGCAACAACCTAGCATAAAAACGCATCAAGAACAAGGCTGGTTAAAACTAAACAAGATACAAATTTCACACACCGATAGCACTATATCTGATATAAGCCAAACAACAAAGCCAAATGAAAAACAAATCAAAAAAATAGACATACAAGTAACTCAAACAAATTTAAACGAAATAGACGCACTAAAAGAAAATTTCAACAAAACACACAATATTAATTACGCACTAGCTCTAGCAGAAAAATTTCTAAATCAAAAAGATTATAGTCAAGCCATTGAGTGGGCATTAAACGCAAATGAGCTAGACAACGACAACGAGCAAAGCTGGATAATTTTTGCCACTGCAAAATACAAACAAGGCAACAAAGATGATGCCTTAAGGGCTCTAAATTCTCACAATCGTGGCAAAAATAGCCCAAAAATAACAAATTTAATAAATCAAATAAAAAGCAATTTATTATGAAAATTTTATTAACAATTTTAATGCTTATCTCGTCTATGAAGGCTTTGAGTTTTGCTGAAATTTCAAACTGGTATAGCGAGGGTAAATATAAACAAATTTGTCAAGAACAAGTAGAAAAATTTTATATAAAAACACGCATTGATGCCGTACTAAATTTATACGGTATGGCTTGTTTAAACACACATATGATAAACCGCCTAAGCACACCGATATTTGGTCTTACAAAATCCAAACAAGCACGTGAAAATGCGGCATATTTTGCTGATATACTTTATAAGAAAAAGTTGCTTTATTACGCAGTAATTGATGGTGTTGATATAAGCTATATTAGACTACCAAAGAGCGATTATATACTATCGTATATATTTGACAGATTTACAAAGGGTGATTATGAAAAAGATGATGAAATTTTCATTTTTAAAGAACCAAACTCAGACACATATTATGAACTTGGCAAGAGTGAGCTTGAGTATGAAATCCCTAGAATTTTCATAAGAACTTATAAAGATGACGAATTAATAAATGAAATAGAGTATTGGTAATGCAAAATAAATTAAACATTCTTATACAAAACCAAATAATAAACACAGACGAAGCAAACACAATAAAAAACGAAAATGATTTAGCCCAAGCACTATACACCCTATATAGGCGTGAGAAAATAGACATAGAGTTTGTGTCTAAAAATCTTGATTATGATGCTGAGAAATTTTTACAAGAAATTTCAAAAAAATATGAACTTGAATATTTTGATTTAGACGATACAGAGATAGACTACCGTTTAAGTGAGCGTATAAGCACGGCTCAACTAAAAAAACTAAACGCACTTCCAGTCAAACAAGATGAGTTAAGCATAAGCGTGGCACTAAAAAACCCATTTGATGTATTAAATCAAGAAAGAGTGCAAAATTTATTTAAAAGAAAAATTTTAAAAGTAGCCGTAGCCCAACCAGCAAAAATAGACAAATACCTAAATAAACTGGAGTTAAACGAAAGCATCAAAGATTTAGTTAATGACATACGCAAAGAGCTTTCAACCTCAGCCAGTGCTTCCACTGGTGATAGCTCTGGGATATTAAAATTAATAGAAGTTATACTAAAAACCGCAATTTCTAGCAGAGCTAGCGACATCCATATAGAGCCAACAGAGACAAGTTGTGTAGTAAGAAGCCGCATAGATGGTATGCTAAGTGAGACTTTTATATTTGACAAAGATATCTATCCACCAATGGTAAGTAGAATGAAGCTATTATCAAACATGGATATAGCTGAGCGACGAAAGCCACAAGATGGGCGTTTTTCAGCAGTAATACTAGATAAAGAGTATGATTTTCGTATCTCAACATTACCTATACTAAACGGTGAGAGTATAGTGCTTCGTGTGCTTGATAAATCAAAAGTTGTAATAAGCCTAGAAAATTTAGGCATGCATCCTGAAAATTTTAATAAATTTAAAAAATGCATGAAAGCACCTTATGGTATCATCTTAGTAACTGGTCCAACCGGCAGCGGCAAGACAACAACACTATATGGGGCATTAAATGATATAAAAAATATACAAACAAAAATCATCACAGTTGAAGATCCAGTCGAATATCAACTAAGCCTAATTCAGCAAGTGCATGTAAATGAAAAAGCTGGATTAAATTTCGCCTCAGCACTTCGCTCAATCCTTCGTCAAGATCCAGATATCATAATGATAGGCGAGATACGAGATCAAGAAACTCTTCGCATAGCCATACAGGCTGCACTTACTGGACACTTGGTATTTTCTACACTTCACACAAATGACGCTATATCCGCTCTACCACGCATAATTGATATGGGCATAGAGCCGTATTTGGTAAGTGGTGCATTAACCGCTATTGAAGCACAAAGGCTAGTTCGCAAACTATGCCCACACTGTAAAAGCAAAACAACACCGCACAAAAATATACTAGATGATTTGTTGCACATTCTACCTAACGAGTATCAATTTTATCAAGCTGTAGGCTGTGAGCATTGTGCAAATACCGGCTATATTGGGCGTGAGATGATAAGCGAAATTTTACCAGTAAGCGACGCTATACAAAATTTAGTCGCACAAAGTGCAAACAAAGAAGAGATAAAAAAAGTAGCTATTAAAGAGGGGTTTATAGATATGTTTAGCGATGGCATACTTCGTGCTGCTCGTGGCATTACAACGATAGAAGAAATTTACAGAGTGGCTAAAATATGAAATTTTTTGAAGTTGAATACGTCAAAGATGGACTAAAACAAAAAATTACGCTAAAAGCAAATAACAAAAACGATGCAAAATCAATCGCTACTGCAAAAAACTACGGCACGATTATAAAAATAGGCGAAACAAAATCCATACCAATTACTGATCAAATCAATGATTTTGGGGATAAAATAGCAAGTTTTTTTATAAAACCAACCATCAAAACACCGCTTTTAGTAACAACAATAAGGCAATTAAGCGTTATGGCAAATGCTGGAATATCACTACATGATGCCATAAAAGAGATAGCAAAATCATCAGATGATAAACGCATACAAGTTGTATTTGACACTATCAATGAAGACTTAAACCAAGGACAAAGTCTAACTGAATCAATATCAAAATTTCAAAACGACTTTGGCGATGTAAGTATAGCTATGATGAGACTTGGCGAAAACACTGGCAATATGGCAGAATCGCTATCAAAATTAGCTGAAATCTTACAAGATGTATGGGATAATCAGCAAAAATTTAAAAAAGCCATAAGGTATCCTATAACTGTAATAGTTGCGATAATAATTGCATTTGTAATAATGATGACATCAGTGGTGCCAAAATTTCGCGATGTATTTGATCAACTTGGTGCAAACTTGCCATTGCCAACTAAAATTTTATTAAACATAGAAAATATCTTAAGTCAATACGGCTTATATGTGCTAATCATAATACTTGGTGCCATTTTTTTCACAAATAAAACATATAAAAAATCATATGAAATAAAAGCCAAAATCGACAAAGCATTACTAAAAGTATATCTTATAGGAAATATCATATTTTATTCAACTATGAATAGATTTAATCTAATTTTTACAGAGCTAACACGTGCTGGAATACCTATAGTAGAGGCATTAGACACAGCTGTAATGACTGTAACAAATGAAGAGCTAAAAATTAAATTAAAAGGAGTTAAGATACTAGTAGGCAGGGGTGTTAGTCTAACCGATAGCTTAAAAGATACAAAGCTTTATGAAAGTATGCTACTTCAGATGATAAATGCCGGAGAGCAAAGTGGTAGTCTAGATGCCATGCTAGAAAAAGTCACAGACTATTATAAAATGAAATTTAATGACATAATTGACAATATTTCAACATATATAGAGCCTATTTTATTAGCTGTTTTGGCGATTATGGTTACATTTTTAGCTCTTGGTATATTTATGCCAATGTGGGATATGGCAAGTGCTGTGAGAAATTAGTGTGAAAAAACGAAGCACTTAATTAGCTTTTTGTAAATTTTATTATATTGATTATTTAAATTTAATATTTCTTTCATTAAAATGTTTTGGGGATATAAATAAAAATCAGGAGTTAGTAATGTCTAAATCTATAGCAAATACAGAAAGACAAGTAGATGAAAATGCCTTTTTGGTATCTAAAACAGATACAACTGGCAAAATAACATACTGCAATGCTCCATTTACTGAGATAGTAGGAGCAAAAGGCAATGAACTAATCGGCAAACCACACAATATTGTTCGTCACCCAGATATGCCAAAAATAATATTTAAATTACTTTGGGAACGTATAAAAAATAAACAAGAAATTTTCGCATATGTCAAAAACAGAAGCTTTGATGGTTCATTTTACTGGGTTTTTGCAAATGTTACAGCATCAGTTAATGAAAATGGGCAAATAGTAGGGTATTATTCAGTCCGCAGAAAACCAAACCCAAAAGCCATGCAAACCATAAAACCACTATATGAAAAGTTATTAGCAGCCGAAAAAAGCGGCGGTATGGATGCATCAGAAAGAATTTTAAACGAAACATTAAAAGAGCAAAAGTTAAGCTATGATGAATTTGTAAATAGCTTACAAAGAGCATAAAGGAGATGAATTATGTTTGGTAAAAAAAATAAAACAAATCATGATGAAATTTTAGATGTAATAACGGCTGCAAAAAACGGCATACTAGAGCCACGTATAATAAATTTAAATCCAAATGATACATTAGGACAAATTGCACTTGGTATAAACGACTTATTAGATCAAATCGAAGCCTTGCAACGCGAAATGGCGACATCAGTAAGTATGGCTGAAAAAGGTGCGACACATAGAAATATATATTCTGAAGGTTTTAGAGGACTATTTAAAACAAATGCTATAAATATGAGCGATGGCGTAAATGGTATAAAAGCCGGACAAAAAGGCAAGACAAGAGGTGTGCTATCTGAGCAATTTGGCGAACTAGGCAACGGAACAAGCGGCATGAATGATGTGCAAAATGATCTAAACATAAGCATAGACAACTTAACACAAATGGCAAAAATTGCCAATGAAACATCAAAAATCGCCGATGAAACACTAAATAACATGAATGAACTTAGCTCAAATATGAGCTCACTAGAAGGACTTATAAATAACTCAGCACACGCCATACACACACTCACAACTAGGACTGATGAAATTTCATCAGTTGTTGGACTAATAAAAGACATAGCCGAACAAACAAATCTCTTAGCACTAAACGCAGCTATAGAAGCCGCACGTGCTGGAGAGCATGGACGTGGTTTTGCCGTGGTTGCAGACGAAGTGCGAAAACTAGCTGAAAATACTCAACGAGCAACAAGCGAGATAAGCATAAGCATACAGACGCTGCAACAAGAGACAAAAGAGATAAGCCAAAACTCAGACGAAATTAATCGCATAGCACAAGCGGCAAATGTTAGCGTTGATGTATTTAGGCAAACCTTAATACAGTTTAACGATAATGCCAAAGCTACAGCCGAGACATCAAAATACGTCGAAAATAAAACCCTAAGCATTATCACTAAAATTTCGCAAATTTTAACTAAAACAAATATCTATTCAGATGTCATAAATGAACGCGTTGAGCCTGAAAATATACAACAAATCATAAGCGAGATAAATTCTTGGCATGATGAAAAACAAATGACTAAATTTAAACACATGCCAAGCTATAAAACATTAAGACCGCTTGTTGATGAATTTACAGCTATTTTAAAAGAGATATCAAATAGTGCAAAAGATGGCTACAATAAAGAAAATATGAATACAATAGTAAGCGAATTTGCTAGACTTGAAGCAGTAAGCTCTAAAATTTTCGAATCATATAATAATATGGTAGAAGACACAAAATAAAACAAAGAGAGTGATTTCACTCTCTTTTATCTATCTAAGATTTTATTATATTCTGATATCATTTTAGCAATCTTAGAATTTTTAGCACCATTTATAAATACGTCATTATCATAAGCCAACTCAAAAATACCACTCATATCACTTACTCCAATCATATCAGTAGGCAATATCCCAGCTAGTATTAACATCTGAAAACATGCATCTTTATCATTTTTTCTAGCATTGCAATCGGTGTATTTTTTAGCATATTTTCTTATTATATTTACTATCGCATCGCCTTGTTGCATGTCTTTTACCTCGTTTGCCACGACAAGTGAATACTCATAATACTCTTTAAAAATTTCAGATTTTGCATGTCTTAATGCGTATTTTAAATATTCTAAGCCTTTTTTGGCATCTTTTTTTACACCAAATCCAAGCACATACGAATGCCCCAAACTCTCACAAGCATCACTTAAACCAGCATGACAATATTTCTCATGTAGCTTTACATCACTCTCAAAGTCATGTGTATTAAAAGCAGTGTCATCTTCGTTAAAATACTTGGCAAAAACTTTTTTATACTCATCACCAACTAATGGTTTGATGCTATTTATATCAAAACCAAAACAAACTCCAACAATCATCAAAAACATTAAAATTTTCTTCATCTGCATCCTTTAAATTTATGCTAATATCGCCTTAGCAATCTCGCTTATGCGTCTTGCATCAGCGCTTGCACCTATTTGCTCTTTTGCCGCCTTCATAAAGTTACCCAAGTCCTTTATACTACTTGCTCCAAGTTGCATTTTTATATCTTGTAATTTTAATTTTAACTCATCATCATTTAATTGTTTTGGCAAATATACAGCAATTAGCTCGGCCTCCATGCTCTCTTTTTGTGCCAAATCCTCTCTGCCACCTTGCAAATATATATCCTTTGCGTCATTTCGCTTTTTTATCTCTTTTTGAAGTATGCCAAGCACAATTTCATCACTTAACTCAACTCTTTGATCTATTTCAACTTGTTTTAAGACAGAATGAAGCGTCCTTAAACTATCACGCCTAAACTCATCTTTTTGCTTCATCGCTATTTTAATATCTTGCAATATCTGCTCTTTTATGCTCATTTTTTCTCCTTATGATTTAAAATTTTATTAAACTCATTCTTAAAATATGCCACCGCTATACCTTCCCTTAAACCATCATCTATTGCGATTAATTTAGCTTTATTATCATGCAACAAGCCATATAATAGCGTTATTCCAGCAATTATTAAGCTTTGTCTATTTTCTCCAACTAATACTTTTGCCTTATCTTGTGGCATGTCTATTAGCATCTGCCTTTGATTATAAAACTCATCTACATTTAACTCTGTGCCATTTATTAAATTTGCATCATATTTAGCGTAATTTAAACCAAGTTTTAAAGCTGCCATAGTCGTGGCAACCCCAGCAGTAAGCACAATAATATCACCATGCAAACTATCAAGAAATTGCTTAGCGTCTTTAACTACAAATTTAACATTATCATCAAGCAACTTAGGCGTCTTAAAAGCTTCATAAAAACTAATGATACCAAAATTAAAGCTTTGAAATTTTTGCGAACTGCTTATCTCACTACTTGCACCACCCAAATCAATAAACACAGGATTATTACAAACTATATTTAAGCGATTTAATGCATTATTTACGCCCATATTTATAAACAATGCCTCGCTTTCTCCACTTATTAGACGAAATTTAATACCAAATCTATCCAAAATCTCAGCAAAAATTTCATCTGTATTTTTCGCAATCCTAAATGCAGCCGTAGCTACAGCAATGTGTCTGAAATTTTCAAAATCAAACTCGCGTTTAATTATATTTAAAGCACTATATATACGCTCACAAGCCTCGCTGCTTATAACACCACTTTGACTTAGTCCTCTTGCCGAACCAACTATCGCCTCGTAGCTTTTTTGCACACTAAATATGCCATTTTGATTGATTACATACGCCACTCTTAGTGTATTTGAACCAAGATCAATTGCTATTATTTTATCCATTAAGCCTACTTTGTTTTTGTAAAATTTTATCAAATTTTAGATATAATTACTATTATTTTAAAAAGGAATTTTCTTGAATCGCGACAATATTTTTGCTGGTTTGGCTTTTATAATCACTCTTGTTTATTTTTTAAACTGGGGGATTTCTGCCATACCTAGTAACTACTATCCAATATTTTTTATAGTTTCAGTATTTGGGATATTTATGGCATTTAACATCGGTGGAAACGATGTCGCAAATAGTTTTGGCACAAGCGTTGGAGCAAAAACTCTCACAATAAAACAAGCATTAATAATAGCTGCCGTATTTGAATTAAGTGGAGCTGTTTTTGCAGGAGGAGAGGTTACAAATACTATAAAAAACGGCATTATTAGCTTTAAAGGGCATGATGTAGATCCTATGAAATTTGTAGCCATTATGCTATCAGCACTTCTTAGCTCTGGGCTATGGCTGTTTTTTGCATCAAAAAAAGGACTACCAGTATCTACCACACACTCAATTGTAGGCGGTATAGTGGGAGCTGGTATCATAATGGGCTATACAAGCTATGGGGCAAACGAAGCCATAAAGATGATAAGCTGGAATGAAATAGGCAAAATAGCCATAAGCTGGGTGATCTCGCCACTAATGGGTGGGGTGCTATCGTTTTTGATATTTGGTTACATTAAACGCAATATCATAACGCCAACAAGACAGTTAAAAATCTCACTAAAAACTTTAAAGAGCGAGAGAAAACGCTATAAGCGTGATTTTATATTATCACTAACAGCCCTTCCTGAAAAGGAGCAGATAGAAACTCTATCTAGAATAGCCATGATAGATGAAGATAACATACAAAACCCAGAATATAGCGAATACCGCACTAAAATTAAACAAATGAAAGATAATGAAAAGCAAATCGATAGCTTTGCTGCGATGAAAAAACATATCCCACTTGTGGCTGGATTTGCCGCAATGATAATATCATCCATGATGCTATTTAAGGGCTTAAAGCATCTAAATTTAAACTTTGGCATACTTGGCACAGTTTGGATCATGTTTGTGATAGGGCTTATGGCGTATTTGGCTAGTTTTGCCATCATAAACGTTATGAGTAAGAATGATAGTGAAAAAAGCATAAACCGTATATTTTCGTGGTTTCAAATTTTTACCGCTAGTTCGTTTGCATTTTCGCATGGTGCAAACGATATAGCAAATGCAATAGGTCCGTTTGTCGCTGTGCTAGACGTAATAAAAACGGGTGTCATAAATGACTCAGCTGCAATACCAAACGTCGCAATGATTACATTTGGCATATCGCTTGTTGTTGGGCTTTGGTTTTTAGGCAAAGAGGTAATTACAACAATTGGCACTAAACTAGCAGAAATTATCCCTACAACTGGCTTTAGTGCAGAACTAGCAGCGAGTATTGTGATACTTCTAGCCACAAAACTTGGCATACCAGTTAGCTCAACACACATACTAATAGGTGCGGTTTTAGGCATAGGCGTGATAAATAAAAATGCAAATTGGAAAATGGTAAAACCGATACTTCTAGCATGGGTTATCACACTACCAACGGCGGCAATTCTTGCTAGTGTATTTTATATTATAATTGCTAGATTTATATAAAATTACAAAATACAATTTAAGTTTTGGATTTATAAAACATCAAAAACAAGTGTGTTTGTCACTTTAAATTTTGCGTTTAATAAATTTAAAACAATTTTATACTTTTTATGTTGATAAGAACCAACAAAATCGCTAAATTTAAAGCTGGTTTATTAATGCAACCTACAAGAAATAGCCATAAAACAAAATTAAAAATAAATTTAGGCACAAAATCCAAACTATTACAAAAGCAAAGTGTAAATTACTAAAATTAATATTAGCAAGAAAAATTACAATAAAAAATAAGATTTAGTTTTATAAAGCAAAATTTTAGCCAACACGATAGCAACACAATGTTTATTAAACTGATTAAATTTAAAATCAACCTTAATCTAAAATATAAATTTAGACGATAAAAGTAAGGATATATTTATTTTATCTATATTTAAAAAAGAAAAAGGAGTAGGCATAACACTAAAAATTAAGAATAAATTTCATATAAAGCTTTGTTAGGATTAGCAACAGCTTTGTAAAAATAGTTAAAATTAAATTTTACTTAGGCTATGCAATTAAGGTTTTGTGAAATTTCAAGTAGTTTTGATTTTGCATATTCAATATCATCAGAGCAGATACTACAATCAATCCTGGCTGGTTTTTTATAGACTTTATCGTAATATTGTGTTAGTAAAATTTCCGCCACTTTTGCATTATCACCACTACTATAAGCCGAAATCGCATCATCTTTAGCATCCTTTGAAATAAATGCCCTTATCTTTGTCATGCACTCATCAAAAAACGCCCTATCAACACCACAATAATCATCAAGTATGCAATCAATCCTATTTTTAATATCGGCAAAAATTTCGACATTTATGCTATCTTCTCGCATGGCTTTATAAATACTCTCAGGCAAAGTTATCTCGCCTATGCGCCTACTTTCGCCCTCTATAAAACACACCTTAACCCCACGAAGCTCTCTAAGGCGTTCAAAAAGAGCATCTTCAAACGCTTTTTGACTAGGCTGCTTTCCAGACACAGAGCCAAAAACAGAGCCTAGATGATTTGCCATTTTTTCTAAATTTATACTAGGGCTTAGTTCGTTTATTAGTTTTGTTTTGCGAGTACCTGTATTGCCAAATAAAGTAATAAAACGCATATTTATAGGTCTATTAAGCTCACTTAAGACATGATTTCTATAAGCCTTATATCCCCCAACAAGCCTTACAACTCTATAGCCTATCATACCCAGCACATGAGCGATAGATGCCGATCTCATACCGCCTTTAGCACAATACACACCAACCTTTGCACCAACTCTAAATTTAGACGAAATTTCAAGCAAATGCTTGTCTAAATTTAGACATATATACCTTGCACCAAGCACTTTTGCCGATGCCCTATTTGTTTTATATATCGTGCCTACTTCTTTATGCTGTGCGTCATCTAAGGCAAAATAATTTTTAGAGCCAACTATACAAGAATACTCATACTCGCATGGGCTTCTAGCGTCTATTAATAATTCAAAGCTATCTCGCTCATCAAGCCACTGATCTATATCAAGATCAATTACGCTCAAATTTATACTCCGTTATAGTTTTAAACGCCTCTTTTAGCTTGGTAAATAACGGATGAAAAGGCACGCCATTTACTCTAACATCGGCTATGGTTGTGATAAAATTTGTATCTCGCTCCCAACGTGGCACTAGATGATAATGCACATGCTCAGCTATCCCAGCACCAGCTGCCTTGCCTAAATTCATGCCGATATTTACACCACCTGCATTAAGCTCATCTTTTAAAATTTTAACTCCATTTTTTACATAATAACTCATCTCGAACCATATCTCATCATCTAATTTTTCAATATTATCCGTATGAAAATAAGGTATAACCATAAAATGCCCTGGTGAATATGGAAAACGATTCATCACGCCAAAACAATGCTTTGCACGAAATATAACACCTGTTTTATCGTCTTGAGTAGCGTCTTTTCCTATCTCGCAAAAAACACAATCTACTAATTTTGAATTAAAATACTCAGCACGCCAAGGGGCACATAAATGCTGCATTTACCATCCTTTTTTATGCTTTTATCGCCATTAATAGGCGATTTGTATTTTAAAATTTTAACATTTTTATATTTTATTAAAATTTCATAGATTAATTAATTTAAAATTTTAACCATTTTTTAGTTTGCTTAAAGCACCAGCTACGTCATCTTGCCGCATAAAATGCTCACCCACCAAAAATGCATCTACGCCATAACCCCTGAGATTTACAAGCTGTTCATGCGTATAAATTCCACTCTCGGCAACTTTAACACACTCATTTGGCAACATAGGTATTAATTTTTCGCAAAGCTTCATATCCATATCAAATGTGCTTAAATTTCTATGATTTATGCCGATAATTTTGGCATTTGCATATACTGCTTTTTGTATATCGTCTTCGTCGTGTGCTTCTACAAGCACCCTAAGTCCAATCGATATGGCTTTGTCATATAATCTTTTTAGCTCCATTTTACTCAGTGCTTTTGCGATAAGCAAGATAAAATCAGCACCATTTGCCAACGCTTGAGTGATTTGATAATCATCTATTATAAAATCCTTTCTAAGCAATGGAGCTTTAACACTAGCTCTAATTTCACGCAAATAACTTAAATCGCCCAAGAAAAAATGTGGTTCAGTTAGCACCGACATAGCATTTGCACCGCCTTTTTCATACTCCTTTGCTATCAAAACAGGCATAAAATTTTCACGTATCAAACCCTTGCTTGGACTTGCCTTTTTTACTTCGGCAATTATACGAAAAGGCTCATCATCGGTGCTTTTTAACGCACCTATTACATCTTTTGGTTTATATGCGTTTTTTTCACATATTTTTTCTAACTCAGCATGAGTTAGCCTAGCTTTTTCTTGCTCTAAATCCACTTTTGTTTTGTCTATTATTTTATCTAGTATCACTTTTTGCCCTACATTTTTTTATTGCTTCGTCGTGCTGCTTAATCTCATCAGTGTCATCTATATCATCAAAACTCATAACCTTTTGCATGATTTCACTAGCCTTATTGCAATCACCAAGCTTATAATATCCCCACGCCAGGCTATCTAGATAATATGGCGAATCAGGCTCAAGCACTAATGCTTTTTGGACTAATGATATGCCTTTTTTATAATCAATATCATGAATTATTAGCAAGTATCCATAATAGTTATAGCTCATACCAAGCCCTACTTTTTCTACGCTATTTTCAAAATTCTGCATGACATTTTTTAGCACTTTTTCGCTCATATTTTTTTCATGTTGCTCATATTCATATATTGCCATCATAGTTTGATAAACATCACCTAAACCAGCTTCATATGATTGTTTTGCTTGATTATATGCCATATCATACAATCCCATGTTTGCATACGCATCCATCATGATGCTGGAGTTTAGATCAAGCCTTGTTTCGTATTGGCTTAGTAAATTTTTATCTTTAGTCTGAGCTACACTAATAATTATATAATCTAGATACTGCGGATTTTGACTTATCTCATAAAGTTCAGCATACACACTAGCTGCATTTACAAAATCATTTTTAGCAAAATATTTCTCGCCAAGCATTGTGCAAAGAGTATAACTGCATCCATTTTTTTCTCTATAATTTTGTAAATTTTTAATAATCTCATCATCATTTGGCGTAACACTTACTAAGCGTATAAGATTTTCTTCATTGTTTTGTAGTTCATATGCTTTGGCAAAATTTGCATAAGCCTTGTTATTATCGCCTTCAAACATATTTATGTTGCCCAAAATGGTAAAATTTCTAGCATCTTGCTCTTTTTTAATTAAAGCATTTGTTTTCTCTTTTGCCCTACTTATTTTGTTTTGTTTTAAAAGCTGCATAATCTCAAATCTCACAAATTCACCATCATTTTGTAAGACTTTAGAACCAATTTTTAAAAGCTCATTTAAACGTTTATCGTTTGTATCAAAAGCCAATCTAAGAGCTTCTTTTAAAAACTCAACGTCTTTTGTCTGCTTGTATAATTTCTCATACTCACTCACAGCTTGAGCAAAATTTTCACTATCAACTAAATGTAGCACATTTAATATCTGCATATTAATATCTTTTGCGTATGTGGTCACTATAAATACAAAAACAAATAAAAATTTTAAAATTTTACACCAATGCATTCTGCTTGCAACTCCTCTAAATTTTGCTTAAAATAATCCCAAAACGGAAACGTCCTACATTGCGATGGTCTATACTCATACACGCCACAATTTTTGTTTTGCTCATCAAAAAATATACAAGCATATCCGCCATTATACTCTTTTTCTTTTATGCTATATTTATTTTGCGTTTTAAAAAGGTATTTTTTAATAAATTCATCTGTTTTTAAGCCCAAAAACTCACTTAGCTTCTTTATCTCACTCGCACTTATCCATATATATCCACTCTCGCCCACACAGCATTTTCCGCCACACTCATCGCATTTTGAACCATCAAAAGAATATGAAAAATCTTGCTTTTTTAGCATAACTCACTCTGCAAATCAGCCATGGTATATATTTTAGTCGCTTCTTGGCTATTTAGTCTATTTTCTTTCATAAAAAGCACGGGCAAAATTTCACATTTTGAACGTGAGTTTTTTTTGGCTCTTACTAGAACCAATCTGGCATTTTTATCTTTGCTAGCATGGACAAATCTAATATGCGTTGGATTGAGTTTATATCTATTAAGGGATATGAAAATTTCGCTTAATTGCATACTGTCATAGCAAAACATTAGCTCTGCATTTGGATTTAAATGAGTATTACTAACACGTATAAAATCATCAAGCGTTAAATACTTATCATATCTAGAAATAGCAATATGTTTATTATCACTCTTTGTTACACCATCATGATAAAATGGTGGATTTGATATTATTAAATCATATCTTATATCACTTTTATACATTTTAAAATCAGTCAAAATCACTTTTGCATTTAAATCATTTTCACTCAAATTTTTATTACAAAGTGCGACATTTTCATCTTGTATATCAATCATGCTTAATGAAATTTCAGGGTTATCACGCTTAATTAGCATTCCAAGAACCCCACTACCACTACCAACATCAAGAACATTTTTGTATTTTTTATTCCAAAATGAGCTTATAAAACCATACAAAGCCATTGTGTCACTATTGTAATGATAGCCATTTTGTAACTGAAAAATTTTCATACTATCTATATGCCTTTATGATAAAACCACGTGCATTTGCCCTTTTAATCACGTTTTGATTAAAGCTAATTCTAGCAAAATCGCCGTACTCGTCACGTATAAGTTGTGCCGCCATACTAGCTCTTTGAGTTCCGACACCATAATCAACATAGTTGTTTAATCTATCCAATTCGCTTTTGCTTATTTTTGAGCTTATCTCATAAGGCAACGCATATCCCCTACCATCAACAATAGCAGTTATTTCATATAAATAATTTGCATTATAGCGTGCCAAAAACTGCTCTACACGATTTTTACATGTAGTTGTTATTGTGTCTTTATCTATGTTAATACACTCTATTTGAGAAACAAAAACCACTTTTTTAGGAACTTCTGGGCGTGTTTGTGTCTCTAGAATTTGCTTTAAGTTTATATTTTCATCTTCTAGTTTATCTTGTCTATCAAGCCCAAGCTCAAGCTCTTTTTCTAGCTCATTTATCTTTTTGCCTAATTCACTTTTTGCCATAAACTCGGTTGTTTTTTTCTTTATTTCAGTTTTTAATACACTTAATTCATCCTGTAGCGTTTTAACGGCATCATCTTTATTTGTTAAATTTCGCAAACGTGAAATTTCTGCAGTCAAAATTTCATAATTTTTTGCATCAGTTTTTAGAATTTCAAGTTGCTTGTTTAAATCAGTATTTAGTTTTGCAACATTAGCTTGTGCATCACTTAACTCAGACGCTTTTATGTCAAGTTCTGCTTTAATAGCAGTTATATTGCTATCTTTTATACTAATAGCTTCATTTAAAGAGTTTATGTTATTTTTACTATTGTTTAAGTCTATATTTAAAGCAGCTATTTTAGAATTCAACTCACCTATCTGCTTTGTTTTATTTATGTCTAAATTTACCTTATGCTTTAAATCATCATTTAAAGCTGCGATTGTCTCTTTATTTTTCAATATTTGTGCTTCATTTGTGATTTTTAATTTTGTTAGATTTTCTATCTCAGATTTTGCATTTTTTAGTTCAGTATCGCTTTTATCCTTATTGCTTTTTATTGTTAAATTTTCCATATTTATTTGATTTATTTTTGCATTTAGGGCTGCTATTTCGGTCATATTGTCATATACTGCATTTGCTTTTTTTGATAATTCTTGCTCCAAAACAGAGATCTGCATCTTATATCCATCTTCTACTCTTTTTAATTCCATTTTGTGCAAATGAGTTAAGTTTTCTTTTTCTTGCTGATAATTATTTAATTGTGCTCTTAGTGTATTTAGCTCTTTTTTGGTTAGATTTGAATCATGTAAATTTGTATTAAGTAGCGAAATTTCAGTATTTAGTCTATTATTTATCTGCATTATATCATTTAGCTTTATTTCATTTTGTAAAACTGTAGCCGTTATATTCTTATCATATTCATTTTTAAGCATTAAAAGCTCATTTTCTAGCTTTATTATCTTTTGTTCATAGTTTTTTACGTTTTGTAAATTCTCTTTTTGCGTATCACTTAGTGCCTTTTGTAATTCTTGTATATTTTGCATGTATCTTAACTCTTGCTCTTTTAGGCTATCATCGTTTAAATTGGCTTGTATTTTTGGTTCGTTTGTCTCATCAAGCTTTATACTTAAATCTAAATTTTTATCATTTAAACTCAAATTATCAGCCCAAAGTGCTTCATTTGTGATCTTTAACTCAGAAATTATTTTTTTTAACTCATCTATATTTTCACTTAAATTTTCATCTATTTTTATAATTTGCTTCGGTATATATTTTTGTTTTTCGCTGTCTGGCAAATCATCAAATTTAAGTGCATAAACTTGATAAACTCTCTCTTTTGGCTTACTTAAATCACTGCTTAAATACGCATATAAGCCCAACAAAAAAATGAGTAGCACTAAGGCTACTCGCTTATAAATCAAATCCAAACATTAACCTCGTTTTTTAATAATGTCTTTTACTATCTCATAAGCATGGTTTATTCCAACAACAATCGAACCACCAGTTTTTATCAAATCCCCACTCACATAAAGACCGCTTACATTGCTTTCGCATACATCATTGACTACAGCATTACTCTTCTCATCCACTTCTACGCCACATTTTTGTAAAAAATCAACAGGGCTTGATCCACCTATGGCATAAACAACTCTATCATAAATGCGTGTTTTTCCATCTTTATAGTTTATTTTTACCTTACCACCTTCATCTTCTACGCTTTGTATATCGTGATTTAATCTAACCTTAACAGTTGCCTCGGCCTCACATTTTGCCAAATTTTCAAGATTTATATCATTTACTCTAGCAAATGTATCTCTACGATATGCTAAAGTCACCTCATTTTTACCAGCTAAATCTATAGCGTATTCAACAGCTGAGTTTCCACCACCTACGATTAGGACTTTTTCTGTGGCTTTTACGTTATTTAAGTTGTAATTTACAACAGCATTTAGTGGTAGTGGGATTTTATAGTCTGGCTTATTTGGTTTGCCCATTTTGCCTATACTAACTACTGCATTTTTTGTTTTATAATTGCCTTTTGGTGTAATTACTTCAAGTTCGTTTGCATCTTTTTTAACACACTCAACATCACAGCCATAAACAATCTCAACCTTATGCTCATCAAGCAATTTATCAAAATACTCAAGTGTGCTCTCTCTTGTTCCGTCAAAAAATTCAACTTTACCGCGAGTTGTGCTGTCTTGACCCTTATACTCCTTATCTACCCTTTTTCCTTCTTTGTAAAATTTTCTAATCGTTTGATTGTTTTGATCTGCCTTTTCTAAAAGAATTACTTTTTGTAATCCATTTAGCTTCGCCTCTATAGCACAAGCTATACCGCTAGGACCTGCACCAATTACAACTAAATCATAAAGACTTGACATTTTTTTCCTTTGTATTTAAAAATTTATGGCTCTGAATTTATCAAAATTTTGTTTAATTTAAAAGAAATTTTAAAAATTATTATTTAAGAGTATTTAAACGCCACAAAGCTCATAAAATTTCCCCACTTAAACACGCTTTCAACCCTGCTAAAACCAGCATCAAGTATCAATGTCTTATTTTCATCTTCGGTATATGGTATCAACACATTTTCAAGCGCTTCACGCTTTTGTGCGATCTCATAGCGCGAATAACCCTGCTTTTGTTTGTAGTCTTCATATATTTGTATCATTTGTTTTGCAAAAATTTTATCATCGTAAATAATTTTTTCACTAAATACAAAAACGCCATCATCATTTAAACTATTAAAAATTTTACTAACGAACTCAGCCCTTTTAATAGGACGGATAAATTGCAAAGTATAATTTAGTATCACTGCATCATAACCAAAAAACTCATGCGTTAAAATGTCATCTTGTATCAACCTAATATCAGCCCCATATGCTTTTGATTTAGCACTTGCATTTGATATCATGGCGTCTGAATTATCAACTCCAACTAGTTTTAAGTCATTTCTAAGCCTAAAAAGAGACAACAATGTACTTGCAGTAGAGCAACCAAGATCAATTACTCTAGCATTTTCTTTTAGTCTTTTTGCCAAAATTTCACATATCAAAGATAGCGAAACATCATAATACGGCACCGAACGTGCAATCATATCATCAAATACGCTTGCCACCGATGCATCAAATTCAAACTGCTTTTTTATGGGTTTTTTAAAAATTTCATCTTTCATATATTTAGCTCACAAAATCCAGTATATTCAGCTGCTTTTTTAATATCATCATAAATTTGTATTTTTAACTTTTCAAGAGTATCAAAGTGCATATTTTGTCTAATTTTTTCAATAAAACATACAGATACTATGCGTGGCGTTTGTGTTATATTCTCATTTATGATATGAGTTTCTATACTAAATTTATTATCTGTGCTTATTCGGTTACCAACAAATGTAACAGAGGCATATGTTTTATAGCCAATTTTTGTGCGACTTGCATAAACGCCTGGTGCCGGAGTTAAATAGCCTAAAAATTCTAAATTTAGCGTCGGCACAAGCTCATTTTTGCCTATACCTTGCCCTTTTACCACAATGCCTTCAGTTGAATACTCACGACCAAGCAAACGATTTGCCATAGTGATATTGCCTTGTTTAATATACTCTCGTATGCTACTGCTATGCACCCCAACGCCCTCATAGCAATACTCAGGCACGATCACCACCTCGCCGCAAAAAAGACTTTTTAAATCGTATTTATCCCATGCTCTACCACGCCCAAACCTAAAATCATATCCAACAACAATCTTGTTTAAATTTTTAAAATCATGCATTAAAAGCTCGACAAAATCCGGACCACTAAGAGCTTTTATCTCTTCAAATTCATAGATAAAACAGGGGTAGTTTGAGTATTCAGCCCTTTTTAATCTAGGCGTAATATTTGCCATATTTTTATCAACAACAACTAAACCGCCGTATATGCCAAGCTGCTTTAAAAGCTGCTTATGTCCCCTATGCACTCCGTCAAAATGCCCTATTGCGATTGCGTTAATATTATGCTTTGTTAAAAGCGTAGAAAAACTCGGCATTTCCTTCCTTTCCCTTTATCTGGCTTTGTGCTTGTTGTTTTAAAATCCAACCAAGTTTTGCACACTCTAGTAAAAAAGGCTTCGTCGCATCAGATATAGCCTTTGTGTCGCTAACTACGCCTTTTTTATTACGTTTAACCTCTCGTCCAACCTCAAATTGTGGCTTAAATAGTATGATTATAGTGGCATTTTTACTAGCTAAATTGTCTAAAATTTTAAGCAATCCAACAACCGATATAAAGCTTACATCACATGTAATTAAATCAAATTTCTTATCGCAAGTAAAATTTCTAATATCTTGATTTTCATAGATTTGCACCCTATTATCATTTCGCAAACTATCATCTAGTTGATTACTGCCAACATCCACACCAATCACGCTATTTACGCCATTTTTTAATAAAATTTGCATAAATCCACCAGTACTTGAGCCAACATCTAACGCATCTAAACCAGCTACATCTATCTTAGTTTCAAATAAAAACGAACGAAGCTTTAAAGCCGCTCTGCCTACAAAAATCTCATCTAACAAGGCCACATCGCCACTATCATACTCGTCACTAAGCTTAGCTACTAGTCTCTCATCTATAAGAACCTTTTGGTTTTTAATTAGCTCACTTGCTTTATTTCGGCTGATATTTAAAGCATTTGCAACATATAAATCAGCTCTCAAAATAAGCTCTCCTGCTCTTTTTTATCTATTAAAATTTCAGCTAGTTTGTTATACTCGCTCTCATCTATCACTCTCACGCCAAGCTCATTTGCTTTTTCAAGCTTACTTCCAGCCTCATTACCAGCTAATACAAAATCTGTCTTTTTAGACACAGATGAGCTAATCTTTGCCCCCATACTCTCAAGCTCAGCCTTAAACTCATCTCTACTTTTACTAAGCGTTCCGGTTATAACTACAGTTTTGCCACTAAAGACACTCTGTTTTATCTCGGTTTTTTTAGCCACTGGCTTTACAATATCAATCAAATCTAAAATTTCAACCCTATTTACCTGCAAAAAATCAATTAAACTATTTGCCATTTCAGTGCCAAATCCATCTAAACTAGCTACATCATCATAGCTTACATCTATCCAGTTTTGCCCAAAACTACTAGCTATTTTCTTAGCTGCAACCTCGCCTATATGCTCACAACCAAGCCCATTTATAAATCTCCAAAGCTCACAGCCTTTGCTATTGTTAATAGCGTTTAAAAGATTGGCAACCTTTTTATCCTTAAATCCATCCAAGCCCAAAAGCGAAGCCTCATCTAAAAAGTATATATCATATACACGCTTAATAAGTCCATTTTCATACAAGCTCGTCACTATCGCTTCGCCAAGTCCGTCTATATTTAAGCACTTTTTAGAACAGTAATAAATTATCGAGTTTAAAACCCTTGCTTTGCAGTTTAAATTCTGACACTTAATATACACGCCCTCATCCAACAAATGAGAACCACACTCAGGGCAATGCGTCGGACGAGATATTTTAGTTTGTGTGCCATCACGCCTAGCTTCATAAACGCTTGTGATTTTAGGTATAACATCTCCTGAACGTATCACTCCTACATAATCGCCTTTTTGCACACCCAAACGTGAAATTTCATCAAAATTATGAAGTGTTACCGATTTTACCCTAGCACCATCTATCACAACCTCATCTAAAACCCCAACAGGCGTCACCACACCACTTCGCCCAACCTGCAAAGCCACATCGATAAGCCTAGTAGTTTGCTCTTGTGCTGGAAATTTATACGCTACCATAAATTTTGGAAACTTAACCGTATATCCAAGCTCATCACATCCACTAAGCTCATCAACTCGCACAACCATGCCATCCATTGAGATAGGCTTATCATCGCGTTGCTTTAAAAGCTCACTATAAGCTGATAAAATTTCACTCTCGTTTAGACAAATTTTAAAAAACTCATCATAATAAAAACCAAGCGATTTTACAAACTGAATTATTTGGCTGTGTTTTTCAAAACCAAGCTCATGTTCGCCAACCCCCCACGGCACAAAAAGCAATCTTCTAGACGCCGTAACGCTACTATCAAGCTGTCTTAAACTACCAGCGGCTGCGTTTCTAGGATTTGCCAAAGTTGGCTCACCACGACTTATTTTATCTGCGTTTATAGCCTCAAAATCAGCCTTTGTTATCACAACTTCACCTCGAATTTCTATGCGATTTGCGTATGAAATTTTAAGCGGTATGGATTTTATAACTCGTGCATTTTGAGTGACATCCTCGCCAGTTACACCATCTCCGCGTGTAATAGCACGAACTAAAACGCCATTTTCATAGAGCAAATTTAAACTAGCCCCATCAAATTTTGGTTCGACTACAAAGCTAAATCTTGACTTATCTCCTCGTGCAATCCACGCTTTAAGCTCATAGCTATCAAAAATATCTTCCATGCTCCACATCTGTTTAATATGTGTTGCTTTGCTAAATTTTTCACTTACTGCACCGCCTATTTTATGACTTGGTGAAAATAGCGAAATTTCGCTTGGATTTTTACTCTCATACTCCAAAAGTGCATGATAAAGCTCATCGTATTCAGCATCACTAGCTATTGGAGCATCGTCGGTGTAATAGGCCTTTGCCCACTCATTTAACGTCTCTACCGCCTTTTCATAGGCTTGTTTGTTTGAAATTTTTACCATAAATTTGCCTTTTGATATGCACTGTGTAACGCAAACATCTGCTTATGCTCGCTAACATCATGAGTGCGTATGATACTAGCACCGTTTTCAAAAGCCTTTAAGTGTAGATAAAGCGAACCAGAAAGACGCTCATGCACTTCACTTTTAAAATAGTGATTTATCAGCGATTTTCTACTCGCACCAACCAGCAAATCGCATTGAAATTTTAAAAAATGTTTTAAGTGTTTTATTAATAATAAATTTTGTTCAGCCGTCTTACCAAATCCAATGCCTACATCAATCACGATATGTTTAGCACCCAAATCTCTTGCTTTTAGCACTTTATGTTCAAAAAAATCAGAAATCTCAGCCAGCAAATCATCATAGTGTGGATTTATCTGCATTGTGGCTGGATCGTTTTGCATATGCATCATGCAAAGCTCACAATCATATTTTTTTGCAAGTAGTGCTAAATTTTCATTTGCACTGATGTCGTTAATCATTTTAAAGCCGTGATTTAGTGCAAATTCTAAACAATACTCATCAAAGCTATCAAGGCTAAATTTAACCTTTTTATCTAATCCATGAGCGTTGATTTGTAAAATCACATCTTTTATGCGTCTAAACTCCTCGTCTCGCCCAACATAAACACTTCCAGGGCGTGAGCTAACTCCACCTATATCGATATAATCAGCACCATCATCTATCATCTTATTTATACACAAAAGTGCATTATCAATATCTATCCTACTACTAGCGTTAAAGCTATCATTGTTGATATTTAAAACACCCATTATTTTTGGATTTTCTGGTTTATTAAATGAAATTTCTAAAAATTTTGCTAAATTTTTAAGTCCAAAATCTTGCAATTTCTCTTTTTTGCTAAGTTTTTTTAGCTGTGCGTCTGTGCCTATTAAAAGAGCGTTTGAGCTAGTATCAAGCCCAAAAATCGTATCTTTGTGTGTTACAAGCTCCGCTCCAACGCTAATAGCGTCTTGTTTTAAGATATTTGCAGCAGGGGATTTTATATCCTTAATATAAACAAAGCTTAGGCTTGATTTTTCACGCATCAAATTTATCCCTGCCACGCTTACACCAACGCTTTTGCAAATCACATCAAAATCTGATTTTTCATTTATATTGTAAAATTTCAACCAATCCCCTTTTTAAAACGCAAGTTTAAAATTTAAACTCTACTTTTTTTAAGTATTGTTAGAAAAATAGGCACTAATAAATTAACCGCTTTTGTGTTTAAATCTGCTAAAACAACCTGATTGTAAAAGTAGCTAAGCTCGTCTTGATTAAATTTAATACCAGCTTCAAGTGCCTCTGAAATTATAGCAATTACAAGCTCTTTTAACTCATTTTTGCCAAGTTCACCTCTATCTTTTGCTTCGATGCTTTGCAAATACTCATAAACATCTTTTAAATCCAGTTGTTTTATGTTTAATCCAGAGCTTAGGCGCTGTTTTTTTTGTGCTTTATTCTCGGTAATCAAACGCGAACGTATAGTAGGCAAAAGCATATTTATACTAGGCACAACCAGCATAAAATATATATTTTTAGGTGGCTCTTCTATGATTTTTAAAAGTCTATTTTGAGCTTCATTTCTATAGCTCTTAGCCATTGCAACGAGTAGCTTTGGCTCGGCTTCAGCGATATAAGCCTCGCAAATCATGGCATTTGCATTTTCTAGCAAAAACTCATCTGAGATGAAAAATTTTACCATGTGTTTATGCTTATCTTCTAGATCGGATTTGACCGCTTCAAAATCGCTTGATATGAGAATTTTACTTATCATTTACAGGCTTATTTGTGCCATTAATGCAGCATCTATACTTTTGTTAAACAGTTTAAATAGCGAAATCAACTTTGTATCTAAACTCTCATCTTTTGAACTTAAAAAAAAGCTATTTTGAACCTGTTCATCAAACAACCACAAATAGCTATCATCATTTAATTTTGCTATTTGTGAACGCTTATCGTTGCTTTTGCCAATATAAAAATACATATACCCATTACCAAAAGCCAAAGAAAGCATATCATCAAGCAGCATCATCTCATCTTTTGAGTTTATACTATCAAGTGCCGGATAAAACGAACGCAAACTTACAAATGGCAATATAGGGCGAGTATTTTGAGAGTTATTAATATTTGATAATATATACGTCTCAAACCACGCTCTTTCATCATCTGTAATAATTACAAATGTCCCACCATTTAGTAAATGCCTTAGACGTGGTGCAAGCAAAAGTGTCCATTCTACTCTTTTTGCCTCCATCCAGCTCATACTCAAACCCTCGGTGCGTATGGCATCGAGCGTCCATTTCATAAATTCTTGCATTATTTATCTAGCTCGTATGCATCGTGAAGCACTCTAACAGCCAACTCAGCATATTTTTGATCCACAACTACTGATAATTTTATCTCGCTTGTTGAGATCATTTGGATATTTATGCCTTCACGTGCTAGTGTATCAAACGCAGTGCAAGCAACTCCACTATGGCTCTTCATGCCAACGCCAATGATTGAAATTTTAACTATAGCATCATCATATTCTATATTTTTTGCAGCAGAAAGTTTTGACATAGTGTCTTTAGCTATTTCTAGTTCATTTTGTGGCACAGTAAAGCCTAAATTTGTCGTGCCATCAACGCCTACGTTTTGAATTATCATATCTACATTTATATTTTTGTCAGCAAGAGCATTAAAAATTTCAGCAGCAATACCTGGCTTGTCTATCACTCCTCTTAAAGTAACTCTTGCTTGATTTTTATCTAGTGCTATTCCACTTACTAAAACTTTTTCCATATTTTCTTCTCCTACTATTTGTGTTCCTTCGTTGTGATTAAAACTGCTTCTTGTTGTTAGCTTGACGTTTAGTTTTTTTGCAAGTTCTACTGAGCGAGTTTGTAATACCTTAGCTCCTGCACTTGCAAGTTCAAGCATCTCTTCATAGCTTATTTTTTCTAGCTTTTTTGCACGTTTTTCTATGCGTGGATCTGTAGTATATACACCATCAACATCTGTAAAAATTTCACACAAATCAGCGTTTAAAGCTCCAGCTAAAGCAACTGCACTAAGGTCGCTTCCACCGCGTCCAAGCGTAGTGATATCGCCATCAGCCGTCACCCCCTGAAATCCAGCCACAACTACTATTTTGCCATCTTTTAATTCTCTTTTAAGTCTTGTCGTGTCTATGTGAGTAATTCTTGCTTTTGTATGAACGTTATCAGTATACATCCCAGCCATAGCACCAGTTAATGATACAGCAGGATAACCCATGTCGTTTAAAGCAATCGCCAAAAGCGAACTAGTCACTTGCTCTCCTGAACTAAGCAACATATCCATAGCAGGACCATACGGCTCTTTTGAAAAATGCTCCCCATACTCAACCAATTGATTTGTTACACCACTCATTGCAGATACCACCACAACCACATCTGCACCACTTTGCTTAGTCTCAATTACTCTTTTTGCAGTTGCTTTTATTCTCTCAAGCGTCCCTACACTCGTTCCACCAAATTTTTGAACGACTAGCATTAAAAATATCCTTTCTCTTTAAAATACGCCAAAACCTTGCTATAAATCGGTCTTTTAAAATGATTTAAATCATTAAAAATTCTCTTATACTCTACGAATTTATACTTGCTAAATTCAGGCTCTTTTGTGTTTAAATTTATCTTTGCTCCAGCGTTTAAACGCACCAAAAAATACTTTTGTGTTTGTCCAGCATATGGATACATCTTTTTGCCAGCATTTGGCGGAAAATCGTAGCTAAGCCACTCTGGATACTCAGCCAACACACTTACTTCATCTGTGCCAATCTCCTCTTTTAACTCTCTTAAAAGTGCTTGTTTTGGCGTCTCGCCATCATCTATACCACCCTGCGGAAATTGCCACACATCAGGCAAATCAGTGCGATTTGCAACGAAAATTTCACACTTAAAAGGATAAGTATGAGAAAGCACGACTGCTGCTACATTTGGTCTATATTTTTTTTGCATTTTCTAACCTAAATTTTTGCGAGATTTTAGCTAAAACTACATTATATAGCGTTTAAAATAGGTCTAAATTTTCAGTCAAATTAAATTTGCAACTTTTATTTAAAGATATTAATTTTTGCAATATTATCCAAAAAATCATATTTTTTAATAAATTCTCCCACCCTTTCACTCACTATTTTTAAGCAATTTTATAAATTCCTTTATAAGTTTTGATGATTTTTTATACACAACTGAGAAGCTAAGCTTGAAATTTTCATCATCTATCACATCAAAAAAGCTGATAAAATCCTTTTGCTCATCACTTACACACTCACTAAATCCAAACGCAACGCAAATACCAGAACTAGCCATTGACATAGCTAAATTTATATCTGTTGTGACACAAGCAACATTTGGCTTAAATCCAGCCCTCGCAAATATCTGCTCAAAGCCGGTTTTAAGCCTTATATTATCAGAACCTATGGCAAATTTATCATCCTTAAACTCGCTTAAATCGCACTTTGGATATTTATCATTTGAGTTTGCAGTGATTTTTGAAACCGCTATATGAGTTGAAGGAACGGCGAGTAACGGAGCGTGTTTGGTCACTAGCTCATACTCTAGCTCACTATCTTTTACGCTTTCAAAATGCACCGCATACGCAGCGTCTATAACGCCATCTTTAAGCATTTGCAAAAGCTCAATGTCGGTTTGTGCGTGTATGATTTTAATGTCTGCATTTGCAAATCTTGCGTAAAATGATGGCAGTTTTTTTTCGATAAATTTAAAGCTAAGCGTTGTAACGCCTATGCTTATCTTGCCATTTTTAAGCGATAATAGGTTTCTTATCTCGCTGTTTAGTTCGCTATTTAGCCTTAGTAAATTTTTAGCCTTTAAGATGTATATCTCACCTGCGTAAGTAAGACTAAGCCCGTTTTTTCTATCAAAAAGCAAAGCCCCTAGTTCGCTCTCTAAAAGCGATACGCTCTTTGATAATGAAGGCTGTGAAACGCCAAGCTTTTCCGCCGCCTTTGTAAAGCTTTTTAGCTCTGCAATAGTTACTGCTATTTGCATATGTCTTAGGCTCATTTTTGCTCCTTTTTATAACTTTTAGTTATGTGATTATATACTATATAACATTTGACTTATACTAAAAAATATTTTATCATTGTAAAAATTTAATCAAAGGAGCAAAAATGCTAGATTTTCAAACGACAGTAAGATCTCGTCAGTCTATAAGGGAATTTTTAGATAAGCCACTTAGCAAGGATGAGATAAATGAAATTTTACTTGATGCGCAGTGGGCACCATCTGCTACAAACACACAGCCTTGGATAACGCATGTCGTCTCAGGACAAAAGACAAAAGAGTTAAAAGAAATTTTAAAAGATAAATGGGCAAAAGGCGAGATAAAAAGCGATTTTCCTTACGATCAGTCACTATTTCCACCCGCTCTTGAAACTCGCATGAGAGCCCTATATAAGTTAATTTATGACGGCTTTGGCGTGGCTAGAGAGGATAAGGAAGGTAGAGCTAGAATGGTGCCGTTAAATTTAGAGTTTTACGGAGCACCACACGCTGCGTTTTTGTTTATGCCCAGCATCGCCGATAATGTCAATGTCGCAGCTGATATGGGTATGTATGCTCAAAATTTTATGCTTTCATGCACGGCTCGTGGATATGGCAGCATACCGCAACTTATCTTTGCGATGTTTGCCGATACCATCAGAAAAGAGCTTGGAGTAAGCGATGAGTTAAAACTACTATTTGGCATATCTTTTGGCTATCCAAACTGGGACGCAAATGTAAATAAAAACCGCACCCAACGAGTACCGCTAAGCGAAAGTGTAACCTTTCACGAGTAAGTAAATTTTGGCTTTTTAGTTTAAAGAGCCAAATTTATCCTAAATTTAAAAAATAATCTTTATATCTTACAAATATTTTAAAACTAAATTTGCTAAAATCAAAACATGCTTTTATATATACATATTCCATTTTGCGATACAAAATGCCCTTATTGTGCCTTTGGTTCAGTGACAGGACAGCATAAATTACACGATGATTACTTTAATGCTTTAGCCTGTGATTTAAACTCGCAAATTTTAAAATTTAAAAATTTAAAAATTAAAAGCGTGTTTATAGGTGGCGGAACACCAAGTGCTGTTAATGCCAAACATTACGATGAAATTTTTAAAATTTTTAAACCGTTTTTAAATAAAAATGCTGAAATAACATGCGAAGCAAACCCAAACTCAGCCGATTTAAAATGGCTAAGCAAGATGAGAAATTTGGGTGTAAATCGCATAAGTTTTGGCACACAAAGCTTTTTTAAAGACAAACTAAAGCTACTTGGCAGAACTCATTTAGCAAGTGATACTTTTATGGCTGTTAAAAACGCCAAAAAAGCTGGTTTTAAAAACATAAATGTAGATTTGATATACTCAACCAAGCTAGATACAAAAAAGCGACTTCGTGAAGAAATAGCACAAATTTCAAAGCTAAAAATCAATCATTGCAGTGCTTATGCTCTAACCTTAGAGCAAGATACGCCGTTTGAAAAAAAATATGAATACAAAAAAGATAGTGCAATACTTGCAAAATTTTTAATAAACGAGTTAAAAAATGCTGGTTTTAAGCAGTATGAAATTTCAAACTTTGGCAAACCATGCAAACACAATATGGGCTATTGGAAAGGCGATGAGTATATCGGTGCTGGAGCGTATTCGGTAGGATTTTACAACTCACAAAGACTATATTCTATTAAGAATTTAAAAGAGTATATAAAAAATCCTTGCAAAAAAGAGATAGAAGCTTTAAGTAAAGATGATTTACGATTAGAGCATATATTTTTAGGGCTTAGAAGCACTATTGGCGTTACAAAGACTACTTTAAATAACGACGAAAAAGCAAAAGCTGAAATTTTAGTAAAATCAAAAAAACTTGATTATAAAAATGGTAAATTTTACACCAGAAATTTCTTGCTTGCTGATGAGTTGGCTCTGTTTATAACACAAAATTAATCTATTTTTTTGTAAAATAACCGTTTATTTTAAGTTAGGATTTAAAATGTTTGGAATGAGTTTGCCAGAGATAATAACCATAGCGGTTATTGCCGTCATAGTACTTGGTCCAGAAAAGCTACCAGAAACCATGATAAATATCGCAAAGATGTTTAAGGCTGTTAAAAAAAGCGTAAATGACGCAAAGGCTAGTTTTGACCAAGAGATGAAAATAGCTGAATTAAAAGAGGACGCTAGAAAATACAAAGAAAACCTTACAAAAACAACTGAAAATGTTCGCAAAAAGCTCACTTTTGAAGAGCTTGATGAGCTAAAAAAAGGCGTAAATGATGTAAAAAGTAGCGTAAGTGACAGTATGGACAGCATAAAAAAAGGCATAGATAGCGTTAAAAATCCAACAAAAGCGATTAAAGACGCTGTGCTAGATAACGATAAAAAAGAGGCGTGATGTTTGAAGAGTTAAAACCCCATATAGTTGAGCTTAGAAAGCGTTTAAGCATTAGCTTTTTAACTGTTATTGTTGCATTTATAGCTTGTTTTACGTTTTGGAATCCTATTTTATCGTGGATGATCGAGCCACTTAAAGCGGTGCTTCCAGAAGGTAGTAATGTCATTTTTACACGCATTGAAGAGCCGCTATTTACAGCGATGAAAGTAGCATTTTTTGCTGGACTTATAGTATCGCTTCCGATTATCTTTTGGCAGTTTTGGCTATTTGTAGCGCCAGGACTATATGATAATGAGAAAAAATACGTTTGGCCTTTTGTTATTTCAGCCACCATGATGTTTTTATGCGGTGCTAGTTTTTGTTACTTTTTTGTCATACCTCTTGGCTTTCAGTTTTTAATAGCATTTGGCGGACAGCTATTTACCGCACTTCCTAGTATAGGTGAATATGTAGGGTTTTTTACAAAGCTTTTAGTGGCATTTGGTATAGCATTTGAGCTTCCTGTGGTAACATTTTTCTTTGCCAAAATTGGACTTATTACAGATGAAACGCTTAAAAACTACTTCCGCCATGCGATAGTTGCTATATTTGTATTTGCGGCAATTGTAACTCCGCCAGATGTGATCTCACAGCTTCTTATGGCGTTTCCATTAGTTGGACTTTACGGCATATCAATACTAATTGCTAAGCGTGTCAATCCAGCAGATGCCGATGATGAGACTAATGATACAAAAACACAAGATAATGAAGCTAACAAAGAACAAAACAAAGATTATGACGTAAAGCAAAAAGATGAGTGATATAAACGCATTATCAAGCTATGACTATCATCTGCCAACAAATCTCATAGCAACAAAGCCTATCATGCCTAAAGGCGAAGCCAAGCTTTTGGTGTATTATAAAAATAGTGGCGAAATAAACCACTTAAAATTTCATAATTTGCCTGAAATTTTACCAGATTGTGCGGTGATTTTTAATGATACGAAGGTTATAAAAGCAAGACTTTTGGGCACAAAACAAAGTGGTGGCAAAAGTGAAATTATGCTAAATCAACCACTTGGTGATGGCAAATTTAGTGCGTATATTAAAGGCAAAGTAAAAGAAAAAAGCATAATCATACTAGATAATGGCATAAAGGCTGAAATTTTAGCACTAAATAATGATGCAACAAGGATTGTGAGATTTATAAAAAATGATAAAATTTTAAACACCGATGAGTGTTTAAAAATGACGCAAGATATAGGGCATATACCACTACCACCTTACATAAAAAGAGACGATAATATAAATGATGAAGAGTGGTATCAAAGCATATTTGCTAAGCATTTAGGAGCCGTTGCTGCACCAACGGCTAGTTTGCATTTTGATGATGAAATACTTAAAAAAATACAAGCCACACACAAAACCGCTCACATTACACTGCATGTTGGAGCTGGGACATTTAAGGGCGTAGATGTCGATGATATAAGAGAGCATAAGATACACTCTGAGTTTTACAATATACCTGATGAAACTATTGAGATTTTAAACTCAGATGTTGAAATTTTAGGCGTTGGAACAACTGTCACTAGAACGGTTGAGCATTATGCTAGAAATAAAATGAAAAGTGGTAAGTGTGATTTGTTTTTAAACCCAAACAACAAACCGATAAAACAAAAATATCTACTTACAAATTTTCACCTACCGAAATCAACTCTAATTATGTTAGTTGCAGCATATGTCGGACTAGACGAAACGATGAGAATATATAAAACAGCAATACAAAATAAGTATCGCTTTTATTCATATGGCGATGCAATGGTAATCTTGTGATGAAATTTAGCCTAGTAAATAGACTAAACTATCTGCTTGAAGCCATATATTATGATGCGTTTGCGACTAAAAATATCGTACTTTTTGAATATGACCCAACATATCCTAGAGTTTTTATGAACGATGTAGGTGGCATAATAAGCTCATTGGAAAATGCTATTAAAGCACACCTTTATGCAACAAACAATAATAAAATTTTAGTTAAATTTAAACTGACAAATTACAATGCCGAGCATGTGTTTTTTAGGATATTTTTTGACGCACAAAATGATATACAAAGCCTTGATGACAGATACATAACTGAGTTGCAAAAAATAGTCAAAAAAAATAACTATCAAATAATAATGGTCGATGATGCAAAAATACATATCAATGTTGCAATGCAACTAAACAAAACAGCAAAAGAACATAAAATACAACTAAAAAACAACTATATCAAAAAATCACACGCTGTAATAGCATATGATGATCGTGATGGTTTTGAGATATTATATAAACAACTTAAACATATTGGCATAGAAGTTAAACAAAAGCATGACTACGCAAATTTAAAAGCACATTTAAGTGATGCCATTTATTGTCCTGATATAATTTTCATACAAAATAGCTACCTTGAAAATCAACAAGAATTTGCCGAAATATTAAATCTGCAAAAATTTAGAAAATTTCAAATAATAGTAATTTACGACAAAGACGAAAAAACTCAAAACAATATAAAAATTCACACAATTGCATTACGCCAACCATATACATATGATATACTTATAGCGGTTTTAAATCTAGCATATCAAAACAAACTTTTGAACAAATTTTAATTATCAATATCTATCTTAGATGTGTTTTCATCAATATTTTGCGTAAATTCCAACGCTAACTCATCATACATATTGCTTGCATACTCATAAAGCTCATCACTAATCTCATCAATGCTATTTTTAAGCGAAACGATATCGCCACAAGCATTTAAATAGCCTAATTTGCACGATTTTAACAAAAACTCAAGCCCTTTTTTGTTTTTGTTTTTTTCATTTACCGTATTGTCTTCAGATGTGCTTACCTCGCCATTTATATACATTATGCCAAGTTCTTCACAACTAAGCTCGTCATTTTGTTCACAACCCTTATAAAATATATCATAAGCCACATTATACTCACCAGCTCTTATAGCATCTAGCCCCTTATCAAACTCATCTATATCAAATGCACAAAGCAATGTAAATACAAAAAATATTATATATTTTTTCATTACATAAAACTCGGTGCATCATTTGAAAATAGTATCAAATCGCCTACTTTTGTATGCTCTATTAGCATTTGTTGCATATTGTTTTTATCCTTTAATATTAAAATTTGTGGTTTATTTAGATACTTAAGCAAAGACTGTGCATTTAACGAGCTTGTAATTATAACCACATCAAATACTTCATTTATAATCTTTGATAAATTTTCATTTAAACTCTCATTTGCCTCTACTATACCAGGCGTCACAAGCACTTTGCGTCCAGCATAGGTGCTTACTAGCTCATAGCTCGCACTCATTCCAGCAAAATTTCCATTAAAGCTATCATCAATTATAACCTTGCCACCAGCATCCATTCGCACAAGTCTATGCTCTACATTTTGCATTTTAGATAAATTTATAGCTATCTTGTCATCATTTATCTTAAGATAGTGTGCTACTTTTATAGCCACGGCTAAATTTTGTGCATTAAATTTACCAAGTATTGGACTTTGATAGTTTTTCCCATCAAGATTAAATCTCAATCCGCTCAAATCAGAAACAACATCACTTAAACAAGCATCATAAATAACACGCTCTTTGCTTTGAACTACTTCAGTTGTGCTGTGTAAAAAAGCCACCTTTAACCTATTTGAATTTAATGCTTCAAGTTTTGTGTTTTTGATATTTTGCATACTTTTAAAATACTCCAAATGCTGCTCACCTATCTCACCAACAACAACAATTTGAGGATTTAAAAAGGTTGAAATTTCATCTATATCACCCCTTAATCTAGCTCCTGCTTCAGCCACATATATCTGCGTATCTGGCGTAATATTTTCATTTATATCTTTAATAAGTCCAACAAGTGTATTTACACTTCGCGGAGTTTTATAGGCAATAAAATCATCTTTTATTAGCTCATAAATAAAATTTTTAATACTAGTTTTTCCGTAACTTGCAGTTATTAAAATAATAACTAAATTCTTACAACTTTCAAGCTTTCTTTTTGCCCTATTTTTATAGCTTAATGCCAAAAATTTCTCATATAAATGCGATAAAATCAAACTTATAAAAATTGGCAAAATTATATTGCCTGCATAAGAGTTAAATTTAAAATAATAAATCGCATAATAGCTAATCAATGCAAAAAATAAAATCAGAAAAAACCGCTTAATCCGTGCCGTAAAAACTAGCTTTTTATCGAGTTTTTTGTGCCAAAGATAGAGTGAAGGCAAGTAGGCAAAATAAAAATATATATAAAAAAACTCGCGTGTTGTATAGTATAAAACTACTGGCAAAATTACAAACATAACATGCCAAGATGGACGCGTAAAATGAAAAATCACACGATTTAGCCTATATGAAAACCACTGAAAACAGGTTATAATGTAAAAACTCAACGCAAACGCAAAAAACAGTGCAGAAAATGCCAAAAAGTGCGGATAAACTAACGATACTAGCTCTTTCATACGCTTTCAATTCCTTCGCAAATGTCTTGTTTTTGCTTTAAATTTGTCGTTATCTCAAGCTCTTTTTGCACTTGTTTGCTTATAAAATCAGAATGCAATAAGAAAAAGAAGTGATCACCGGCTAATGGATGAAAACTTGAGTTACTAATAAAAGAGTGCATATACTCGCCGCTTTTTAAAGGCGTTGCTTTATCGTTTTCTCCCCAAAATATCATGGTTTTTGACTTTAGCGATTTAAATTTTGAACTAAAATCCTCATCAACAACATTTTTAAGCGTTTCATACATCGTTCTACTCATGCCGCTAACGTCTTTTGTTGCAAAAAATCTATAAAATTTCCCAAAGCCAAAAAACTTTAAAATTTTAAATAAAAAGATTTTCAAACGAACTATAAAAGATTTTTTAACAACTATACCAGCTGAGCTTAGCAAAACTAAATTCCTAGGAGCAATCAAAGTAGCCACTTTGCCCCCAAAACTATGCCCTACTATAATCTCAGGCTCACATCCAAGCTCTTTTAAAAATCTCTTAACAATCTTTGCATAATCAGATGTATGAAGCGGAGTAAAAATATCACTTAAACCAAAGCCTGGCATATCTACATATATGTGCTTGTATCCAACAAAGCCCTTTTCAAAAGCTTTTTTCATAATCTGCTTATTAGCCCCCCAACCATGCAAAAAAAGTATCGATTTTTCGCACTTTGCATTTACAAACTCGTAGCTTATATTGTATGATTTTAAGCCATATTTTACACTTTTAATTGCCATTTAAATCGCCTTTTTTAGCGACATAAATGCTTTGCAAAATCTCAACCGCTTGTGCTAGTCTCTCATACTCTGCCATATTTAATAAAACAGCTTCAAATTTATTATTTTTAACTATTACAGCTCGTTTATTATCGCCTGTGCTAACTTTATTTAAGATACTACTAAAATTTCTAGCAACCTCAGTTGCTGTGAAAATTTCATCTTTGCTAAATGCTACCATATTCACTCTTTACATAAAATTTTACGCATAATTTAACATATTTTATATTATAAAAGCGTTAAACTTTACCGCCTTTTGAATGTGTTATGGATGTTAAAAATTCATATTTAACGCTTAATTTTTTCTGTTTTGGTAAAGAATTTGCAAGAGCATCTAAAACGCTTCTAAAATCATCAAACAGATAATTTGCCATGCTTCCTGGGTTTGGATTAACCTCGTTTAAATACACCTCGCCATCAATCACGAAAAAATCACAACGTATCAATGCACCATCAAATCCACAATCATAAATTTTTGCAAAAGCATCTTTTAGTTTAAGCTCTAGCTCTGTTGAAATTTCAGCCCTAGCAACCCTTTTATCATTTGAAAAACTTAGATATTTTTGATCAAAATCAAGCATTTGATCTTTCTTAGGCTCTTCAACTATAGAATAAATATACTCACCATCAGCCCTACAACCAGCCAAATTATACTCTTTAACGCCACTTATAAAAGGCTCTATTAATACCTCATTATCAAACTCAAAAGCCACATCTAGAGCATATTGCAACTCATCTTCGCTATTTACCACGCTTACACCTATTGAGCTACCAAGTCTTAGGGGTTTTAGGATAAATGGATATGGTATATTAATCTTATCATCTCGTTTTATGGTTTGATACTTAAGTGTTTTAACACCGGCTTTTAGTGCCAAGTATTTTGTAAGCTCTTTACTAAAACTAAGCACGCCGGCCTCAAGTCTAGGACCTATAAATTTAACCCCATAAAACTCAAGCAATCCAGCAATTCTGCCATCTTCTCCGTCCATACCATGAATCATATTAATATACACATCAACGTCTTGCTTTTTAATACCAAATATCGAATGTGTATAAAAACCACCTTTTGACAAAAAGAGCTTTTTTGCACTTTTATACTCACGTTTAGCAAAGTAATTTGCTCTCATATTTTTTGGCTCAATTAGATAAAAATTTCTTTCATCATCGCAAAAAATATATTTCATTTCATTTTTTATAACATTTTTTAGCACAATAGCACTTACTATGCTTATCTCATGCTCATAACTTTTTGCTCCAAATATCACTGCGTATTTCATTATTTTAATCCTAGCTTAATTTTTTAAGTGCTTCTTTTATAAGATCGGCTGTATTATTTGAGTTGCACTCACTTAAAATTTTATATATTTTTTCTCGTTTAAATCCAAGACTTTCAAGTGCCATCATGGCTTCATTTTGATGCTCATTAACACTTACATCAGTTATCAGTTTTGCATCGCTTAACTCAGCTATTATTCGTCGTGCCGTTTTTACACCTATTCCAGGGACTTTTTGCAGGGTTGTTGCATCACCGTTTATAACAGCTGAACTAAATGATTGTGAGCTTAAAGATGAGCATACCGCCATAGCCGTAGCAGCACCTATTCCACTTAGTTTTATCAACATTTCAAACATTTTTTGCTCCGCAACATCGATAAAACCATACAATAAATTTGCATCTTCTCTTATGATTTGCGTTATATTTAGCTCAATATTTTGCCCTTTTTCTAATCTAGCTGCACAAAATAGCGACACAAATACGCCGTAACTAACGCCACTAGCAGTTTTTAGTATCACAAACGCTGGTTCTTTTTTGCTTATTATGCCTTCAATTGCTTTAATCAACTATCTTCCTTTAATTTTGGCAATAAATTTAAATCATTTGATTTTCGTATCTCATATTTTATCTCGCCATCATCATTTATTTTAGCCAATTTCATAACTCTTGCCATTTCATTTTGCTTAGTTAAATAAGACACCTCTGTTGGCGGATCCACTAGTATAAATTTTACCTCATTTAATTCAAGCCAATTGCTTCTATTTACCACTTTGGCTGACAAAATTCCATTTTGCATGATATCTAGCTCAGTTTTTAAATCATTTAGCTCAAATTTTATAGAGTTGTACTCTCTAAGCAGTGCATTATACTCACCAACTAACTGCTGATACTCTTTTAGCTTTTTCATAAAAGTTACTGGAGGTATGACGTTTGATTTTGATAACTCTTCAATTTTGGCTTTTATGGCATAGACTGAATCTTTGTTACTGTCTATAACGTGCTTATGTTTTTCTAAAATTTTTGGCATTTTTTGCATTTTGTCTTCTATTTCATTCATGCGTTTTACATGCCCTTCTACATCATAGCCCTTATCCTGCATCATACTAGCATCAATTATAAATTTATTATTCATTCCACGCAAAAATTTCACATCTATTAACTCTAATGCCTTGATTGTGCAATTTGAACCAAGAGTCTCAATAGTGATCTTATCAGCCGTGATAGAACCGCCAACTACGCTTTTTATAACGACATTTTTTGCAACTACTGTTCCACCCTCTAATCTATCTATGCGAACCTCATCAGCCTCCACATAGCCTATATGAACTGCTATTTCAGCATCTTTTGCTTTTATGTTTGCCTTAGCATGAGTTTGCCCACCTATTTTGACACGTTCGGCTACAACTTTGGCATTTGCTGCTACACTTCCTTTAACACTTACTTCCTTTGCTTCAACAACAACACCAGAACCAATGGCATCTTTAAATATATCATCTTCTTTAATTACAATACTGACATTTGAGTTCATTTCTGTTTTAATTGAGCCTGTTTGACGAAAACTAACCTCTGTAACCTCAAGCTCATCTTTTATATCAAAAACGCCTTTTTCTTCGCTAACAAATCCAGCCTTTTTAGCTATAAATTTTATAGTTTTATCATCTTCTAAACGCTGTATATTTTCGCTTATATTTATCTCTTTTAATGCTTCTTCCTTAGGATCTTGTGTCTTTAAAAACTCACCTCTTACATTTCTGCCGTTGCCACCTGCTTTTGGTTTAATATACTCTATTATTATCTCATCTACAACAACCCCAAGCACATAGCCACGTGCGGCATGATCGATTTTGTCATTTTTGTCTATATTGTTTATTTTGTTTTTATATCTATATATTAATTCAGAATCAACAGCAGGACGAGGATCTACCCCTATGGTGACATTAAAAGTATAATCAGTATCTATCATCTCTTTTATACGAAGCACAGAAGAGACACGAGTTAAAGTCTGCCTTAAATCATAATCTCTTATGCCTATCAAAATTCCAACCCTAATAAGCTGTTTTGCAATATACTCATAAAGCAAATTATCATAACCAGTCTCATAAGTAGCATCACGAGAGGCAGATATAGTAGCGACAACTTTTGTCAATGAGTTGTTTGCACCGATATTTATGCGTGGTAAAACTGGTTTTGGAACACGTCTAGTATCATAATACTCAACATGATAGGTTTGCTCTATGTTAAGTGTCGGATCTAGATAAAATTCTCTATCATCAAATATCTTAAGTTTATCTTTGCTTAGCTCGATTGGATTTGGGTTTTTTTCATTTGTATAGGATGTAGTAAAATCAATAAGTCTAAAGTCTATAAATTCTGCACTAACGCCACTACTTTTACTTAGCTCTTTTATGTCTTGGTGTGGGGTTTTAGTATCAGCATGTATTGGAGTAAAATATACTATCTCGCTCATCTTTTTCCTATATCTTTTTTAAAGTCATTATTATTTCACAATTTTCATTAAATTTCGGTTATAACTATTTTTAAAGATATTTTTTGATAGCATTTTGATTTCATTTAAGGTAAATATATGTTTATTAAAGGCTTTTTTTCAAACGCTTCAGGTATTGTTTTTTCGAGAATTTTAGGACTTGTTAGAGATATTTTAACCGCCTTGATTTTGGGTGCTGGGATATTTAGTGATCTATTTTTCATAGCGTTTAAACTACCTAATTTATTCAGGAGAATTTTTGCAGAGGGTGCATTTACTCAGGCTTTTTTGCCAAATTTTACAAAATCCAGCAAAAAAGCACTATTTAGTGCTGAAATTTTCATAAAATTTCTGATATTCATAAGTTTTTTAACACTTTTAGTTAATCTTTTCACGCCACAATTTATCAAGCTAATAGCAACTGGGCTTAGCCAAAACGATATACAAAACGCCATACCGCTTGTTCAAATAAATTTTTACTATCTAGCACTAATTTATGTAGTGACATTTTTAGGCTCACTTTTGCAATACCGCGGACATTTTGCAACCACAGCCTTCTCAACTGCACTCTTAAACATCTCCATGATTTTATCGCTTTTGTTAGCCAAAGGCAAAGAGCAAAGCGAAGTTGCGATGTATTTAAGCTGTGGGGTAGTTTTGGGTGGTATTTTGCAGGTCTTTACACACTTAATTGCGTTAAAATTTAAAGGGTTAAACAAACTATTTTTTGGTGGTATTAAAGGCTATATTAAAGGCAAAAAGACAAAAATAAAGGGCTTTTTTGTAAATTTTTATCACGGACTTCTTGGCTCATCAGCTATGCAAATAGGTGCCTTTATGGATACATGGTTGGCGTCATTTTTGGTATCTGGAAGCATAAGTTATATGTTTTATGCAAATCGTATCTTTCAACTTCCATTAGCAGTATTTGCAATTGCACTTGCTCAAGCACTATTTCCAAAAATCACAAAATTAATTAAAAATAACGACGAGAAAAACGCACTAATCCAAACAAAAAAAAGCTTTAATCTACTACTAATAACGCTTCTTGCTTCAAGCGTAGGCGGAATAATACTGGCTGAGCCAATAGTATGGTTGTTGTTTGAACGCGGAGAATTTAGCAAAGCCGATACTATAGCTACAGCACTGGTTTTATCAGGGTATTTAATAGGGCTTGTGCCATTTGGCATGGCTAAGCTGTTTTCGCTATGGGTTTATGCAAATTTAAAGCAAAAATTAGCGTCAAAAATCGCCATTATCTCACTTGGCTTTAACTTAATTATGGCTGTAATTTTAATGCAATATTACGGTGCGTTTGGTCTAGCGTTAGCATCATCAATGGGAGGATTTTTACAGCTTGGTTTATACATCAAAGAATTTGGCTATAAGCGATTTTTGAGTATAATTGAGTTAAAATTTTTACTTCTTACGCTTGTAATTATAGTGTTTGAAATCATCGTGCTTTTAAATTTAAAGGAAATATTAGATGTTTATTTATGATAGCGTTAAAAAACAAAAACTTAAACTTAATCCAGAAGGCGACGTAGTTCGCATATATCTTTGCGGTCCAACCGTATATGATGATGCACACCTTGGACATGCAAAATCAGCAATTAGCTTTGACATGCTTAGACGCACACTAATCGCACTAGGATATAAGGTAAAATTTGTAAGAAACTACACCGATATAGATGATAAAATTTTAAAAAAGATGAGCGAAACTGGCAAAAGTATGCAAGATATAACATCTTATTACATAACTAGCTATGAAAATGATATGAAAGCACTTAATGTCTTAGAGCCTGACATAAAACCAAAAGCAACAGAGTATGTTACGCATATGATTGAGTATATAAACAATCTTATTAAAAATGACTATGCATATATCCTTGATGATGGGGTATATTTTGATACTTCAAAAGATGAAAAATATCTAAGCATCAGCAACAAAACAGATGATGAGCAAACTCAAGCAAGAGTAGAAAATAATCAAAACAAACGCGACAAAAAGGACTTTGTGCTATGGAAATTTGATGAAAATTTCTACGAAGCAAATTTTGGCAAAGGAAGACCAGGATGGCATTCAGAGTGCGTTGTGATGATAAAGAATTTACTTGATAATAACACACAATACCTAACAGACATACACGCTGGTGGATCTGATTTGCTCTTTCCACATCATGAAAATGAAGCCACACAATGCAGATGTAGCGAAAAACATGAACTAAGCAAATACTGGATGCACAACGGCTTTATACAGATAAATAACGAAAAAATGAGCAAAAGTTTAAATAACAGCTTTTTTGTAAAAGATACGTTAAAATCACATCATGCCGAAGTGCTTAGATTTTATTTGCTTAGCGTTCATTATAGGGCAAATTTCAACTACTCATATGATGACTTACAAGCTTCAAAAAAACGTTTGGATAAAATTTATAGACTAAAAAAGAGAGTTTATGGAGTAAAAAAAGGACTTGTTAATCAAAGCTTTAAAGATGAAATTTTAAACGCTTTAAGAGATGATTTAAACACATCAAAAGCCCTAGCCTGTGTAGATGAGTTAGTCGTTAAAGCAAACGATGAGCTTGATAAAAATCCAAAAGACAAAAATATAAAAGGCGAGATTGTAGCAAATTTAGAGTTTTTAAATGAAATTTTAGGCATCGCAATGCTTGATAGTTTTGAGTATTTTCAATTTGGCATAAGTGATGATGAAAAAGCTCGCATTCAAGCCATCATCAACAAACGCAATGAAGCCAAAAAACAAAAAGATTTTGCACTATCAGATGCGTTGCGTGATGAGTTAAGCCAAAAAGGCATAAGTTTAATGGATACTCCAAACGGCACGATGTGGGAGAAGCTATGAGTGAGATAAAAGATGTTGAAATTTTAAACAAAAATGACAATTTTGCAAATAGCAACTCAAACAAAGCAAACACAAAAGAGCCAAATAAAATGGAGTTAAAAGATGTTCTAAAGCGTTTTAAACCCTATTTTAAAGACTACATACCGCAGTTTATCTTAGCTTTTATAGGTATGCTTTTAGCTAGTCTTGGTACGGCGGCATCGGCGTGGTTGGTTGAGCCAGTGCTTAATAAAATTTTTGTCGATAAAAACACAACCCTTCTTTACATCCTGCCATACGCTATCATTTTGGTATATTTTTTAAAAAACCTAGGCACATTTACTCAAGCATACTACACAGCCTACATCGGTCAAGACACGATTAGAAGGTTTCGCGATAGCATGCTTAAAAATTTACTCTCTCTTGATATGAGCTTTTTTAACACCTACCGAACTGGCGAGTTGATGAGCAGAACCATAAACGACATCGAACGCATTCGCTCAATCGTCTCAAACCTAATACCTGAGTTTATTAGAGAGCTTATTACCGCACTTGCCCTACTTGGCGTGGTGATATACCAAAGCCCAAAACTAGCATTTTTCGCACTTGTGGTACTTCCAGCAGCAATCTATCCAATAACTAGATTTGCAAAAAAGATGAAAAAAATCTCACGAAAATCGCAAGAAAAAATCTCAGACATAAGTGCAGCTTTAAATGAAAATTTTACAAATATCGAGATAATCAAAGCCAACAATGCTCAAAACTACGAGCATAAAAGATTTAGCGATGAAAATTTAAACTTTTTAAAAATAAATTTAAAAGCAACAAAGATAGAGCAACTTGTAAGTCCGATGATGGAGATGATAGGCTCAATCGGCGTAGCAGTAGTCATCATAATAGGCGGCAAAGAGGTGATTGATGATCAGCTAAGCATTGGATCATTTTTTAGCTTTTTAACAGCACTTTTTATGCTCTACACTCCTATAAAACGCATAGTTGGGATCTACAATAAAACCCAAGATGCCATAGCGGCTAGTGAGAGAACCTTTGAACTGCTTGATAAAAAAAGCACGATTAAAAACGGCACAATCGACGCTCCAAGCCAGATTGAAAAGATAGAGTTTAAAAACGCTTGTTTAAAATACGGCGACAAACAAGCACTAGATGGTATAAGCTTTTGTGCGAACAAATCAGAGATGATAGCCCTAGTTGGCTCAAGTGGTGGCGGAAAGACATCGATTATAAACTTGCTTATGAGATTTTATGATCCAAGTAGCGGCGAGATAGCCATAAATGATGTAAATTTAAAAGAGTATAAACTAGATCAAATCAGAGATAAAATAGGCTTTGTAAGCCAAAGAGTTTATATCTTTAACGACACTATTGCAAATAACGTATCATACGGACGCGAAATGGATGAGCAAAAGGTTATAAACGCTCTAAAAATGGCAAATGCTTATAATTTTGTAGAGCAATTAGATGATAAAATTTACACAAAACTTGATGAGTTTGGCACAAATTTATCCGGCGGACAACGCCAACGCATAGCAATCGCTAGAGCCTTGTATAACGAGCCTGAAATTTTGATATTTGACGAGGCAACATCAGCCCTTGATAACGAGAGCGAAAAAGAGATAACAAACGCCATAAACTCACTTGCTCATAAAAAGATCATCTTTGTCATAGCTCATCGTCTAAGCACCATACAAAATGCCGATAAAATCGTAGTTATCGATGCTGGCAAGGTCGCTGGAGTTGGCGATGATGATACGCTTAGTAGTAGCTGTGAATTATACGCAAAGCTAAAAGGAAAAGCCTTAGTTTAAGCACATTTTTGATAAAATCAGCAAATTTTAACACGAAAGGATAAAATATGGGTTTTAGTTATAATGATTTAAAAAAAATACTTTTTATGTTTTCTCCTGAAACGGCTCATAAAATAGCCGAATATTTTATAAATGGTGCAGAATTTGTGCCAGGATTATACGATAAAATCTCAAAAGAGTGCGTTATAAACGACCCTATTTTAGAGCAAACCATATTTGATAAGCCATACATCAATCCAGTTGGCATAGGTGGGGGATTTGATAAAAATGCTACGATGATTGAGGGGCTTAAAGCCCTTGGATTTGGTTTTTTAGAATATGGAACATTTACTCCAATGCCACAAAAAGGCAATGAAAAACCTAGACTTTTTCGTTTAATAGAAGAAGAAAGTATTCAAAACGCCATGGGTTTTAATAACGATGGTGCTGATAAGATTGAAGGACGACTTATAAAAGCATATCCAAATACCATACCACTATGGGCAAACATCGGAAAAAATAAAATCACAATCAACGAAACAGCAATACACGATTATATCAAGCTTGTAAATCAATTTAATAAATTTTGCGATGCATTTGTAATCAACATTTCATCGCCAAATACCCCAAATTTACGAGCACTACAAGAGGTTGGTTTTGTGTCAGAGCTATTTGATGCGCTAAGTAAATTAAGCAAAAAGCCGCTTATTTTAAAAATCGCACCTGATCTAAACTACGATGATGCAATAAAAATTTCAACCACAGCGGTAAATAATGGTGCAAGCGGCATAATTATATCAAACACAAGTGTTGATTATTCACTATCAAAATCACCAAATCTTAAAAATTTCGGCGGCTTAAGTGGCAAGGTCATAGCTGAAAAGTCACGCCAGATATTTAAAGTGGTAGCTGATGAGCTATATGGCAAAACAACACTTATCGCATGTGGCGGCATAGATAGTCCAGAAGAGGTATATAAACGCATAAAAATGGGTGCAAGTTTGGTTCAAATTTATACAGGTTTTATATTTCAAGGACCAACCATTTGTCGTGATATAAACCTTGGACTAAAAGCACTTTTAAGACTAGATGGGTTTAGTCATATAAGTCAAGCCATTGGTATTGATGTCAAAAAATAAACAAAATTCAAGGAATAAATTTGGTAAAATTTAATAAAACAAAACTAAAAAATGGACTACAGATATATCATATACCGCTAAATAAAGGTTCAAAAGTCATAAGCGTTGATATATTTTACAAAGTAGGCTCACGCAACGAAGTTATGGGCAAAAGTGGCATAGCTCATATGTTAGAGCATTTAAATTTTAAATCGACTAAAAATTTAAAAGCTGGTGAATTTGACCGTATAGTTAAGGAATTTGGCGGAGTTGATAACGCATCAACTGGGTTTGATTATACTCACTATTTCATAAAATGCTCAAATGAAAATTTAAAAAAATCAATCCAACTTTTTGCCGAACTTATGCAAAATTTAAGTCTAAAAGACAAAGAGTTCCAGCCTGAACGCGATGTAGTCGCTGAAGAGCGAAGATGGCGAACCGATAATAATCCGCTTGGTTATCTTTTTTATAGACTTTACAATCACGCCTTTATCTATCATCCATATCACTGGACGCCAATAGGCTTTAGCAATGATATAAAAAACTGGAGCATTGATGATATAAAAGAGTTTCACAAAACATACTATCAACCTAAAAATGCAATACTGCTAATCACTGGAGATGTAAGTAAAAAAAAGGCTTTTGAGTATGCAAAAGAGGCATTTAAAGATGTAAAAAATACGTGCGAAATTCCAACCGTGCATTGCGTAGAACCAGCTCAAGATGGTGCAAAAAGAGCGATTTTACACAAAGATAGTCCAACTCAAATGTTAGCTATAGCCTACAAAGTGCCTTCATTTTCACATCCAGATCAAGCAGTTTTAAACGCATTGGGCGAGTATCTAAGCACTGGCAAAAGCTCGGTATTACAAAAAACACTAGTCGAAGAAAAACAATTAGCAAATCAAGTATTTGCTTATGCGATGAGCTGTGTTGATGAGAATTTATTTGTCATAATGGCGGTTTGTAACCCAGATGTAGATGCAACCGAAGTTGAGAAAAATATACTTGAAATTTTATCTGATTTAAAAACAAAACCAATAAACGATGACGAGATACAGCGTGTGAAAAATCTCATAAAAAGCGATTTTGTATATTCGTTTGATAGTGCTTCAAAAGTTGCAAATTTATATGGTAGCTATCTGGCACGTGGCGATATAGCACCACTTTTTGAGCTAGAAAATAGGATAGAAAATTTAAGCAAAAACGAGTTACAAGATGTAGCAAATAGATATTTTGTCGAGAAAAACTCAACCACAATAATACTAAAAAAGGAGAACTCATGACACAATTAATCGGTGCAATGACAGCCCTTGTTACGCCATTTAAAAACGGCAAACTAGATGAAGAAACATATGAAAAATTAATAAAACGTCAAATTAAAAACGGCATAGATGTAGTTGTACCAGTTGGCACAACTGGCGAAAGTGCAACACTTACACATGATGAACACAGAAGATGCATACAAATAGCCGTTAGCACATGCAAAGGAACAAATACAAAGGTTATGGCAGGTGCTGGATCAAACGCTACTCATGAAGCTATCGGACTTGCACAATTTGCACAAGAACATGGGGCTGATGGGATCTTATCAGTCGCCCCGTATTACAACAAACCTATGCAAGAAGGGCTTTATCAGCACTACAAAGCTATAGCAAATAGTGTTGAAATTCCGGTTTTAACATATAACGTTCCAAGCAGAACAAGTAGCGACATCCTACCAGAGACAGTATTTAGACTGTTTCGAGACTGTGCCAACATATACGGTGTCAAAGAGGCAACTGGAAGCATAGATAGATGTGTTGATTTGCTAGCTCATGAGCCTGATTTAGTGGTTATTAGCGGTGATGATGCGATAAACTACCCAATACTATCAAATGGTGGCAAAGGCGTGATTTCGGTAACGTCAAATTTACTACCAGATCAGATCTCAAAGCTCACCCATCTAGCACTAGATCAAAAATACATAGAAGCAAAAGAGATAAACGACAAACTGTATAATATAAATAAAATTTTATTTTGCGAAAGCAATCCAATACCAATAAAAGCAGCACTTTACATAGCTGGGCTGTTGCCTGTGCTTGAGTATAGATTGCCTTTAACAAACCCAAGTAACGAAAATTTAAAAAAGATAGAAAACGTAATGAAATTTTATGATATCAAAGGATTTTAATGGATTTAATTAAAAACGAATTTACTAAAAAAACGCTAGTAATAAGTGGCGGAACAAGGGGCATAGGCAGAGCAATAGTCCTTGAGTTTGCCAAACTTGGTTGCAATGTAGCATTTACCTACAACTCAAACGAAGAGTTAGCAAAACAGCAAGCTGCCGAGCTTGAAAAAGAGTATGGCATAAAAGCACGAGCATATGCACTAAACATACTTGAGCCAGAAACTTACAAGGGCGTATTTGAAGCAATTGACGCTGATTTTGATAGGGTTGATTTTTTCATCTCAAATGCCATCATCTCAGGTCGTGCGGTCGCTGGCGGATACACTAAGTTTATGAAGCTAAAACCACGTGGCATAAACAACATATTCACGGCTACAGTAAATGCATTTGTAGTAGGCTCTCAAGAAGCTGCTAAACGAATGGAAAAAGTGGGTGGCGGTGCGATAATATCGCTTAGTTCAACAGGCAATCTAGTCTATATCGAAAACTACTCAGGTCACGGCACAGCAAAAGCAGCAGTTGAAGCAATGGCAAGATACGCAGCCACCGAGCTTGGTGAGAAAAACATCCGCGTAAATGTCGTAAGTGGCGGACCGATCGAAACGGACGCTTTAAGAGCATTTACAAACTACGAAGAGGTGCGTGATTACACGGCCAAATTAAGCCCATTAAACCGCATGGGACAGCCTGAGGATTTAAGTGGTGCTTGTGTATTTTTATGCTCATCAAAGGCGTCGTGGATAACAGGACATAGTTTTATTATCGATGGTGGAACAACATTTAAGTGATTTACTCACTTAAAACTACTCTCCCCTACTGACTTATGCTTTGTTGAAGTTTAACATTAGCACTTATTTTAACACCTTGCTTAGTTGTTTAAATTTCGCTTAGTCTAAGTCTGGCACTTTAAGATTATAATTTTATAAATTCTTTAAATTTAGCCTAAATTTCACCGATTTTTTATGAATTTTTAATTGCTTTTATATTTTTGATTACAAAGCTTTAAAAATATCACTTAATCAAACAAAACGTCCAGATAGCCATGACAACAAATGCTGTAACATCTGAAGTAGATAGCATGGCCAAAGAGATAGTTGCAAAAGTTAGAACTAAACGATTTTGATTGATGTTACATGTCTAAGCATTAAAATGGGCTTAGACATTTACTTTTATATAATTCATCATACTACAATATAGACTTTCTTATAAATTTAAGTGTTTTTTGTAAGCCTTAATATTATACTTAATTTACACTACAGTAACACAAGAAAATAAAAACATCGCATTTAGCTTACTTGTATTTTCTGTTGCTACCATTTTAACTTAAAAAGATTTAATAAACATTGCTTTGTATGTAAAAGATACTTTATTGTTAATATTATCGTTGTAGCTTAAAATACCCTATTGATTTGTGAAAGTTTTGCTTGGCTTATTGCTTTATCTTGCAACTATACTTGTTTTACAAAGAATATAAAATCTAAAATTTTAGTAAATTTATAAATAAAATTATTTATATAAACAATGTTAAGCAATCATCTCACAACAAACGAAGAGAGGTTCTTCATGATGATAATCTTATAAAGGAAGAAGCGAAGTTAAAAACAAACATCAAATAAAAGTAAAATTTATAGTTTGCTTACATAAAGATAAAAAATTTAATACCAATTAAAGATATTTTAAACTATATTGAAAGATGTCATTTGCACTAGTTATTTTGTTTTATTCATAACTATAAAAATATGATGCAAAGGTTTATTATAACAAGATAAATTTCTAGACTTATAGACAAAAGAGTGCATATTAAATTTTAAATATTTAATATTGAATTTTTGATGCATTTTACACTCTTGTGATAGTTTTGTTTAAGCACCTAAAATAAATTACACTCCAACTATTTGTAAATTTCATTGCTTAAAGCAAATAAATTTTATCACACTTTTGGCAAACTAAAATTTTTACATATTGGTTTTAATTATACATAAGGGCAGTCTTTGCCCTTATAAGTCGTTAAGCTTCTATATTGACGACACTAGCACCAAGACTGGCTAGTTTTTCATCTATCGCTTTTAATGATTTTTCTATGGTTTCGTGTGCAATATCAGGTAGTTTGCCGCCCCACATTTTTTCAGCTTCATTAAAACCACGAAGTATGCCCTCTCTACCAGCTTTTAATTTCTCGACATCATCACCAGCACCAGCTAGAACAAATCCAGCTATTCTTTCGCTAGTTTTTGCTACACCAAAAAATCCATCTTCGCCAACCAATGCACTAGCTTCATCTTGGCTTAAGCTTGATATTGGTTTGCCAGTATATCCAATAGCATCATAATCTATTGAGTTTAAAATATCTGCTAAATTTTCTGGCACAAAACCGCTCGCCATGCCAAAAAAACCACTTTGAGCGTTTATGCTAGAACTAGACTGCGATATTATTTGTTGTGAATACTGCATAAAATAAGCATTTGAAACCTGCTTTGCCGTCATGTTTGCATTGATTTCAAGTCCTTTTGCTTCCTTGCTCTCGTTTTGATTTTTCTCGCCAACGTGCTGCTTGACATTTGCATACGCACTAGCGACTTGTGATGTTGAGATTTGCATTTTTACTCCTTTAAAATCTCCAAAAGTATCTTTATATATCGGCAAAATTTCAAATAACTTTAGAACTTTTGACTAATCGTTTTTCTATATAACTCATCATCATCGCAAAGCACTATTAGTAGATCTTTTTCTTTAAACTCAAACGCTCCAGTTGGCTTTGAAATCTCTCCTAGTCGATTTACTAAAACTATTAAAAATTTCTCATCCAGTTCAAGTTCGGCCAAGCTTTTGCCGATAACTTGTGAGCCTTGCGAAATAGTAAGCTTTTTAAACTGCGATGAAAATATCGGACTTGCGTGCTGTATGTCTGTTTTTGCTTCATCGCTTTGGACGCCTAAAATTTTCGCCACCTTAGCCAGTGACATACCCTGAACCAAAACTGAAAACAACACCATAAAAAATACTATATTAAACATCATTTGAGAATTTTCTATTCCAGCTACAAATGGATATGTCGCAAGTATTATTGGCACAACGCCCCTAAGTCCAACCCACGATATAAAAAGCTTTTCTTTAAAGTTATATTTTGATAAAGCAAGACACACAAAAACACTAATTGGACGAGCAATAAACATAAGTATAAGTGCTACCACAAAGCCCTGAAATGCGACATTTGGAAGCTCTGATGGATTTACAAGCAAACCAAGCGTGACAAATATCACAACCTGCATCATCCATGCTATTCCGTCATGAAATCCGATCAAATTTTTCTTATGCACAAAATCCTTTGTGTTTGCAAATATACCAGCCACATAAACGGATATGAAGCCATTACCACCGCATTTGACAGTGATAGCATAAAGCATAAGAACAAAACCTATACTAAATACCGGATAAAGCCCCCAGTATCCAAGTCTAAGCTTGTTTAAAAACACTGGTAGCATCAGTCCAAATGTGATACCAAAAATCGTCCCTATGCCAAATTGAAAAATTAAATCATAAAGCCATGCAGCAAATGAAAAGCTATTTTTTGTTGATATTAATTCAATTACGCTAATTGTTAAAAATATCGCCATTGGATCGTTTGAGCCAGACTCAAGCTCTAAAAGAGAATTTATACGCTCTTTTAGCTTTATACCGCTTGAGCGAAGTATCGCAAAAACCGCTGCGGCATCAGTCGAAGCAATAACCGCTCCAACTAAAAGTGTGCCTATAAGCGGATAGCCATATATAAAATTTAATGCTGCAGCAACCACAAAAGCAGTGATAAAAACACCAAGTGTAGCTAAGATAAATCCATCAATTAATACTGGTTTTATGGATTTTAAAACCGTATCAAGACCGCCACTAAATAGTATAAATATCAGTGCAACAGTGCCGATATTTTGCGTGATTTGTTTGTTATCAAATGCTATGCCAAGCACTCCATCGCTACCAGCCAACATCCCAACTGACAAAAATATCAAAAGTGCTGGAATGCCGTATTTGTCGGAAATTTTACCAAACAAAACGCTTAGTAAAAGCAATCCGCCAAATAATATTAAAAAATTTTCCATTAGTTTTCTAGACCCAAACTAGCACGATACTCTTCATAGCTACCACGATAATCAACAATCTCACCATTGCCTTTTAGGTGTAAAATTCTATTTGCAAACGCATCTATTAGCTCTCTGTCGTGGCTAACACAAATAACTGAGCCAGCAAAGTTATAAAACGCTTCGCCAAGTGCAATGATAGCCTCTAAATCCAAGTGGTTGTTTGGCTCGTCCATTACCATTAAATTTGGCTTGTGAAGCATGAGTTGCGATAGCCTAACACGGTGCTTCTCTCCACCGCTTAACGCTCCAACTGACTTTTCTTGATCTGCACCGCTAAAAAGCATCCTGCCAAGGCACTTTCGTATCTCGTCAATATCCTTATTTTTCGCATCTTGCAGATACTCATACAGCTTTAAATCGCCCTCTATTTTATTTACCGTATCTTGCGCAAAATAACCTAGCTCAATGGTCGCTCCGACATGCACGTTGCCGTTATCTGGGGCTAATTCACCTGTAATTATTTTACAAAGTGTTGTCTTGCCAACGCCGTTGTGTCCGATGATGGCTACCTTATCGCCTTTTTCTAGCTTGAAGTTAAAATTTTCAAATATCAGCTTATCGTCAAATTTTTTACTGATATTTTTTAGCTCGATTAGCTCATTGCCTATCTCGCGGTTTGTGCGAAATAAAATGCTAGGATCACGTCTTGATGATACAGCGATCTCTGCGATGTCTAGCTTTTCAAGCTGTTTTGCACGGCTTGTAGCTTGACGTGCCTTACTTGCATTTGCACTAAAACGAGCTATAAATTTCTCAAGCTCCTCTTTTTCTTTTAGCTTTTTATCACGCTCCATTTCGTTTTGTTTTGCGATCAAATTTGCCGCCATGTACCAATCATCATAATTGCCTGAAAACTCACGAATTTTCTTAAAATCAACATCTAAAATGTGTGTGCAAACGCGGTTTAGAAAGTGGCGGTCGTGGCTTATGACTACTAGCGTGCCTTCGTGGCGATTTAGCTCGTTTTCTAACCACGCGATGGCGTCGATGTCTAGGTTGTTTGTTGGCTCATCAAGAAACAGCACATCTGGCTTTGGAAACAAAACTTGTGCCAAAAGCACCTTTACCTTGTCCGAGTTTTCAACCTCGCTCATTAATGCGTCAAAGTTATTTAGTCCAAGTGAGCTTAAAATTTTCTCAATTCGTGTCTCATACTCATAAGTCGGATCTTCTTCAGCACTTATTATTTCAAGCTCACTTAGCCTGTCGTTTATCTCATCTGTAAATTCTTCGCTCATATATAGCCTTTCTTTCTCTTTGACAGCATCATATAAGCGTTTATTTCCATACAAAACAGCATCTTTTAGCGTGAAATTTTCAAATGCAAACTGATCTTGCCCCAAAACTCCTACTTTTAGTCCATTTTCAATTACGATCTCGCCACTACTGCTTTCTATCTCGCCGCTTAAAATTTTTAAAAACGTTGATTTACCAGCACCATTTGCACCTATTAGTCCGTAGCGATTGTTTCTTTTTAGCACTAAATTTACATCTTCAAAAAGCAAACTACTAGCAAATCTTTGCGTTAAATTTTTAACCTCAACCATCTTTGTCCTTATTTTATTTTAGATAATCCTTTATTTTGCCAAAAATTTGTTTAATTTTTAATTTTTTTGTGTATAATTAGTTAAAACACAAAAAACAAGGAGAGTATTATGATTAATGTTTTAATGATAGAAGACGATACTGAGTTTGCTCAGATTTTATCTGAGTATTTGGAGAGTTTTAACATAAAAGTCACTAGCTTTGACGATCCTTATCTTGGGCTAAGTGCTGGCGTTAAAAATTTTGATTTAGTTATATTAGATCTCACATTACCAGGCATTGATGGACTTGAAGTATGTAAAGAAATTCGTCAAAAATATGATGTTCCTATCATAATAAGTTCGGCTCGTTCAGACATAAGTGACAAGGTTGTTGGTTTAAGCCTTGGAGCTGATGACTACCTGCCAAAACCCTATGATCCAAAAGAGATGTATGCACGCATAATGAGCCTTATTCGCAGATACAAAAAGAGTCATGAAGTCGTAGAAGAAGTATCTGATAGCTTGTTTAAAATAGACGAAAAACGCCATGAAGTTTATTTTAATAATGAAACTTTAACTTTAACTCCAGCTGAGTATGAAATTTTAACTTATCTTATAAAGCAGCATAGTTTTTCAGTTTCTCGTGAGCAGCTTGTTTATAACTGCAAAAGCTTAAAAGATAAAGATTCAAAAAGTCTAGATGTAATAATTGGTCGCTTAAGAACCAAGATAGGCGATAGCTCAAAATCACCTAGACATATCTTTTCGGTGCGCGGCATAGGATATAAACTTCTAGGATGAGAAGATACTCTATCACTACAAAGATAACCATTATATTTGCTATTGCATTTTCGCTAGTTCTTGCCCTGATTATAACTTTTTACAAAATAGAGCAAGAACGAGCATTAGATAAAGTGCGAGATAGACAAATAAACGCGATAAATTATCTGCTTGCACTCTATGAAAGAGCAAACCCACCACAAGATCTAAGTCATTATTTTAGAAATTTTGGACTAGAATATGTCTCAAATAATAATTTAATATCAAGTATAGTAAGTGATGGAGAGATATTGTTTGCTAGACAAACTCCGCTTGGCGTAGTGCAGTCAATTGTATATAAAAATGAACTTTATTTGCAGATTAAAAATACTAGTTTTCAAATAATGCTTCAAAGCAATGAGAGTAAAAATGTAAATGACCCGTTTTTTGTTGGGTTTTTTGCCTTTACTGTTCTTTTGATTTGGCTTTATGTTTCTGTTTTGCGTAGTCTAATGCCTCTTAAAAAATTAAGCATGGGCATACGAAAATTTGCAAGTGGCAACATTGACATACAGTTAGCAAACATTAAACAAAATGATGAAATAGGTGTTGTTGCTGGCGAATTTAATAACGCCGTTAAAAAAATACGTGAGCTAATACGCTCTCGTCAGTTATTTTTGCGTGCAATAATGCACGAGCTTAAAACCCCAATTGGCAAAGGCCGCATTGTATCTGAAATGGTTGCAAATGATACTCAAAAAACAAGACTTATAAGCGTGTTTGAAAGACTTGACTTACTCATAAATGAATTTGGCAAGATAGAACAACTGCTATCAAAAAGCTATTCATTAGAATATCAAGAGTGCCACTTTTCATTGATATTAGAACAAGTCATAGATATGTTGATGCTTGAAAATTTTAATGATAGAGTTAGATGTGAGATTATTGATGACAAAATTTTAAGGGTTGATTTTCAACTCTTTAGCTTGGCTATTAAAAATTTAATCGACAATGCTTTAAAATACGCCGATGATAAAAAGGTTATTTTGGTATGTAAAGATGATAAAATCAGCATAAAAAATAAAGGCGAAGCACTTCAACATGATATATCACACTACAAACAAGCTTTTATACGAGGCGATGATGGTGTCAAAAAATCCAGTGGAATGGGGCTTGGACTATATATCATAGAGCAAATTTGCGATATGCATAAATTTGGTTTTGCATATGAGTATATCGATGGCTATCATTGTTTTGATATTATAACAAACAAAAATTAACAATCTATATGAAAAAAAGTTTAGAAAAATTTAATGAATTAGTAGAAGCATTTGCGAGTTTGCCTGGCGTTGGAAAGAAATCTGCCACCAGATATGCATATCACGTAAGTTTAACTGATAGTTTTGGTGGACTTAAACTTGCACAATGCATAGAAGATGCAGTAAGGTTTATTAAGCGTTGTGATAAATGCGGCAATATAAGCGAAGATGAAATATGTGATATTTGTGCTGATGATACGCGTGATTGTGATTTGTTAGCCATTGTGGAAAGCCCAAAAGACATACTTGTGCTTGAAAGCAGTAAAATTTTTAACGGTAGATATTTTGTATTGGATGAACTAAATGACGATTTGCTTGATAAATTATCATTGTTTATAGATGAAAACGACGTAAAAGAGGTAATATTTGCCTTTACTCCAGGACTAAACTCTGATGCACTTATGATGTTTGTTGAGGATAAATTAAACAAACAAAACATTAGATTTAGCAAGATAGCTCAAGGTGTGCCAACTGGCGTAAGTCTAGAAAATATTGATATGCTCTCACTTTTAAAGGCACTTGAAGCACGAACCAAGACCTAAGGAATTTTATGAAATATACACTGATTTTAGTTGCGATTTTATTTAGCGGTTGCTTTTATGAGCCTAAAACACCAACAAAGATTAATCAAATCACAAAACCACCGATAAAAACCGCCATTAAAGGCATTATAACAGAGCTTAGCTATAATTTAGATGGTTATTGTTATCATATTGTATCAACCGACACATCAAATGCAAAGTTGGAAAATATAAAATTTTGTAGTCCTAAGTTTTATTATCATAAAGGCGATTTAGTGTATGCAACATTTTTAAACAACAAGATACAAAGTATGCTTCTTATAAAAGAGGCAAAAAATAGCCAACAAATAGTAAAAAATGGCAAAAAAAATATAAAATCAAACATAATTACACCAAAAGAAGAAAAAATTAGTTTTGATTAGCCGTTGATTTACCATTTTGATATATAATTTCAACAAGCAATCAAAACAAGAACTCCTTTTTATTTGGCGAGTGTGTGCTCGCCAACTTATCTTATTAAAAATTCCTGAGCCACTATCTTATCAAATGGTTTTACCTCAAAATCTTTTTCGTTTATGCTTACGTTTATCGTGGTATTTTTATCTGCTTTTGTATAAGCAAGTGCCAAAGATGCAGCAAACTCTAAATCCTCTTCGTTTGCATTTTTATCTATAAAGCTTACCGCACCAACTATATCGCCAAACTCTATTTTGTAAAATTTATCATTTTGATTATTTAAAAGTGCGATGTTGTCTGCTTCATCTCTGCCTATTATCATTTTTGCACCATTTTTTAGTCGCAAATGGCGTCCAAGCTTAAGCCATGTCACATCTATATCTTGCATATCTGAGTCATATTTTAAATAATCTTTTATCTTTACAGCAAAACTCTCAATTGTAAGAAGACAACCCCCGCCTGGCGTAGCATAATCATCCCAGCCAAATTCTTTTGCCATATTAAGCTGAGGTTTTCTGTCACGTCCGCTTATATTTAGCAGCCGCTGTCTATCTATCCAGCCTTCACGCTCCGGTTTTGTTGGCTCTAATAGCTTTGCACACATCGGTCTTACTATAAGATCTTCTTCATCTTTTGCTAGTTTTCTTACTTGATTTAGTGCTTCTTTTCGTTGGCTCATAGGACGCTGCCCTAACACCTCGCCAGTGATAATAAAATCCGCACTTTCTTCTTTAAGCATATCAAGTGCAACCCTAAACATATATCCGTGACAATCAACACATGGATTAAATTGCTTTCCATAGCCATATTTTGGATTAAATAAAACCTCGCGTAAATATTTATTTTTAACATCCACTACTTTTAGTGTTGCACCAGCTATCTTTGCCCTGCGAGTTAATATCTCAAATTTTTCAGGCTCCATACCAAATCCAGTATCCATATATAATGCGACAACTTCAATACCTTGATCGCTTATTATTTTCATTGATAGCATACTATCAAGACCACCACTAAATAGTGCCAATGCTTTCATTTTGCTCCTTTTTTTATGTTAAATTATTTTTGATATTTAAGTTTTGCTTTTAAGCTTAAGTATTATTTGATTAATTTTTGTCATTTTATCAAATATATCTGCATCCTGAGAGGCTTTAAGCTCGTTTTTTTTATTTTCGTAGTATTTTAGTTTTATCAACCTTACTGCATTTTTTGCATCATCTTCACTGCTTATCTCTTTTATGTTCTCATAAAATTCTAACTCAATCATATCGCTATTATTTTTTAAATCCATGTAAATATCACAATGAAATTTAAAAAACTTCGCATCATCTATTTCGCTTAAAATTTCAGTATATTTTTTACTCTTAAACGTTTTTAAGATAGATATTTCCAAGATATCCTTGCTATTTTTTATCTCTTTTTTGAAATTTTCATATATTTTATTATTTGTTTTGTTGATTGCGGTTGTATTTTCTATCTTGCCACCTAAGCTTTTTACATTATATCCTATTAATCTTGAGACTAAAGGTATATAAGAGCTACTAATTACAGTGCTTAAATTATTTGTAAAATTTAAAATTTCATCAAGACATTTTTGCTTTTGCAAAGGACGAGTAAGATCATATTTTTTTGCAATTTGACGTATGTAAAACTCGCCTATTTCTACGCCATTTTTAAATAACTCATCTAAATACTCTATGCGTCCTTGCATAACCATATCGGCTGGATCTGCACCACCTTGTATAATAACCACACTAGCATCAATGTTATTTAATGCTAGCAAATGACTTGATTTTGTTGCAGCATTTATACCAGCATCATCCCCATCAAAACACAATACCACGCTTATATCATCGCGTTTTAGTAGTGGCAAATGTTTTTGTGTTAGTGCTGTTCCTAAAACTGCAACAGCATTATCAAAACCAGCTTTATGTAGCATAATAACATCCAAATAGCCTTCAACTATGATAATTTGTCGTTTTTTGGCTATTGATTTTTTGGCTAAGTGATAGCCATAAAGTAGCTTTGATTTATCAAAAATTTCACTTTGCGGACTATTTACATATTTTGCCTCATGCCCTGTAATCGTGCGACCACCAAACCCAACCAAACGCGATGTATGAGAGTATATTGGAAAAGTAATTCTATGAATAAAACTCGCATATATGCCTTTTTCATTTTGTTTTACCACGCCAACTTCTAGTGCTTCTTTTGGCTCTATTTTATCATTTTGCAATGCCCTAATAGTAGCTTGACTATCTGGTGCATAGCCTATCTCAAAATTTTGTATTAATTGTGGTGTAAATCCACGCGAAAATAAATAACTCATCGCTTCTTGATTTTGCGGTAATCTTGAGCGATAAAATGCATTTAAATTTTCTAAAATTTGCTTATTTTCCTTAAAATTTTGATGATTTTGTGTATATGAGAGTGTAAAATTTTGCAAACTTGCTAATTTTTCAATTGCTTCTGGATAAGTTATTTTTTCAAATTCCATTATAAATTTTATAGCATTTCCACCAGCCTTACATGAAAAACAATGATATATCTGCTTTGATGGGCTAATACTCATACTTGGAGTCTTATCATCATGAAAAGGGCATAAACACTTGTAGTTTGAGCCTGATTTTTTTATCTGAACATAATTACTTATAACATCAACTATATCTGTTTGTTCTAACAATCTATCAATACTTTTTTGTTCTATCATAAGCAAGATTATACAATCGTTTAGCTATAATTGTGCTTTAAAATTTACAAAGAGTTTGAAATGGATATATTTTTTATAGGTCATAGAGACCCTATTTTTGGGCTTATTGTGCTGTTTGGTATTATTTTTATAGTTGCGTTTTTTAGCTATGCTTGGGGGCTTTTTAGAACCAAGGATGAAAAACGTAGAATAGAAAAATTTATCAAAAAATTTGATAATTCAAACTCATTAAGCTCAGAACACAAAGAGCTTTTAAAAGGGCTGGAGCTTGAGATCTCAACTCTTTGTTTTTTAGGCAAAACATTTGCCAAAAATGGTGATTTTGAAAAAGCCATAAGCATTTATCTAATCACTCTATCAAAAGCCAAAACAAAAGCCGAAAAAGAAATTGTCTTAACCGAACTTGGAGTAGTGTATTTTAAAGCTGGTTTTTTGCAAAATAGTGCAGAAGTGTTTTTACAAGCCGTGGAATTAAGCCCTAGAAATACTATTGCTTTACGATTTTTAACAATGATATATGAAAAACTAAAAAGATACAACGAGGCACTTGATACGCTTAACTCACTTGAAGCACTTGGTAGTGACGTGACATCAGCACGAGCATATATAAATGCAAATATCGCCATAAACAATAAAGAACTAAGTATAGACGAAAAAACACAAATTATTTTGCAAGAGAGTAAAAATTTTAAACTTTTAAAACGCATGGCTATGCAGTTGTGGTTAAAAAATGGCATGAGTTTAGATGATTTTGTTGATTTTCCGCCATTAAGCGATGTCATAGATATAATCTATCACGAGACTCGCCCTATAAATTTAAACAATGATGCATATAATGCATTAGCTAACGCAAAGGGATTAATACAAAGCGACAAACAAAGTGAAATTTTTGAAGTAAATGTAATTCACAGCTTAAACAAATCAGGATTTAACAAGGCTGAGCTTAGTTTTAGTTACGTGTGCGATAAATGCAAGGGGTCTTTTCCTATGCATTTTTACAGATGTCCTATTTGTCATGAGTTAGGAAGTGTTAAAATTTTACCACATGTTACGGAAAAGTCATTTGAAAACAGTATGCCTTTTTAGTGATGGTTCATGCCTAAACAATCCAGGTCCTGGCGGATGGGCGTATATTTTAGAATATAACAAGGCAGTTAAAAAACAAAGCGGTGGCGAGGCAAATACTACAAACAATCAAATGGAGTTAAGAGCTGTTATAGAGGGTTTAAAGGCTTTAAAAGAGCCGTGCAATGTTATGCTATATACAGATAGCTCTTATGTTGCAAACTCGATAAATGAGTGGCTTGATGGGTGGATACGTAAAAATTTTAAAAATGTAAAAAATATACCGTTATGGAAGGAGTATATTCAAATATCTGGTGTTCATAACGTAAAGGCTGTATGGGTCAAGGCTCATAACGGACACCCACAAAATGAAGAGTGTGATGAGATGGCACGCAAAGAGGCAATGAAAATCAAGGAAAAACATGAGTGAGTTAAAACAATTAGAGAAAATTTTACAATACGAGTTTAAAGATATTCAAAAACTAAAAGAAGCACTAACGCATAAAAGTTCAAAAGTAGATTACAATAACGAGAGATTGGAATTTTTGGGCGATGCGGTCATGGATCTTGTTGTTGGAGAGTATTTATTTAAAGAATTTTCACAAAAAAATGAAGGTGATATGAGCAAATTGCGTGCTGCTTTGGTAAATGAAAAAAGCTTTGCAGATATGGCAAGAATGCTAAATCTTGGAAAATTTATATACCTATCTGCATCAGAAGAAAACAATGGAGGCAGAGATAAGCCTAGCATATTAAGCGATGCGTTTGAAGCGATAATGGGTGCAATATACTTAGAAGCCGGACTTGAAATGGTGCAAAAAATAGCCATCAGGATACTAAAAGCCTGTCATCCAAAAATAGACGCAACAAGTTTAGTAAAAGACTATAAAACAGCACTTCAAGAAATCACTCAAGCCAAACTTGGTGTGACACCAAAATATGAGCTTTTAAGGAGCTTTGGACCAGATCACAAAAAAGAATTTGAAATTGTTTTAGTGATAAATGATATTGAAATTTCAAGAGCAATTGGAAATTCTAAAAAACAAGCCCAACAACTAGCCGCAAAAATAGCGATTGAAAAGATTAAATAAGGGTTTATTTAAAATATGCTTTAAATTTTAAGGAATAAATTTGAATACTTTTGGCACAAGATTAAGATTAACAACATTTGGTGAAAGTCACGGCGTAGCAGTAGGTGCAGTGTTAGATGGTATGCCTTGTGGTGTGCGTATTGATACTAAGTTTTTACAATCTGAGCTTGACAAACGTCGTCCTGGACGAAATAAATACTCAACAGCAAGAAACGAAGCAGACAAGATTGAAATTTTTAGTGGAGTATTTGAGGGTGTAAGCACTGGCACACCGATCGGTTTTGCTATTTTTAACTCAAATCAAAAATCAAACGATTATGATAATTTAAGAGAAATTTTCCGTCCAGGTCATGCTGATTTTACATATTTTGCAAAGTATGGCATACGCGATCATCGTGGAGGTGGGCGTAGTTCAGCAAGAGAAAGCGCTGTGCGTGTGGCAGCTGGAGCATTTGCACAAATGTTGCTTAATGAGTTTAATATTAGTGTTAATAGTGGAGTTTTTAGCGTAGGCGATATCAGTAGTGGCGATGTGCTTGATTGGGACTTAGCAAATAAATCTGAGATATTTTCGCTTGGCAACGAAGACGCTATGAAAGAGCTTATTATGAAAACAAGAGATGAGCATGACAGCATAGGAGCTTGCGTGGTAAGTGTCGCAAGTGGCGTTATGGCTGGACTTGGAGAAGGACTTTATAATAAACTAGATGCCGCATTTGCCGAGGCACTCATGGGAATAAACGGTGTTAAAGCGGTCGAGATAGGACAAGGCACAAATGCAAGTCGCCTAAAAGGCAGCCAAAACAACGATCAAATTGCCATAAAAAACTCATCTAAAAATTTAATTAAAAACGTAGAGTTTTTAAGCAATAATTCAGGTGGAATACTTGGCGGCATAAGTAATTCAGACGATATAGTGTTAAAAACGCATTTTAAGCCAACGCCTTCTATTTTTAAATCACAGCAAACCATAAATTTAAATGGCGATAAGATTGATTTTGAGCTTCGTGGCAGACACGATCCTTGTATAGGCATAAGAGGCTGCGTTGTAGCAAATGCTATGATTAGGCTAGTCATTGCTGATATGCTGCTTTTAAATGCCAGTTCAAACATAAATAACCTTAAGAAAATTTACAACTAAGCATTAAACATGATGTATTTTAAGGACACAAAGCGCGAAAAAATCATAATAAAAACAGCAATTATTGGCATAATCGTAAATGTAATACTTGCAAGTATTAAAATTTTAATTGCATTTTTTTCAGGCTCCATTGCTATTGTAGTAGATGCTATTAATAACCTAAGCGATGCATTTTCAAGCGTTATAACGATATTTGGCTCAAAATTATCATCAAAGATGCCAGATGAAAATCACCCATACGGATACGGCAGAGCTGAGTATATTGGCGGTCTTGTGGTGTCTGTGATAGTATTAATACTTGGAATTAATTTTTTAAGCACATCTATTGAAAATATCGCAACTCCAGCACAAACTACGTTTAGTCTAAGTATGCTTGTTGTGCTATTTATAGCAATATTTGTGAAATTTTTTATAGGATTTTATTACAAAAAGATAGGCAAACAAACAAACTCAATCTCATTAAAAGCTGTTGGAGCCGAGGCTATTGGCGACGCGATAATCTCATGCGTGATACTTTTGTGTGCAGCACTTTCGTATTTTTATGAAATTTACGCAGATGCATATGCTGGTATTATAGCATCGCTTTTTATAATTATAAATGGAATTTTGCTAATTAAAGAAACCTTTGATGAGATAGTTGGAAGGCGCGTTGATAAAAGCGTAAGCGATGAGCTTTATAAAGCGATAAATGAGTGCGAGATAGTCCTTGGCTCGTATGATTTGACACTACATAGCTATGGCATGATGAGATATAGTGGATCTGTAAATGTCGAGATTGATGAAAATTTAGGCTTAAGCTATGTAAGTAGTAGGCTAAATCGGCTTCAAATTGAAATTTTTGAAAAATACGGCATTTACTTAGTTTTTGGCATATATAGTATAAATTTAGGACAAAATCCTATTAGAGATTATGTGCAAAATGCACTATGTAATATACAAAATATAAAAAGCACTCATGCGTTTTTCATGGATGTAAGCAACAAGAGCATTAGAGTAGATATCGTGATTGATTACGCCCAGAAAGATATAGCATCACTTAGAAACGAGGCACAAAATTTACTTAAATCAATGTATCCTGAGTATAAAATTTTTATAGTTGTTGATAGAAAATTTTATTAATTTTATTTGATTTAATCTCAAAATCGCTATAATTAAATAAATTAAAATGAAAGAAAAATGTAATAAATGAGTAAAAAAAAGTGCGAACATTGCAGACTTAGCTTTGATGAAAATTTAATGCTATCTGATGATAATGTGAAGTTTTTTTGCTGCACTGGTTGCAAAAACGTCTATGAAATAGTGCATACTCAAGGCTTTGATGAGTTTTATTCTCGTCTTGGTAAAACTACACTAAATCCAGTAAATAGCAACCAAAATATTAGTGAAAATATACAAAGCCTGTATCAAAACTACGTCAAAAATGATAATCAAATTTGTAAAATCAACCTAATAATTGAAGGCATTCATTGTGCGGCTTGCATCTGGTTAAACGAAAAAGTTCTATTTGCTACAAAGGGTATTTTGCAAGTAGATATCAACGCTACAAACAATAAAGCCATGATAGTTTGGGACGATACCGAGATAGGACTTGCTGAAATTTTAGCACGAATTAATGCAATAGGCTATCGTGCTTACGCATATGATGCACAACGCGAAGATAGTAGGCTAACTACAAAACGAAGAGAATTTTACACAAAGCTTCTTGTTGGCGTGTTTTGCGTGATGAATATAATGTGGATAGCCGTGGCTCAGTATTCTGGATATTTTATGGGCATAGACGCACAAACACGCGATATTTTAAATTTTGCCGAGTTTATTTTGGCTACTCCCGTGCTTTTTTATACTGGTTCTAGCTTTTTTGCTGGATACAAAATCGCCATTAAAAGCAAAACACCAAATATGGATATGCTAATAGCAACTGGGGCAACACTAGCTTATATATACTCTCTTTATGCGATGTTTTCGCGCAAAGGAGAGGTTTATTTTGATTCGGTTGCGATGATTATAACCTTTGTTTTTGCTGGTAAATTTTTAGAAATTTTAAGCAAAAAACGAGCAAATGACACGATTGATGCATTAAATTCAATGATTATAAGCCAAATAAACATTAAAGATCAAGATGGCATAAAAACAAAACAAATTGATGAAGTAAGAGTGGGCGATATAGTTGTATTAAAAGCTGGAGATAAGGCATTAATAGATGGAGTGATTGTAAGTGGCGAGGCGGAATTTGATTATTCTTGTTTAAATGGAGAGAGTTTGCCTGTGGAGCTAAAGGTGGGCGATGAGTTAAAAAGTGGCTCGATATGCCTGGATGGATATGTTGAGTATGAGGCAAAGGCTGAGTTTAAAAACTCACTTTTAAACAAAATCATAACAATGCTAGAAAACGCAAATTTAAAAAAACCAAACATCCAAACTCTAGCCAATCAGCTTTCGGCTAAATTTTCTATTACAATTTTATCAATCGCACTTGTAACCTTTTGCGTTTGGGCGTATTTAGATGGATTTGAGATAGCCTTAATCACGGCAATTTCTGTTATTGTTATCGCTTGTCCTTGTGCTTTGGCACTTGCTACGCCAGTTAGCACATTAGTAGGGCTTAGCGTTGGGCTAAAAAATAGCGTGATATTTAAAGAAGCACGCATGATAGAAAGCCTAGCCAAGTGCGATACAATCGTGTTTGACAAGACAGGGACATTAACAAAAGGCAAACTATTTGTTACACATGCTGAAATTTTTAAACCTGAGCTTATAGACTTAATAAAAGCCATTGCAAACGTGTCAAATCATCCAGTAAGCAAGGCCGTTGCAAGGCATTTAACAAATGACAGCAGTTTAAAGCTAAGTCAAGTAAAAGAGATACCAGCACGTGGCGTAAGTGGCATGTATAACAACAAGCAAATTTTAGCAGGAAACGCAAAATTGCTTATGCAAAATGAAATTTTTACAAATGAAAAAAATGGCGTAAGTGAATATTTTGTAGCGTTTGAGAAAGAGATTATAGCTAAGTTTGATTTAAGCGATGAGTTGCGTCAAAACGCAAAAAAAGTCATTGATGAGATTAAAAACCTAGGATATGATACGCATATCTTAAGCGGAGATAAAGCAGATGTCGTGCGTAGCGTAGCTCATGAGCTTGAAATAAATCAATTTAAAGCCGAAGTTATGCCAGATGAAAAGGCGTTTTATATACAGAATTTAAGCAGCAAAAATGTCTTGATGGTAGGCGACGGCATAAATGACACTTTAGCCATGAGTTACGCTAGTGTAGCTGTATGCATGGGAAGTGGAGCTGATGTGAGTTTGCAAAAAAGCGATGTGGTGCTTTTAAACGATGATTTGGCTTCGCTTTTGATGGCTATTAAAATTTCAAAACGCACATTAAAAACTATAAAGCAAAATTTAGCGTTTAGCCTATGCTACAACGCCCTTACCATACCGCTTGCAGTGCTTGGATATGTCATACCGCTAGTTGCTGCAGTATCGATGTCTCTTAGCTCGATTATTGTTATCTTAAATGCACTTAGAATTAAAAAGTGCAATTTTGTAAGCAAAAGGAGAAATTAATGGAGAATTGGGTTTTATTGATAATGCTTAGCATATCTATTATCTTAGGTGCTTTTGCGCTTTTTGGGTTGATTTGGGGGATAAAAACAAGACAATTTGAAGATTATAGAAAATTTTTAGATGGCAACAAATACGATGACGAAGATGCCTTAAATGACGCTGCTATGCTAGAGCAACGCAAAAAAGATGCTATGAAAAAACGACAAAATTATATGCCACCTGATTGATTTTAAAATTTATAGTAGAGATTTTAAAATCAACTTTTTTAATAAATTAAAGGAAAAATATGTATGAATTTTTAGCTGGTTTTGCGTTATCCTTTTCGCTTATTTTAGCAATTGGCGCACAAAATGCTTTTGTTTTAAAGCAAGGAATTAAGCGTGAGCATGTATTTATAGTGTGCTTGTTGTGTGCTTTAAGTGACGCTTTGCTTATTTTGGCTGGCGTGTTTGGCTTTGGTTATTTTGTTTCGCAAAATCCACTTGTTTTAAAATTTGCTTTATGGGGCGGTTTTTTATTTTTATTTGCATATGGAATAAGAAGTTTATGGAGTGCATATAAGCACGAAAACGCTTTGATTGTCGATAACAACACACCAAACAATCTATTAAAAACCATCTTACTTACACTCTCTTTTGCGTGGTTAAATCCACATGTTTATCTTGATACAATGGTGCTTATTGGCTCTGTTTCGCTCAAATACGATAGCAACTTTGCTTTTGCACTTGGTGCTATTAGTGCTTCTTTTGTATTTTTCTTTACACTTGGATACGCCGCTAGAGTGCTTACACCACTTTTTAAACAGGCAAAATCATGGAAAATTTTAGATACAATTGTTGGTATAATTATGCTAATTTTGGCATTTGCTTTAATTAAATTTTAAAATTACCATATAAAAATACCGCTTATTTATAGTAAATTTTATCTATATTTGTGCCAACAAAGATACTAAAATGCATTATTTTAATCTCACAATAAACAAGAACTATAATCTATTAAACTCAAACCCTAACAAAAAGCTTTAAGTTATGATTTTACATATGAAAATAAGCATATAATCCGTTCAAGAATTTCTGAAACAAAATTTAGAGAAATTTTAAGATATTTTTGCACAGATATAAAGGCTAGTAAAATCTCTAAATTAACCAGAATTTCAGAGCGAACTTTATGTGAAATCTTTAAAAACTTGGGATTTTTAATAGCACAATAATATGAGAAATATCAAAGTTTGATGGCAAAATTTCTAGTTTGATAAGCTCACCTAGAAGCTACGCTTTAAAATAAGCGACTTCACAATCCTTTAGATAAGGTCAAAAGAGCAAGAGAAAGACTTATGGTCGTGAAGCAAAAAATAAACAACCAGTGTTTGGCATGACAAAACAATATGGCAAAGCAATTAAAACTAGTAAGTCAGTACCAATATATCTCAAAGATGACGACATGGTCGCAAGAGTAAGTTAGAAGACTCTATTGTTTATAGCAGCAGTTAGAGAGTTTTGATAGATTATGAAACTAAAGCTTATCATAGATAAATACTGTAAAAATAAATTTTTACTTCACTACGCTCGTAGTTTTACAAGAAACAAATGGTAAAAACCATATAAATGGCATAGGAAAATTTTTGTGTTATGCACTAAACATAAACTAAGCAATTTCATTGTGTTTATACTTTCTTTGAGAAAGACATAAAAAAGAGATTTTATACCATACCTAAATTAATGTTTGATAACAAAAATCTATATCGTCTGCTTACAACTACGAGCGTTAGCGAAGTAGAAAATCAGCTTAAGTTTAATTGAACTAATAGATCTTTTAAATTACATGAAAACAAAGCTAAGATAAAATTAAAATATCTCAAATCAATTTATAAAACATATCATAAAAGTATTTTTATTATCTTCATACTTGTATTTTAGAGTGTGATTATGTTTTTTAAAAATTTGGTTTGCTATATAAAGTCCAAGACCAAGCCCTGAATTTGACGTCTCTACCTTTCTGTTAAAAGCTCTTTGAAAATCAAGTCTTTCAGGCTCAAGCTCATCTCCTATACTACTTATGCAAATTGCGGTTTTGTCTATATTTATTAAAATTTTATCACTAGAGTATTTTAGGGCGTTATCGATTAGATTTTTAACTGCTGTTGCATAAAGCTCAAAATCAACCTGCACCGCACTTATTTCATCGTCACAATGCACATGTATGCGACTTGTGTCTTTTAATAAAAGCAGATCGATTGAGTGATCGATGATGTCTATAATTCGGTGTTTATTTTTCTTAAGACCCCATTCGTTAGATACAAATTTTTCCACCTTTACAACCTCGCCTAGTATGATTTCAAGCCGTATAAAGACCTGTTTTAATCTGTTGTTAAATTTATCATCTTGCAAAATATCAGCTATCATATCCGCCATGATCCGCCCTTTCATTATCGGATTGCGAAATTCATGCAAAATATTACGCAAAAATAATGCCCTAGCCTCTTTCATTGCATTTACCTTTTGCATTGTTGTGTTAAATTCACTAGCGATTTGATCTATTTCATCATTTGCTTGTATTTTTATTAGTTTAAACTTATCTCTTTCTCCTGCTTCTCTTATCATATTTTTTAAATTTCTAAGTTTAAGTAATTTTCTTAAGACTGTTATAAAAAATGCCGTCATTACGGTATTTACTATAATCCAAAGTATCCAGATCCTATGCGTAGAAAAATCTTGTAAATTTTCTAAAACCAGCTCGTGTATTGCGATATCGTTTTTTGATGTCTTAAGCCCTGCTGCAGCCATAATGCGAGATAACATCTTGTCATCTACAGAAGAAATTCTAGGCACAAAATAAAGCTTTTTGTTATATCTTATCATATCAGCATACGAGTCGCTAAAAATTTTCTCGCCATTTTGTCTGATTTTGCCAGGCTCAAGCTCACTATTTTTAAGCCCTATTTGCTCTAGTTGTGCAGTTGTATTGTCATCTTCTTGTGAGCGTATTCGCATACCTAACATAAACCGCTGATAGGTAAAATACTCCTCATCTCTTATTTGCCGTTTCGTTTCTATAAAAAATCCCAAATTTACTATGATTAAAGCAATAATAAAGAAAAATGATATTAGTTTGATTATAGATATACTACGCATTAATAAATTTATATCCTATACCACGCACAGAGTGGATAAATCGTGGATTTTTAGGATCGTCTCCGATTTTTTGGCGTAAGCGTCCTATGGCTACATCGATACTTTTTAATCCGCTTTGAAATTTTGACTGACCTAAATTTATTAAAATATCTTCTCGCGGTATAACTATTCCCTCTTTTTCATAAAGATAGATAAAAATATCAAACTCCGCCTTTGTTAGTGCTATTTTTTCTTTGTTTTTTATGATAATACGCCTTTGTTTATCGACTAAAAATGTCTTAGCTTCATTGCTAACTTGTATGCCTCGGCGCAATATTGCTCTTAATCTAAACACAAGTTCTATTGGCTCATATGGCTTTGAGATATAATCATCCGCTCCAAGCTCAAAACCTTTTATCTTATCTAGTGTTTCAGTGCGAGCCGATGAGATGATTATGGGTAGCGACGCATAGCTTTGTCTGACATTTTTACACACTTCAAGACCATCCATATCAGGCAAACCTAAATCAAGCACCAATGCATCAAAAGTGCTTTTCTCATTTAAAATTTTAAGCCCTTCAAGCGGATTTGTGGCTATGCTTACGCTAATATCACTCTTTGCTAATGCGTATTTTAAAAGCTCAGCTAGATCAAGATCATCTTCTATAAGTAAAATTTCTATCATACTATGATTATATCAAAATTTTAAAAATTAAAACTAAAATTTATTTTTTAGCTAATGTTACCAAAATCTTACCGTTTTTAATCAACACTCATGTTATGATTTCGTTAATAATTAAAAAACGCTTTAAACAAATAGGGCTTTTAGCACGTTTGCAAGGAGTGTTTCAAAACAAAGGAGGTTATGATGAAAACACATTTTTTAACAACGAGTAAGTGTAAATTTACTCTTAGTTTAGCCACACTTATGGCTATGGTATCTAGTACAAACGCTAGTGACAACTTAGCACAAGCACTGCAAGCAAGCACAATGAGTGCGACTGTGTTTTCATACTACGATATGGACAAGACTGAATACTTTCCACCAGCTAGTAGCACAAATCCAAATCGCCAACATATCGGTGGCGTCGGTGCTGAGCTTAGATTTTTAACAGGCTCTTACTATGGCTTTAGGCTTGGTCTTACAGCTCAGGGCTTGGTAAATTTTGCTCCATCAAGCAGTGCAAAAGATTTTTATGCATATGATTGGAATAGTGAAGGCATAGCACTTTCAGAAGCTTATCTAGGGTATGAAAATGAGTATATCGATCTTAAAATCGGTCGTCAATACTACAACTCAAAATACACCGGCTTAGTCCCTCCGATCGTCGCTACAAACACAGACGTAGGCTACAAAGAGGCATTTGAGGGCGTGAGCGCTAGGATAAAGCTTGATAGCATTGATACGGTTATCGGCATAGCTGATTTTTGGAAATTTGCAGGCAGATCTAGTGCTGTAACTGGTGGTGATCACGGGGCACCAAATTTTAAAGATAGAGTTATCATCGGTGGCTTTGGACCTTATGGCTATAAATTTGATAATATCTTTAACTCATTTGTAACATACAGCGGACTTGCTGGAGTATCACTTACGGCTGCTTATGCAAATGTATCAGGTATTGAGTACGATGATGAGACCAATTCAAAGGGTGATATAAATTTTTACTTCGCACATGCTGGATATAAAACACCTATGCTTTTTGAAAATGCAGTAGTTGGCATAGACTTTATGTATAAAGGCTCAAGAACAAACGGCACTTTAAAAGAAAATTTTGACTTTAACGGCAACTACTACACAGGTATGATAGGGCTTTATAATACTTATGGCTTTGATTTTAGATATGCATATTCAACCGTTAGCAAAAATCAAATGGCACTTCAAGGCGTAGGCAACGATGTTGGTGCATTTACAGCTACTCCGATTTATGGTCCATTTTTGTTTATGTCATTTGCTGGTATGAATTTACATAAACTTAGCGTGGGTTATAATCTTAGCAATGTAGGTATCAACGGACTTAGGCTAGATGCTGATTATTGGTATGGCAAACAACACAACGGTAGCAACGTCCGTGCGGGTGGCTTACACGGTCAAGCACCAGGCACTAGGATAGATGTAGAGGGCTGGGATGTACAGGTTAGCTACAATGTCCCTGCGGTGAAGGGCTTAAAACTATCTGCCATCTATGAAACTATGGATAGAAAGCTAAAATACACTGACGGCAGGTCTGATGGCAAAACAACGGACGAGGAACTTTGGCTAAGAGTATCTTATGATTTTGATATATTAAAATAGGAGCATGAAATGTTAGAAAAAAATGAACTATCGCGTCGCTCGTTTTTAAAGCGTAGTAGTGCGCTCACACTTGGCTCAGTAGCTGCTACATCAGCACTATTAACAGGCTGTGAAAACCCAAACAACCATCTTATCCATTTAGAAAAAGAGGTTGCAAAAGAACCCGAAGTACCAAAGTGGCTAGGGATTGAGCCACAAATTTCAGACAAAGATATCACAAAAACACTTGATACTGATGTGCTTATCATCGGAGCTGGAGTTTCGGGTCTTCATGCCGCGCGCGCCGCTAGTGAAAGGGGCGCAAAAGTCATCGTTATAGAAAAAGCTGGTCGCTTTCAAGTTAGAAGCGGTCAGTACGGCACTCTTGGGAATAAATTTCAAAGAGAGCTTGGCATCACGTATGATAAGCATGCAGCTATAAATGAGCATTTAAAACAGATGGGATATCGTGCCGATCAGCGTGTGTGGAACTATTGGGCAGATCATAGTGGCGAAGATTTTGACTGGATGTTAGAGCTTGCACCTGCTGTGCATTTTATGATGGAAACCGACACACAACTTGATAGAAGTAAGATAAATTTGATGCTTATGCACTATCCTCTTCCGGCAACGTATGATCCAAACGAAGAAAATAGCCCAAGCTATCCAACTGTTATGACATTTTTACCTTCTCAAGAGCCGATGATGGAACTAGTTTATCAAAAATCAATCGAGCAAGGAGTGAAGTACATCTTTAAAACTCGTGCACAAAAGCTACTTCGTGATAAAAAAACTGGCAAAATGCAAGGAGCGATCGCTCAAGATATGGCTGATGGCTCGTATATCAAAATAAATGCTAAGTCGGTGATTTTAGCCACAGGCGATTATATGAATGATCCTGAAATGGTAAAAACATTTGTGCCGTGGGTGGCAAATTTCTTCTGTCCATTTCCAAATGTGGATTATAAAAACAATCCAACAAACACAGGAGACGGACACAAACTAGGCTCATGGATAGGTGCAAAGCTAGAAGACGGACCACACGCACCAGTGGCTCATACCCTTGGTGGACCACTTGGCGTTGATGCATTTTTGCTAACAAATGCAAAGGGAGAACGCTTTACGAACGAGGATCTAAGCGGACAGCAAGTCACTCAGCCACTGTCTCGTCAGCCAGGAGGCTTTGGATGGCAAGTATTTGACTCTAAATTTCCAGAGCAAGTCGAGTTTATGGGCGTATCGCATGGTAGCGTAAATCACTGCGTGGCACCAGAAGACAATCCAAAACTTCCGCCTGATTGCCAGTGGGCGATAGGCAAAACATCGTATATATCAGTAAAAGATCTTGAAGAGATGCCTGGTGTCTTTAAGGCAAACAGCATAGAAGAGCTTGCTGGCATGCTCTATCCTGATAACAAAAAGGCACAAACGCAGTTTCTAGCGACTATAAAACGCTACAACGAGCTATGCGATAAGGGTCACGATGATGACTTTGGCAAGACCGCAAAAAGGATGTTCCCCGTCCGTCATGCGCCATTTTATGCTGGAAAGATGGATGTTGGCGCAAGTCTAGTTGTCATGGGTGGTTTTAGTGTTGAACCAAATACAGCAAATGTGCTAGATACTGACTATAATGAAATTTCAGGGCTTTATGCATGTGGTAATGTCATGGGCGGACGCTTTTTAGGTGATTATCCTGTAGTATTAGCCGGAACTAGCCACGCTACATGCCTATGCTATGGGCGATTAGCCGGATATCAAGCTGCAGCAAATGCAAAAGGAGAAAAAGCATGAGCAAAAAAAGGAAATACGCGCTAATAGGACTAGCAATAGCCACTATCGTTGGTTTTATAGTGTTTCATCAAGTACAAAAAGCTAGTCACAAGGCTGAATTTTGCATTCTGTGCCACAACATGCAGCCAGAATATGACTCTTTTGTCAAGGGAGATATGCTAGCTAAAAAGCATAATGACGCAAATGTAACTTGCCATGACTGCCATATCCCAACCCTAGCGGAGCAGCTAAATGAGGTTAGGATGTATGTAACTGGCGACTTTGAGATGCCGGCACACCAAAGAGGCTTTAAAAACGAGCAGTGCATAGGCTGTCATAAAATAGACAAAATCAGACAAAAAACTGCACACTACGGTATGTCTAATCCACATGAAAGTGTTCATAATAAAGATAATGAAATGCTAGAGTGCCAATCATGCCACGCCGTACATCACCCACAAAGACTAAATACTTGCACATCTTGCCACCCAATAGACTGGAAAGTAGATAGTAGCTGGAAGATGTTTTTACCTAGTGAAAAATAGTCTTAATCCGCCTTGCTTGAGGCGGATTATTCCGATATTACATAGATAAGATATAAAAACTTTTACTGCACACATTGGCCACTATATAATTTTAAGTTATTTTTTAATTGTCCTTATCCGTGATATAGATACCAATATTTGCTTACTTTTTAAATTATTCAACATAAAAAATCAAAATTAAGCGTCTAAAAAATAATTAAGCCAAAATTATATATAAACAATAAACAAAAAACTGCGTCATAAAAATAATGCCATAATGCCACCAAATTTTTACACTTTTGTAATGTGAAATTTATCAAAAAAGATAGCTTATGTATGCCCTTATGCTTATAGCAAATCTTTTAGACCTCACACTCCATCATAGGAGCCTAAGCTTCATCTAAAAACACACAAACAAACACTCCAAAAACCACAACGAGATACAAATTAATGCTATCAAAAAGCGGTACGCGACGCTTTTACTAGCTTGTTTCATCAGAGTGGAGTATAAAAAATGCCTACATCATCACACTAAGTAGTGAGAAAATTTACGACTTTAAGCAAACACACTTCATGTGCTTAACTACTCAGAGCCTATAAATTTTAACCTTAGTCACCCCCCCTCTCCTTAGTCTCAGGAGCACCTTTGCTAACTATCTGATGATATGTCAGATGCCATGCTGTATGCTACTATCAAAGGTGTTAAGGCTTTTGTATATCCCAAAGCAAACAAGATAAGATACAAGACGGTGAATATCAAGTCTTTATAGATAGTAAGCTTAATAAAAATAGCGAACTAAGCAATCCAGTCATTTGGAGCAAACTATACATCTATCTGTCAAATCTCAAAGAAATAAAATACAACTACCGCTTCATGATCACACCATGGACCATAGACTCCATTGTCTATATCAGTCAAAATTTTAGTGTCTTAAAGGTAAATGTTAAAGCTGGATTTGTGCTAACTTGTATAGGTGATGTACTGACTAATGTCCTTAGAGATAAAGTATTGTTTCATACCATCAAATACCTTACAAATGAGCCAAAATTTACCGTGACTCATACAAAAAACAGTTTAATGCTTCTTCTTTAAATTTAGGTGTTACAACGCTTTGCAGGTCAAAATTTAGTAATTATAAAGAGCATCATACGAGCCTTAGATAATCTAAAATTAGTCACATAAAAGGGTTTAATGGTGGTTTTTGTTTATCAAAAACTGCATTTTAAACCTATAAGTCAATGCCAAAACCATATATAAGCCAAATCTAGGCTCACGTGGACTCATGCAAATCATAAACACCAATCCAAAATACCAAACCAACATAATGCGTCTTAGAAATTTCTTAGCACTTTGCAATAGAGGCTATAATGTGATAGAGATAGCTGAAATTTTAGGAATTCAGACACTTGAGCTAGGCATATCATAGAGAGATTAAAAAATTTAGGTCCATTAAGAATGTAAAATGAGCCTAAGAAAATAGGCTAGACAATTATCACAAACAATGAAAAAGCATACTAGAAGACATAAAAGATGTAAGGCAGGCGATAAACTGATTGTGTATAGCAAGATATTTGATCTTTGGGTTGCATTGCTACCTATAAATACTTACTTAAAGTGCTTGTGTAAAATAATTTTACTACAGGGCATAGGACAACAGCACCTTAGTCATACCAACACACACTTATAACTTTTGCAACTCTAAATTTTATGACACTCAAAACTCATCAAGCAAAATGGGTGTCTTAAACAAATACTTCTATAAAAACTGTCAATTGCATACTTGATCTAAATTTTAGACACGCCATGTATGGCAAGAACGCCAAAGCTACACTAAATACAAATCCTTACTATAGCTTTGACAAAGACAACATTTTGCTTTACTAAATTTAACTTAATCAGTAATTTTACTTGCAATTATACTTGATGATATAGATTTTTATTTTATGTAATGTCTAAATTTATGCTCTTTTAAATATATAATAAATTTATTTAGTGCTCTAAAATTTGCCATTTATCTTTACAATAAAGCCACAAACAAAGAAAAGATAAAAAACACAACACCGAAATTAAAAACCAAATTTTAGTTTGTTTTGCTTTAAAAAATGCATGACTTATGGTTTAAGTATGTTAAAAAGATGATAAATTTATATACAGTCTGCTTGAAATTAACTAGTTAGTAGAGATTTAATGATTGATAATAGTATGATATACAAAAGACAAAGGTTTATATTAAGACACAAGATCTCATTACCCAGCAAAGCACTACAAGAATTAATTTACTAATAACTATAAAAGGGTTTATTATAAATTTAAATTAAGTAAATTTCTTGTGTTTGCACTCTATTTAAAAACATAATATCTTTATTAAAAGACATATTATTAAAATAACAAATAAAATTTTACTAAAATTAGCAAGAAAATCAAAGTTAATTTACTTAAGATAATATAAAATTTAATATAACACTTTATAAAAGCTATCTTAAGATAAAATCATAAAATTCAGGCTTAAAATCCGTATTGCCAACTTTATTGTATTGTATTACTGCGGCTTCTATATTGTCTATCTCGTGATACAAATACCCAAGTGCTATGCGGTTTTCTATGGCATTTTCATCGCTTACCCTGGTTAGCTCAAGTAACGCAATCGCACTAGGCACATCACCAGCACCAATAGCAGCCACTGATGCCAAAAACAGCGTCACAGCATCGTCTTGCTTATAATCATCTATCAAGCGATTGTAAATTTCATAGCTATGCTTAAAGTCATTTGTAAAAAGTTCAATATATGCTAAAGTTTGCAATAAATTTATATTTGCCGGAGCCGACAACAAGGCGTTTCTAAGCTTATCTCGCTCATAATAAAGCAATCCAGAAATTTGAAGCAATTTAACATATTGTTTTTTGACAATATTTGCACCATTATAAAAGCTGTCTTCATTTAAATCAAGCGATTTAAAATACTTTTGCACATTTAATGCATATGTTTTTACATCATTTGAATTATCATTTGCTATGAAATTTAGCACATTTGCCACGATATCGTCTGGTAGTTTTTGAACCAAAGTAGCACTTAGCTCTTTCATTTTGCTATTTTGAGATAAAGCTTTAGCTATTATCGTTTGATAAGCTATGCTTAAGATACCATCATCGCTTGGCTCTTCAAGATATCTAATAAGAGATGAGTTGTTTTGAGATATCAAATCAAGCAACGAATTATACAAGTTAGGCGTTTTAATACTTGTATCTAGCCCTAAACTCTCACTTATATCAGCTACAAATTTTGGGTTTAAATTCCCCGTAATGTCAGTGCTGATGGCATGAAACACACCAGCTAAATAATTTGTAGGATCCAGGTGATAGCTTGTAGCAAAGTGCTTAGCCGACATGGTAAAATTGCCAAGTTGTGCGTATGTTAAAGCAAGATTGTAATGAAGTATCGAATGCTCTGGATAATCACGCACAAGTGTGGCAAATTCAGCATTTGCAGCTTTTAGCTCGTAATTTAGTGCTTTTGCTGTCGCATGAGTAAGTCTTGCATTTACGCTAGATAAAGCGGACGAATTACGCAAAAAGGCATCAGCTCCGCTCGTATCGTCCAAAAACACACTCATGCCACCCTTTCGTATCTGACTCATAGCCTGAGCAGCATTAAAGACCTTATAAGGTGCGAAATAAAATAGCGTCTCGTAGCGCCTAATTTTATCAAAAAACATATCATTATTAAAACGCATTTGAGCGATATTTACATCAAAAATTTCAGGATTTAGCACGGTTTTTAGACGGTAAATTTTGCTTGGGATTAGCGGATCTTGCTTAAAAACTTCTGCTATAAAAGCACCAGCATCACCATAATAGCTAGTCTTTAAATCAATCATACCAGCTGTCATTTTTATAAGGTCTGGATTGGTTGTATTTTTAGCCGCCCTTTGTAAATAATCTCTAGCTCTAGAATAATCAGCAATCCTTGCATATAACTGCGCTAGTGTGAAATTTGCATCAAATTCACGTTGTGCCTCTAGTTTGACTATAGCTTCACTATCCCTGCCAAGAGAGGTTAAAATTTTGCCACTTAAATATAAATATTTATCTTTATAGTGCTGACTACTTGGGTGATTTAGTGCATGTAGCGCCTGTGTATAGTTACCTTTGTAATAATTTATCAAAGCGTAATAATAGCTATAAAGTGGCGAGTCTGCTTCGTCTGGCAAAAATGTATTTGCTAGTTCAATATAGTAGTTGAAATTTTTAGTATTGTTTAGATCAAGCGAACAAATAGCCGCATTTATAGCACTTACAGCACCGTTTTCTTTGTTTGATATAGCCTTAGCAAACGAATCAACAGCCTCTACGCAATTACCCTGCTTCATCTGCGATACGCCAAGATTATAATTTGATAGCGACTGACTATGCGTTGCAATGCTTTCATATATCTTTAATGCTTGGAATTTATCTCCACGCTCATAGAGTTGGTTTGCCTTATTTATCATCTCATCTACACGCGAAGCAAGAAATTCTTGCGTCGGATAGCTCTGCTCTATCCGTCTTGCCAAGTCATTGCCAATATCTTGACTTTTTTTACCACTCTTTAACACCAAAATCAAAACAATCAAAACAACTATAATCACAGCGACAACTGCTGCGATTATGATAAGTAGTCGTTTTTTGCTTTTTTTAGTGTTTTGTGGCGATATCTCTTCGTCATCTATCTGCTCGGATTGAGCATTATCATTGCTTGGTAACTCTTCGATAGATACTATTTCGTCAGGCTTTTCTTCTTCGCCTGCTGGTTTTAGTATAACCTCATCATCAGCCACTACATATACCTTTTAAGCACTTCTGGTATTGCGATACTTCCATCTTCTTGCTGGTAGTTTTCAACTATCGCGATTAATGTCCTGCCTACAGCTAGACTTGAGCCGTTTAGTGTATGAACTAATGCATTTTTCTTGCCATCTTTATAGCGGATTTTGGCACGTCTAGCTTGAAAATCACGAGTATTTGAGATAGAGCTTATCTCTCTGTATTTATTTTGCCCAGGTAGCCAAACTTCTAAATCGATAGTCTTTGCTGCTCCAAAACCCAAATCCCCACTGCACAAGAGCATATGTCTGTGTGCTAGACCAAGCGAAGTAAGCAAATCAGAAGCACAATCAATCATCTCTTGCAATACTCTATCGCTATCTTGTGGCTTTGTGATACTTACAAGCTCGACTTTTTCAAACTGGTGTTGGCGTATCATGCCACGAGTATCACGCCCTGCACTTCCAGCCTCTTTTCTAAAACAAGCAGAATAGCAAGTAAATTTAATAGGCAATGCACTCTCGTCTAAAATCTCATCATTGTAGATATTTGTAACCGGAACCTCACTTGTAGGGATTAAATACAAATCCTCATCTGCAACCTTATATAAATCATTTTCAAATTTTGGTAATTGTCCGGTGCCATATAATGTGTTTGAATTAACAAAAAATGGCACATTTACAAGCTCAAACCCACGTGATTGGTTAAAATCAATCATATAATTAACCAACGCTCTACTAAGCTTTGCCATATCTCCACGCAAAATTGTAAATCTCGAACCTGAAATTTTTGCACCACGCTCAAAATCAAGCTCACTAGTTAGTTCATAATGAGCCTTTGGTGTAAAATCAAAACTAGGTGGAGTAAGAACTGTCTTTATGCAAACATTATCGTTTTCATCATCGCCAAATGGCACATCATCATCGATGATATTTGGGACGTTATCTGCGATTTTGCTTAGTTTTTCATCCAGCTCTCGCACGACTTCATTTTGCTTTGCTAAAGCTTCTTTATTTTTACTTAACTCATCTTTAAGACCACTTACATCAGCACCTTTTCTAGTTAGCTCACCTATCTCTTTGCTTTTGGTATTTTGCATAGCTTGCAAGGCTTCTAGTTCTTGTCTTTCTTTGCGTAAAGTAACAAAAGTATCAACCAAATTTTTTAGCAAAATTTCATCTATTTTTTTAGCTTTTAGTTTTTTATTAAACTCGTCAAAATTACTCTCAAGTAGTTTTAGATTAATCATAATATTTCCTTTAAATTTTAGATTATTTTATCAAAAATTTGCTTAAGAAATTTAACGAAAAGTTTTTAGTTTTTATTTAAAAATATATCAAAATAAGTAAGTTTTATGAGAGAAGTCCCCGCTTTTGCGGGGAATGGTATTAAAATGAGTATTTAGCCTCAAATCTGTATCTGTGGTTTTTGTCTTTCTCGCCACCTTTTTCTTTATCAGTTAGATAAGAGTACCAAGTTGTAAATTTAAGCTTTTTGCTGTAGTCATATCCAAGTCTAGCAACACTCTCTTTAACATTGCGTTTTTTGTTTTCTTCTTTGATTGTTCCTTGAACATAGTCAGCACCTACAAAGAATTTATCATATGTATATCCAGCTGTTACAAACCAGAAGTTACCTCTACCTTCGATTAAAGTATAATCAGCTACATCTGCAAATTGCTCACCTGGATCGATTAAAGAGCCTTGATCTTCTAGAGTAAAGCTTGTAGTTCCTTTATTTTTAGCCTTCCAACCGATATAACCAGCACTTAGATCAGCACCAAATAGTGATGTGCCAAGCTCAGTCGCATAGAAGTTACCATCTGTTGTTTTAAAAGTATCTTTTGCTTTTTTATCTGCGTCTGAGTTTACATACTGAGCTACAAAGCTAAATGCCACATCGTCATTTAAAGCTATATCAGTGTTAAACTCTACAGCTATTAAATCAACTACTTTATCTAAGCTAGCATACCATAGCTGGAAGCCAATTGGATCGTATGAACCGATAGCTGCTACGCCGTATAAGTTGCCAGTTTTGTAAAATTTAGTATTTGCTGTAGGTATTAAACCACCATCTACTTCAGCTGTATTTTCTAGTGCATCAGCATAAAGAGCAGCCAGAGTTAAGCCCTCTACATCGCTATTTACTATCTTAACACCAGTACCAATTAGGTCATCAGTAAAGTATGTACCAAGCACTTGCTTACCAGCTGTGATAGTTGTATTGCCAACTGTATAGCCTAAATATGCTTGATGTAGTGCAAAATGCTTATCTACATTTGTCTCTCCACCAATACCATTGTTTCCTTTGCTTGATAGGTCGTTTGCATTGTATCTTAAACCAATAACACCAAAGAAGTTATCGTCAATAGCTGCTTTGAAGTTTGTGATAATTTTAAAATTGTGTTTGCCATCGTGTATTTTTTTACCAGATTCTTTTCCGCTGTTATATGTATAGCGGTATCTTGCCATTCCTGATACATCTACGTCTTTTATAGCTTCTTCAAGTGGTGTAGCTGAAGCCATGCTTGTGAATGCACCAAGTGCAACAAGTGCTGCTAAACTAAGTTTTGCTATTTTCATTTGTTCTCCTTTTGAAAAATTGTAGTCGTATCTTAAAGCATTTAGCCTTAAATACCACTTAAATTTCACTAAATAGTTACCAATTATTTACCAAAAGAAACGAGAATTTGCAAAAAGATAGTATAAAATCGCCATTTATTTACTATCGCACAAATTTAAAATAATCACTTTAAAAGCACTTTAACCAAAACTATACAAAGCAGATAGTTGGCAAAAATGCGATAAAACACCGCAAGAATGAGTTTAAGCTTTGCTTGTTGCATTACAAAAACAAATAGCTCTTTTTAATCAATTTATTATGGGTTATGCATTTTGACTTTTGATACTTTTAAGCTAGATTTTTTGTTGGCTCTTGTTTTTTGGCAATTTGACGCTCGTTGTTGTGTTAGGATTTATGTTTTATCGATATTACTTGCTTTATTTATCATTTTTGTATTGTAGTGTGAAAATAAGCGACTTAAAATTTATACAAAATCACAGGCTTAGTTATAAACCTGTGATTTAAGACAAAATTAAAGCTTTGTAGTTGTGCCCTTTTTAAAGTATGCTAAAATGCTAACGCCAAGCATAACGGCAACTATAACGTATATGAAATTTGGTATAGGCAGTGGATCACCAGCGGCATATGAGTGCATACCAGCTAGATAGAAATTTACGCCAAAATACGTCATTATAATCGCCCAATATGAAAACATAGACAATACAGCAAAGGCATATTGATTGTTTAGTTTAGGCACAAAACGTATGTGTAGCACTGCTGCATATACTAAAATAGACACCAGTGCCCATGTTTCCTTGCTATCCCAGCCCCAGTATCTACCCCAGCTCTCATTTGCCCAAACGCCACCTAAGAAGTTGCCAAGAGTAAGCAAACTAATGCCAAGTATCATAGCCATCTCGTTTATACGTGTGGCTTCGATGATGTTGCGAGTAATTGCATCTTTTGGTGATTTTGAGTTTTGCATAATCAAAAGCACAAGCACAAAAAATCCAAGAAGAGAACAAAGCCCTAAAAATCCATAACTAGCTGTAATAACAGACACGTGGATAGTTAGCCAATAGCTTTGAAGCACTGGCACTAAAGTGGTGATTTGCGGATCCATCCAGCTAAGATGTGCGACAAATAGCGTAATTCCAGCCAATATAGATGTAAGCGCCATTGATATAGGTGAGCGACGAGAAAAGAAAATACCAGATAAACTTAAAGCCCAAGCGATATAGACCATAGACTCATATGAGTTGCTCCATGGGGCGTGCTGAGCGATATACCAACGAAGCCCTAAACCAACAGTATGAACAATAAATGCCAAGATGTTTATAAAATAGATAAATTTAAACACTCCATTAATACTAGCACTAGGGGCTAACATCTTAATAAATACAAATATAAGTAGTATAAAACCAGCGATTAGATAAACTGGAGTAAGGCGATCAAAAATTTTAACTTTATTAAATAAAATTTCCATATCAATGCGAGATTTTGGCGGCATAATATCTAAACCGTGCTTGTTTTGATAATCAGATATAACTTCAAGTGCCTTGTTTGCATTGCTCCACTCACCACTGCTTATGGCTTCATCAACTGCTAAAAAATAATCTCTCATCATGATAGCAATGCCATCAGCTTCGTCGCCATCCATGCTCATCATCGCATTTGCTGGAGTGTGCCAAGTGTGATTTGGGTCGTTTTGTTTTGGAAAAATTTTAAATATCTCACCCATAAACGCCATGTAAAAGACGTTTAATCTCTCATCTATCTTAATCACATCTTTATCAAATGTCCCACGTGAGCCTGGATGTTTGCGATTTGCTATCTCTGCAAAGCGTGTTAGCTTGTATTCATTGCCCTGCTCTTTTGTGGTGAAAAAATCTCTAAAATTAGCATATTTTGCATTTTCATCAACGCCTAGCTCTTTTTTTAGCTCTTTGTTTGTGCCAAGTGCGATGATGTTTTGGTTTCTCCAGTATGGAGGATCAACCATTATAGATAGTAAGGCCTGATTTGAATCTAGCTGTGCTATACTCTCTTTTTTGTGAATTTTATTAAGCACTTCCTTGCTTACAGTATCAAATGGCTTAACTCTACCATCGGCACTTTGCACCATTATCCTGCCTAGTTTTGCGGCGTGTTCTTTGTCAATTTTTGGTAAAAAATTTAAATCATTTGCATTTGCATCTATGCTAATTAACCCAATAAAAGATAGTGCAACAATAGCTAGTGGCTTTTTAACGCTATCTTTGTCGATTAAGGCGGCTAATTTTCTAAAACGAGAGTTTGGATTTATGACATTTAACAAAAATCCAAGACCTAACAAAAAGTAACTGATGTATGTAGGTATTTTGCCTGGGTCTTTATTGACTGAAAGTATCGTACCGCGCTCATCTTTGTCATATGAGCTTTGAAAAAATCTATATCCATTGTAATCAAGCACATGATTCATGTAAATTTTGTATTCAAACTGCGGTTTATCGCCGTCTATGACAACAACATCGCTTGAGTAGCTCATAGGTGAGTTTGAACCAGGATATCGCTTTAACTCAAAATCTTTTAAATGCAAACTAAAAGGCATTTTTACCTGAGCTAGTCCCCAAGATGCGACAAATACCTGAGTGCCTATCACAGCACGTGCTGGTTCGATTAGGTTGTGAAATAGCACCATCTCTTTGCTCTCGCCTTTGTAGTTTAACTCAGCTATTATCGCATCAAATTGGCTATCTTTTTTAGGTATGAGTTTTCTAACGGCTGATGTTGATAAAAATTTAGCAGAAAAATTTACATCTGAAATTGTTAGCAATTCAGCCTGTGCTAGTTCGTTAATGCTATCTTTTTGCAGTATTATTTTTGAGTTTTCACTCATGTTAAATTTTGAAATTTCAACGTTTGAAGTGTAGTAGAATTTATCATTTTCTAGTGTGAATTTTACATATTTACTGCCCTGTTTTGGTTCAGCATTAAATAAAAAGCTAACATCACCAGCAACTATCTCTTCGCCATCAAGCAAATCAATCTCTTCGCGCTCACTTGCATTTGAAAGCACAAGTTCAATAACTGGTTTGCCACCTTTGGCATCAACAAATTGATAAATAGCATTTGGCACGTATTCAGAGTATTTTAACGTAGCTTTGCCATCTGGCAAATCAAGCTCTAAATTAAAGCCGTGCTTGCCAAGTGTCTCAAGCTCTCTTGGTATGCTTATGCCATAATCTTTGCCATCAAGTCTAGTCTCAAGCGTGATATAAGAACCGCGTGTAGTTATAATGTTTGTTTGAGTATTTTCCCTGATATGAACGTTGCCCTCAAATCCATAATATCGCGTAATTGCAGCACCTATTAATATACCTATAAAACTTAGATGAAATAAAAAAGACGGAAGCTTTTTAATGTCTAATAAACGATAATGAAAAATATTGTAAGCTAAATTTATCCCAAGTAATAACTGAATCGCCGCAAACCATCCAGCACCATATACATACGCCCATGCCGTTGCTGTTGAATACTTACTCTCAATAATAGTAGCAGCACCACTAGCTATGGCAAAAAGTATTAACAATAATATAGCCGAAGCCATGGAAAAAAAAGTCTTTTGAAGCATAATTAACCTTTTATATATTTTAACGTGGCTGATTATATAACAAAAATTTTTAAAAACAGTAGAATTTTAGGACGGTATTTCAAAATTTTATTTAAAAAATATATTTAACTTTAATAAATTTTAATAATGTAATATTTTAATTTTTTATTTTTAAACTCGATTATCAAAGTCAAATTTTTGTTATTCTAATCTTATATTTAACTTAATTTATAAAAATTTTATTCTATTTTTGTCAAATTTTGACACAAATTTTACATTTTTTATAAAAATATTAGTATTTTGGCAATAAAAATTAAATTTTTTAGTTTAATTTAATTTTTAAAGTTATATCATTGTATCCAAATAACGTTATTAACAATTTTCTAACAAAGGATTAACAATGGAGTTTTTACAGCTACTATTTTTCCTTTTTTCGGCTTTGGTGCTTTATTTTAAGCCAGAGTTGAAATTTTTGGCGGTTTGCTTTGCGGTGCTTGGGTGTTTGTGTCTGATTGCACTTGAGTTTTATGTAAATCTATGGGTTGTTATACCAATAGGCAATTTATAAGGAGTTTGTCATGCAAAATAATGAAAAATGCTTTATAAATATGATGTCAATCGCAGTCATCGCTCTTATCATGCTTCCTGTTGGTATAGCCTGTGTGATTTTAGGCTTTGGCATGGGAGATAGTCCATGTGTAATGTGCTGGGCTGAGCGTATTACTATGATAGCTATAGCACTTATAGGGTTATTTATAGTGCGATATGGTCCTAAACGTGTTTATCTAGCTTCGCTGATATTTATGGCTTGTTGGGGCATGTTTAATGGTTTTATTCACTACTCTATCGATGGCACTTTTGGTGGATATTTGGATATCGGACAAGGTTTTGGGCTTGAAATTTTTGGTGCACATACTCAGTTTTGGGTGATTGTGGTTGATTTTTTTGTTCTTGTATTTTTGGCACTGATTTTATTTATGAGTAGAAATTTTGGTGAGATTATGCATAAGAGTGAAAATAAAGAGTTTGGCAAATACATACCATTAACACCAACTAGCAAATTTGCACATCTAGCTTTTATAGCGATAGTTGCATTAAACTGCTTACAAGCATTTATCACATCTGGTCCCCCACCTCATCTAGGTTCATCTACTCCACCACGCATGAGTCTAAATCCAGATAAGTGGTTTTGGGAGCAAGATCACTGGGAAAGTCCATTTGATTTTAGGTTTGATTGGGATGTAGAAAAGCCTGAGCTAGTGACATCTAGATCTAATGATTTGGTTTTACAAGCGGACGCTGGTGCTATAAAAAATATAAAATTTCTAACTCAAAGTGAAAAAATCACGCTTAATCTTGGCAAAAAACCACTAACTGGTTTAGATTTAAACAAAAAAACAGGCACTTTTGCCATAAGTGCTAATAATAATGGATTTTATGTAACTGATGCAAATTTTAATGCCTTAAGATACGCTAGACACGATAAGCACTTTATCATGGAGATGGAAGATAGTGTAGGTGCAACATGGTATAAAGATGAAGTGTCAATTATAAGCTATAACAAAACATTTGTGTCATATCTGCCAACAGATATAATTGATAAAGATGAACAAAATAGCCAATGGCGACACCTAATAGATGGTTATGATAAATTTAAGCTTACAGATTTTGGCAATAAAAATCGCTTTTTCACACTACGTGCAAAACAACAATACATCTTGGATTTTGATTATGACGAAGCCACAAATAAATATTTAATCGCTTCAGTTCCTAGTAAAACTAGACCAAGTTGGAGTGTTGCAATTTTAGATGGTGATGATAAGATGATAGTTGAGGAGTATGTGCCAAGTATAGGTGTAGAGCTAAAAGACGGCAAAACATTAGATGATTATTATATTACTGGTGTTGAGCTTGACACAGACTATGCATATTTACTAAGCAAGAATTATTCTAGTATATTAAAACTTGATCTAAAAGCAAAGCAGATAGTTGATGCGTTTGCATTCACTGGGGTATCAAACCCAAGAGCCATAACTATAAGAGATAATAAATTTTTAATTTTATCTCGTGAAAAAGATGAAAATATTGTGTTTGTTTTTAATATGCCTGTGCAAGAAACATTACCAGCAAAAGAGCAAGATGAGCAAATACAGTCAGATATGCAAAATTTATAATAACAAAAGTGTGTGAAATTTTGACTATGGTTAAAATTTCACAAAAAGGAGATTAATATGCAAAGACGATCTTTTTTAAAAGGCATGGGAGCGGGACTAGCTGTCGCTGGTGCAGCACCACAGCTTTTTGGCATGGAACAATTTAAGGTGGATTTTAAGCCAAAATCCTATAAAAATGAAAAGGGTGTAGAGTATCATTACCTAACCTGTCCTAGAAATTGCCGCGATGCCTGTTCTATGATTGCAGAAGTTAAAGACGGCAAAATGGTAAGTATCAAAGGCGATCCAAAACACCCACTCACTCAAGGCACAGTTTGCGTAAAGGGTCATACCTATGCTATGCACCTATATAACGCCGATCGCATTATGTATCCGATGAAGCGAGTTGGCAAAAAGGGAAGTGGGAAATGGGAGAGAATAAGCTGGGACAAAGCCCTAAAGGAGATAGCCCAAAAACTTACAAAAATCAAAGCTGAGTTTGGAGGAGAGGCACTGACTGAGTTTGTTTATTCTGGCAATGAAGGACATATATCAAAGACAATCTCAAGCGGAAATTTCTTTGAAAAATATGGCGCGACAAGACTTGTTAGAAACCCTTGCGACTGGCCAAGATATGCTGGAACGCCAAGTGTTATCGGCACGGACTTTTCAAAAGACGCTCTTGAGATTGATGAGAGTGATATGTATATTAGTTGGGGTTCAAACGAGTCTTATACTGCAGTTCACTGGGTTAAATTTGCTCACCGTGTTAAAAAAAGAGGTGGTAAGATAGTAGTTATAAACTCAGTGCGTGTGCCACTAGCAAATCAAGCTGATATGTTTATCCAGCTTCGACCATCAAGCGATCCAGCATTTTGTCTAGCGGTTTGCAAGGTGCTTATCGAAGAAGATCTTTACGATCATGAATTTATAGAAAAATACACAATGGGCTTTGACGAGCTTGTTAAAGAGTGCTCACTTTACACTTACGGCGAGTTAGCTGCGATGTGTGGTGCGAGTGTGGATCAGATTAAGGTATTTGCTCGTGAATACGCTCACGCAAAAGCACCAGCCATAATGCACGGCGATGGCGGTCAAAGACATTTTAATGGCGCAAGACTTGTTCGTGCGGTTACATTCTTGCCGGTTTTAGTTGGCTCACTTACTAAGCTTGGTGGCGGACTTTTCTGGGCATATGTGCATGTTAAGGGCTGTTTTAATTTTGAAAATTGTATGCCAGATTTATCGCCAAAAGACAAAGACGGCAATAAAATACAGCGTCAAGAAATAAGCTATGTTGAGTTTGGCAAAGGCATACAAAAAGAGGGCGCTACGTATCTTGGCAAGCCCGTTCCTGTGCCAATTAAAGCATGTATAAATTATAACTCAAATTTAATGGTAACTGCACCAAATACAAATTTGATTAAAAAACGCATTATGGACGATGACTTTTTCTTAGTTGTTATTGATCCATATGACATTGATACTTGTGATTATGCTGATTATGTGCTTCCAGGCGTTACATTTATGGAGAGCGAAGATATACAAAATGACCAAATTTCAGGCTATGTCTGCTACAACGCCCAAGCCGTTAAACCACTTGGCGAAGCTAAGACAAACTTAGAGTTTTTTAACGCTTTAGCAAAAGCTATGGGTTATACAGAAGAGTGCTTTAATTGGGATAGTGAGACGGTTTGCCGTCGCTTTTTAGATACAGAATTTGCCAAAAAGCAAAATATCACTTATGAAAAGCTAAAAAGTGTTGGCTGGATCAAGCCATTTAGGACGCCAGAGACGATGAAAGATCAGTTTCCTTACTATCCTTATACACCAAAAGATAAGCTAGTATTTGGAACTGAAAGTGGTAAAGCGGAGCTATACTCTAAAACATTTAAAGATGCTGGTTATCATCCTGTAATTGATTTAAATGACGATTGGGATTATTACAATGAAAAATACGGCAAAGACTATATTAAAAAGTATCCGCTTTATTTTATGACACCAGGAACACAGCTACAAGATAACTCAAACTGGGGAAATATGCCATATATCGTTAAGCGTGTGATAGTAAAAGGCAATGCTGAAATTTTCATGACAAAAGAGGATATGGATGCTCGTGGCATCAAAGACGGCGATACAGTCGAAGCCACAAACGAAAAAGGAACGGCTGTTTTTACGGTAGTGCAAACAAATCAGATGCAACCTGGAATTTGTTACGCATGGAATAACATCTGGTTAAAAGTTACAAAATCTCGCACAGGTGCAAATTTCCTTTGCTCTGATGGAGTTAGTGATCTTGGTAATGGTTCTACATATACAGCGACATTTGTAGAAGTCAAAAAAGCATCAAAACAAGAAAAGTAGTCGCACTAGTCTTGTGAGTTTTTGTGGGGCTAGAAAATTTGCATTTGATGGGCTATATGCTTAGCATTTGCTTAATTTTGGTAACTTTTGTTTGCAGGTGTTAGCCTGTAAAACAGAGCCGCAAATATCTTGCAATACTTTGTGTTAGCGTTAAATTTAAACGCTTAGACGCTCTTGTTTTAAGTAGAAAGGAACAAAAAATGAAAACACAAAGAAAACTTGGATTTTTATTTGATTATAATTTTTGTATCGGATGCTTAGCATGTGAAATATCTTGTCAGGTGTATCACAATCAACATCCAGATATAAATTGGCGTAAGGTTGATTTGGTACCTATTATAGAAGATGGGCTACACAAGGACGTGTATATAACACACTCATGTCATCATTGTGATGATCCAGCTTGTATGAATGTCTGTCCAGTAGGTGCATATGAAAAGCTAGACAATGGCATAATCCAACCTATACACGATAAATGCATAGGTTGTGGGTATTGCTTCTTAGCTTGTCCTTATAATGCTATAAGCAAAGGCAAAGATGGCAAGGCTCAAAAATGCAACATGTGTGCTGAAAAAGTCGAGCGTGGCGAAGAACCAGCATGTGTAGCAGGATGCCCTTGTGATGTTTTACGCATAGTTGATATTTCAGTCGCTGATAGTGCTGATATGAAAAAAGAGATGCCAGGATTTAAGCATTTCTTTACCAAGCCAAATGTTCGTTTTTATCCTAGAATGAAAAGAAATAGCTTCATACTATAAAGGATAAATTATGAAAGAGATGATGAGTGAGCTAAAAATAAGTCTAGCAAAAGAAGATATGCTAAGACGAATATTTTTGATTGAAATTTCAGATGAAAATTTTGCTGAAATTTTAAAAATTTCAAACGATTTTGATGAAATTTCAAAAAACCATAAACTATTAAGCGATATTAAAAATACAATAAATACTAAAAACACAGACGAAACTAGATATGAATACAATAGGCTTTTTGTAGGGCCTCGTCGTCCTAAAGCGGTGCCATATGAATCAACATATTTTGATTACAAAAATATGTTTGGCACACAAACCATGGATGTAAGGGCTTATTATCAAAGCGTTGGATTAAAGATAGATAGTGAGCTGTTTGACAAAATCCCTGACGATCACATAGGCTATGAGTTTCAGTTTTTGTATTATTTAAGTTATTTAGCTTTAGACAAATTAAGCCAAAATGAGCTAGATGCAGTGTATGAAATTTTAGAGCTTAAAGCAGAGTTTATAAATGCTCATCCATCAAAGTGGTTTGATAAATTTACTCAGGCTATCACAAACGAAAGCAGCTTTGAGATATTTTGTAGTTTAGCCTCGTTTTTAAATAAATATTTGCAAAACGAGATAAACAAACTTAAGAAAATTTTGGCAAAAAACAAGTAGTACTTAAATGTATTAACAAATAAATTTAGGTGTTTGTGATTTAAAACTCACAAAACAAAAGAAAGGATATAAAATGCAACAAGAAATCTGGGGCTGGCTCATAGTCATATATCTATTTTTAGGTGGCTTAGGGGCTGGAGCATTTATAGCAGCGACGTTGGCATATAAGGGATATTTGGGTAACTTAAATGAAGTGTTTTATAAATATGGCTTTGTAACCGCACCTGTAACGGTTATAGTAGGCACTGTGCTTTTGGTGCTTGATTTAGCGACACTTAATCCATTTAAAATTTTAAATCTTTTTACAAATCCACTATCGATGATGAGCTTAGGAACGTATTTACTTACGTTTTTTATCATCGTTAGCTTCTTGGTTTATAAAAGCGTTAAAGAGGGCAAGAAAATATGCGATCACATGCTGATACTTGGCACCATACTAGCAATAGGCGTAATGGGCTATACAGGATTGTTACTATATGCTGTCAAGGCTATACCGCTTTGGGCTAGTTTGTGGTTGCCTATATTATTTAGCATATCAGCACTATCAACAGGTCTTAGCCTAAACTCATTAGCTGTAATTAATACAGGTCAGATGCTTACACATAAGATTCATAAGCTACATACTATTTTGCTTGGTTGTGAAATAGTGGCTGTTATAGCATTGTTTGCTATGGTTTTTGGGCAAGATGCGGCGATGATGAGTTTAGAGAAAATTCTAGCTGGTTCTTTGGCGTTTATATTTTGGTTTGGCTTTGTGATACTTGGCATTATGTTGCCGTTTGTTGGCGGAGTAAAACACATGCTAAGCACATGCGATGGGATAAATGTATGCAACGAAAACGTAAGTGGTTCAAAATTGCATGAAATAGGAGTATTAATAGGTGGCTTTTGCCTAAGGGTATTTATTATATTTGGTGCTTTTTATATATTTTAAGTTTAAGTAAGGTAGCTGTATAATGCTACCTTGTAATTTGAAATTTTAGGGTTTTTATGAAATTTAAAGAGTATAAAAAGCAAAATTTTAGCAGTTTTGATTATTTTAAGGCTGATGAGATGAGCTTTAAAGGCTTTATAAAATTAAGCTTTGATCAAGCACTAAATGATAATAAATTTGATGAATTTATGCTAGATATAGACAATAAAGCTCTAAACTCAAGCCCAAATTTTACTCAAAAACATCCAGTTTGTATATCGCATTTAAAATTTCAAAACAATACATTTCAATTTAGAATTTGCTGTGAAAATAAAGTAAATTCACTAGGATATAGGCTATTTATAAAACGTGAAGATACGCTTGATTATCTCACCCAAGATATCAATGAAGTCGATAAAATCGCACTATGGCTAAAAGATGAAATACTAACCGAGCATAGCTGTATATCAAAGTGTGGCTGGTGGATAACTGATACTTGGAGAGATATGTTTGTCATAAATGACACAAGTGAGAGTGAGAGCTTTATACGTGAAATTTTGACACATCCATACACAAGCGAAATGATAAAAATCAACGAAAAATTACACAACCTAAGCTTTAAATTTTAACCGCCTAACTCAACGCACTTTCACTCATAAGCCTTTTGATTTTTAATCGTTTCATAATCAACACCTTGCATTATACGTTTGCGTAAGGTATTAAAATTTGGGCTTATTAGACTCCGACTTTCATCATATTCAAGCGGTTTTACACCTATAATATCAGCCAAGGTGTGTGGCAAGTCATCAGTCATAAATGGCTTATCTTTCGCCTCTTGTATCTTTTGCCAAAGCTCACTATGTTTGGCTTTAAACTCATCACTTGCAATAAACATAAGTGGAATTTCACAAGTAAATCTACTAACAAATCCATGTCCTAAAAGCCCCTTAAACTCAAAAAGACTTTCGCCATGGTCTGAAAAATAAAGTATCAAGCTATCATTATCTTTAAAAATTTTATAAATTTCATTTATAATAAAATCATTATAAACTATGCTGTTTAGGTATTGCGATAAAATTTCTTTTTGCTTTTCGTCTATCGGCTCATCTATCTCATCTTTTTTAAATTTATTAAACTCACTTGGATAACGTAATTTGTATTTTATATGATTTCCTAAAAGATGAACGATATAAAATCCGCTCTCGTTTTTAAACTCAAGCAAAAATGGTAACAATTCTTCATCATAAATTGATGCATTAGATCTAGCATGAGTTTGAAGTCCGCCTGTAAATTTCATACTATCAGCACCTTTTACTACTGCGGTTGCAGCACTTTGATAGCTACTAAAAATTTCTTGATTGCTTATCCAAGAAGTATTGTAACCTGCTAGTTTGAATAAATCTATTATATTTAAGCTATCACTATAGTGCTTTGAATTTTTACTCTCATAATTATTAAAATTTAAAGCATATTCAAGAACGGGATTTGTAGCAGTATAGGGAGATATGACATCATTAAATTTAATTAGATTATGAGAATTTTCTAAGTTTTTAAGAAGTGGTGTTGTGGGAATTTTATAATCATACAAAGACATATAGTGCCTTGACAGACTTTCTCCAATGATTAGCACTACATTTTTTACCCTGTTATTACTCTCTCTCTCTCTCTCTCGATTTTTGGCTATTATATTTTTATTTAATTCAAAGTGTTTTTGATAGTTTAGCTCTGCCATTTTTACCCCATTAAGTGGGTTTTTATCTGTAAAATACTCATTTATACTAAAACTAAATCTAAAAAATGATAATTTTTCTAATTGTTTTGTGTTAAATTCGCCATTTTTGATACTTTTATTTGTAAAAATAATTGTTGATATTATAAAAATAAATAAAAATATCATCATTGATTTTTTACTAAAATTTGGCGATTTTAGTTTTTGCAAAAATATTATAAACAAAATTATAGCTATACTTAAAAATAAAAATTTCAAATCAAAAAAAGTTTGAATAAATTCTATCGTTTCACTCTTGTTTGTATGCATAATCGCATCTAAAATAAAAATTGAAAAAGGCGAATGAAATTTCATTAAAGTAAAAAGTTCAAAAATAAATGTAAAAATATTTATGCAAAGTAAAATTTTTAGCATAAATTCTGCCAATTTTTCTGATATTAAAAATAGTGTCATAAAAACTAAATTTAATACGCAAAAAACAATAATCAAACTTGTTATATTAGCGTCAATAAGCCTTAAAACAAGACCTAAATCATTAAAATTTACAATAGATATAATTAAAAAATTTAATATCAAAATTGATAAAAATGAGTTAAAATTTGGCTTTTTTGTTAAAAACTCAAAAAACTTGGTATAAATTTGTAAAACTGGTAAAATTCTAGATAAAAATTTATTTACCATTAGTATATCCCAGTTGCAGTTCTTACATTTTGCATTATAGGCATAGCGATTTTTCGGGCTTTTTCAGCTCCTTGGCTTAGAATTTGCTCGACCTCTTTAGCATTGTTGCAATAATACTCAAATTTCTCTCTCGCGTCCTTAAAATACTCCCAAACAAGCTCGTTTAGATACATTTTAAAATGCCCATGTCCCTCACCGCCACGCTCGTAACGAGCTTGCAAATCACGCTGCGCACCTTCATCTAAAAACAACTTTGCGATGTTATAGACATTGCAGTTTGCCCACTCTTTTGGGGCCTCAAGCGGTGTTGCATCGGTTACGATAGATGAGATTTGCTTTTTTAGAGTTTTTGCGTCGGCAAAAATATCTATAGTATTGCCGTAGCTTTTGCTCATCTTTGCACCGTCAGTTCCTGGCACAGTTGCGACATTTTCATCGACTTTATGCTTTGGAAGCTTTAAAATTTCACCGTGTTCGTTGTTAAATTTTATCGCGATATCACGTGCGATCTCGACATGCTGGATCTGATCCTTACCAACAGGCACAACATCAGCACCAAATAGCAAGATATCCGCTGCCATCAGCACTGGATAACTAAAAAGCCCATGATTTGCAGCGATGCCTTTTGCGGTCTTGTCTTTGTAGCTGTGGGCGCGTTCAAGTAGTCCCATTGGCGTGTATTGGCTTAGCACCCAGTAAAGCTCAAGTACCTCCTTTACATCGCTTTGCACCCAAAATGTAGATTTTTCTGGATCAATTCCTAGTGCTAAAAACGCAGCCGCTGCTTCAAGCGTATTTTGGCGTAAAATTTTAGCTTCACTAACTGAGGTCATCGCATGATAATTTGCGATAAACATAAACATTTCACTTGAATTTTGTGCATCTACCATCTGTTTAATCGAGGCAAAATAGTTGCCAAGGTGTAGCTTTCCGCTAGGTTGAAGCCCTGTTAATACTCTCAATCTCTCTCCTTATTTTTCTAAACTTAATTTATCAATTATCTCATCTGATATCTGTTGTGGTGTTTTATTTTCAACATCTATAATGATGTCAGCCTTGCTTTCATATAAACTCTCTCTAGCATTATGAAGCTCTTTTGCTTTATCTAAGTCTCTTAAAAGCGGTCTTTTTGCAAATTTTTTATCGCTGTTTTCGCTGTTTTTTAAGCGATTTATAATCGCTTCAAAGCTTGATTTTAAATAAATTACTTTGCCTATTTTGTTTAGTTTTTTTACTTTAGCAAAGCCGCCTCCAGTTGAAATGATGGCATTTTTAACGTTTTTAGATAAAAATTTTGCCAAATCTTTTTCAAGATTTCTAAAATACTCTTCGCCGTTTTTAGCAAAAATTTCAGATATTTTTAAATTTTCTTTACTCTCTATCAAATCATCACAATCAAGCGTAAATCGCCCAAGCTCTTTGCTTAGCTCACGCGCAATAGTGCCTTTGCCAACGCCCATAAAGCCGATTAAGACTATATTTTCACGGCTTTTTTTAGGTTTTTGCTTTAAATTTTCACTCATTTTCGCTACTCTCATCGCTATTTTCACCGCGTTTTTTCGGCACAAAAACAAGTGGCACACCGCTTAACTCAAAACTATCTCTAAGCTTATTTGCAAGATAGCGCTTATAGCTAAAATGCAAAGCTCTAGGGCGATTCATAATAAGTGCTATACGTGGCGGAGCAAAACCAAACTGCACAGCATAGTAAATTTTAACGCTTCTGCCTTTATCGTGTGGAAGTGGATGTGTTTTTGTGGCTTCATTTATTGCTTCATTTAGTTTTGATGTCTGCAATTTTTGTGTAAAATTACGATAAACACTTAGTATCAAATCATAAAGTTTATGCACTCTTTTGCCGCCAAGTGCCGAAACACTAATAATTGGCGCGTAAGCTAAAAATTTAAACCTATAGCGTATATCTTTGCAAAGCTCATCAAACTCAATCTTGCTCTTATCCCACTTATTTAGCACAATTATCATACCAAGCTCAAATTTAGACGCAACTCCAGCTATACGCTCATCAAGCTCACTAAGCGGCTCTGAGCTATCTAGCACAAGCAAAGCGATATCTGTTTTTTCAAGCACTTTTTGTGTGCGATTTAACGCATATCGCTCGATGCCATCTATCTTGCCACGACGCCTAATCCCAGCCGTATCGACAAACTCATAAATCCGCCCATCATGCTCATAAATTTCATTAACCGGATCTATCGTCGTTCCAGCTACATCGCTAACTACTGCTCTTGAATCCTTTACAAGTGCATTTAAAAGGCTTGATTTACCGACATTTACGCGCCCTACTATACCTACACGGATATTTTTATCTTCGTAGTTTTCACTCTTGCTAAGCTCACCATCATCATCAAAATTTTCTAAAAAATCATCAAAATCATCATTGCCATCATCTGGCTTTATCAAATTGGTTTTTAGGTGCTTGTGTATCCACTGCACAAGCTCATCAACGCCAGTAGCATGAGAAACTGATATATGAAAAACATCCTTTGCACCAAAACTTATAAATTCCCACGCTCTAGCTTCATCTTTTTTGCTATCTACCTTATTTATAACAAGTGCAATTGGTAGATTTAATCCGCTTAGCGAATAAAAAAGCTCTTTATCTTCATCGCTTGGCATAAATTTAGCATCAACCATATAGATGATAATATCGGCATTTTTAGCCTCGTCAAGTGTTTTAATCTTTACATTACGAAACAACTCAGAGCTATCATCAAGTCCGCCACTATCTATTAAAATGCAACTTTTATCATATATTTGAATCTGAGTTTTATTAGTATCTCTTGTGGTTCCTGCTACATCGCTAGTAATAGCTATACGCTCACGAGCCAGGCGATTAAATAACGAGCTTTTGCCTACATTTGGCTTTCCGACTAATATTACTTTTTGCATATTTTTCCTTTTATTTATGCATTAATTATACATTAACACTTATAAAATTAAGCAAAATTTCACTAAAATATTGCCTTTTTAAGTTAAAGGTAAAATTTCATTGCACAAATTAATAATTAAAAACTTAGGCATTTATTATATGCTAATTGCTTGTATGATGTTTGCTTTCACTGGTGCTTGTGCCAAAATTTTAGGCTCACACATGCCATCAATTGAGGTTGTGTTTTTTAGAAATTTAGTAGGACTTGGCATAGTCGTATATGCGTTGTTTAAATTTAAACAAGCTCATGTCGGCGGACACTTTTGGCTACTTATGTTTCGCGGATTTATCGGCACAATGGCGATGTTTGCTTTTTTTTATAACGTCGCTCATATCAACCTTGCAGCGGCTTTTACATTTTCTAAAACTAGTCCTATTTTTACAGCTATAATAGCTGCGATCGTTTTTAAAGAAGCATTAAGCTATAAGGGTTGGAGTGCGATATGTCTTGGTTTTATAGGGATTTTGCTAATAATTCAGCCAAATTTAGGCATAAGCAAAACAGACCTGATTGGCATATGGAGCGGAATTGGTGCAGCTATGGCATACACAAGCGTTAGAGAACTCAAAAAAAGCTACTCGACAAATACAATCGTGTTTGTTTTTATGTGTTGGGGGACGGCGCTGCCTATTATTTTTATGAGCATGGCTGAATTTATCGCATATGAGCCACTTGATTTTTTACTATCTAAATTTGTTATGCCAAGCATTCATAGTATTTTTTTTATAGTGCTTATGGGCGTTAGTGGGTATTTTTTTCAAGTGTATATGACTAAGTCTTACGCAGTCGCAAAAAAGGCTGGTGTAGTAGCAGCCGTAAGCTATGCGGATGTTATTTTTACCTTAATTATTGGATATTTTATGGGCGATAGTTTGCCAAATTTAGTTGCATTTTTTGGTATAATGCTAGTCATTTTAAGCGGAATAATCGTAGTAAGGGAGAAGTAATGATACTAATAGCAGGACCGTGTGCGATAGAGAGCGAAGAGCTTGTGATGACAGTCGCTGAGCGGTTAGTGAAATTTAATGAAGATAGCAGGATAGATTTTTATTTTAAATCAAGTTTTGATAAGGCAAATCGCACAAGCATTAGCTCATTTCGCGGTCCCGGTCTTGAAAAGGGTTGCGAAATTTTGGCTCGTGTGAAGGAAAAATTTGGCTTTAAGATAGTTACTGACATTCACGAAAGCTATCAAGCATCGCCCGTGGGCGAGGTGGCTGATGTGGTGCAAATACCAGCGTTTTTGTGTCGTCAAACCGATCTATTGGTAGCAGCAGCAAAAACAAAAGCGGTCGTAAATATCAAAAAAGGGCAGTTTTTAGCAGCATCGGCTATGAAGCACTCGGTTAAAAAGGTTCTTGAAACGCGTGGAATTTCAAGTGATGGATATGATGTGGCGAAGGAAAATGGCGTATGGCTGTGTGAAAGAGGAAGCACATTTGGGTATGGAAATTTAGTCGTGGATATGCGAAATCTCGTTCTTATGCGTGAGTTTGCACCTGTGATTTTTGACGCAACTCACAGCGTGCAAATGCCATCGGCCTTAGGTGAAAAAAGTGGCGGAGACGCTAGATTTGTGCCATATCTTGCTAGAGCAGCAGCAAGTGTGGGCGTGGATGGATTTTTTTACGAAACGCATATAAATCCTTGCGAAGCGATGTGCGATGGACCAAATATGCTAAATCTTGATGAGCTTGAAAAAGTAGTCGAGCAGACACTAAAAATAGAAGAAATTTTAAAGGAAGCAAAATGAAAAATATTATAACATTTATCTTTGCTACAATATTTTTAGTTGGTTGCGGACAAAACCAGCCAAAAGTGCCAACTGCAAGCGCTTTTAAATTTGATAAGATAGACTATACTCATATCCAATATCATCAGCCTACAAAATTTACATATCAAAGCCCACAAGATGTTGAAAAAAAATATAACGAGCAAATTTTAGATGCATTACAAAATAACAATTTACTAGATCAAAACTCGACAGATGAGCTTAAAATTTCAATAAAACATCAAAGAGAATTTGGTGGTGAGGCAACACCTTTAAAAAGTGACAGAATGGGAAATATCTGGCTTTATTACAATATACAAATTATCAGAAATGGTGAGATTTTAAGAAATTATACATCATCAAGAGAGCGCTACGATCCGGGATTTTTTGGTAATTTAAAAACAATAGCGATGCAAAATACAGATGACAAGCTAGAAAATGATGCTATATCGGCTATGGCACGTCATATTATAAAAATAATTAAAGAAAAATTTTAAAGGAAGCAAAATGAACATAATCGAAGGAAATTTAGCCCTAAACGGCAAGGAAAAGATCGCAATCATAAACGCTAGGTTTAATCACATCATCACAGATCGCTTGGTAGAGGGTGCAAAAGATGCGTTTTTACGCCATGGCGGCGATGAGAAAAACTTAAGCCTTATTTTGGTGCCTGGTGCTTTTGAGATACCAATGGCACTACAAAAGGCACTTGAGAGTGGAAAATTTGACGCTGTTTGCTGTGTGGGAGCGGTGATTCGTGGCTCAACTCCGCACTTTGACTATGTATCGGCTGAAACCACAAAAGGTATAGCAAATGTAACGCTAAAATACGGTAAGCCAGTAACATTTGGTGTGCTAACAGTCGATAGTATCGAGCAAGCGATAGAGCGAGCAGGCTCAAAGGCTGGAAATAAGGGCTTTGAAGCGATGACTGGCGTTATAGAAATGCTAAGTCTTTATAGAAATTTAAAGGCGTAAAATGGCGACACGTCATCAAGCAAGAGAGGCAATAATATCCCTTTTATACGCATATGAAATGGGCACAAATAGCGATGAATTTACAAGTGAATTTTTAGAAGAAAAAAAGATACGAAACGAAAGAAGAAATGACGCCATAAAAGCTTTTGACGAAATTTTAGCAAAACAACAAGAAATAGATGAGATTATAAAAGCAAACTTAAAAGATAACGACTTAGAAAAAGTTGGCATGGTTGAAAGAGCAATACTTAGGTTAGGCATTTATGAGATGAAATACTTAAAAATCGATAGACCAGTTATCATAAACGAAGCTATTGAGTTAGCAAAAGAGCTATGTTCAGACTCAAGTCCAAGATTTATAAATGGCGTACTGGCAAATATAAAATAATTAGGATAAGATGTGGATTATTACGAAATACTTGAAATACCGCGTTCAGCAAGTGCTGACGAGATAAAAAAAGCATATAGGAAATTGGCATTAAAATATCATCCAGATAGAAATCAAGGCGACAAAGAAGCCGAGGATAAATTTAAACAAGTCAATGAAGCCTATCAAGTGCTAAGCGATGAAGAGAAGCGAAGTATGTATGATAGATACGGCAAAGATGGCTTAAATCAGGCTGGTGGCTTTGGTGGGTTTGGTTCGGCTGGATTTGATTTTGATGATATTAGCGATGTGTTTAGCTCATTTTTTGGGGGTGGCGGACGCACTCGTGCAAAAAGAAATCTTGATAAATATCCAGCCGATTTAGAAATTTCAATAACGATTGATTTTAACGAAGCGGTTTTTGGTTGTGAAAAAGAGATACAATACACCAGTAAAACGCCATGTAAAAAATGTAACGGCACAGGTAGCAAAGACGGCAAACGAACAACATGTCCGCACTGTGGCGGCAAGGGTAGGATAGCCCAAACACGTGGATTTATGCAATTTGTGCAAGACTGTCATCATTGTGGCGGAACTGGCGAAATTATAAAAGAAAAATGCGATAGCTGTAAGGGCAAAGCATACGAAGAGCAAAAACAAAGTCTTAAAATCAACATTCCAGAAGGTATTGATGATGGAATGCGTATGCGAGTAAGTGGCAAAGGCAACAAAACAACAAGTGGTGCGATGGGCGATTTGTATGTGGTTATAAATGTAAAACAAGATGAATTTTTTGTAAGACACAATGACGATATTTACGTGGAAATTCCAGTATTTTTTACTCAAGCTGCACTTGGCGAAAGCATAAGCATACCAACATTAAGAGGCGAAAAAAAGCTAGATTTACCAGTTGGAGCAAAAGACAAACAGCAATTTGTTTTTGAAAATGAGGGCGTAAAGAGTGTAAATTCTAAATATTACGGAAATTTCGTAGTGCAAATATCAGTTCAAACACCTAAAAAACTAAGCGATGAACAAATAGAACTTCTAAAAAAACTACAAGAAAGCTTTGGGATTAAAAGCGGCGAAAGCACCAAAAATCATGAAAGTGTATTTGATAAAATTAAAAGCTGGTTTAGCGGTGAATAAATTTAAGGGATTAAATATCCCTTAAATTTAAATCAAACTAGATAATTTTTAGCCACTCTCAATCCCAACCCAATCTTAATTTATTCTTGCTATTTTAATAAAACTTTATACAAATTTTATTGATTTTGTATTAATTTCATATCTTTTAAATAAATATAAATTTTAATAAATCTTTATATTTAAATAGCAAACAAGTAAAACAATAGATTTATTTATTGTGCTTTAGCACCATTTTTAAAAAACTTGGTAGCAACTGCAAGAAAAGCCAAATAAAGCCACTCACAAAGTGATGCTTATTTAAACTTCTTAAGTTTAAATAATAAAGATAGCCACCGTAAGACAGACTAAGTAAATACTTGCTAAGCAATAAAGTATTTTAAGCCATAACAACAAAATTTATAAAAATATTTTAAAAATGTTTAAAATTCTTCAAATTTTGTCTTTTAAATTTTAAGTTTTTATATATTTATTTTCATCATTATCATAGCAATTAAAAGTTTTTAATTATACTTTTGTTTGGCATAAAGCTTGCAAAAACTTTTTTTTAGACGACTTTAAAGCATATTAAACACAATTTTTCATCTTTTGCCATCTAAATTTTAAACTATTTAATTTATCTTAGTTTTGTAAATTTAACTAGCACCTATTAAGATAAATACTAATTATTTGCTTACGTATTTGCTTTAGTCTCTTGCATAACCAGCGTCAATGCAATTTTAATCAAGCTCAGCTTTGCAAATTTTATAAATTTAGCCATTTAATATGAGTAAATTTATAAAAAATACATCCAATTTCCAAGACATATAAAGATAAATGTGTATTTATGACACAAAAACAGTAAAAATTAAGACATGAGTAAATTTTTGAATAAATTTAATGTTACATTAAAGATATGTTATTTTATAATTATAATGTTATATTAATACAAGGAGCAAATCATGAATGCCTTAGCGTTAATGACAATAGGATTTGCGTTTTTTGCTTTTGGCTTTTTCTTTTATTCTCGTTATATTGCGGATAAAATTTTAAAGCTAGATCCAAATTTTACCCCACCATCAAAAGAGTTTGAAGATGGTGTGGATTTTGTCCCAACAAACAAATTTGTCCTTTGGGGGCATCACTTTACATCAGTGGCTGGTGCAGCACCTATCGTAGGTCCTGCTATAGCTGTGATTTGGGGTTGGGCACCAGCTTTTATATGGGTTTTACTCGGAACAGTTTTTATCGCTGGTGTGCATGATATGAGTGCCATTTGGGCAAGTGTGCGAAACAAAGGCTACTCTATAGGCACAATCTCAGGACAAATTTTAAGCAAACGAGCTAGAAGCCTTATGATGGTTGTTATTTTTTTACTGCTTCTTATGGTAAATGCCGTATTTGCAGTGGTTATCGCTGGCATGATGATTAAAACTCCTTCATCGGTCTTGCCTGTATGGGGAGCGTTGGTTGTAGCGTTTTTCATAGGTCAAGCGATATATAAATTTAAACTAAACTTACCATTAGTTTCGTTAGTTGGCGTTATCGCACTATATGCCTTAATCTACTTAGGGCCACAATACCCTATTGCTTTACCAGATACGGTTATGGGCTTAGACGCAAATGCTGCATGGATTATTTTGCTATTTATTTATGCTGCGGTTGCATCGTTGCTTCCTGTTTGGATGCTACTTCAGCCACGCGATTACATAAATGGCTTACAACTTTTTGTCGGACTTTTTGCACTATATTTTTCGTTTATAGTAGTGTCTCCAGATATCGTTGCACCAGCATTTAACAGCAACGTCCCGGCTGGAACACCTTCGCTTTTTCCGCTGCTATTTGTAACAATTGCTTGCGGTGCGATATCTGGTTTTCACGGACTTGTTTCAACTGGCACAACAGCTAAACAAATCAAGTGCGAACCAGATGCTAGATTTGTCGGATACTTTGGTGCTGTTGGCGAAGGATTACTTGCATTAGCGGCTATTTTAGCTGTTAGTGCTGGGTTTGCGTCAATGGCCGAATGGGAGAGTGTTTATACGAAATTTGGTGCAGGTGGCATAGGTGCGTTTATAGATGGAGGCGGTAAAATTTTAAGCATGGGCATCGGCATAAGCCCTGAAATTTCAGCAACAATGCTAACAGTTATGGCGGCACTTTTTGCAGGCACTACTATGGATACAGGCGTAAGACTTCAACGATATATTTTTCAAGAATGGGGCGATGTTTATAATCTAAATTTACTTAAAAAAGGTTGGGTTGCGACACTATTTGCTGTTGGTTCATGCTTACTTTTAGCTTTTGGAGCTGGTGGTGCAGATGGCAAAGGCGGTATGATTATATGGCCTTTATTTGGCACGACAAATCAACTAATGGCAGGTTTAACACTGCTAATTATCACTGTTATGGTAATGCGACAAAAAGGCAAAATTCGCTACACGTTAGTGCCGCTTTTGTTTTTGTTGTTTGTCACGACATACGGCTTGTTGCTTCAATTAGTCGATTTTTACAACAAACAAAACTGGCTACTTATCGTGCTTGATTGTGTGATTCTAATAGCGACTATAATGGTGTGCTTGGAGAGTTTTTCAGTGCTTAAAAAGGCGTTTAACAAAGATGAGTTTAAGTGAAAATTTTAAGGCATTTTTGCAGGGGCTTGATGAGTTTTACAAAGCCCCTTACAGAGCCGCACTAACCAAAAGTTATCAAGAAGAAGGCGACTTTTTCATGATATTAGCATTTGCTGAGAGCTTGGGTGTAGAAAATCCAGCGAGTTTTTATACGCTTGAGCTTTTGCCTTTTTTACTTGAAGAATTTCATGCATGGCACAAACGTGCTGGTATGCAAAACTCGCCAATAGAGCATTTTGGATGTTGCTAATGAACCTAAATACGCTAAGTCCGATAATATTTGTAGGCGGCAAGGGCGGAGTTGGAAAAACCACTCTATCATCATCAATCGCCGTCAAACTAGCCAAAAGTCGCAAAAAAACGCTCATCATCTCAACCGATCCAGCACACAGTTTAAGTGACGCATTAGACGTAAAGCTAAGCTCAAAAATTAAAAACGTGTGCGAAAATTTAGACGCCATGGAGCTAGATCCTGATGAGATAGTAAATGAGCATTTTAATCAGATAGAGCAAACTTTACGCACATATGCAAAACCAGAGATGTTTGCAAAAATCAAAGAGCATTTAAGACTTTCAAAAGACACTCCAGGAGCTTATGAGGCTGCAATGCTAGAAAAAATATGCCGCCTAATAAGCGACAGGGGCGATTATGAGCATATTGTGTTTGACACAGCACCAACAGGTCATACGATGAGGCTACTCTTTATGCCCAGTGTAATGTCGGCATGGACTGATGGTTTGTTAAAACATCAAAAAAAGCGTGAAGAAGTAGCTGATGCGGCTAAAATTTTTTGGCAAAATAAGCCTGATTATGAGTTTAATCCATTTGCTCCAAGTCGTGAGCAAAGGTGGCAAAAGGCGATGGTTAAACTAAATGAGCGAAAAGAGCTATTTTTAAAAGCTAATGAAATTTTAAAAGATAGCAAGATGACGCAGGTTTTTTTAGTAATGATTCCAGAAGCGTTGCCACTGTTTGAAACGATTAGAGCTGTAAATATACTAAATGAGTTTAAGATATCGCTTGGCTCAATTTTGATAAATCAGATTATACCTAACTCTCAAAATGATGAGTTTTGGCAGATAAAAGTAAAAAAACAGGGCGAAATTTTACAACAAATATCAAGCCAACTAAGCCATGTAAAAAAACATAAAATTTATCTAAAAGCAGATGATTTGCGTGGCGAAAAAGCATTAAATGATATTGAAATTTTGGCGTTTTGATAAAGAGATGGCAAATAGCATATTTAGCAAAACAGCCAAACTCACACTAGCCCCAAAGCTAAAAACGGCATGAGTGCTACTAAGCATAAGCAAAGCAAAAGTAATAATCGTAGTAGCACCAGCCACGCATATACTAAAAACTCTAGCATTGTGATTTATATCTTTAAAACCAATCAGTAAATAATCAATCCCAACAGCACTAGCCAAAATCACACCAAAAATAACAAAAATATTTACATCATCAAACATAGCAAAAAATCCGATTGTAATGACTGAGCTAAGAAATGTTGCTAAAATAATAATGGCTGAGCGAATTAATCCCACAAAAAAGCTCAAAATCACAAAAGCTACTAAAAAGCCTAAAATTTTAAGCTTAATTGCAGAAGCTTTTATCTGAGTAAAATTTTCATTTATCATTGCAATTAAATCGTAAAATTTAGCATCATATTTTTTAGCAATATCACCAATATCACCATCACCACTTACAAAAATCAAATCAGGGTTATCAAACAAAATCGCAAAATTTCTAAAAATTTCAAATTTTTTAAGCTCATCAACACCAAGTGTTGGCAATGTAGCTAATTTTTCAAACTCATCATTTATACCAAGTTCATCAAGCATAGCTAAAATTTCATCATTTTTTGCGTATTTTAATAGTTGTTGCTTTATTTTTTCTTGAGTATGCTTACTATTTATAAGTGAGTAAAGCGAGTTATGAGATGATATTAGCCCATTTTCATAAAGCTCATTTAGTAAATTTTCTTGATTTTTTACATCAGCTTTTATTAATTTAAACTCGCTCATATTTCCACTCTCTCGTGCAAAAATCATACTTTGCTCACTAAGTTGGACTGGATTTTGCGAATAGTTTTTAATATTATCACTAAAATCATTTTTTGCTATAAAAAATATTGCCAAGCAAAAAGCAATAAAAATAGCATATTTATGCCATTTTTTTAAATTTAAATCAAAGTTAAAATACTCAAATTTATAAAAACTCACTCCATCAAGTAGTTTTGGAAGCAAAAAATAACTAAACAAAAATGAAGCTAAAAGTGCAAATATTGAAAAAATAGCTATTTGATGCAAAAACTGCATGGGCGAGAGTAAAAATAACGCATATCCGCTCACGCCAATCACCAATGCTAATAAAAACAGTCCTTTAACGCCACTAACGCTATCTTTTTTAATCTCTTTAGCATAGTTAAATCCTAAAAAAGATACTGCAAAATCAAGCATAAGCCCAACCAAACTAAGACTGATAACCACACTTAAAATATGGACTTTTTCAAAAATCACAAAACAAGCACTAAGTCCAAACAAAAAGCCAAAAACAGCCGATAAAAATATGTAAAAAACTCTAAAATTTCTAAACACAAACAGCAAAAATAGTATTGTCAAAACAGAGCCGATTATGCCGATTTTAAAGCCTTCGTTTTGTGCATTACTCTTAGCTACAGCTTGATATATGGCTGGTGCGTGAAGCACTGCATTAATGCCTCTAGCCTCACTATAAAATCTCATCAACTCATCACTATCATATCCTTGTTTAAGCGTTAAATTTACATAATAATAGCCACTTTTGCTAATCAATCTTGACGTTTTTACATCTAGTTTAATATCGCTATTTTGTTTTAAAATAGATGAGTGTGATGCTAGTGACAGCACATCATCAGATATACTTAAAATTCTCTCAGATATTGAAAAATAAAGCTCAGATAAAGCATTTTTGATAAACAAATCATCTATCTTGCCCTTAAAAGTGGCTAATTTTACTAAATTTAACTCTCTTTTAAAATCATCGATGTTTTTAATGTCTTTTGTCACATTATAAAAAATTTCATATCTTTTTAATATCTGCAAAAACTCATCATAAGCCTTATCATCAACAAGCAACACATGCACCACATCAGATGCCTGAGTTTGCAGTCGTTTAAAAATTTCATCTTGTTTAATGTTTAGCATACTAAACATGTCGCTTGTGATTTTATGTTTTTGAGCAAAAACAAACCCACCTAAAACAGCCATCACAATCAAACACAAGATAATGTATTTTTTCATCTTATGCTAAACTCATTTATGGTTTCATCGCCATTTATTTCATTAAGTTTTATAACTTGCACATATTTTGAGCCGTAAATTTGTATATTTTTAAATATTTTTGATATAACTATCCCTTTTGGTTTTAAATCAACTTCCCAGCTACGCTCATCACCACTTAATAAAAGCTCAAACTCTTTGCTTAGCTCGTTTATATCTAAATTTATCAAACTCAAAAGTAGCTTCATGTCACCAACTCTTTCATTTTTTACCCACTCGTTATTTTTTAAGTTAAATATGCCATCTTTACTCACTTTAACGCTGTGTTTAACTGGTTTTAAGGTATTTAATACAAACTCATCATTTCTTAAGCTAAACTCTCCACTACTTTTTATAGCTCTATTAAATCCAACAATATTTTTTGTCTGGTTAAAATCTCCAACAACATCATGTTTTAACGATGTTGCAAGCTCATTTATATCAAAACAATAGCCAAAAATCATAAAAAGTAGCAACAAAACATTATATCTCATATCTGCTCCTTAAAGCTTTTAAAAACGGCTCAGGCACACTAAAAAGGGTTAATTTATTGTCTATATCAACATACGCTTGAGCCGTACTAGCTTTGGCGATTAAAGTATTATCTTTATAAATTTCATAATTTAGCTTCAGCGTCGTTTCATACTCGTTAAGCCTTACTCTAATCTCACACTCATCTCCAAAAAACAGTGGCTTTATAAACTTAAACTCCATTTTTATAATAGGCAAAACAACACCTATATCGCGAAAATTCATATACTCAAAACCAACATCACGCAAAAAAGCACATCTGGCTGCTTCTAAAAATTTCACATAATTGCCATGCCAAACGACATCCATACTATCTACATCATAAAACTCAACCCTAAACCTATACCTAAACTCTCTCACTTTTTACCTGCCAAAAATCATAAAAATTAAAAAACTGATTTGGATACTTCTCGCACATCGCTTCAAACTCATCTAAATATTTATGCAAATAAACCCTTGCGTCATTTATCTTATCTCGTCCAAGCACCACCTCATCGGCTAGTAAATTAAATGAAATTTCATACTTTTTATCATTTTTTACAGCCCAAAATGTGCTTATTTTACACTTTAAAATTGATGCTAAAACAAACGCACCAACGCTAAACTTACACTCACGTCCTAAAAAATCAACACTCACGCTCTTATCACCATGAACAGGTACCCTATCGCCCATTATGCCTATGTGCTTTCCACTATCTATTATGCGTTTTAGCTCAAGCATCTCATTTATACCAAGCTCACTCACTTCTAAAATTTTAATCTCTCTAACACTTATTTGATTTATCAATTTATTAAAATTTGCCGAATGCTTAGAGTATAAAAGTATCGTTATATCAAGCCAATCAAGCTCAGTTGAAACTGCTCTTGCAGCATCGATATTGCCAAAATGACTAACCAAAAACAAATGCCCCTTTTTAGTATCTTTAAGCTCATTTTTTATCTTACGCTCATCAACTATCACTAAATCGTGCTGTGTTATTTTGCCCTTCCAAACTAAAATTTTATCAACTATACTCTGTGCAAAATTATAAAAATTTAAAAATGCAAAGCCTGTTTTTACCCCACGCCGCTTTAAAAGAGACAGATAAAATTTCACATTTTCTCTCTCGTTTTTAGAAACTAAATAATAAACCAAGCTTACAAAAAACACTATCACATCAAGCAAAACTCTAGGCAAACAAGCAACCAAAAAGCAAGTTAATCTAAGCGTAAGCATGCCAGCTTTTTCTTTATGTTGCCACCACTGCTTAATCAAGACATCACCTTTTTAAAAAAATATTTTGGTAAGCTTAAAAAGTATTTAGCGTGAGTTTTAGATATGGCTAGATTGTCCCTAAAAGCTCTAAAATGCGAAACCCCATCGCTATCATAGCAGACCTTTACATCCATCCAAATGACATTAGCATCACTCCTTAACAAAAGATACAAAATCTCTATATCAAAATCCATCCTATCAGCCCTACACGCACTAATAACCCTTAACGTCAAATCAACAGGATATATTCTAAACCCACACATAGCATCTTTTATGCTCATATTTAACGTATTTATAGCAACCCAAAAATTTGTTATTTTTCTACCATATAGTCTTGATTTTGGAGCGTCATTACCATATTTTGGAGCACCGCAAACCAAACTACATGGATTTAATTTACTTAGTTTTATAAACTCATCTATTACGCTTAAATCATGCTGCATATCAGCATCGATTTGCAACACATGGGTAAAGCCAAGACGCGATAAATGCCTAATACCATCTTTAAAAGCAGCACCTTTGCCACCGTTATTTTGCCTGTATAACACACTAACATTAAGCTGATTAAGAGCATCTTTATGCTCATCTTTTGAAGCATCATCTACGATTAAAATGTCACACTCATATTTTTTTAAAATTTCAATCATTTTTGCAAGTTTTGTGCTGTGGTTAAAGTGTGGTATTAAAAAGGCTAATTTATACATATTCTCCCACTCGCACAAATTTTTGTATCATTTTTTATACTAAAATAAAGCTTGTTGTTTTTAATCTCCAAAAAAAATGTAGCCACATCTAAAGGACGCAAAAAGCCACTAAATTTTATGGCCTCAAACTTTTTTGACCTAGTTAAATCAAGCCCAAAATTTCTAGCTAATTTTACAACACACTCTAGCTGAATAAAACCAGGCACAAGAGCAAAATCATAAAAATGCCCATCAAAATAAAAAAGTGACGGCTCTACATCTGCTTGATACTCAGCTTTTACTTCATCTTTAAAAATTTGTCTAAACTCAAAAATCTCATTTTTATTAAAGAGCTTTTCAATCTCGCTTTTTAAAACTTTTCCTTGAGTATTTTTTGGTATATTTTTTACTATTTTTATAAGACGAAGATTGTTTTGATACTCATCTTTTACTAGATTTTTTATAGTCTCATTTATACCTTTTTTGCCATGATCTCTTAACGCCCTTGCCCCAATTTCACTTAAGACAATAGCCACGCCTATTCTTTGCTCTATCTGAATACAAGCACACTCATTTATAAGCTCACTTTGAGATATCAAACTCTCAAGCATATCAAGGCTTATTCGTTTTTCATTTATCTTTACCACTCTATCGGCTCTGCCTAAAATCACAAGCTCACGCTCGTTTAATCTAGCCATATCACCCATAATAAACTCATCACACCACGGAGAAACAACACCAAGTCGCTCATTAGCAATAAAAGCATTAACACCGTCAAACAATCTAAAACCAAGCCCCTCATCACACGCAACAACGCCTGTTTCAGTGCTTCCATATACGTTTATATAGCCTACTAAACCACAAAGCTCTTTTTTTAACTCATCGTCTAGTTTTGCACCAGCCGTAATTATATTTTTTAGCTGTGATAACATCTGTTTTTTATCCGAACTTAACAATGCTTTTAGTAATGTTGGTGAGCTTATTAGTGTTTTATTTTTTAAATTTTGCTCGTATATAAACTCTGGATAATTTAAAAACTTTGGCTCAATTTTTGCCCCTAAAACAAGTGGTAAAAATATCTTAAAAGTCAGCCCAAACATATGCTGATGCGTAACACTAGCTATAAACTCATCACCAAATTTATAACACTTAGCCAATGCCTTTGCTTCAAGTATCATTTTATGCAAAGATTTGCTTATCAGTTTTGCCTCGCCGCTACTGCCAGATGTTAAAAGAAAAAACTCAGCATCATCACCTATGATAAACTCACTCTCATCGCCCAAAATGTCATTAATATTATTTATAAAAAAACTATCGTTTTTTGCTAAATTTTGACTTAGCACAAGTGGCTTTAAATCAAGTGCCAAACATGCAAAAAATGCAACTATAAACTCATCACTATCCTCTAAATAAATCTGTGCATTTTTAACATTTTTACTTTTTAAGCCACCAACTGCTTTGGATATTAAAGTATTATATTTTTTTAACATTTTTTATAAATTTTCTCCTATATATCATCTCGCCGACTATAAATAAAGCTATTAAAATATACGAAATCACACCACAGTAAATAGCCCACGCCGTCTTGTCATCAAACATCGCCAAAACAAAGGATATAAGAGCATTTATGATAAAAAAACCTATCCAAAGAATAGTTAAATTTCTAGTATAATTTAATCCGTGCTTATCCAAACCAGGCTCTTTTAAAAGGGCAAATTTTGTTATCATTGGTGTGGTTTTAAGGCTATATAAAAAGATTATACTTAAAGCCAAATTTACCAAAATCGGATAAGCATACTCAAGCCCTCTAACAAAAAAAACCACGATAAAAAATAGCGACAACACAGCATCAAAGCTATCTTTACTAAAAAGATACTTAATCCCCCAAAGCATTGCCAAAATAGACACAGCAATAAATGTAAATTTTGGCATAAAAACAATCGTTAGCGGATACAAAACACTAACAATGCTTAAAACAATTTTAATTAGCTTCAAGTTTTTTTACTACCGCTTTAACTATATCATCTATCGTTTTTACAGCCTTAAAATCCTGCGGCTCTAGCCTATGTCCGGTTTTTTTCTTAATGTGATCAACCAAATCAACAGCATCAATGCTATCAATTTGCAAATCTTCATATATCAAACTCTCTGGTTTAATCTTGCTCTCATCTATCTCAAACAACGTAACAAGTGCGTTTTTTAAAATCTCATATATCTCTTTTTCGCTCATTTTTTATTCTCCTTTATAAACTCGCTTAAATTTCTTACATTTGCAAAAATTTCTTTTAAATTCTCATTTTTACTATCTAGCGTTATGCCATACTGTTTTGAAATAGCCAAACCAAGCTCGAGTGCATCAACGCTATCAAGCCCTAAGCCATCGTTAAAAAGCGGTGCATCAGTATCTATATCGCTAACTCTAATATCGCTTAAATTTAAACTTTTTATAATAAAATCTTTTACCTCATCTATCATTTTAACTCCTTATAAATTTCACTTACTTCATTAAATAAAAGCCTTACCCTAATAGGATCTGCCCTATCTAAATTGTATTGTTTTATATCATAATTTTTTATATTTTTAAACTCATAGTTTATTGTTTTTGTTGGCACATCATACCACTTTTGCCATCCTTTTAGACATTGTGGCTTCATGATTATGTGCATAACCCTTAGTGTTATGGCTTGTTTTATAGCTATATAAAATGACGCCTTATGTAGAGTTATAGTGTCTTTTGTGCGAGTTCCTTCTGGAAAAATAAGCAAACTCTCGCCACTTTGCAAAGCGTTTAAGCAGTTTTGCAAAAGCTCTTTATCATCTTTGTTTGAGATATATCCACACGCCTTAATAGCAAATGTTAAAAAAATATTTTTTCCAAGCTCACCTTTTACAACACAATTTAGATGCCTAATCTTGCTTAAGAAAAATACAACATCTAAAAGAGATGGGTGATTTGCGATGATAAGTTCGCCTTTTTTACCTAAGTTAAAATCATCAAATTTAAAGCTTAAATAACCAGAAATTTGACAAATTTTTATAAAAAATGCCCACGACACTCTAACCAAATCTCGACAAAAATTTCTAACAATTTTAAATTTATTAAAGCAAAAAACAACAATAAAAATAAATATAAAATCACCCAGCAAACAGATAAATCCAAACAGCAAATACAAAAAAGCAACTCTAATAATTGCTAAGCTCTTTTTTGCCACTTCCACTCAAGCTCTCCATCACTGTAAGACCACTCATTTAAATTGTCAAAATTTTCCAAAAAACAAACTTCACTAATACCTGAAATTTCATCACTTTTACTAAAACTTAGCTCATATTTATCGCCTCTTGATACCATCATGCCAATTGCTATATTAAATGGCTCGTGTAAATAATACTCTTTTTTAACGCCCTCAAAATAGCTTATCACATACGCTTTTTGAAATTTCAAAGCATTTAAAATAGCATACTCAACACTAGCTCTAGCCGATATTGCTAAAATTTCACTTGTGTTTTTATGCTCTATGCTTAGCATCGCTGCAACGGCATTTAAAACAGACAAACTAAAACTAGCCGGAGAAACTTCATTTTTTAAGTTGCTTAATAAATCAAAACAGCGATTTATCTCTGCATAGTGCGAGCTAAACACAACAGGCACATCTATATCAAGACCAGCACTCACGCCATAACTTAGCTTAGCACACTCGCCCAAACGCCTCCTAGCAACTGGTGCTACGCGGCTGATATCTGGTGTCTTGTCATAATTATGACCTATGCTAATCGCACAAATATGATCTAGATCAAAACAAATACTCATCTTGATTTATTTAGCGATATCGCCCTTTAACGCAACACCAACCATGATGTTACCAACAGCACATTCAAACTCTTTTTTGCTATCAAAAGTATTTTTCTTAAAATAGCTCACCAAATTTACCACCTTGCGTCCGCTCTCATCTCTTGCTGTCTTTTCAAAAGATATAAGTGCTGATATAAAAGCTCTTTGACAAGCTACAACTTTATCTTTACCAACAGCATTTGCCTTTTTGTTTGAGACTAAACCCTTTCGAACAATACTGGCTTTAGCACCGCTTCCAAAATAAAACTTAATATCTTTACTAAGCTTCTCTTTTGCCAAATCAGAATTTAACGCATCAGCAATCGATAGCTTTAAAAACTCATCTTTTGCATTAGCAACACACACTAAACAACCAAAAATTAAAACAGATAAAATTTTCACTATCACCTCTTTAGCTTAAAATTTCAAACTTTGCAAATACTCATGCATATGCGTTAGCCCTTTTTTCTCGGCTATATCTTTTAAAAACTCCAAAGATAGTGTAGGTTTTGCACCCAAAGATACTAGATATTTTAATACATCAATCCTATCATAAACGATAGAGTAGTAAATAGCATCATGATGTTTTTTATTGGCAAAATTTATATTTGCACCTTTATTTATAATCTCTTGTATAGTTTGCATACTAGCTCCAGAATATATAGCATACATCAATGCTGTCATGTTTCTACGAACATATCTATTAACGTTATCAGACGTTATTTTTTCATCTATACTTACATGATCATTTGTGCTAATGGCTTTTGTTATCGCCCTACCCTTGCCACCACATCCAGTAAGCAACAGCATACAAATAGCCGTAATTGTCAAAATTTTCTTCATATATTCTCCTTAAAATTTTTAAATATTAAGCTTGTATTAACTCCGCCAAAAGCAAAATTATTACTCATAACATACTCTGTATTAATCGCGGTCTTGCTCATTAAGTAGTTTAGTTTTGCACACTCGCTATCTACTTCATGTAAATTTAGAGTTTCAAAAAACTCGCCATCTTTCATCATCATGATACTAGCTATCGCTTCTAAGGCCCCACAAGCACCAAGTGTATGACCCAAATGTCCCTTAAGTGAGCTTATAGCCACACTATCACCAAAAACCGAGTTTGTTGCGATACTTTCAGCTATATCGCCATGCTTTGTAGCTGTAGCATGAGCATTGATATAACCTATCTTATCGCTTGAGATATTAGCGTCACTTAATGCTTGTATCATCGCCCTACTCATCGTAACTGAGTTTGGACGCGTTATATGAGTGCCATCACACGTCGAACCAAAGCCAACAACCTCAGCTATCAACTTCGCACCACGACGTTTTGCACTGCTCTCACTCTCTAATACAACATAAGCACCGCCCTCGCCAAGCACCAAACCATCACGATTGGCATCAAATGGGCTTGGCGTTTGTTTTGGGGTATTGTTTTTCGTGCTTGTAGCATAAAGCGTATCAAAAACATACGCCTCACTCACACACAACTCCTCAGCCCCTCCAGCTATCATCGCATCACACATGCCATATTTTATACTCTCGTATGCGTGGCCTATAGCGTGAGATGCTGAAGTACAAGCACTTGAAGTCGGTATAAGACGACCGGTTAAACTATAAAAAATAGCGATATTTGCCGCTGTGGTATGTGGCATCATTTTTATATACGTATTTGCATTTGCGTCACTTTCGCCTTGTAAAATCAGCTTTGCCATAGCCGCCACCGCATCAGTGCTACCAGTGCTAGAGCCACTAGCCACCCCAAAATGCCCTATCTCATCTAAGCTAAGCCCAGCATTAGCAAATGCCATACCAGCCGCTTCAACAGCATATTGGCTTACTCTACCTAGGCTTCTAAGTTGCTTTCTATCCCACTGTTTTGGCGGCAAATATCCATCAATTGGTGCGGCTAATTTCGTAGCTAAATCCTTATAGCCATCCCACTCACTCATAACACGAACGGCTGAGCGTTTAGCTTGTAAATTTGCTCTAAATTCACTCCAATTTTTGCCAAATGCCGATACAAATCCATACCCCGTTATAAAAACTCTATTTAACATAATCCACCATTTACCCCAATAACCTGCCTTGTAATATATCCAGCCTCGTCGCTTAGTAAAAATTTAACCAAAGCCGCCACTTCATCTACACGCCCAGCACGACGAGCCGGTATATTTGTGCGGATAAACTCATCATCTATGTCCTTTGTCATATCTGTTTGTATCAAACCGCATGCGATAGAATTTGCCGTGATATTACGACTTGCTAACTCAACCGCCAAGCTCTTTATAGCGGCATCAAGTCCAGCTTTTGAAGCAGCATAATTGCTCTGTCCGCGATTGCCAATCACACCACTTACTGAAGTGATAGCAATAACACGTGCTGGCTTTTTGGCTCTTATCATAGGCATTAAAGCCGGATTTAACACATTATAAAAACTATTTAAATTTACGTCTATTACATCTCGCCACTCGCTATTGCTTAATGCAACAAATGTATTATCAGCTGTAATTCCTGCATTTAAAACAACACCATAGTAAGCACCGTATTGCTCTATATCGGCTTCTATCGCACTTTTTGCACTTTTTGTATCTGCTACATCAAATATCAAACTAGAGCTAAAATTTTCTCCAAGCTCTTTTTTTAAGCTCATTAACTCATCAGTATTTTGCCTTGCGTTACAAGCTATTTTATATCCTGATTTGGCTAAATGAAGTGCCAAAGCACGTCCTATGCCACGTGTGCAACCAGTTATTAATACTCTTTTTTCACTCATTTTTTAAACCTTCAAACATCTCTTTGCTAGGACTTAAAACGCTTAAACTAGCACTTGCAACAAGCTCATCTTTAACTCTCATACTGCTTTGCCATACACCAAATCCATTATCATCTTGCATTGAAACCTTAGAGCTTACAACCACTTCATCGCCAATACCAAGCTCGTGCTTGAAAATTTCAAACTCTCTAATGCTTATTAAAAAACCAAGACTAAAATCATCACTTGAGTTTAACCCCTTAAATGCTCCCAAGCTCTGTGCCATCATCTCAATGCCTTTATAAGTATAAAATTTATCATTTTCCAAAAAAGCATTATCGTCTTTTATGACACTTCTTACTTTTATGCTATCGCTACTATACTCTAAAATTTCATCTATTAAGACCATTTTTCCGCTATGGGGTAGTTTAACTAACATCTGTTTTTCCTATTATCATACCTGCATTATCGCCGCCAAAGGCAAAACTTAAGTTTAGGCAATTATTTACCTTTAAATTTTGAGTAGTTTTTGCTAAGTTGATACGCTCTATCTCGTCATCATAGTTATCTAAAATTTGCATACAAACCGTATCATTTAACATACTCATCACACACACTCCAGCCTCTATCGCCCCAGCCGCACCAAGCGTATGTCCGATGTTTGCTTTTATGCCACTTGCTAAGACGTTTGGTAAAGTTTTAGCTATTGCTGTTGCTTCCATTTTATCATTTGCAACGGTTGCAGTTGCGTGTAAATTTATATACTCAACACTATCTAAGCCAGATTGCTTTAAAAGCTCATTTATAAGCTTGATTTGCTGTGTGGCTTGTGGATTTGGTTGAGTTATATGATATGCATCGCAATTTGAAGAGATAGATTTTAACTTAATACCAAATAAATCATCGCGACTTAACACAAATACACCAGCACCCTCTGCAATATTTATGCCATCTCTTGTCTTATCAAAAGGCTTTGATGGACTATTTGATAAAACCGATAGCGAGTTAAAGCCGTGAAGCGTGAGTGAGTTTAAGCTATCAACTCCACCACAAACTACCGCATCGCATACGCCAAGCTCTATGAAATTCTTAGCGATACTAAAAGCCTTTATGCCTGAAGTACATGCCGTAGATACACCCAAAGCCACGTTTTCAAGTCCTAAAAACTCACGTGTAAAATTTGCAGGATTTACGTGTGCATTTCTTGATAGTAAAAACTCATCTTTATTAAAATCATCTGCTAAAAACGCCCTGTAATTTTCTTCAACACCCGTTGTAGTAGTCCCAATCACCACACCAACACGTTTTTTGCCATATTTTTTAATAGCCCAATTTATCTCATCGCTAAGATTTATCAACGCAGTTAGTAAAATTTGATTTGTTCTGCTTTTATACTCTTTTTTTGTATCATTTTTAAAATCACAAAGCTCAAAATCAATAGCACCAACTAGCATACAAACGCCTAAAAACTCACGCTGCACCAAAGCCCTTTTGCCACATTTTAACGCATCAAATAAAGTCTTTTCATCACCAAAAGGACAAACGATACTGGGTCTAGATAGATACATTTTTTACCTTAAAATTTTCTATCATCGTCTCAACGAAATTTTCATCTTTTTCAATAACACTTAAAATTTCAACAAAAAGCTTATCAAATCTGGCACTAGGATACAAAAACTTCATGCTTGTAAATTTGCCGTTTTTTAGTGTTTTATCAACAATAGGCACACCAAGCATGTCAAATACAACGAACCTAAAAATACTATCTTTTGCATCTACAACAAGCATATATTTATCATTATTTTGTTGCAAAACAAACTCTTTTTGCTGCATGTTTGTAAAATTTGGCATTTGATATTTGCTAACACAACCAGTAAAAATTAAAAGCATGAAAAAATATAAAAATCTCAACTAAAAATCATCCTAATTTGTAATAAATTTTAATAGATCTTATCGCTATTTTGATGTAATCAAAGTTATTAAAAATCTATCTGTTGATATATGAAATAGATTCATTTTAGTTAAAATTTCATTAAAATACACTGATTTTAGATAACTAAAATCTAAATTTTTATATTTTATAAAAGCTTCTTTTGTAGTAAAAATTTCATAAAATTTTAGCATCTTATTATCACTTTGATTAACTAAACGTATCTCGTCATCACTAAAACAAAAGCTCATAATCGCATCAAAATCTCTATATTTTAACTCTTCTATATCTATACCAACTTTTTGTTTGGATTTTGCGATAACTGCTATATTTTTTGTGTGTGCGATGCAAATATTGTCTTTTAATTTATATTTCCACTTTAGCGAACGAGAGAGTTTAAAACCGCTATGATTTGATAAATTTTTATATTTTCTTAAACGCCTTTTGTCTTTTTTATATAGTTTATAGGCAAAAATTTCATCAGCTATAAAAACATCAATTCTTTTCATTTTAAATCCCACGTTTATGATATTGCTTATAATAATCCACAAGCTACTGACTTATTTTTATTATATATAATCATTTCTTGGCGTCTATTATGCCTTGTGTTATAAATCTCAAACTCTAACTTAACCGTTGTATGCAAAGACGCCTTAAAAACATTATCAAAACAAAGCATTTTTTTAATATCTCTTTTTGTTGTATCAATAAAAGAGTTAAGTTGTTTGTAGTTTTCAATACTAATATTTTTTGGCATTTTTATAATCAAACGAAAAATATCCTTATCATAAGAATAATTATAAGAAAAACCTTTAGCAAAATACTCATTTACAACATTGCTATCACGCACATACTCATAAAGATATTTAGCAGTTTGGTTTGAGCCTACTTGTAAAAAATATTTCTTAAAATCATCAAATCCAAAAGCAAACAAAGAATAAATAAATAAAATCAACAATACAATTTTTTTCAATAAAAAATCCCTTATAAATTTAAATATAATTTTAATTTTTACTTATTTGGCATAAAAATGCAATAAAATATTGTTTAAATTTGTATTTTGAATACAAGCAGCATAAAAAATGTTGCAAAACTCCATCCATACGACGGTAGAGTTTATTTAGTGTTATAAAATGTCTATTGAGTTAATATAAAAGTTAATAAATTTTATAAAGTGAGTGGTGGGTTCACCAGGACTCGAACCTGGGACCATCCGGTTATGAGCCGGATGCTCTAACCAACTGAGCTATGAACCCACTTGAATTGAAGTTGAGATTATACAAAAACTAAGCTTATTAAAAGCTAAAATTTTATTTTATTTTGTATGTTTTGTTAATATCTCTTAAAATTGTAAAATTTGCATCCATTTTTTGGCTAAAACTTCCGTAATTATAAGATTTGCCACCGTGCATATCTATCTTTTGTTTTTCGGTGTTATTTGAAAATAATGCTACTAAAAATGCTAAAATGACAAATAAAACTCTCATGCCTTTGCTTGTAAAATTTTGGGGAGATGCCCCCAAAATTTTTATTTATAGTTTTTTATCGCTTCGTCTAAAATCTTTTGTGCTTCTTTTGCGTCGGCAAAGTCTTTTACTTTTACCCATTTGCCAGGCTCTAGCATTTTGTAAGTTTCAAAGAAATTTTTAATGCGATCAAGTGTGATTTTTGGCAGATCATCAAGCGATTTGATGTTATCATATCTTGGATCTATCTTGCTTACCGGCACTGCTAGCAGCTTCTCATCCATTCCGCTCTCATCCTCCATCACCAAAACGCCTATCAAACGACAAGGTATGACTGAGCCAGCTTGAAGCGGGTACTCATTTAGCACCAAAACATCCGCCGGATCGCCGTCGGCTGCTAGAGTATTTGGTACGAAGCCGTAATTTGCTGGGTAAAACATCGCTGAATACATCACACGATCAACCACTACCGCACCACTATCTTTATCAATCTCATACTTGATGTTTGAGCCGTAAGGTATCTCGATGACGGCGTTGATTTTATCGGGGTTTGAACCTACTTTGATTTTTGAAATATCCATTCTTTTTCCTTTTATTAAATTTATCTTAAAACCTTAAGACTTTTTACATCAACCGAAGTTTTAAAAAAGTCCTTATCTATCTTGCCAACGATTTGCAAATGTGTATTTTCATCAACCACTACACCATGCCATTTATCATCGTCTATTTCAATCTCTATCGTGTCATTATTTTCATCAATAAAGATATAATGTTCGGATTTTATTTGTGATTTTATTTTTCCACGCAACATAACACGTGCATCATCTTTTAAGTCAAGTGCCTCCTTTACGCTTATTAATTTTAAATCAGCCATACTTTTAGCACTTACAAAACCTTCATTTGCAAACACAAATATAACAAAAACCATAAAAGACAAACACCATCTCAACATCAAAAATCCTTAAATTTCAAATAAATCTACAAACACGATTTACAAAAATTATAAAAGCGAGTTAATAAGTGCCTTCATATCAGCTACTATTGGCTCGATACCACGCTCACCGTTTATCACATGAAGCAAATTTTTGCCTTTGTAAAACTCACGAATAGCAACAATTGGATCAAGATAAACCTTCATACGATTGTTAAAAACTTCATTGTTATCATCAGCGCCTCTAGCACGTCCTAGCACACGCTCACGTGCTACATCTTCGCTTACATCAACCTCGATAACACCCTTTAACACTATCTCATCTTGAGCTGATAAAACCTTATCAAGTTCGCTCATCTGCTCAACACTTCTAGGATAGCCATCAATTACAATATTTTTCTTATTAGAGCCCTTTATAGCTGATACTATAGTATTTACAACCACTTCTAACGGAACTAAATTGCCCTTTGAGATATAGCCATCTATTAGCACTCCAAGATCACTACCACTAGCCACTTCTTCACGTAACAAATCGCCAGTTGAAAAATGAGCAAAGCTACCATCAGCCTTTGCTATCAAGTCTGCATCAGTTGTCTTACCAGAACCTGGGGCTCCTATGATTAAAAATAAATTTTTCATTGTTTTTCCTTTTAAGATAGCTTGACCTTTAAAACACACTTGAACAATTTTAAATTTTGCTTACAACATAATAATTAACCAAAATTATACAAAATATTCAATTTCATCTCAAAGGACTTCGCCATTGATTTTTATCTTTAAAAACTAAAGAATTTTTATAATTACATAAATTTAAATCAAAAATTTTATGACTTATTTAAATTTCAAACTACACAAAAATACTTACGCCATAAAATAATTACTTTTCTTTTTCTCTTAATCTTAGTCCTAATTCACGAAGCTGCTCACTATTTGCCTCACTCGGTGCTTTTGTCATCGGACACTGAGCACGTTGCGTTTTAGGAAATGCTATAACATCACGAATGCTACTTGATTTAGTTGCCAACATAATAAGCCTATCAAACCCAATGGCAATACCGCCATGTGGTGGCGCACCAAAACTAAGTGCGTCAAGTAAGAAACCAAATTTCTCTTTTTGCTCCTCTTCATCTATGCCAAGTAGCTTAAATACCTTTTGCTGGACGTCATTTTTGTGTATCCTAATACTTCCACCACCTAACTCAAAACCATTTAACACAACATCATGAGCTATAGAAAGTATATCCTCCATATTCTCAGCATCGATATTTTTTGGCATGGTGAAAGGATGGTGCATCGCTGAGTATGAGCCATCATCATTTTGCTCAAACATTGGAAAATCAAGCACCCATAAAAACTCCATCTTATTTGCATCAATGATGCCCATCTGCTCTGCTAGAAAAACCCTAAATCTTCCCATATAATCAAGCACGATTTTTTTACGTCCAGCACCAAAGAACACGACATCACCGACTTGTAGCTCACTTCTTTTAACTATCTCATCTAAATCATCTTGAGTGAAAAATTTACAAAGCGGACCTTTTAAACCGTCTTCTTTCATCTGAAAATATCCAAGTCCTTGAGCACCAAATTTACGCACAAATTCTTCAAATCTATTCATTTCGCGTTTGCTAAAAATATTATCTCCATTTGGCACTTTTAAAGCCTTAATGCGGTTGCGTTTTGGATCTTTTGCAATAGAGCTAAAAATTTCATTACTTGAACGCTCAAAAATATCAATCACATCTATAAGTTTTAGATCATATCTTAAATCAGGCTTATCAGAACCGTAAGTTTCCGTCGCCTCTTTATAGCTCATTCTGCGAAATGGAGTTGAGATATCATATCCACACGCTTTAAATATATCCTTTAGCATACTTTCAGCCATATTTATGATGTCTTCTTGCTCTACAAAACTCATTTCAACGTCAATTTGTGTAAATTCTGGCTGCCTATCAGCTCTTAAATCTTCGTCTCTAAAGCACTTGGCTAACTGAAAATATCTATCAAAACCACTACACATTAAAAGCTGTTTAAATAGCTGTGGGCTTTGCGGAAGTGCATAAAATTGTCCTGGATAAACACGACTAGGCACTAGATAATCTCTTGCTCCTTCAGGTGTTGCACGAGTAAGCATAGGTGTTTCAAACTCAATAAATCCCATTTTATCTAAGCTGTTTCTAGCAGCTATAGCGGCGGCTGAGCGCATCTTAAAGATATTTTGCATTCGCTCATTTCTAAGATCTAAAAAGCGATATTTTAACCTAATATCTTCATTTACACTCTCATCACCTATCATAAACGGCAATGCTTCACTTGCATTTTCAATAATCAACTCATCTACAACTATCTCGATCTCACCAGTTTTTAGACGCTGATTTATCAATCCTTCACCCCTAGCTCTAACCTTGCCTTTTGCTTTTAAAACATACTCATCACGCACTTTACTTGCTATTTCATGAGCCTTAACACTATCGGCAGGGTCGCATACAAGCTGGACTAATCCGCTACGATCGCGAAGGTCAATAAATATAACACCACCATGATCCCTATAAGTATTTGTCCAACCGCACAGCAAGACCTCTTTGCCGATGTCGTCTTTGCTTAAATCGGTGCAATAGTGACTTCTCATACATAAATCCTTTTTATTGTTTAAAATTGCTAATTTTATTTAATTTTGTATTAATAACTTCTTAGTAATAAATTGTTTATTTAATGTTTAAATAACATAATTGTTATCGTTTGTATCTACTCTAGTGTCTATATCCTTTAGCTGAGAATATTTTTGCACTATAGTTGGAGTATCATCAAGGCTAATCATAAAGCTATAAGAGTATGAAAAAACAGCGTATATATGCCCTGCATCAATCTCGCCTAAACACAGCGAAACAATAGCCACACTAAATATAAAAAATGCAAAAATTCCATGTATAAAATAGCCAAATGCTTCTTTGTTTGATATGCTTATTCTAAGCAATGACGTAAAAGCATAGTGTCTTGCTATTTGATATTCGCTTGAAGCGGTTATAACATCAACATCACGCTCCATGCGACTATTTAGTCTATTAAAAAGCCCTTCATTAATTTTGCTAAATTTTTTAATATTTGCAAAGACAATCACTAGCACCAAAACGCAAGTAAGACCCACATAAAATTCCAACACAAGCAACATAAAACAAGCACCAATTATAGAAATAACAGAAGTAAAAAACATCGGCAAATGCTCTTCAAAAAATTTTATAAATTCTCTTGAAAGTGCAACATGGGCTGTCGTAGTAGATGCATCAAAATTATCCGTATTTCGTTGATTTGTTATGACTTTTGTAACAAGCGATGTATAAATTTTAGTAAATACCATAGTATCAATCATGCGTCTTAATGCCCCTACTCCCCAAAATACAAATGCCATGATCGCATAAATCATGGCAGATTTTATATCGCCTTGCATGATTTTATTTATGGCAAATCCAGCTATTAAAGGATAAGCAAGAATTAGTAAATTTTCAAGCAAAACAAGTCCAAAAGTAATGATAAGCTTTTTGTAATTTTGCTTTGCCATGGTTTTTAGTGTATTAAAAGCTGATTTTGTATGCATGATACAGTGTGTCTCATAGGTAAAAACCTATGAGATTAAAAAACATTATTTTTTACATTCGCAAGATATAAATTTATATGCCAATGCACCTATTATTGCACCTATTATTGGTGCTACCCAAAACAGCCAAAGTTGCTCTATCGCCCAACTACCTTGAAACAATGCTACACCAGTTGAACGAGCTGGATTAACTGATGTGTTTGTTACCGGAATCGAGATTAGGTGAATTAACGTTAAGGCTAAACCAATAGCAATCGGTGCAAATCCAGATGGAGCCCTTTGGTCAGTTGAGCCAAGTATAATAATTAGAAAAAATGCAGTTAGCACAATCTCAATAACCAAAGCCGAAAGCATAGAGTAACCACCTGGTGAATGCTTGGCGTATCCATTTGAAGCAAATCCAGCAGTCGCATCAAAGATATCATTTCCAGAAGCAATAACATAAAGCACAGCAGCAGCAAGTATAGCACCAACTACCTGAGCTATAATATACGGAACTAAATCTTTGCCAGAAAATCTACCGCCAACAAACAAACCAATTGAAACGGCTGGATTAAAATGCCCACCCGAAATGTGTCCCACAGCATATGCCATAGTTAAAACCGTAAGACCAAAAGCCAATGAAACACCAACAAATCCAATGCCAAGCTCTGGATATGCTGCTGCTAAAACAGCACTTCCACAACCACCAAAAACTAGCCAAAATGTTCCAAAGCACTCTGCTAAATATTTTTTCATATTATCTCCTTATAAAAAATGTGGGATTTTAGCACAAAATAGTAAATGAATAAAAAAATTAAAATTTCACAATACAAAATAAAAACACCTAAAAACAAACTTATAGCCTAATGCAATGAAATTTTAGATATTTAAATTATAAGTGGATTTATTGCGATAAAAGTAGCAAAATAAGGGCTAAAATTTAAGATAAATTTTAGCCGCAATATTACTAAAATAGAGAATTTACACTTTCATTATGATATATTCGCCTAATAGTTTCGCCAAAAAGTGGTGCAACGCTTAAAACTTTAATACACTCAAGCTCTTGCTTAAGAGGAATAGTATCAGTAACTACTAATTCATCTAAATAACCCATGTGTAAATTTTCATATGCCGCACCACTAAGCACTGGATGAGTACAAAATGCCATAACACTAGTAGCACCCTTTTCCTTGAATGTCTTAGCAGCTTTTACTATCGTTCCTGCTGTATCTATCATGTCATCTACAAGTATTACGTCTTTGCCATTTACATCACCAATAACATTCATAACTTCGCTCTCATTTGCTTTTTCTCTACGCTTATCAACAATAACCATATCAAGTCCAAGATTTTTTGCTAACGCTCTAGCTCTAGCCACACCGCCAACATCTGGACTAGCCACTATCGGATTTGGTAGATGCTTTGCTTTAACATAATCAGTAAATACAATGCTTCCGTATAAGTTATCAACTGGAATATCAAAAAAACCCTGAATTTGTCCCGCATGTAAATCCATAGTTACAACACGATCAATACCAGCAGTCTGCATCATATTTGCCACTAATTTCGCCGTTATTGGCACACGTGGAGCAGCTTTTCTGTCTTGTCTAGCATAACCAAAATACGGCACAACAGCGGTAATAGAGCTAGCTGAACTTCTCTTTAAAGCATCAGTTAAAATAAGCAATTCCATCAAATTATGATTTGCTGGAGCACAAGTTGGCTGCACGACAAATACATCCTTGCCACGCACACTCTCGCCTACTTGCACACTTATCTCGCCATCGCTAAATGACTTAATACTAGCCTCACTAATTGGCAACGATAAATACTGTGATACTCTCTTAGCAAAATCAACATTTGCCGTTCCTGAAAAAACTTTATAACCTCTCATCACAAACCCCTTTAATATAAATAATAATTCTAACTAAAAATTGTAAATTTTGTCTTTAATTTAAATTTGAGTAAATTAATTTAATTTTTAATTTTATATTGCATTTTACAATCTCTTAAAAATCACAACTTTTGATAACAAAATCGTATTAACAATCTTATAAAAGTGATAATTTTATTATCTTTGTTAATATTAAAAAAGAGATAGCGTCTGCTTTTCTTCGCTTAATATCTCTAAAAGCTCTTGTTTTTTACAAAAAATAAGCACGTATCTAAAATTTTTATACTCTTTAACATCTCTTAAGTCATCAATTTTAATTGCATTTTCACACTCAAACCAAGACATTTTTGGCACTAAAATTTTAACCTCATCACCAAATTTATTGTATAAATAATTTGCTTCAATCTTAAAAAGCTCCTCGTCACTTTCGCAAATTACAGCTCTAAAGCTTGAGCCAAAGCTGACAGGAGCAAAATTTTTATCTATAAAAATCGGCTCAAAATGCCCTAAATTTTTAATCTCGCCTATTTTATACTCAATTTTGTTTGAGTTTAAAAATTTAACAAGTCCTGCAAAACTAGGTAAAAATACACCAGCAACACCAAGCCCCTGATAATACATATCATCAATTATGACATTTGTAAAAAATATCGAACCACTATTTAAACTGTAAATTTTAACATCAGCAAATACATGCTCATAAAGCGGATTAAGCTGTTGCAAAATCCTAATATCAGCACCAAAAAACATCGCACCAAAAGCTGCATTTTCTATGCTTTTAAAAAGTGTTGCTAAATCTTTTGAGATAAAATTTACATTTTTTGCATGTATTTTACTTAAAATTTGCATCTGAACTGCATTTACACAGTAAAATTTCAGTGCCTTTTGTGAAGCAAAATACCGCATAAGTCTAATTAATGCAGTGTTGATATTTTCAACCCTAATATACGCTACTTCACTATCATTTATGATTATTTTTTCGCTAGTTATTATTGCATATGCACCATTTTTTATTGCTAACTCAATCTCGCTTTCATCAGCCATCAAGCATATATAAGCATGGGTTCGTTTTACATTTTTGGCTTCAAAACTATACCCACCAATATGCGTGATACTCACATGATTTTCAAAAACCCCTTTTATTAGACTGGCTAAATTTTCTACTCGCATTTAGCCTACAATTGAGCCATTTTTAACTTTGGCATGTGTGCCAAGTAGTGTAAGCGAACCGTCCTCTGCCGATAAGATCATGCCTTGAGATACGTATTTTTTCATCATCGTTCGCTCTTTTAAATTTGATAACACACAAACTTGCTTACCAATCAAATCGCTAGGATTGTAAAATTTCGCTATTCCAGATAAGATCTGACGTGGTTTGTCTTCGCCTAAATCTATTTTAAATTTCAACAACTTGTCGCTTCCTTCAACTCTTTCGCACTCTAAAACTTCGCCTACTTTAATAATAATTTTTGCAAAATCATCTATCGTGATTATGTCATCCTTGCTCTGTTTAATCTCTTGTTTTGGCATCTCTTGATCCTTTTGAGGCTCATCTTCTACACGTGGAAATAGTGGCTGGGTTGGTTTTGCAACAAAGTCTAAAAGCTCATCATTTAATAAAATTTTTACATACATCTCATTTGATATTTCAAAACTTAGAGCATTTGCTATCTTATCGCACGTTTTTGGCATGGCTGGACTTAGCAAAACGGCTATTTTAGCTAATAAATTTGCACAAAGCGAAACAAGAGCATTTGCTTCATCTGCTTTGTTATTTTTCATCATCGTCCATGGCTCATACTTTGCTATTACGCCATTTGCTAAAGCTACAATTTTCCAAATCTCTTCTAAGTAACGATTTGGCATGATATTTTCCAAGCTAGATATTGCACTTTTAATATACTCTTTTGCCTCGTCTAATTCGCTTTGATAAAATTTAGCTGTATTATTTTTATCTATTTTATACTCACTATATTTTCCACTCATTCCTATAATGCGATTTAGCAAATTTCCAAGCCCATTTCCAAGCTCAGAGTTTATACGCTCTATTAAGGCCTTTTTACTATAATCACCATCTTGTCCGAATGGAACTTCGCGAAGCAAAAAGTATCTAAAATTTTCAAGCCCATACACATCAGCAACCTCTTTTGGATTTATGACATTGCCCTTGCTTTTGCTCATTTTTTCGCCATCTTTAGTCCACCAGCCGTGTGCTGCGACGCATTTTGGCAATGGCAAATCCAAACTAAGCAAAAATGCTGGCCAATAAATCGCATGAAATCTTAATATATCCTTGCCAACAAGATGTGTAGTATCGTCCCAATACGCCATTTTCTCATCGCCAAGCGTGTATCCTAAAGTAGTTAAATAATTTACAAGTGCATCAAGCCAAACATACATCACGTGCTTTGCATCATTTAAATCATCTGGAAGCTTTACGCCCCAATCAAAACTCGTGCGAGTAATAGATAAATCCTTTAATCCACCCTTAACAAAACTTATAACTTCATTTTTTTTGCCCTTTGGAAGCACTGAAGTATCGCTTGTTTCATACCATTTTAATAGCTCGTCTTCATATTTACTTAGCTTAAAAAAGTAGCTCTCTTCTTTGACAACGCTTGTTTTTCGTCCGCAATCAGGACAGCAATTATCATCTAAAAGCTGAGTTTGAGTAAAAAATGTCTCACAACTAACACAATAAAACCCCTCATATTCACCCTTGTAAATATCGCCTTTTTCATACATTTTCATAAAAGCATTTTGAACAGTTTTTTTATGATTTTCATCAGTTGTGCGGATAAAATAGTCATAACTTATATCAAAATCATCCCAAAGAGCTTTAAATTTACTCGAAATTTCATCAGCATATTCTTGTGGTGTTTTATTGCGTTGTTTAGCGGCTTGCTCAATCTTTTGCCCATGTTCATCAGTTCCAGTCATAAAAAACGTATCAAAGCCTTGCAAACGTCTAAATCTAGCCAAAGTATCAGCTATGATAGTCGTGTATGCGTGTCCGATATGGGGCACATCATTGACATAATAAATCGGTGTAGTTATATATTTTTTCATAATTATTCCTTATTAAATTTTAAAACTCAAATCCACCACCAGCACCCTTTGACATAGAGTTATACGCACTATCGACATATCTTTTTCTTGTTTCACACTCAAAAAGCATATCACAATCAAAGCAACTCTTTAAATTTTTGCTCTCTTGGCACTGCTGAAGCGTTTTTTTGTCTTCTTCAAGCTTTAACTCAAAGCTATCTTTTTGTATATTTTCAGACATTATATGCACTTTTTAATCTATCAATTTCATATCTTGAGCCAAAAAAACAAGGTGTAGTTTGGTGTGTTTTTTCAACCTTTATGCTAAGAAGCGAGTTTGAAACTCCATCAGTTGTCGCACCACCAGCATTTTCATAGATAAATGCAAATGGAAGCACTTCAAAAAGCACTCTAAGTTTGCCATTTACACAATCACTAGTCGCCGGATAGCTAAACAATCCACCACCTTTAAGTAAAATTTGATGCAAGTCAGCAACCATAGCACCAGAGTATCTAAGCCTATAGCCTTCATCAAAAAGCGATTTTATAAAACTAGCATGAGTTTTACTCCACCCTTTTTGCGTTGCACCACTCGCATTTAATTTACCTTTTTCAGCCATCTTTAGCTCTTTGATTTTGGCAAATTTATCACCCATATCTAGCCTGTATAGACATGGTGCTTGATTGTTTTCCTCACAAATTACAAGTTCAAGCCTAGGACCATAAACGCTATATGCTGCTGCAACTAAACACTCAGGTTTTAGCTCGTTTTCATATATGCCAAATATCGAGCCAACGGCAAAATTTACATCAACTAAGCTTGAGCCATCAAGTGGATCGTATGCAATTATAAATTTTGCATTTTCGTTTAACATCAAAACTTCATCTTTTTCTTCGCTCACAAGTGCTTTTATGCTAGCTATTTTACTAAACTCAGTGGTTATTATCTCATCACTTAAAACATCAAGCTTAAGCTGATTATCGCCTGTGGCATTTTGGTTTTGACTATATCCTAAATCAGCGTATTTTATCGTTTGAGAAATTTTTATCGAAACGTTTTTTATAGCATCCAAAATTTCATTCATCTCTTACCCTTTTGTTATAACATCTGCAAATTTTATCAAACTATCGTAATAAAAACATAAATTACAAAATATATAATTTGGTTAAAATTTTATAGCAAATCACACGACTTTTGCATTTTGTAAAATCCACTCACAAACACTCTTTACATCATCTACTTTTAGGCTAACAATTCCATCATAAGCCTGTCCATCAGGTGTTGCAATAGCATTTGAGAATGGCAAATAACTCTCATCAATCTTGTCTCTAAACAGGCTAATGCGTGGCAAATCAAGCGTTTTTAATCCTTCAACCAAAAGAAAATCAAAATCTCCAAGCATCCTAATAACCTCATCTAAACTCGATTGAGATTTAGAAAAATATGTCGTTTTGGTAGGGCTTAACACAACTACATCAGCTCCAGCTTCGCTAAATTTAAAACTATCCTTGCCCTCAACGTCAAATTTAGCCTTATTTGCCGGATCGTGTTTAATAACTACGACCTTAAAACCATCATTTATAAATTTCTGTGCCACTTTTAATATAAGTGTTGTTTTACCACTATTTGATGGACCAGAAAATGCAACAGCAAGCCTTCTCATAAAAACCTTTTTAAAAAAATAGCCTAGATTATATCCAAAAATGTCTTAAACATAAGGTGAAATTTGATAAAATCACATCTAAATTTAAAGGAAGAAAATGAGAAAATTTATGCTAGTAGTAATGCTTGGCTTATTTGGCGGATGTGCTACAAAAACATACAATCATGAACCAATTAAGAATGAAATACTAGCCTATACAAAAAAGGCAGAAATCATCATAAATAATAATGAAAGAGTGCTAATAATAGCTACTTACATAAATCCAATATCAAAAGAAAAAAATACCGAAAATGAAAATTTCATCATATCTATTAGTCCAGAAAGTGCCGAAATTTCAAGCATAAATTTAAATAAAGATTTAAATTCTACACTAAGCATCATCAATGAAAACGATAGAATTTTACAAGAATTAGGATTTACATTACCATGGGCAAAACACTATAAAATTTCAGCTGCATCAATCAAAGATGAAAAAGTGTTAAATTTAGACATAGCTGTTAAAATTTGCGAAACGTGTAGCACACATAATGCACAAATAAGTATTCAAAAAATATCAAAATCGCTTTATTGGAATCCATAAAATAAGCCCAACCAAAGCATTTTAAAGTAAAAAGCTTTGGTTATTTTCTAAAATTATCTGTTAATTGCGGATTTAAAAGAGCGTCAAAAAGCTCTGATATTTTAATCTCATTTTTAAAAAGTGCGCGATAAACAACGTAGTTTGCAAGAACTTTCTTGCCATATAGCCTACTCTCAGCATACGGCACTAGCTCCATTGACAAAAATGGCTCGTATTTACCAGCTTTAAACATATCATCTTTGGTTATTAAACGCTTTGTAAAACCAATACCGCCATTATAAGCATAAGCGATAAATAACGGATGATAAAGGTATTTTTCTAAGTAATTTAAGTGATGATTTGCAAAAGTATAAGCAACATCTGGCCTAAACATATGATCTTCATCAAAATCTGGTATTTTTAGCTCTTTTTTGCCAATCGCATTTGCCAAAAATGGCATAAACTGCATAGTCCCAAGTGCATATGATGTCGAAACAACGGCTGGTAAAAATAGGCTTTCTTGACGAGCTATGGCAAAAATCAATGCTTTTCTAATGTCATTTGTAAAATTTAAAGCATCATTTTCAGGAATAATATAGTAATGCTTTTTATATCCATTTGCTTTTTGCATAAAATACACATACGCAGCCACACTATCTATAGTGTAAAATTCCCTTGCCTTTGCCTCTAGTTGCTCCTTGTCTAATTTCTCAGCGCTATTTGCCACACTAACCCACGTAAATGGATTAGTTATATCCGGCTCATTGTTATTTTGTTTTTTTGGTCTTGGCACATACACATCAAATGGCTCGGCACCAGTAATTTCTTTGGCATAAAGTGAGTAGATGTTTATATCAGTGCTATTTGCTAGTTCATGCAAAATGCTATCATCGCCTAATAAATATAGCCAAAATTTTGCATTATCCTTTTGCGAGGCAAACTCATATGTATTGAGTGCGGCTTTAAAATACAGCTTAGCCATACTCTCATCGCCAAGAGTTACGGCATTTATGCCTAGATAAAATGCATCGTTTTTACTTGTTATCTCAGGAGTTATTAACAAAAAATTGCTTCTTAAAACGTCTTGTTCTCGTTTCATTACCAAATTTATCAAAAACTGTGTAAAACCCTTTGTTTTATAAAGCTCATCCATAAAATTTTGACTTAATTTAAAGCTAAATTTATCTGTTTTTAACTCATCGCTAATCGCATTATAATAGCCCAAAAACTCAGCCGCAAAACCAAACTCATATAAAGTAAAAGCTGGATTTTTTGTATTTAAAGCACTTAAAATTTTAGATTTTTTAGGATGAGAGTTTACTAAATTTAAACTTAATATCTCGCGTGTAGTTTTATCTAGCTTTAGACTATAAGCCACTGTGGTTAGTGCGTTTTGGCAAGTAGCATTTGCGTCAATTATATTTTTTGAATTAACTTTAGCACAATTTCCTACAACACGTTTTGGCGGGATAATTTTTTGTATAGATTTTTTAACACTTCCAGCATCCCTATATAGCTGTTTTGATAGCTCATATACCTGCTCTTTGCTTGGATTTGCCTCGTTTATTAAGCGATTTATATAATAATCCTTTGCCAAGCTTTTTGGCTTAGTCTTTAATTCATCGTAGCTTAAAACGCCACCATTTAGCCAAGCAAAACAAAGAGTAATTAAACTACAAAGACGAAGCAAAATCAAGAAGCAACCTTACAAAAAATAAGTCTATAAAATGAAGCGATAAAAGCAATATGACAGGCGTTAGATCCAACCCTCCAAATACAGTTTTTGGTAAAATTTTACGCACCAAAGCATAGGCTGGTTCGGTTAAGCGATAAAGTAGCTGAACTATTGGATTATACGGATCTGGTCTAACCCAACTAAAAAGGGCTGAGATGATTATAATCCATGTATATATTTGTATAACGCTGTGTAAAATATTTGCAACGGCAAATAAAAATGTCGAAAGTATCATCTTGCTATCTCCTTAATGTCGTTTTTTATCAGCACATATAACTCACTAAGCTCTGGTCCGTGAAACTCGCCTGTCAAAAGATATCTAAGCGGCATAAAAAAGTTCTTGCCTTTTAAACCAGAAGCACTCATAAGCTCTTTTTTAAACTCATCATAAGTTTGGCAATCTTTTATATTTTTTACACAATTTTTAAGTATCTCAAACTCATCTGCAAACTCATCTGGAGTTGATTTTGGCGAATATAATTTATTTATTTTATCTGCAATCTCAGGCAAAAGTGAGCTTTCTTGAGTATAAAATTTCACCAAACAAGCTCTATTTTCGCTAAGCCCTGTTAGCTCTGATAAACGCTCATTTGAAGCAAGTTTTATATGCTCACGATTTACATGTTCTAGTTTTGCGATATCAAATTTAGCTGGTGAGCGTGAAATTTTAGCTATATCAAACCACTTTGTAGCCTCTTTGATGGTAAAAATTTCGCATGGAGTTTTGTTGCCAAGCAAAATCAAATAATTTGCTATCGCCTCTGGCATAAAACCATGCTCAAGCATCCACTTAACGCTACTTGCATCATCTCGTTTGCTCATTTTTTTGCCATTTTCATTTAATATAATAGGCAAATGTGCATAACCAATCTTATCCGTATAGCCCAAAGCTTCTCGTATAAGCTCTTGCTTTGGAGTGTTGCTTACATGATCTTCGCCCCTAATTACATAGCTAACACCACTTAGCATATCATCAACCGCACATGCAAAGTTGTAAGTAGGCGTCTTATCAGCACGCATTATCACAAAGCTATCCACAGCGTCTGGCTCAAAGCTTAACTCACCCTTAATCGCATCTGTAAAACTCATAGTTTTTGTTGGTTTTTTCATGCGTATAACAAATGGTTTTTCGTTATTTAGCACCTCTTCGTCGCTTAATCTTTCACAAGTGCCATCATATCTATACGCACGACTCTCATCTTTAGCCTTTTGTTTTTTTGCTTCAAGCTCAGCCTCAGTGCAAAAACATGCAAACGCCTTTTTATCTATCATGAGCTTTGAAGCTAATTGGCGATGAAATTTTAAATTTTCACTCTGTATGTATATATGTTTTGGATGTATATCAAATTTAGCTAAAATTTCAATTATCTCTTTCTCTTTTCCCTTGATATTTCGCTCAGTATCGGTATCTTCGATACGCAAAATAAAATCTTTGCCATTTTTAATCGCACAAATATAATTAAAAATAGCAGCACGTAAATTTCCAATATGCATATCACCTGTTGGCGATGGTGCAAAACGATACATTATTATATCCTTAATATTTATTTTAATTTAAAACGTAGATTATACCATAATACGCTTTTGCTAAATTTTAATTTTTATCATTTACAAAGTTTTATTTAAGTAAAATCGCCAAAATTTTAATAAGGAGAGTAGATGGGTTTCATCAAAGAATTTAAAGAATTTGCTGTTAGAGGCAATGTCATTGATATGGCAGTAGGTGTTGTGATTGGCGGAGCTTTTGGCAAAATAGTGTCATCATTAGTAAGCGATGTAATAATGCCAATAGTTGGTGTGCTAACTGGTGGCGTTAATTTTACGGATTATAAATTTACACTAAAAGATGCCGCTGAAGGTGTCGAAGCTGTGACAATAAATTACGGCAATTTTATTCAGACAATGGTTGATTTTACAATAATAGCATTTTGTATATTTTGTGCCATCAAAGCCATAAATAAACTTAAAAAAGAAGAACCAGTAAAAGAAGAAGAACCAGCTCCAACACCAGCTGACATCTTGCTATTAACAGAGATAAGAGACCTACTAAAGAAAAACTAAATTTACCGCCTAAAATGGGGCGGTAACAATTCTTTTATATTTATTTTGCTATCATTTACCTAAAAATTAAAGGCAAGATCATGATAGAAAAAATACCTATGTTTAACTTCTTAAACGATGATGAAATTTCTAGATTAAAAGATATCAGCACAATCAAAAAATATAAAAAAGGCGAGTTTTTATTTATGGAGGGTGATGAGCCAAAGTGGTTGATATTTTTACTCACTGGCTCAGTTAGACTATACAAAAATAACGCAAAAGGCAAAGAGATTTTTTTGCATCAATTAAGTCCAATGAATTTCGTAGCAGAATTAGCAAATTTTGAAAACATAGCGTATCCAGCAAATGCCGTATTTACAACATCTAGCGAAGTGCTTAAGATAGATTATGTGAAATTTTATAACGAGTTTTTAACCAAACCAAAAATGGCAATAGCAATCATAAAGTCACTATCTCAAAAACTAAAAATAACAAGCGACGTGCTTCATCAAGAATTAGTTCTTAACTCAGAGGCTAGAGTGGCAAAATTTATACTAAATCACGAAGATTTATTTAATGAGCTAAAACACGCCAAAATAGCGTCTATACTAAATATCACACCAGAAACATTTTCAAGAATTTTAAACAAATTTAAAACTCAAGGGGTAATAAAACTAACAGAAGGAAACATAATATCAACAAAAAATAAACAAAGCTTGATTAACATAATGGATGGATAATTTATCATAAATTTTTACTATATTTAAACAAAATCAACTCTGTGTGATCTAGTAAATTTTATGTAGCATAAGCTAAAGGCATTAATTTATAAAATTTAATGCCTTTAAAAACTATATTCTAGACGTTAAATCTAAAATGCATCACATCGCCATCTTTTACGATGTAGTCTTTGCCCTCAAGTCGCATTTTACCAGCCTCTTTTGAGCCATTTTCACCGCCACAAGCGATATAATCATCATACGCGATAACCTCGGCTCTAATAAATCCACGCTCAAAGTCATTGTGTATCACACTAGCAGCCTTTGGGGCCTTCCAGCCATTTGTGATAGTCCAAGCTCTTACTTCAACCACTCCAGCGGTAAAGTAGCTGATTAAATTTAACTTTGCAAAGCTCGTGCGAATAATCTTTTCAAGTCCGCTCTCATCAGCTCCAAGCGAGTTTAAAAGCTCGTGTGCTTCCTCATCATCAAGTCCCACAAGCTCCTCTTCTATCTTTGCACATAGCTTTATAACCTCGTGATTAGATTTTGCCGCATAATCTCGTAAAATTTTAACATACTCATTATCCTCGCTAAGTCCGTCTTCATCGACGTTTGCACCATATATCACCTCTTTTGCTGAAAGCAGACGAAGCTCTTTATTTAGCGTGATAAAGCTCTCACTATCACGCCCTTCAAAGCTACTCGCACTCTTGCCATCATTTAGGTGAGAGATGAGAGAATTTACAAGCTCGAGTGTCTCTTTTGAGCCTTTAACATTTGCCTTTACTTCACGTGCTAAACGCTCAGTTTTTTTATTAAGCTGCTCGATGTCTGCTAAAATCAGCTCAGTTTGAATAATCTCTATATCACGCACAGGATCTACGCTACCTTCAACGTGAGTGATGTTTTCATCATCAAAACAACGCACTATGTGAAGTATGACCTCAGTTTCGCGGATATTTGATAGAAATTTATTGCCAAGTCCCTCGCCCTTACTTGCACCCTTTACAAGCCCTGCGATATCGACAAACTCGATTGTTGAGTATTGGATTTTGTTTGGATTTACGATTTTGGCTAGTTCATTTAAACGCTTATCAGGCACTGGCACTATTGCCTTATTTGGCTCGATCGTGCAAAACGGATAGTTTGCACTTTCTGCGTTTTGAGCCTTGGTTAAGGCGTTAAAAGTCGTTGATTTACCGACATTTGGAAGTCCTACGATACCAACTGAAAGACCCATTATCTATTTTCTCCTTGTTATCTCACTTTATAAGCCCTATTTTGCATATATTAATAGCAAAATTTAGCTATTTATCTCACAATCGCAACTTTTTACGTCGCGTTTTTAAATTTACTTCATCTCTTTTGCAAGAGCGTTTAGGTAGTATAAGTTCATCCTAACTCCAGCACCACTAGCCCCTGCTTGATTATACCCCCACGCTTTTTGCACAAAGGCAGGTCCTGCGATATCTTGGTGCATCCACTTATCTTTATACTCATCTTTGATAAATTTTTCTAAAAACAATCCAGCCGTTATCGCACCACCGTATCGACTAGACGCCGCATTGCTAACGTCTGCGATAGGGCTTTTGATAAGCTCTTTTAGATGCTCGTTAAAATAAAGCGGAGTTGTTAGCTCGCCACTTATCTTTACGCATTTATGAAATTCCTCTTTTAGCTCGTCATTTACGCCCATTAGCCCTGAGGTATATTCGCCAACGCCAACCACACAAGCACCAGTAAGTGTAGCCATGTCAATTAGCAAATCAGGCTTAAAATCTTGCGCATAGCTAAGGCAATCAGCTAGCACCAAGCGCCCCTCAGCGTCTGTGTTTTTTATCTCGATGCTTACACCACTTCGTGAAATCAGCACATCATCAGGTTTGTATGCGTTGCCACCTATCATATTTTCAGTAGCACCCAAAATCGCATGAATCTCAAACGGCAATTCCATCTCGCTCACGCCTTTTATGATGCCAAGTGCTGCTGCTGCACCGCTTTTATCAGCCTTCATGGTGCACATATAATCAGCCGGTTTTAAGCTAAGCCCACCGCTGTCATATGTAAGTCCTTTACCAACAAAGATTATGCGTTTTTTAGCGTTTTTTGGTTTGTAAATTAGATGAATTAACCTTGGCGGATGGCATGAAGCACGATTTACCGCCAAAAAGGCGTTCATTTTCTCTTTTTGTAAAAATTTCTCATCATAAACTTTGCAAGTTACATTTTTTAACTCTTTTGCAAGGTTTTGGGCATCCTGAGCCATCTTAAGCGGAGTGTAAATTTCAGGGATTTCATTTACTATATCTTTTGTGAAATTTGTCGCATTTGCGATGATTTGAGCGTTGTTTAGCCCAATTTGTGCTTTTTGTAAATCAATCTCTTTGCCATCAAACTCATCGGTGCTAAAAGTCACATTTTTTAACTTACAACTCTCTTTTTTCTCTTTATATCTATTAAATTCATACGAACCAAGTGCAAAGCCCTCAACAATAGATTGAAAGCTCATTTTATCGCAACCAGCCAAATATGAGTTAAGTTTTACGTTTTTTACATCTAAGTTTTTTATAATCTCATAAGCCTTTGCACCTGCCAAACGAAGCTGTTCATACTCAAGTGTTTTTAAGCCGATGTATAGCGTTTTACTCTCTTGAACCAAGCAACTACCAACACCGTCAAAACCTAAAAATTTAAATATCTTTGCATCTTTTATAAATTTATGTTTTAAGTTTTTATCTACAACAAAAACCACTGTCAAATCAGCCTTAATCTTATCAATAGGCTTAGCTAGTATTTCAAATACCATTTGTTTCCTTTAAATGTTTTTCTCTTATTATTTTTCTATTATTTAATATATTGTTTTCAAATTTTTTAAACGCATACACAACAATTGCCAAAAACATTCCAACAACTGGTAATGCGTAATACCAATGCTCTTTTGCCATGCCTAAAATATCAAGTATATGCTCTCCTAAAAAATAAGCTGGTATTATCGTAATAGCAGCCCATGCCCATGCACTAAATAAATTTATAATTGCAAATTTTTTAGCACTATATCTTGTTAGTCCAATACTCATTGGCAAAATTGTCCTAAGCCCATATAAGTAACGTTGTATAAAGATAATTGGCGAACCATATTTTTTCATAAGAAGATGTGCTATTGCGAATTTTCGTCTTTGTGAGCGAAGTTTTTTATTAATGTATTTTTTATTGTATCGCCCTATATAAAAATAAAGCTGATCCCCAGCAAAGCCACCAAGTCCAGCAATAAATACAGCTAAACCAACATTCATATTACCAGTATGAGATAAAATCCCACCCATTATAAGTGCCATCTCACCCTCAAGCATACACCATAAAAACAGTATTATATATCCGTAAGTCTTTATAAGTTCTATTAAAAGCTCTTCCATATACTATATCTCTAAAACACTATATACACTTGTTAAATCACTTAAAATTTTATCTCCGCCAAGCTCTTTTAAGTTAATTAAAAAACAGGCTTCAATACAATTTGCATCGGTTTGTTTTATAAGTTCAACCGAAGCCTTTGCTGTACCACCAGTTGCAATTAGATCATCTATTAGCAAAACTTTAGCATTTTTTATACGCGAAAATGCATCTATATGCATCTGCACCTCATCTATTCCGTATTCTAGTGTATATTTTTGTGAAATTGTAATGTATGGTAATTTTTTTGGTTTTCTAATCGGCACAAAACCAACGCCAAGTCTATCTGCTAGTGCCGAACCAAATATAAAACCACGACTCTCAATCCCAACAACAAAATCAAGATTGTATTTAGCATATCTGCTTTCTAAATGATTAAGCAAAAATTTAAAAGCATGCTTATCATTTAAAAGCGTTGTGATATCACGAAACACAATGCCTGGTTTTGGAAAATCGTTGATTATTCGCACCGAATTTAATAAATAATCTTTATCTTTTTGATCTAAAACATCCATATTATCTCCATTACAACAACGCTTCAATTTTGCCCTCTAGCTCACGTATACGCCCTCTTAACTTATCATTTTCAAGACGATATTGAGAATTTCTAGTTCGCAAAGATGTTACGTCGTTTTTTGTTTTGTTTAGCTCTTCTGTTAATATATCAATATTTCCTAAGCTTCGTTGTAGCTGGATTTGTAGTTTTCTAATAACAATCTCAGTGTCGTGAAGATTATTTTTCATAAAATCCTTTGTAGAGCGCTCTTTTTTAAGTAGCGTTTTAAAATAAAACACCATAACAACCAAGTAGATACTAACACAAATTAAAGTCGTTACTAATAACCATTCTCCCATTTTATGCTCTTTTTATGTTTATTTTTTCAACACGCCTTTGGTGTCTTTGTCCTAAAAATTTTGTATTTAAAAACACATTTATCATCTCAAATGCAATCTCTTCACCAATAACTCTGGCACCAAATGATATTACATTTGCATTATTATGTTCTCTTGCTAGCCTAGCTGTCGTGACATCGTGACACAAGGCACAGCGTATATTTTCATGTCTGTTTGCAGCGATACTTATGCCAATTCCTGTGCCACATATTAATATGCCAAAATTTTGCCCTATTTTATCAGCTAAATCGTGCGAATAATCAGGATAATCCACACTAACATCTGCACTATTAGTGCCTAAATCAATAAACTCAATTTCACTAAAATTTTGCTTAATACGCTCTTTTAGTGTGTATCCTGCGTGATCACTTGCTATAAAAATTTTCATTTTTCTACCCCAAAAAGCTAAAATTATACCTATAACATTGCTAAAAAATACTTAAACACGTATCTAATTGGAGCAAAAACATAATCACTAATAGGGCTTATTAAAATAACAACAAGTATTATCATGCCATATCTTTCAAGCGATGAAATTTTGGTCGCAATATTTTTATATCCAAGCATAGCTAGAGTGTAGATCAATGCTTTTGAACCATCAAGTGGTGGAATGGGATATAAATTAAATAGTGCTAAAAATAAATTTACACTAAACAAAATAAACAAAAAATAACCAATATCTTGCCCTAGAAATTCCACAAAATTTATCACCAAAAATAGCGATGTGATAGCCAAAATCAAGTTATAAAATATCCCGGCTAACGCCACATATACACCAGCCATATATCCGCCATTTCTAATCACAACAGACATATTTACAGGCACAGGCTTAGCCCATCCAAACGCCATACCAGTGCTAAAATATAGCAACGAAGGCACAACAATAGTGCCTAGCGGATCAACGTGTTTTATAGGATTTATACTCAAACGCCCTAGGTTTTTTGCTGTGCTATCTCCAAATTTATAAGCGATAAATCCATGCATTATCTCATGACCAACAATAGCAATGATTAATGAAACTATTAAAAAAACGAGCCTTTGAATATCAATACTTGAAAAATCCATTAATATATTCCTTCTATCTCATCCTCTTTTTTCGCCATATTAACAATATTTTCATCACTTTCAAGTGTATCAACAAATCGCCCTATTCTCTCCCAACGTATCTTATAATCTTTATCCAAGCTTAGATAAACAAACCACGGCTTACCAACGATATATCTATACTCCACGCTTCCCCAAAAACGACTATCATTTGAGTGATCGCGGTTATCACCCATCATAAAAAACTCACCATCTTTTACCTTGATGTAAAATGCATTTTGACTTAATCCATCTATCACAGATGGCAATTCAGCGACATTTATAGGCGTCATTGCTAGTTTTTTAGCATTGTAATAATAAAGCATTTGCTCAAACATTCTAACACTATCATCATAGTGTATGCCAGGAAATTTATATGGTTCTTTAACAAATTTTTTACCATTTAAGACAATAATATCATCTTGACTGTAATTTTGTTCTATATACTCATCGCCCTCGCTTGGACGCAAATATGTGGCTTTTTCAGTAAAAATAACCTCATCTCCACCCAAAGCAAATGCTCGTTTTACGAAGTGGATCTTTTCGTCATGTGGATACCTAAAAATCACAATATCTCCACGTTTTGGCATATCTGAAACAAAAAGATGATCATTGCCGTTAAAATCAGGCAAAACACGCTGCTCAATCCACGGAATACGTGGCACAGGCACACCATAGCTAAATTTCTTAGCAAATAAAAAATCTTTAACCAAAAGCGTATCCTTCATCGAACCGCTTGGTATCACAAAAGCTTGTGCTATAAAAAATATCACAAACAAAACAATAACAATCGTACCAGTCCAACTAGCCGAAAAATCATAAAGTTTAGTAAGAAATTTTCTCATTTTAATCCCAATTTTTTAGCTCTATTTGTAGCTGATTTTATTGTATTTGATAGCAGCATCGCAATCGTCATAGGCCCTACCCCACCAGGCACTGGAGTGATAAAACTAGCCTTTTTAGACACATTTTCATAATCCACATCGCCACATAAACTTCCATCATCTAAGCGATTTATGCCCACATCAACAACCACTGCTTTATCACGCACCATATCAGCCGTGATAAATTTTGGCTTACCAATTGCTGCAACTATAAGATCTGCATTCTTACAAATTTCACTTAAATTTTTAGTGTGAGAATGCGCAATGGTAACAGTAGCATTTGCGTTTAAAAGTAAATTTGCCATTGGCTTACCAACGATATTGCTACGTCCTACAACAACAGCATTTAATCCACTAACATCAATACCATATTCATCTAGCATCACTTTTACGCCAAGTGGCGTGCAAGGCACAAAGCCATCCAAGCCACTTGATAATTTGCCAACATTTAAAGCATGAAAGCCATCTACATCCTTGCTATCTTTGATACTTTCAAGCACAATCTTTTCATCTATATGCTTTGGAAGCGGAAGCTGAACTAGTATCGCATCTACGCTATCATCAATATTTAAAACATTAATAAGAGCTAATAATTCTTCTTGTTTGGTTTGCTCTGGAAGTCTGTGTATTATCGACGCTATATCGCACTCTTTACATGCTTTTTCTTTTGCATTGACATATGTTTTAGAAGCTTTATTCTCGCCGACTAATATCACAGCCAAAGCTGGTTTGATGCCAACTTCAATCAAAGAATTTGCCTGTTTTTTTATCATCGCCTTAACACTCGCACTGGTGCTTTTGCCGTCCAAAATTTTCATAACTTTTTATCCTTAATTAAATGCGTTTTTAATCACAAAAATTGTATCATACCCAAAAAATATTTAAAATTTTAGAAATTTTGGAGCTTAATGCGTTTAGTTTTGTTTTTGTTTTTTTTAATCTATTTTGGTTTTGGTGCTGATTTTATAACCAAAACAGAATACGCAAAGATGCTGTATAAAAATCCACGTGGCATTGGATGCAACCTATGTCACGGCGAAAAAGCAGAAGGCAAAATCATATCAAAATATCTTCAAAAGGATAGAAAAACAAAACAAAATTTACAAAAAGAACTAGTTACACCACCAATTAATAACATAAGTCTTGATCGTTTTAAACAAGCTTTGTCAAATCCAAAAAGCGTAATGCCAAGCTATTTTTTAACTGATGAAGAAATCTTAATACTATATGAATACATAAGAAATTTTGAAAAAAGGACAAATAATGAATAATCATGATGAATTTATCGAAGCAAAAAAATATATTCCTGGTGGGGTAAATTCTCCTGTTCGTGCATTTGGCAGCGTTGGCGGTGAACCAATTATGATAGCAAAAGGTGAAGGTGCATACTTAATAGATGTAGAAAACAAACGCTATCTTGATTTTATCCAAAGCTGGGGACCGCTGATATTTGGGCATTGTGATATTGATATACAAAACGCCATACAAAGTGCATTAAGCAACGGTATAAGCTATGGAGCACCAAATTTAAACGAAACAAAACTAGCAAAGATGATTACTAAAAAATTTGAAAACATTGACTTAGTTAGATTTGTAAGCTCGGGCACTGAGGCCACCATGAGCGCGATACGAGTGGCTCGTGGATATAGTGGCAAAAGCGGACTTATAAAATTTGAAGGGTGCTATCATGGGCATTCAGACGCACTTTTAGTAAAAGCTGGAAGCGGTGCGACAACTTACGGCAACGCCTCAAGTGCTGGCGTAACAGCCGGTGCTGTAGCTGATACACATTTGGCTATTTATAATGACATACAAAGCGTAAAAGATATTTTTAACACCAAAGAAATAGGAGCTGTAATTATAGAGCCAATAGCTGGAAATATGGGCTTAGTCCCAGCAAAGCCTGAGTTTATGAAAGAGCTAAAAAGCTTATGCGAAAAACATAATGCTGTTTTGATAATAGATGAAGTCATGAGTGGATTTAGAGCCTCTGAGTTTGGTTCAGCAACGTATTATGGAGCGATAGGAGATTTGGTAACATTTGGTAAAGTAATTGGTGGAGGCATGAACGTGGCGGCATTTGGTGGCAAACGAGAAATCATGAACTGCCTAAGTCCAGATGGAGCAGTATATCAGGCTGGAACACTTAGCGGAAATCCACTAGCCATGGCAGCTGGTATCGCGGCACTGAATAAAATAGAGCAAAATCCAGGAATTTATAGCTATTTGCAAAATTTAGCCAACAAACTGGTAAATGGATTTAAACAAGCTGCTGATGAGAACAATATAGCACTTCAAATAGATGTGCGTGGCTCAATGTTTGGCTTTTTCTTTAACGAAAACCCAGTCTTAAACTACACAGACGCATTAAAATCAGACACAAAAATGTTTGCTAAATTTCATGCGGCTATGTTAAAGCGAGGTGTCTATCTAGCACCTAGTCAGTTTGAAACTGGATTTATCTGCACCGCCATGAAAGAATCAGACATAGATTATGCTATACAAATGGCAAAAGAGAGCTTTAAAGAGATAAAAAATCAAAATTTGGAGTAAAAAATGGCAAAACTAAAAGGAGTGGTAAATGCGGCTGATAATCTAAGCCTTGGCATATCTATCGTTGTTGCGATTTTGATTGGAATTGGGCTTGGATTTTGGATAAATGCAGCATTTAAGATATCATGGGGGCTTTGGATAGGGGTATTTTTAGGAATATCAGCAGCGATACTAAACATAAAAAAAGCCTATGATAAGCAGATAAAAAGCCTAGATGAGCTAAAAGATGAAAACCGCTACAAACACCTACAAAGTAGCGACGAGGATGAAGAGTGATAAAAACTCTAACTATCATCTATTTTGCTTTCTGGCTTGTGCTTTTAGGAGCGGGATTGTATGCTCAAAAAGCATTTTTACTAAGCTCACAACTTGGATTTTTTTGTGCTATTATAATAGCTTGTGTTAGTTTTTACAGCTATAAAAAACGAGTTTTAAAAAAACTAACACAAAAAGACAATGTTAAAACGTCAGATGATGAAAAAATAGATAAAATTTCAGATGAGCAAAAAGATGCAAAAACGCTTTTAAACGAAGAAAAAGCAAGGCTAAAAGCACAAAAAACAAAGCTTAAAGATATGGGTTTAGGCACTGCATTTGTGCCATATAGACTATTTGCGTATGCGATTTTGGTTGCTGGGTTTATACTGCTTAAACGAAACGATCTATTAGATATCCTTGGGCTATTTTTAGGACTGTCAATCATGCCATTTGGTGCGTTATTGGCTGGGTTTTTAAACAAAGAAAGCAAATGACAAAACGCATTATTAAAACGCTATTTCCACTATTTTTAGGCATGAGTTTGCTATTTATTGGCAATGGCTTGGTAGTTAGTTCGCTCTCAGCCATGCTAAAATCAAAAGAGATTAGTGAAATTGCGATAGGGCTTATTAACTCATGTCTTTTTGTCGGAGCAATACTAAGTACGCTAACATCACACGTTATAGTTAGCAAAGTGGGTCACGTAAGGGCTTTTGCGATATTTTCAGCACTATTTGCAGTTGCGTCATTAATGTATGAGATAAGTTTAAATTTATATTTTTGGGCATTTTTAAGAATGTGTCTTGGATATTGTTATTACGCACTTTTAGTCGTAATAGAAAGTTGGCTAAATGAACGTGCAAAAGATAAGATAAGATCGAGAATTTTAGCATTTTACGAGGGTGTTTTTTATATAAGTTTTGGGCTTGGTATATTAATCATGGCACTAGAATTAAGCCAAACGCAAGTTTTTATCATATCAGCCGCATTTATCATGCTATCATCAATACCGCTAAATTTAATCAAAACTAAAGAGCCACGTTTGCCAGAGCGTGAAAGTGTAAGTTTGCCTAAAATTTTCAACATCGCCCCACTAGCACTAACAGGTAGCTTTATCGCCGGTATTTTAATTAATGGTTTTTTTACTATGGCTAGCATTTTTATATTATCGCAAAATTTTAGTCTATCTCAGGCTAGTTATTTTATGGCCTTTGCTATGATAGGTGGGTTTGTATCGCAGTTTTTTATGGGTGGCTTTTCTGATAAATTTGGCAGGCGTATGGCTATAATCACATCTTGTCTAATCGGACTTACGGCCTCAATTACATTTTTGTTTGCAAATGGCAACTTAAACATGCTTTATCTCATAGCATTTTTCCTTGGAAGTGGGATATTTTGTCTATACGCTCTTAGCTTAGCAAGGGCAAATGACATGCTAACTCACAAGTCGCAAAGCATACAAGTTGGAAGAACCCTGCTTTTTAGCTACTCATTTGGCTCACTTGTCGCTTCTAGCATAATGGGCGTGATGATGAGCTTGTTTGGTGCAGCAGGGTTTATCTATGTTTATATTGTGTTATTAATAATACTTTTAGGCTTTGCCATCACGCAAAAAACCGTTCCACTAAAACATCGTCAAACATACAATCCATACACTATAAAAACAACAATCATTGATGAGTTAAAGATAAATGATGAAATTTCCGATATAAAAGCAAAAACCAAAGCATGAATAATATAAATCTTACAACACAAACAAGCATAACCCCAGCCCAGCCAAACCAGTCCGGACAAACGGGGCAAATTTTTAAAAATCAACCATCAACCACACCTCAAACCACACAACATCAAACAGCCGACAAACAGGCACTTGAAAATATAGATAGGTTTATAAATAAGGTTATAAACGAGATAAAAGGTGCCAACACAGCAACACAAACAACAAAAGTCATGCAAATGGCACAACAAACCAAAATCGCTCCAGATCTAGCAAATGAGTTACAAAATCTTGCAAAAATGATAGACGCAGATGATGGAATGCAAAATAATCAGGCATTAAAAGATTTAGCCACAAAATTAAAAGAGTTTTTAAAACCAATTGCCGATTTAAAAACTGCACCGCTAAACGAGCAGATAAAAAACTCAGGCATCATGCTAGAAGCAAATTTAAAAGAGGCCCTAAATCCTCAAAAAATACCCCAAAGCATGCAAAAATTACTAAGTGATATAAAAAACTTATCAAATCAAAACTTGCTTAATCAAATTTTAACGTTAGCAAAAGATGAGAATTTGGATAACAATAAATCATTTTTAAAATTAAATGAAATTTTAAAAAATGAAGCTGAAATTTCAGCTAAAATACTAAACAATTCAGCTTTAAAAGGCTTGTTTAGCGATGTAAATAAGCTTGATAATATAGCAAAATTTTTAGACAAAACATCTAATTTATCAATGCAAAACGCGGATAAAATTTTAAATCAAATGTCAAAATTAAACGAATTTACAAACAGCCTAAATAACAAAATTTCACTTTTAAATAGCGAAAAACTAAACCAACTAAGTGCATTTAGCTCAAATTTAAAAGAGTTAAAATCATATTTAAATGAAATAAGCAGTAGCATAAATGCACTTAATAAAATAGGCGATGAAGCAGGGATAATTAAAAATTTTCAAATATTAACAAACAGCCAAAGCAACAGCTCTTTGCAAGATAAGCTATCAGCAGCAGCAAAAAGGCTATCAGTCATGCTAAATATCGCTGATTTAAATGGCTCAAATGCAAAATCAAACTTAAATGATGTAAATTTACTAACAAAACAGCTAAAACTAGCAACAGCCGATGTTGATTCTATCCAGACGCGAACAGCAGTAGAAACCACAAAAACACTAAGCTCTGACATAAAAAGCACACTCTTATCAATACAAGAAAAATCAAGCTCTTTAAACAATGCACAACAAATTAACCAACTAAGCTCAAAGATGCTCTCACAAATCGAGATGCATCAAATAATCTCAAGCGTAAGCGGAGGCTTACAAACCTATCTGCCATATATTTGGGATGGCGTAGATGGTGGCAAAGTGGCATTTAAACAAGGCAAAAAGGATAAATTTTACGCACAAATTGATCTAAATTTTAAAGAGTATGGGCAAGTTAATGTAATGATAGGACTTATTAATAAACGCTACATCGATATATCAATAGCAACAACGCAAAATGAGCTAAAGGATATGCTTTTGCAAAATAATAAAGAGCTTAAAACCGCTATTTCAGATCTAGGCTTAATTGTGTCAAATTTCAACCTAAAAGTGTATAGCAAAAATGAAATTTCACAAAAATTTAAAGAGTTTGACGGCTTTGAGGTCGGCATAAATAAAAAGGCATAATGTGTCAAATACCATAAAGAAAAAAGCCGTAGCATTAGGATATAATCGCAAAAAAGACAACGCACCAAAAGTCGTAGCCACCGGCTCTGGAGAGATAGCAAACAATATAATTAAACTAGCCAAAGAGCATCAAATACCAATAAAAGAAGACCCTGATTTGATTGAAATTTTAAGCAAAGTTGAAGTCAATCAAGAGATACCGCCAAACCTTTACAAGGCTGTTGCTGAGGTATTTAGCTTTTTATATAAATTAACAAACAAAAAAGGAGAAAAATGAAAAATTTTGACTTATCACTACTACTTATTAGACTAGGGCTTGGCATCATGCTTTTAATGCACGGGATTGCTAAAATAATAAATGGCGTAGGTGGCGTTAAGGGTATGCTTGCAAGCAAGGGATTGCCTGAGTTTATAGCATATTTTGCATATTTGGGCGAAGTTATAGCACCAATTATGCTAATAATCGGACTTTATACTAGAATGGCTTGTGTTTTTGTGCTAGGGACTTGCTTTACAATAGTATTTGTTGCTTATTATCCATCGCTTTTTGCCCTTACAAATCATGGTGGTTTTAGAGCTGAGATAGTGTATTTATATATTTTTATGGCACTTGCAATTATTTTTAGCGGTAGTGGCAAATACGCTGCAAGACGCGACTAGCTTAATAATTCTCATATTAAGGCTTTAGTCTTGTTTTTGCTTATTGGTTTTACTAAATTTACAACAACATAAAATAATAAACACGTAAAAAAACAAGAAGCCCAAAAATTTAGCTTAATTTGCTATCTCTAAAAACAAGCATACAATTTGTAACAATCCAACAAATTTATATTCGTTTTGCTTGTGAAACTAAAAAGTTAAAGTTTCCTAAGAGTTATAAAACTTCATTTTCACTCTTATGCTTTGTATTAAAATGCCAACAAATAAGAGTGTCAGCTTAAGCATAAAGTTTTAAAAGCCAAAAATAAATTAAGCCAAAAATTATTAATAAATACAAAATAAACGGTTTTACAAACAAAAGCACTTTTGCTTTCAATTTTAAACAAAATAGCAAATTTGTGCTTGACTTAAAAAGTGCAAAGTTAAGCAAATGTGTTTTTGTTTTGTCTGCGACTGCAATAATGTATAAAAAATGCAGATTATATAAAATTTATGGGTCAATTTAACTTAAAGCTCATTTTATTTGCTTTAAGTTATGATTTTACTGATGAAAAACAAGTATATTTATCGTTATTAATTTAAGAAGCCAAATTTAAAGAATTTTGAAATATT
>NZ_CAJHOF010000002.1 GCF_905120465.1 Campylobacter majalis
AATGGCGGACAGAGAGGGATTTGAATTATTACTTATAAAATGATATTTAAAATTTATTTGGTATAATTTCGCTTAAGGGGCAAAAGCCAAAGGTGGCCGCCTCTGGCTTTATGTTACGCCTCAGAAAGGCGGTGATATAAATGCTTAAAATTCTAACACTTGCAATTATACTACTTTGTGTAATTGTAGTCAAGGCTTATTAGTCTTGATGATAACCCTTACAATTTGTAAGGGTTGTTAGAATTTTACACCTTTGGTATTATTTTGTAATGTATTTTTGTTTCTTGTAGGTTATTGTATTCTTTTAAATAACATTCTACGCCGTAATCCATCTTTTCGCAACTAGTTATAAAAAATTTCTTTATATCTTTGTTTTTTAAAATTTTATTATTCTTTTGTATGTATAAATCGCAATCTATTAAAAATATCTTTAAATCTTTTTGTTTTGGTGGGTTTTTCCAGTTTTTGCATTGTATTAGTATTGCTTCATTGTCTTTGTATGCTATTAAGTCTATTCCGCTATCCTTTACTCCTTTTATATATCCGTTTGGATATACTTTGTAGTTTAAATTTTCAAAGTATATTTTTATAAAATATTCATATTCTTTACCCTTTTTAATCTTTTCTTGTTGTGATAGTTGTTTTTTTGTGCTATTTTCTTGATTTGATATTGATGTATTTTCTTTATTTGTATTTTTTTCTAGCCATTGTTTATCTATATTTTTTGTGTCTATGCTTCCGCTTAGCAGGTTATTATTATTTGTTTTTTCATTTTTGGGCTTTAATAAATCAATAATCTTTTTAAGCATTTTTAGCCTTTCTTGTTTTCCGTCTCTTTTCTCTTTTTTAATGCTTTAAATTTTATTTCTGTTTTATATAATTCTTGTTCATCTATATCTAGTTCATAAAAATATTTTAGAAATTCAGCTGCTTCACTTTCTCCTTTTTCGTATTTGTATGAATTTTCTATCATTTTTATTAGCTCTGGTTTCGTTTTTTCCCAGTTGTATAGCGTTACTAGTGACACATCTATTTTTTTTGCTAGTTCTTTTTTACTAAACATAATTAACCTTTTTTAAAATATTGTATTATTTTTTAATATATTTAAGTGTTGTTTAAAATTAAATATATTAAAATTATTTAATTAATGAATACAATTATTTAAATTATACCAAATTTAAGTATTTTTGTATTCGTTATAACCTAAGCATGTTATAAAACTGCTTCACCCTTTTTTAGATTTAGAGCCTTTAAAAGGGTGTAATTTAGCTCTAAAATTTATTTTAAAGGCTTTAATATGCAAATCATTCAAGAACAGTTTTTCGTAAATTATACGATTCAAGACGGTATTATTAAGAGTTCTGCAAGTGGTAACTTCCAGGGTAACAATTATGACTCTAGCGTTAGAATAACATGCTCTAATAGATATGAAGTTTTAAATGAAAAAACTGACAACATCGATGAAACAGAACAAAGGGTTGTTTTTAAAATACCATGCCCTGATAATAAAATTGCTGGCGAAGTGGCTAAGGCTATAAGGACAATTTTAAGAGAAAAGAAGCAATCTTTATCATTTGTTGGCGGTTTTCCTAATGATAATTTGGTTGTTAATGTTTCAACCCCTTATGATACATTTTTATTAAATCCTACTCCGATTTTAGTAACTGAGTTTGAAGCTGATAAAAATGACTTAAAAGGCAAAAACGAAGTTAAAAAAGATAAATAGATAAAAATTTGTAGCTACTTGCTTAAGCATTATTTTAATTCTTACTCAAGTAGCTACTAAAAAATAAAAATTTGAAAGGATATGCAATGTTTAAATCATTTAAATCTAAACTTGCTGTTGTTGGGGCTTCTGCTCTTGTTTTTGCCAATTCTGCTATGGCTGCTATTACCTTATCTAGTACTGGCGAAATATCTGGTCAATTAGATGTTGCACCTTTTATGGCTATTGCTGGTGCTGTTCTTTTGGCACTTGCTTCTTTGTGGGCTGTTCGTCAAGGAATACGCCTAATTAAGTAAAATTTATCCCCTTTAGCAATAAGGGGGCTAGTTTTTGGATAAAAGTATGTATGAGTATGAATTTATAGATTTAATAAAATTTTCAGGCTTTTTAATTATGTATTTGTCAATTGTCATTGGATTTTTTGGCTTAGTAAAAAGTGTTATTATGGGTATAGATTTACTTACTAGGGCATAGTATGAAGTATGATTTAGGTATCCCTTTGGAGCAATATCATTTTTTAATGAGCCTAAGCGGTGTTCTTTGTGGCTTTTTGTTTGTTTTAATAGTTCTTGTTATTTTATCAAAGATGTAGTCTATTTTAACAAATTTTGCTTTTTTGCGTGGTTTGCTTGACTGGCAAATAAGCTGTGAAACAAATATTATTTTTCATTCTTGCCATAGCCACTACCAGGCAAGGTTGCGTCATTTGTCAAGGGTGCGAAGCATCTACAAACGAAGTGAAGCCCTTTACAAATGTTTAGCAACTTTGCCAGTATTTGTGGCTTAGCAAGAAAAGAAAAATAATATATTTTTATACAAGGAGATAAGAGTGCTAACTGTTACAGGAATTTATAGTTTTGATTATTTTTTTAGTATTTTCTTTTATTTCTTGCTTGTAGTTATGCCAGTTTTTGCTGGATTAGTTTTATTTACTAAAAAAGCGTAAAAATGAGAGTTTTACTTATTTTATTTTTGTTTTTTATTGGTGTTTTTGCACAAAAATATGATAAGTCAATTTTAACTTATCACAGGGTTTTATCCTATCCAAATGCAGCATATAAATCTTTTACACCTAATATTTTAAATGATGAATACTATTTATATGTATCGTCTGATAGAAAAAAATATTGTAAATATGAAATAGTTCCTTTTGGCTATGGACCTTTTAGAACTTCTAAATGTAGTCCTGGCTTTACTCATAATAATGATAATAAATATGAGGGTGGTAATTTTTATTTTTCTGCTTGCTCTGTTGATTATGTTGCTACTTGTAGAGGAACTGAAAGCACCCATTTTTTTGATTGTGGATATGATTATCCTCCAGAATCCGCGACTTTTGAACTTGAATTTAGTATTGCTTCTATGTATAAGAGTCGTGGTTGCACTTTATGCAAACTTGATGAAGAGTTTGATTTTAATAATAAGCGTTGCGTAAAATGCCCTAGCGGTCAAAAATTTGATCAGGCTAGTGGCAAATGCTATAACGATTGCACTGATACAAATAATAATAAATACGGCTTTACTGATGGTTCTTGTTGGGATTGTTCTAATAAAAAAACCAATGACGAAATAAAAAAGTGTTATTGTCAAAGGGCAGGGAGTGATTATACGCCTAGTAAGCATTTAACTTATTTTGATGATGGAACTGTTTGCCCTGATTGTTCTGTTGAAATTTCTGCTGGTGATGGTACTGGTAGATTTATGGCTAGATGTGATAATGACTTAGAATTTCCATATAAACCTGTAGGAACCTTACCAGTAACGCCTAATAAAGAAAAAGACCCTAGCAATCCAGAAAAAGGCGAAACATCTACTTTACCATCTACGCCAATTGTTCCTGATAATGATACTAATAAATCTAAACCAGGTGATGGAATACAGCCTACACCTGGTGATGGAGTTTTAAGACCTATAGTTACTGGTTGGGGCTCTATAACCGAACCCAATCCTAATTATAAGCCAGATAATCAAGATGAAAGTGATAAAAATTCAAACAATAGCGATGATAACAAAGACGGCAAAGATGATAAATCAGATAAAGATGGCAAAGATAGCCCTAGTGGCAAAGATGGCGGTAGTCCTGACGCCAAAGGCAACATAATTACAAATATTACGCACAATCACTATTACGGCGATGAAGCAAAGCAATCAGATAGTGAATATAGCGATAAGGGTTATGATTTTTCAGAGTATGAAAAGGCTATTGATGATTTTGAAAAAAAATATACCGATGAGCTTGAAGATTATGCAAGTGAGCTTTTAAAATTTGTTGATAAAGTTCAAGACACTATAAAAGATTATAAAACTAAAAGTTTTAAGCATTTAAACTCTCCTAGCAAAAAGACTTCTTGTCCTATTAGCTCTAAGGTTCCTATTGGTAGTAAAGTTATAGATTTTAGTATTGATTTTTGCGAAATTTTTCATCGTTTTTATACTGCTTTTTATTCTTTATTTTACTTTTTGTTTTTTGTTTTGTTTTTAAGATTTAGTATAAAAATTTTTGTTCTTAGTTTTCCACAAAGGTAGTAGCTATGGGTGCAATTATTAATTTAATTACCTCTTTTTTTGGTATTTTTAGTAAAAATGGTGTTGTCTCTTTTGCTTTAAAATCTCTGTCTTTTTCTAAAATGCTTATTATAAACCTTTCTATTTTAGGTTTATCATTAACATATTTTTACTTTTTGTTTGAAACTATAATATTTTTTTACAACATGACAAATAAATTTTTATCTTTATTTAATGATTTGTCATCTAGTTCCGATAGGGTTGCTAGACTTGCTTATGATATTTTAAGCTCTTTTGGAATTTTGGGTGCTTTCATTGATGTTTTTAACCTTTTTTCTCCTTTATTTTTGGGCTTTTTTGGTGCTTATTTTACCAGGTTAGGTATTATTTGCTTGATTGCTATTAGAACGTCTTTAATCACTTTATTTATATCTAAGATTTAAGCCATGATAACTTACATAATAGGAAACCCTGGAAGCGGAAAAACTTATTACGCTGTTTATATGATTTATGAAACGTTTTTGAAAAAACCTAAACAAAGCTTTATTACTAGATTAAAATCAGAGTATTACAGACAAAAAAATAAATCATCTAAATCAAATTTAAAAAATGAGTATGATGAAAATTTAGCACTTAAAAATAATAAATTAGCTAAGTATAAATACTGCTACACTAATATAAATCAGTTTAAATTTGAACTAGATGAAAGATTTATAAAATTTGATTTTGAGAAATTTTATGATGATTTATCTATCTTATATGCTCATTATCAAGATAAAGCTACAGATGAACAACTTAACGAAGTAGCTAAAGAGTTAAAACTACATAACGTTATTTTTGTGATTGATGAAGCACATAATGTCTTAAAATCTAAAAAAGATGAAGTTTTAATTTGGTGGCTCACATATCATAGACATCTTTATCAAGATATATATTTAATTACTCAAGATTTAAGCCTTATTAATAACGAATATAAACGAATTGCAGAGTTTTTTTATAAGGCTGTAGATAGTTCTAAGCGTCTATTTGGCAATAAATTTCGTTATGTTGTTTTTGGCTCTTATAAGATGTTTAAAAAAGATGAGTATAAAAAAGTTCATGTTGATTTTTTAAATGAAGTCTTTAGTTTATATCATTCAGGACAAACAAACAATGGTAAATCTATTGTTAAGAAATTTTTACTTATTGCTTTATTTTTGTTTGTTTTTGTTGTTGTTTATTTTATCATGTTTGTTAGCTCTTTAAAATCTCAAGCTCCAAAAGATACTCAAGATAACAATAAACAAGTTTTGATATCTAATTCTTATCCTGATATGAATAGTTCTTTGTCTGCTTCGCCTAATGTTATTATTAATGAGCCTAATGAAAATTTGTATCTTTATTATGTTATTTGTTTTAATTCCATATGCACTCTAAAAGGCTTTAAAGAAACATTTCCAGAAAGTTTTGTTAGCTATTTGGTTACTGAGTATCAGCCACTTTATTATATGCCTATAACTAACAATTCTAGCAATGATTATTTTTTTGTTTTTAATAAACCATATCTTGAAATTTTAAAAAATCTTAATAAAGGCTCTAATGATGAAAAAGCTTCTAGTTTTTCTGCTCCTAAATCTTTGTTTAACTAGCTTATTTTCAGCTAAGTTATATGTAAATTTGCTTGATTTTATGATGATTACTTCAAAAACAAATAACGTGCGAATTGTTGCTGATGAGAGTTTAGACCTATCAACTTACCATTTTATTTATACGGATAATAACGATAAATTGAGCCTTGATGAGTTTAGACATATACTTTTACAAAAAGATTTATACCTATATCAAAAAGACGATATCTATATAGTAAGTGATAAATCACGTAATATCAGTGATTTAAGAAGTATAAAGCTTGATAATGTTTCAAGTTCTAAGGTTTTGCCTATTGTAAATTTATTTGATTTAAACGCTACATACGAACCACACAATAACACGCTTTATTTTAGAAGCGATGAAATGACTTATAATCAAGTTAAATCAAATATAAAAAATCTTGATTTTATTCCTGAAGTTGCAAATTTTAAATTAGTTATTACAGAAAGTAATTTAAATGACTTAAAAAATAAAGGCACGGATTTAATAAGTGTATTAAAGCCTTTAAATCATTCAGATTTAAGCCTATATGTAAATTTGCTTACTTCTCCATATCTTTCTAACTCAAATATTATAAAAGATAAGAGTTCTGCTTATTTTGGGATATTAAATTTTTTACAACAAAAAGAGATTATTAAAATTATATCTAGTCCTTTTATAACTGCCTTTAATGATACTGAAGTATTTTTTAGTTCTGTTAATACTATTCCGTATCTTACCAATCAATCACAAGTAACATCATCTCAATCTAGCACAACATCAAGTTATAACTATAAAGATGTTGGTTTAAAAGTAAAGCTTAAGCCTGTATTTTTAAAAGGTGGCATTAGGCTTGATTTGCATTTAGTCATTGAAGATTTATTAGACAATCAAGGATTAACGCCAACTACATCTAAAAAAGAATTAAAATCATCTTATTTTTTACAGCGTGGTGAAATATTGGTTTTAAGTGGAATAAATAAAAACAATAAAAGAGTTATAAATAATGGTGTTCCTGTTTTAAAAGATATATGGCTTTTAAAGTATCTGTTTTCGGCTGAAAAAGAAGTTATTGACGAAAGTATTTTAACACTAAGTATAGAAGTAAATTAAAGGAGCTTAAGATGAAAAGTGTAAATAAACAAGATTTAATTAAGGTAAAAAAGCTACAGGCTAAGCTTTTATATCGTGGTGTATTTGATGTTACTAAATTTTATGATGTTGCTGGTATTGATTTTCAGTTTAAAACTATATCTTTATATATTGATGATAACAAAGATGATATTTATCGCTCTGTAATTAATATCCCTTTAGTTAATTGCTTAGAGCTTAAGTTTAAAAATGAGAGTTTATTTGATGACGAATAGGGATGTTTTATGCGAGACAGCGAAGCTGTCGAGTGTAAAACACTCCCCTTGTCAAATTAATAAAAATCTCTTAGTTTTAAGTTTTAGAGTTTAAAACAAAAAAAGGATTTTATAAATGTATGGCATTTCAAACATAGATTTAAAAGTTTGTCAATTAAAACTTGATACTCAAAGAAACTTTTTAAAAAATTCCAAATTTATCAATGCTTTGGGTTGTGAAAGAAATTTGCTTGATATTAGCATGGGTGCAAATTTTAGCACAAAGTATTATGCTGAAGTTGCAAACAGGGTTAATGTTTTTAGTTCTTTAAGTGTTGATAATTTTTTAACTCCAGTGTTTTTAACTATTACTTTAAATGGTTGTTTTAGGGGTGCTTTAGTGGCTGATTACTCTAAATTCACAGCCAAAGATATGCGTTTTTTACCTGCTTATATAAAAAGAAAGATTAAATTAAATACTGCTTTGAGCATAAAGGATTTAATAAATATCTTAAATCATCAATGGAATAGATTTATTGTAAGATATCGAAACAAATATAAAAACTCCAATAGCTCTTATATTCGATGTTTTGAACCGCATAAAAAAGATGGTGTTCCACATATTCATGCTCTTTTTTATGTGCCTGATAATTCGATTGAATATATGAAAAAAATCTATAAGCAGATATTTAATGCACCACAAAATTTAAAAACAAACGCCATAACGACCGAACAAGAAAAAAACGGCGAGTTTAATGGATTTCAGACATCTATTAATAACCCAAGTGGCTATGTTATGAAATACATTCAAAAAACCTTTATAAATTCTAATAAAACTGATAAGCTTGATGATTTATCTGCTTGGTATGTAAAACACAAAGTAAGGCGTTTTTTAAGCTCTAAAACGCAAGTTCCTTTATGGGTTTATAGAAAAATAAATTTCATCTCAACATTTCAAGATTTTTATAATTTAAATGAGTTAAAAAATGATAATAGGGTAGTTATAGAATGGAATAAGCAAGATGATTATATAAGTATTGATATACCTTTTTTAAAAGAACAAGTTATTTATTTAAATGGTAGATTAGAACACTACAGGTCAAATAGATTAATTAATATCTATGATAAAGAAAAACCAAATTTTACCAACTCTTTAAGTTCTAATAGAATAGATTTTAACCAAATAAATAAAAACCTAAAAGAAATCAAAGAACAAAAAGAAAAAAGATTAAGTACTAAATCAAACATTCCACTTAGCAAGATGAAAGATTTTAAATTATATAACTACTATAATGAACTTGATAAGGATAGTGCAAATATTCAACATTTAGCTTATGTTGAAAATTTAATCCTTGAACGCAATATGGGTAATTTAATACATATTGATAAAAAACATGATTTAAATGATAAGGATAAAATTTACACAAACCTAAGCTATAGAAAGGTTATTTATAATGCATTTGTTTAAATTAATGACAAATTTTGATTTTTTAACTCTAAATTTTAAGAAAACAAGATGACTTTTAAACATTACGCAGATTTATATTTAAAATTTGGTAAAACAGAGTGGAAATTATCTACATATTGTAAAAATAAAGGAATTGTTAAAAATAGATTAAATGTGTTTTTTGATTATGATATAGATAAGATTAATGCTAGTATGATAAAAGAATTTATATGCAGTATAGACGATGTAGGCTTAAAATCTAAAAAACATTATATAAGCTCTTTAAGCTCTATTTTTAAACTTGCTTTAGATGACGAAGTAATAAATAAAAATCCACTTATACATATAAAAACCATAAAATCCCCTAAAAAAGAGATTGAACCATTTAATGCTGATGAAGTTCATGCTATATTAAATTTAGCCAAACTACATCAGAGCTTAAACTTTTATCTTTTTTTATCAATTGGCTTTTTTACTGGTATGCGAACAGGTGAAATTTTAGCTTTAAAGCTAAAAGATATAAATTTAAACAATGGTGTTATTTATGTTAATGCTACTCGTTCTAGATTTGGCGAAAGCTCTCCAAAGACTGAACTATCTAGACGTGTTGTTCCTATTATAGATGACTTAGAGCCTATATTAATAAAGGCTTTTAAAAGTTTTAAATTTAGAAGCAGTGATGATTATGCGCTTTTAAACTCTAATTTAAAACCTTATAGAGATACTGAAATTTTTACTAAGCGTTTTAAAACAATACTTGCATGTTTAAATATAAAATATAGACGACTTTATACTATGAGACATACTTACGCTACAAATATGTTAAGAGCTAATTTAGTATCACCTTTAGAGCTATCTTATCTACTTGGTCACTCAACCCCAAAAATGATTTACGATGTTTATGTAAAATATATAAATAAAAACTTAGATAGCTTTAATAGGTCTATTAAAATTTATAACTAAGTGTTTTATATCTCTTGAAGCAATGGCGGACAGAGAGGGATTTGAACCCTCGAGCCCCGTTAAGAGCTGCACCCTTAGCAGGGGTGTGGTTTCAGCCACTCACCCATCTGTCCCTAAAAGTGAAGTTGGTATTGTAGCTAAAATTAGCTAATTTTTGGCTTAAATTAAAAAATATAGCTATTTGTTTATCATTTGCAGGATTGCCTCTTTTATATCTTCTTCGGTTAAGTTTGAAATTTCTGAGTGAAATTTGCCTTTTTTATCGAGTAAGTAAAAGCTAGATGAGTGTGCAATAGAGTAAATCATTGCCGAGTCTGGCATCATTATTTTTTTATATTTTACACCGTAATTTTTCGCCGTAGTTTCTAAGTCATTTAGCACCATTCCGATTGAATTTTGACTGAAATTTTTAACATAATCATTAAGCATTTTTGCTGTGTCACGTTCAGGATCTAGTGTAACAAGTATCAGTTTTATATCATCTCGTGCGATCTCATCAAGCACTTTTGATATAGTGGATAATGCACTTGGGCAAACATCTGGACAATATAAATAACCAAAATACACTATCTTGTAGTCTTTGTTGAAATTTTTAAGACAAATTGTTGAGTTGTTCTCGCTTACTCCTTTTAGTTCATATGGGTTTGGCTTAAAACATAAGTAAAAGCTACCAATAACTACAAATAAGCATAAAAAAATTCCATAAAAAAACCTCATATTATCCTCTTTACATCTTCAGCTCGAAGTCGATATAAATTCCAATATCCCTTCCATCATCAAGCACCTTAAATCTATATATCATCACATCTATCACACAAGCACTTAGCACTATTTTCGAGACATAATCATCTTTATCTCGTTTTAGCTTTGCTTTGATGTCGCCCATATCCATGTTTAGTCCATAAAATTTCAAGCTTGGATTTTTTAGATTAAGTTTATCTAGACCGCTTATTTTAAAAACAATTGGTTGCATTGCATAAATCGGTCTTGGTGTTATTTCAAATTTGATTATTTTGCCATTGATTGCTTTTTCACACGCCCCCATATTTAAATCACAATCAATCTTAAAATTTTCATTAAACTCCGTGTCGTTAGTATGCTTTGGCTTTAAAAAAATAAAGCCAAATATGATTATAATGACAACGGCTAGTGCATAAAATTTTTTCATTTTATGGTTCTAAAAATAACCTTTTTGCTCCGTTGTTTAGCGTAATACCATCTAGTGTTATGCTTTTGCCAGTATCAAACTCAAGCGTTACACTAAACTCAGTTTCTGGAGTTATGTCTGCATTTAATCCCATTAGCATGATATGATAGCTTCCCGGTTTTAAGCTTGTTGTCTGATTCATTGGTATCTCAATAGCATCTATTTTTGTCATCATTTTCATGCCGTTTATAACAGCGTGAGTGTGTATTTCTACTGATTTTGATATGTTTGATTTTGCATTAATTAGCTTTATATTGGCATTAAGATTGTTTGTGATATCCATGAAAATAGCACCATTTATGCCATTTGGGGCAATTCTTGCATAGATATTTGATATATTAAGCTCGGAGCCAAATGAAAATATCAAGGCAAATATTAGTAGTAAAATTTTTTTCATTGCTGCATCCTTTAAAATTTTGTAAAATCGCTATTTTAAAATTTTATTTTTTAAACATGACTTAAATAAATAATTGTATAATCTCAACTTTAATTAATGTTTTGGGAAAAATTATGAAAAAAGTTGTTTTGTTGCTCGTTGCCTTTGCTTTTTTGTTTTCAAGTGACTATGAGAGTATATATCTTAAAAGTGGTGCAAATGCTGTTATTAAAGAGATTGAAAAGAATATATTAAGTGATGAATTTTGGACTAAAAAGCTGCAAAATTTGGATGTAAGATATGGATATTATGACTCTAAAATGCTTTTGAATGTGGTTGCTAAAGAAAGCAAAAAATTAGAGCTTTTTGAGTATTTAAATGGTGTTTTAACTCTAAAATTTACGAGCGACGTGCTTGTTGGAAAAAAAGGGGATAAATTAGTAGAGGGTGATTTAAAAACACCTATTGGAGTATATCAGCTTACTCGCAGATTTACGCCTAATGATCCATATCTTGGGCCACTTGCGTTTTCGTTATCGTATCCAAATCTATACGACAAACTAAACAAACGAACTGGTAGTGGGATTTGGATACATGGTTTGCCACTTAATGGTGAGCGTGACAACGATGTAACGAAAGGTTGCGTTGTTATGGAAAATGACATATTGATACAATATGATAAGTTAATTGATTATACAAAAAGTCTTGCGATAGTGTATGAAGATGATATAAAATACGCAAGCAAGGATGATATAGGTTTATTGTTTGCTGAGATTTTTAGATGGAAAAAGGCGTGGCAAGAAAATGATATAAACGCGTATCTTGCATTTTATGATAAAAATTTCAAGCGCTATGATGGATTAGAACTTGATAAATTTGCTAGTTCTAAACGTGCAATATTTTCTAAAAACGAACAAAAAACTATAATTTTTAGTGATTTTGTCATCTCGCCGTATCCAAATTCAAGTATAAAAGATATGTTTAGGATTAGTTTTTATGAAGATTATAAAGCTTTAAATTATAAATTTCAAGGCATAAAGACACTATATGTTAAGTTAGAAAATAAGAAAATGAAAATTTTAATTGAGGAATAAGATGAACGAGATAAAAGAAAAAATAGACAATGCGTTTGCTTCAAGGGATGAGTTTTTTGCTCTTTTAGACTCACTTGTGCCTAAGAAAAATGGCACAGACGTGTTTGATTTTGAGGCTGCAAAACCAGTAAATTTAAAACAAGTGTATGAGAAATTTTATGCATATGATTACAATATGCGAAAACTAATGCCATATTTGTATAAGGCGTATGATATAAAATAATGTCAATAATTAGACTAAACAAAGCAGCATACATACATAATCTAACAAAAATATTAGATAAAGTTGGTGATAAAAATAGGGTTATATTGATACTTAAAGACAATGCCTATGGTCATGGTGCTTCAATTATATCGGACGTGGCTAGTGAGCTTGGGTTTGGTTTTTGTGCTGTAAAAAATGAAATAGAAGCCAGTGAAATGGTAAATAAATTTAGCAAAATTTTAATACTTTCTCACATTGTTAATGGCGATGAAAACAGCAAATACATCTATACTATTAATGACATGGATGCAATTAAAAATATAAAAAGTGGCACAAAAATACATTTAGCAATCGATACGCTTATGCATAGAAATGGCATTGGGGTTGATGAAATTTTAACTGCACTTAATCTTGTTAAAAAGCGTAGTTTAATACTTGATGGTGCTTTTACTCATTTTCGTTCAGCTAGTGAATTAAATGCGGATTATTTTGTTCAAAAACAAAATTTTGCAAATGCTAAAATTTTGATCAAAAAATGGGCTGATGAAAATGGATTAAAAACGCCTATGTTTCATTCGCATAATTCTGCTGGATTTGAAAGAGTGCATAAATTGCACGATGAGAGCGTTCGTGTCGGTATGGTGCAGTTTGGTTATACTCAGTTTGATGAAAATTTTGATTTAAAACCGGTATTAAGCTTGTATGCTCATCGCTTAAGCAAGAGATTGCTAAGGGCAGGGCAAAGCGTGGGATATGGTGCAAAATATACTGCAACAAATGATATAAATATAGCGACTTATGATCTTGGATATGCAGATGGATTATTTAGATATGATGGCTATAAAGAGTTAATATTGGCAAATCAAAATAAAATTTTAGGCACCATGTCTATGGATAGTTTTAGCACACTAGATGTTGGAGACGAAGTGTGCGTGTTTGATGATGCTAGGGTTTGGGCAAAGTATTTTAATACGATTGAATATGAGATATTGGTTAAGCTTTCAAAGGATATTAGGCGAGTTTGGGTATGAGAATTATTTTGATTTTATTTGTCTGTTTTGCGATAATTTTTGCTAGCAGTGAGCATGATAAGTATCTTTTAAAAAATCTCAATGCAAACGAAATAACTGCTATTATTGAAATTTTATCTGCTTCAAAGCTACCAGCTAAAATCAACGAAAATATCACGCTAAAATCGATAAAATCAAATAATAATGCCTTAAATGCGTTTTTTGTGATTGATAATCCACATGATAAATTAAAACAAGAGCTAGAAAATATGGCTAGGGATGAAATTTGCAAAAATAATATTTTAAGAGAATTAAGCCAAAAACAAGTAGTTTATGTTGGGAAATTTTATCATGATGAAAAAAATTTATTTGATATTGTGCTTGATAGTTGCGATTAATGCAGCCCCAAACCCTGAGATACTTGCTAAAAATCATGCTAAGTATTATAAGAAAGAGCTACCATACCGCACTAGTAATAATCTAATTCTTACGGATTTGTTGGCAGTTGGCGAGAGCTTGATATATCGATATACTTTAAATGACACAATGAAAAATGCCGTAAGTAAGATGAGTGAAGACGAGCAATTGGAGTATATTAAGGTGCTTGAAAAATACGCCATTAAAAGCTCTTGTAATGATAGATATATTTTAAATATGCTTAATAGTGGTGTTTATATAGAGCATTTGTTTTATTATGAAATGACAAGATTGCTTTTTGAAATTAAGATAGATGCACGAAAGTGTGCTGAGCTAAATTAAGGAGTTTTTGTGAAATTATGTGTTGCGTTGGATTTGGCTAGCAAGGATGAAAATTTAAGTCTTGCTAAGCAACTAGTTGGTCGTGATGTTTGGCTAAAAGTAGGGCTTAGGGCATATTTGCGTGATGGAGTTGATTTTATAAACAAACTAAAAGAGCTTGATTTTAAAATTTTTTTGGACTTAAAAATTTATGATATACCAAATACAATGGCTGACGCTTGCGAGGTTTTGGCTAAACTAAATGTAGATATGATAAATATACATGCTAGTGCTGGATTTGTTGCTATGCAAAATGTTATGCAGCGACTAAATTCTTTAAGCAAACGCCCTCTTGTTTTGGCTGTATCGGCACTTACTAGCTTTAATGATGATGAGTTTTTTGCTGTATATAATCAAAATATAGATCATGCCGTTAAGAAGCTTAGTGTAAGTTCTTATAAGGCTGGACTTGATGGTATGGTTTGTTCGGTGTATGAAAGCAAAATTATAAAGCAAAATACAAGTAGTGAATTTATCACGCTTACGCCTGGAATTAGACCTTTTGGTGAGTCAAGTAACGACCAAAGCAGGGTTGCTAATCTGCAAATGGCAAAACGTGAGCTAAGCGATTTTATCGTAGTTGGGCGTCCGATATACAAAGACAACAACCCAAGCAAGATAGTAGATAAAATTTTATCAACTATCTAATTTGTTTTTATTGTTTATTTGTAATTCTTGCTTTACGATAGAGCTTAGAATCGTTTTGTTGATATTTGGAGACAAGACCTTAACGTAGTGCTTGATGCTAAAATCAGATTGTGGCTTGTTGCTAAAAATAAATAATTTTGTATTTACGCCAAACATTACACGTGATTTTTCTATGTTTTCTAAGATGCGTCTAATGTTGAAATCTTTGACGCTATCATCTATAAATACTAGTCCAAATATCGTATTATCAAGATGTCTGCTAAAATCATTTATGTCTTGTGCTGTATATAAATGGCTATCAAGTTCATTGATAGCATCGGCAAATATTTTATTTTCTAATGACGTTTTGTGATATAAAAGAATATTTTTTGATCTTATGTGTATGTTGTTTTCTTTTAGATATGTTTGCAGATTTGGTATGAAACTACTAAGTATGCGTTTTAATTCTAGTTTGTTATATGGCTTTTTAATATAATCATCAAAGACTACTAGTGCATCCTTTGCTGAAATTTCACTTGTGTTTGATAGCATGGCTATTAGTGGTGTATGTTTGCCTATGTCATTTGCTTTAAATTGTTTTGCGATTTGCATTGTGTCTATGTTTGGCAAAGCTGTATCCATTAAGACAATGTCAAATTTTCGTTTTTTTGTAATTTCTAATAAGCTTCTATATTCGTATATGGATACGATATCTACATTATAATCTTCAAAGGCATGTTTTATGATTTGTAAATTTATGCTATTGTCTTCTAAGACTAATATATGTGGTCTGCTAGAGTTTAAAAACATTGTATTGTTGTTTGATGGTGTGCTTTGTAGGTAGCTCAGTATCTTTACTGGCGTGATGGGGTCTTTTATTTGTATTAAATTTGGAATATTTAGCATATTTTCACTAATACGTCTAGTTAAAACCATATCATACGATTTTGATGTGTTTAGTTGGTTCAGGTTTGTGTATATGTCGGCTTTAATATTAAAATCACTTAAAGTTTGTATCACATTTTTATTGTAATCTTTGTTTATATCTTCAAAAAAAGCAATCGATTTTTTAAAATTTAAATCCTTTAAGTATTCAATTTTATCACCATTTTTAAGCAGCAATTCAAAGCTAAACATATTTCCGACATTTTTTATTGTTTGAATTACTAAATTTGATTTAAATAATTTTAAATGTATGTCTATTATTGATAGCCAAAAAGACACATATTCATCCTTGATGCTAAATAGTTTGTTTTTAGGTTCATGCGCTATTTCTGTATCGGCATCGTTTTGGATGATAAATTCTATACTTGTTACATCTGCACTTAAAAATGTTATTTTTTGTTTTATTTCAACGCTAAGTTTTGAATACTGGTTGCATTGATATATCGCACAATTTAGTAAATTTGATAATATAAAAACAATCTTACTACTATCGCTTATGAGATTTTTATTTATTTTTGTATCGATATATGTGATGTAGTTTATCTCTTTTTTTGTGATGTCGTCTGCTACACTTTGTAATGCTTTGCTAAAAAGCTCTTGCGGATCAAAAACTTTTTCATTTAGTTGAAGTTTTTTACTCTCAAGAGCCAAAACGCTTTCTAAGGTCTTTAAATTTGCTAAATTTTTTGCTTGGCTTTCTTGTAGCATATTTATGGCTCTTACTTGTTCGTAGTTTAGTGCGGTTTTACGTAGATAAGCAATGTTTTGCAGTCTTTCTTCGTTTTCATTTTCTGTAACCTTTAAAACCTTGCTTAAATAGTCGTTTTTTATATTTTTGTATATTGTTGCGTTTTTGAGTGCTTCACTTAAAGCATCATATGCTTGTTTGATGCGTATTATACTTTTTACTGGTGTATCTTTTTGATTTTTTATGTTTAGTTGTTCTTTTGCTTTATTTAGTGCTTCTATAATATTTTGATTGATTTTTATGATGCGTGATGTTTTAAATAGCGTTATGGTGCTTAATGTAAATATAAATATATAAATTACTAAAATTAATTGAGATTTACTTAAGGCTTCTTTGCAGTGTATAAATAGTTCAGACTCTAAAATATTAGAAATTTCAAGCATAAATATAAATTTTTCTCGCTGCATTATAGATAAAGAAGACAATTCATCTTCTGTTATCCATTCGGTTTCTAGTTTGTGTATTGTGTTATGTAATTTTTGTGATTTGTTTATTATTTTTTTGTAATCATTTGCATTTTGAGTATATTCATTTACACGCTCTTGTGTTTCGTTGTTTAGTAAAAATAATATATTGTGCTTGTCTAGCGTGTCAAAGTCAAGCCATTTTAAGGCATTGTCTTTATATACACGCTCTTTGTTTATTATTGCTTTTTGAATATATTCTCGATTTTTATTTATTTCTATCATATCATCATACATTACTTTTAGTCCCAATATGTATGCTTTTGTGTTGATATTGAGTAGTTCATTGTCAATATATGTTATGTAATTTTGATTAATTGAGTTTATGATGTCTATATAAAATGTTATAAAAGTGCTAACGCCATTGCTTTCTTGTGTATTGTCTATGATGGTATCACGCAGTTTTTTTACATGCGAAGACAAAAATATACTTTTGTTATCTGTGTTTGATTCGTTTATTTTTTTTATATATTCATCGGTATTTGCTTGGATTTGCTTTAAATTTGGACTTGTTGGTGCCGTGGTAATTTCTGCTATTATGCTTCTTATTATATTTTTTAATAACTCTTGTTCTTTTAGTGTATTAAGAATTTGACTTGAGTTATATATGTTGTGCGAGTGTATGTAGATATTATAAACACATATAAGCATTGCAAGAACTATTGGTAGTAAAATTGTGCTTTTGTTGATTTTCATAATATATCCTGATAGCGTTTAAGGGTATTTTGAAGGTTGCTTAAAATTTCTTGTGTGTGCAACAAATGAATATTTATATCATTACTATTTGAGTTTAATATTTCGTTAAAAACCTTAACTACTGGTGTTAGATGTAGGTTTATGGCTGGTTCTTTTAGTTTTGCAATGATGTTTTTTATGGCTTGTATGTTGTTTGTAATAATTGCATTTTGCATGGATATTTCCGCCTTTTTACAACCCTGTAAAAATATCTCAACATACTCTTTATACTCTTTCATCTCTAGTCCTAGCAAATTTTTAGCCTTTTCAAGAACTTCATAATTTAGCTGATTTGATCTAGTTACATTTTGTATCTGTTTTTGTTTAATGCCTTGTAAAATCGGAAGTCTAAGTTCTGGCAAAGAGACGCTTTTTGTTAAATTATTATCTATTGCATCTTGGATATTTAAGTCCAACTCATAAAACACATCATCAAATTTCTTTTGTATTTGTAGTGCTTTGGCGATTACTATTAGTGTTTTGTTTTCTTTTGTTTTAATTTTTACCATTTCGCCAGAAATTTTGCCATTAAGAACGCTTTGTATAAGTTTTGTGCCACTATCTTTTCCGCTATAGCTTATTGTTACATCGTCTATATCGTTGTGAAATGATGTAAATTCTTCAAAATTTTTGTAGCCTAAAATTTTAAGTACTTTTTTGCCTATTCCGATTAAATTGTAATTTTTATCATAAAGTATCAATTCTTATCCTTAAATAGTTTATCAGCTACGCTTTTGTTTGTAAGCTTTGCAATTTCATCGTATGAAGCTTGATGGATTTTATCAAAATTTCCATAAAATTTTACTAATTTTGCAATGCTTGCATCTGATATACCGAGTGATTTTAACTTTGAGCTTTGCATATCGTTTTTTCGTCTTGTTTTTTGATGAAAACTTATGGCAAATCTATGTGCCTCGTCACGTAGTTTTTGTAAAAATTGTAATTTTTTGTCATTTGTGTCAAGGCTAAAAGTCGCATTTAGCGTGTAAATTTTATCTTTTGCACTGCCTTTTGCACGATGTGCTAAAGCATTTATTTTTTCTTTTGAGATTGCGATTACATCGATGTTTGCACCACTTGATTTTATGATATCGTGTGCCAAATCAAGCAATGCTTTACCGCCATCAATTACCCATAAATCAGGTGGATTTAGTTTGTCAAATCTCATTGCTCTCATGCTTAAGCTTTCACGCATTTGTTCATAGTCGTTTTTGCTATCTAAGTGCATGTGCCTATACTTTTCTTTGATAAATTCGCCATTTTCGTATCTTATCATAGCTGCAACTGATGCTTCGCCAAACAGATGAGAATTGTCAAAACACTCTACGCTAAATGGGACATGAGATAGCGAGAAATATTTGGCAAATTCATAATAAAAGCTCTCGTTATTGTTGCTTAAGTGTCTTTGTATGCTAAGTTCGGCATTTTGTCTTGCGATATTTGCTATGCGAAGTTTTTCTCCTATTTTTGGCGTTTGTATGCTAAATTTTTTGCCATGTCTGGAAGTTAAAATTTCAGATACAAGCTTGCTGTCGTCAAATTCATCAAGTGTGTATAATTTTGTACTTGTAAAAGGCGTATCGATACTGAAACTATCAAGTATAAATTGCTTATAGATTTCATTTTTTTCATTGCTTGAAATTTCGCGTGATTTTATTATTTCGCTTTTTACACCACTTATTTTTCCACTATTTATGCTAAATCTAACCACACAATATATATCATGATGCGAGGCTATGGCAAACATTTCAAAATTTTCAAGCTTTGCGATATCAACTTCGATTTTAGTATCAAGTAAGCTTATGGTATTTATTTGATCTCTTACTTTAGCGGCTTGTTCGAAGTTTAAATTTTTTGCATAAGTTTGCATTAGCTCTTGTAGTCTTGGTATTAAAATATTTGGATTTTGCAGTGATTTTATCGCCTGATTTACTATTTTTGCATATTCTTGTTTGGAAATTTTACTTTCGCAAGGTGCAAGACAGCGTTTTATTTGATAAAACATGCATGATTTTTTATTTTTCAAACAGTTTTGTTTTTGAATTAATTTATGATTTAGATAAATGGCATCAAGTAGCTCTTTGCAACCACTAAAAAATGGACCAAAATAACGTATTTTATCGCCTTTTATAATTTTTCTTGTTATGTCAAATCTTGGAAAATTTTGACTTAAATCAATATAAATATAAGGATAGGTTTTGTCATCCCTAAGGAGTATGTTGTATTTTGGCTTGAGCTGTTTTATGAATGAATTTTCAAGGATTAAAGCGTCGGCTTCTGTTGGGGTTATGATGTATTCAATGTGTGTTGTCTCGCTTATCATTTTAGCAATTCTTGGGCTTAGTCGCGGACTTGGCGAGAGTTTTGGCGTGAATATAAAGTAGCTTTTAACGCGATTTTTTAAAATTTTAGCTTTTCCAACATACAAAAGTCTTGAATTTGCATCAAAATATTGATATACGCCTGGATTATTGGGTAGATTTTTTATTTCAAGACTTAACAATATTTCTCCTTAAAATTTCCCTTAATTCTTCGTATGCGTTGTAAATTGTATCTGTTTTTGCACGATTTACAAACTCTCCTTTGCTTTTTTGCTTAAATTTTGGATAGTTTGTCACAAACGGATCTTTTGGTGCTTGAAATTTGATGTTTTTTAATACAAACACAACTATTTGTGTAATATTTTTAAAAATAGAGTTTTCGTTGGCTAAAATATGCATTTTTAATAGATTTTTTATCATTTTTATACTACTATCGTGGCTTAGTTCTTGTTTAGCGAGTGGGTGAGTGACTGCTAAAAACATCGTGTTATCACGCACGTAAGCAAATACTATAAGTTCTCGTTTGCGACGTTCTAGTAAATTTAATATGTCGCGACATTGTTTGGCGTGATATACTTTTTTATATAAAGGATTTTCATAAATATGCGATTTTATAATACTTTTAATATCTTTCATATGGCTATTTTAGCATTTTTTACATTAATTATACTTAGTGGTTGTGGCTATAAAGACGATCCATTTTATATTGATAGTAATGGCAGTGTTTATAAGCATGAGTTCAAAAAAGATAAAAATAAATTTTAAATTTAGATTAAATTATGTAGAATAACCAGATTTTAAAATTTCTAAAAAGGAGAAAGCGTATGAGATTTCTAGGTCTTTTAGCCCTTGCCTTTGCGATGGCTTTTGGTAGCGGTGGTGATGCGCATGAGCAGCTTCACTTGACGACAACATGGGTTGGCATAGCTTGTGCTGTAATTTTTGTTGTTGGTTACTTTTTTATTGCGGCTGAAGAGGTTTTTCACGTAAATAAAGCAAAACCAGCGATTTTCATTGGCACAGCGATGTTTTTCATCATTGGAATATACATGGTTGTAAATGGTATGGATTTGCATCCACTTCAAGGCAAAATTGATCATTTAATTATTGAAGTTGCCTCTATTGTATTTTTCTTAATGGTTGCCATGACATATATCGAAGCACTTATTGAAAGAGATGTTTTTAATACTTTAAAATACAACTTGGTATCAAAAGGCTACACATATAAAAAGCTATTTTGGCTAACTGGTGTGATTGCGTTTTTCTTAAGTCCAGTGGCTGATAACCTAACAACAGCTTTAATCTTATCAACAGTTCTTTTAACTATCGATAGAGAAAATAAAGCGTTTTTAATAGCTGGTGCGATAAATATCGTAGTTGCTGCAAATGCTGGTGGTGCATGGAGCCCATTTGGTGATATCACTACACTTATGGCATGGGCTGCTGGCAAGGGTACATTTACTGACTTTATCTCACTTTTCCCTGCGTCAATAATTGGTTGGGTTGTTACAGCGTTCTTGCTATCTATGTATGTCCCAGTTGGTGCACCTCATTTTGATGTCGCAAAAGAGAAAAAAGTAACAATTAAACCAGGTGGCAAAGTCATAATAGCACTTGGAATTTTAACCATAACTTCTGCTGTTTTAGGACATAATTTCTTTCATTTACCAGCTATGTATGGCATGATGTTTGGTTTTTCACTACTTGCTATTTATTCATATTTTTACAAAAAGACACACAAAAACGACGAGCCAATACATGTGTTTCACTATATGTCAAAAATAGAAAATGATACATTAATATTCTTCTTTGGTATTCTATCAGCTGTTGGTGCATTACACTTCTTAGGATTTTTAGAGTATCTAATAGCACTTTATGAGAGCATGGGACAAACTCCTGTAAATATTGCAGTTGGTATTGTTTCAGCGGTAGTTGATAACGTGCCTGTAATGTCAGCTGTCTTAAATGCTAATCCACAAATGAACCTTGATCAATGGCTACTTGTGACACTTACGGCTGGTATTGGTGGTTCGCTTATTAGCTTTGGTTCGGCTGCTGGTGTTGGTGTAATGGGCAAAATGCGTGGTATTTACACATTTGGTGCTCACATGAAATTAGCATGGACTATACTTATAGGTTATATTGTTTCTATTGCAGTTTGGTATGTGCAGTTTGAAATTTTGGGACTTTATTAATGAAAACATCTGACATAGTAGTTTTGGATTTTGGTTCTCAATATACTCAATTAATAGCAAGAAAGCTTAGAGAGCAGGGATTTTATACTGAAATTTTACCATTTAATGCAAAGCTTGACGATATAAAAGCAAAATTTCCAAAAGGTATAATTTTAAGTGGTGGTCCTGCGAGTGTTTATGCTGATGATGCTTATTTTTGTGACAGGGGAGTATTTGAGCTAGGTATTCCTCTTCTTGGCATATGTTATGGTATGCAGCTTTTAGCTCATACTTATGGTGCAAATGTTAGAGCAGCAAACAAAAAAGAGTATGGTAAAGCAGAACTAACTATAGTCAAAGAGCATGTTTTATTTAAGGATACGCCTACAAATCAAGTGGCTTGGATGAGCCACTCTGATGTTGTTGAAGAGTTGCCAAATGGATTTACGGCACTTGCAGTTAGTGAGCATTCGCCGTTTTGTGTATTTGGTGATGATGAGAGAAAATTTTATGCTATGCAGTTTCATCCAGAAGTAAATCATTCTGAATACGGACAAATTTTACTTAAAAATTTCGCCAAATATATTTGCGGTTGTGAAAGCACTTGGAATATGGGAAGTTTTGCAAAAGAGCAAATGAAACGCATAAAAGAAAAAGTTGGCGATGATAAGGTGCTTTGTGCTGTTAGTGGTGGGGTAGATAGCTCTGTTGTTGCTGCACTTTTGGCACATTGTATAAAAGACAACTTGATTGTGGTATTTGTAGATAATGGTTTGCTTAGAACAAACGAGCGTGAGCAAGTTGAAAATACGTTTAAAACACGTCTTGGTGTTGATTTAATAACCATAGATGCTAGTGAGTTGTTTTTAGGTCGTTTGGCTGGGGTGCGTGATCCAGAGACGAAGCGAAAAATAATTGGTGAAACATTTATAGAGGTGTTTGATATGGAGGCTAAAAAGCATACAAATGTCAAATACCTTGCTCAAGGCACACTATATACTGACATTATTGAAAGTTCGGTTGTTGGTGCTGGCAAGACTATCAAATCTCATCATAATGTTGGTGGTTTGCCTGATTGGATGAAATTTGAGCTTATCGAACCACTTAAGGAAATTTTCAAAGATGAAGTTAGGGCTTTGGGGCTTGAGCTTGGTCTTAGTCGCGATTTGGTGTTTCGCCACCCATTTCCTGGGCCAGGTCTTGCTATACGCATAATGGGTGAAGTAAATAAACCTAGCCTTGATTTACTAAGAAAAGCAGATGTTATACTTCGTGATGAGTTAAAAAGCACTGGTTGGTATGATAAAACATGGCAAGCTTTTTGTGTGCTTTTAAATGTTAATTCAGTTGGCGTTATGGGCGATAATCGAACGTATGAAAATGCCGTTTGTATTCGCGTGGTTGATGCTACTGATGGCATGACGGCTAGTTTTTCACGTTTGCCTTATGATGTGCTAGAAAATATTAGCAAACGCATCATAAATGAAGTTAGTGGTATAAACCGCGTTGTTTATGACATTAGCTCAAAACCACCTGCTACGATAGAGTGGGAGTAGTTAAAAACAGGCTCTAAAGCCTTATAAATAGCCATTTTGTGATTGGTGTGCTTGCGAAATGCTTGCAAATTTTAGAAATTGGTCACCTGAAGAATAATTTTCAAGGAATACAAAAAGCAACTAAGAGAAAAATCCTAGTTGCTTTTTTGTTTTTTATCATTTATAAGTTTAATGCTGCTTTCATCGAAACTGCCAACAAATCTGTGGCGATGGTTTTAGCAACTTCTAATGTAAACGGCAGAGCTTTATCTTTAATTATCTTCTTGACATTATTCCATGTAGTATCTTCTCTAATTTTATCTAAAAAATCACGTCTTTCCCAAGTTAATGAACCAACTGAAAAAAGTATAATGAGTTATCAGCATACTGAGCATTATAATAATCTATCAATCCAGCTTCATTTAAAATTTTACAATGATAAGCATTTTGTAAATTATCATAATTTTCTAGCTCAAGATTTGACAATGCCGTATCAATATATTGTTCTTAGATTTTAAATAAAATTTTTCTGCATAAGCCCATATCTCTTTTCAAGCTTAATACCTCCTGCATGACTTATAAAATTTTGTCGTTTTAACGATTCCGTTTTTATAGCAAATTATTTTCTTTCAAATACTCAATTCTCTTTTTTAGAATTTCATCTCTTGAAAGTTCCTCAAACTCTTTCTGTGTTAATGGGAGAGAATAATATTCTACAGACTTATTTTTCATAGAATCAAATTGTTCTTTTGTAATAGAGTAAGACTTCAAGTCAAACAGATTATCAGACAATTCTTTTAGAATATTGCATACGTCAGCATTAAAAGCGTTTTCTTTATCATTACCATAGAACACAAGCTTAATATTCCATTTATTTTCATCGGTTTCAATGTCATGATTGGGGAATTTATCTTCCACAATTATTTCAAATCCGATTTCTTTTTTCATTGCCAGTTCATACATAAATAATACAAAATCTCTCATGCTTGAAAGACCTAAAGTATAGTCACTTCTTCCGGTAAGCCAATCTAAAGATACTTTGCATTTGTTGGCAATATCTATCAGCACATCTATTGTAGGATTATTTTTACCATTTTCGTAAGCAGACATTGACGGTTGAGGTATTCCTAAAAATTCTGCAAACTCCTTTTGTGTTTTTTTATTTATAGAACGAAGATATTTCAATCGTTCCGATACAGTTTTATTATTAATATTATAATCTCCTATATTTATTATATCAAATCGTATACTAAAAATAAAGAGAAATTCTGATAAAAATTAGAAATAACTATTGACTTATATTATATAAATCAGTATACCAATATATATCGCAAGTTCAAATAGCGAGAGAGAAGGAAAAATATGAGAAAAATGTATGTTGATACTGAAGAAGTCAGCAAAGATTGGGGAGTTTCAAAACCTAAGGCATACAAAATGATAAAAGAATTAAATGAGAGAATGTTAAAGAGCAATCCAAATCTGATAGTGATTGCAGACAATATTAATCGAAAATTTTATGAAGAAAACTGTTATGGATAATCTAAAGAAGTGTAGGAGGTGGTGCTGTGTCAGCAAGCAAGGATAAAGAAAGAGGTACATGGAAAATTTATTTGATGGCAAAGAGTAAAACAAATCCATGCAAAACGTGGATTCGCTACAAAGAGAGAGGCATTGGAAATATGAAAAGGAGTTTTTAGCGAGTAAGTAAAGAGATTTGAACATGTTATTTGAATCTTTTGTTGAAATCTATTTGAGTGTTTTAAAGCCGAGGATTAAATACGACACTTATTTGACAAAGGCTCATATTATAGAAGCGAAAATAATACCATACTTTGCCAAGAAATCTATAGCTGAAATAACAGCTCCGGATATTTTACAATGGCAAAATGAATTGCTTAAAAAGTCAGATGGTGAGGGAAAACAATATCCTCAAACTTACTTAAGAGCAATTCAGAATCAACTAAATGCAATTCTTAATCATGCCAATAAGTATTATGGCTTAACAAGTAATCCTGCTCATAAAACTACTAAGATGTGGAAATCAAAGGCACAGGAAATGTTATTTTGGACTAAAGAGGAATATTAAAAATTCGCCGATTATAAAAATATAGATAGTAATGTGCCTGATATTGAAGGAATTTTAAAGGCAATCTATATGACAAATTGCAAAGGCAGAGAGCTTTTTAGAGGAGAATATTCCACAGGCGATGCAAGCAAAGACGATTTTTAATTGCTTCTTATCCTGAACAGCTTTACACACGGCAATGCAGACTTAATGCTTGAGATATTCCTAAAATCAGTGATATGAGTAAGAGAAGAACTGAAACAGCCTACATTAAATACTTAAATCAAAGCATCCAAAAGGCACAGGAAGTTGGCGGAAGGAATTATTGGGATTATAACTATCACAGAAAAACAAGGGAGGCAGTTCGTACAATAAACACTGAGTTTGATGCCTCTGATAAGTATATTGTAGACAATATTATTGCAAGAAAAAGCATTACATTGATTGTAGCTTCTTCTAAAAAAGGCAAAACTGCATTAGGACCAAATCTTGGTACTTGTATAAACGAAGGAATTGATTTTCTTGAAAATAAAGTTAATAAAGTAAAAGTTGTTTACTATTGCAATGAACTTTCCGGAAGGCTAATTCAAGAAAGAATTAGAGGGTTGGAGCTTCCTTATTCAAGTACTATGAAATTTTATGAAGGCACAAGTTATGTGGATTTTGATGAGTTTGAAAAAATCATAAAATAAGATGTTGAATCAGGCTATGAGGTGTTTATCGTCGATACTTTTTCCAAAATAAAATATGACAGAAAATACAATGCAAATGATTACAATGACACCTATGAAGTGATGGCAAAATACTATTATTTGATAGACAAGTATGGTTGCACATTTATTATGATGTATTATACAAAAAAAAGATTCGTCAGTGAAAAGTGTAAGCGAAAAGGTCATCGGTTCACAGGCATTATCCGGTTCAGTAGATACGATTATAGCTATAAATAAAGCTTCTGAATTTGATACAGAGTTTAGCTTAGATGTAACCAGTAGGCTACTTGAGTCAAAGATATATCAGGTTAAAATTCATCCGTCAAAGAAGATATTAGAGCTTGATAAGATAGATCCTATTGAAATGCTTGAACCATCTATTCAAAGATTGGTACAGGTTATGCCGAGATTAAAAGAAATAGAGGGAACAATCGTAGATATTTGTTCCAAAATCAATTTAGAAATTGAAAGTCCTCAGCAGTTTGGTAAGACCTTAAACAGGAACAAAGAAGTTCTCAAGAAAAATGGAATAAGTATTACCATGAAGCGAGGGAAAAACAATAATAACTATCAAGTTAAATATAATTCAGAGGATGTAATTTACTAAAATGCCGTTCAGAACGTTCGCATCGTTTGATGTTTCATGTGTAAGGGAATGTCGTGCGGTATGAACGGTGCAAACGGTAATTGAAGAATTTACATCTATTTTTTCTGTGCAAGTTAAAGACTAGTTTATAAAAATCATGAATTGCATGTTGATAGTAAGCATATACTTTTTGACCACACTCAAAAAGTAGGCTTGTAAGCTGCTAATTCAGCTTAATCAATTTTAGGGAGAACCCTAAGACCCCGAATGAGAAAGGAGTGATAAAAAATGTCAAAGACAGTTAGTCGTAAAAATAATTATACCATTCACTTTATGGTTAACGAAGAAGATATGAAAGAATTAAATCGAAGATTTGCATTGACCAATTTTAAGAACAAGAGAGAATTTTATAGGGACAGTATTTTAAGAACAGAATTATCAGTATTGATATTTCCGGAGCCTTCAGAAAAGAACTGAGGGAATTATCTTCTCTTGTAAGTCGTAACTCAGCAAACCTTAATCAAATTGCAAAAGCAGCAAACAGTACAGGAATTATTTATAAAGATGATATTGAAAGCATTAAGAAAGCTTTGCAAGGTGAACTACTTTTTTTGTCAGAATTTAGAGAAAAAGTTTCCGACTATATCGTCAACAAGGTAATAAGCTGATGGCAGTTACAAAGATACATCCCATTAAAACAACACTTAAAAAAGCCATAGACTATATCTGTAACGGAGACAAAACGGACAATGAAATCTATGTTACAACTCACCTATACAGCAGAGAAAATGCCTACAAGGAATTTGAACTCACCAAGAAACAGTTTAACTCAAGAACAAAGACGTTGGCTCATCATCTGATTCAATCTTTTGTTCCGGAAGAAGTAAGCTTTGAAGAAGCACATCAAGTAGGAATTGAACTTTGTGAAAAGATTTTAGAGGGAAAATATGAATATGTCTTAGCAACGCATATCGACAAATACCATATCCACAATCACATCATTTTTAATTCCATTGATGTCGAAGAAGGTAAGATATATCATTCCTATTACGGCTCATATATGAACATCAGAAATCAAAGTGACAAACTTTGTAGGGAGCATAATTTGTCTGTCATCGACCTGGAAACGCAAAGGGAAATCAACGAGATTAAGCGAAGAAAGTTCGTGAATTGGTATGACTGGAATGAAGATAAAAAAGGTAAAAGTTATAAGTCAAGACTTCAATTTGATATGGATAGAGTAATTCAAAAAGCAATAAACTGGGAACATTTTCTTAAAATAGTGGAATAATATAGATATGAAATTAAGTTTGGAAAGTATATTACTTTCAAACAGAAAAATCATCAGAGATTTACAAGAGCAAAGACCATTGGAGTGAATTATACCGAAGAAAAAATCAAAGAAAGAATCCGAAATAAGGATAAAGAAATAGGAGATTTTGTTGATAAAACCAAATATGGAAATCAGGATTGGGTAGTTCACACCAACATGCAAGTAGCATCCAAAATTCTGTTAAAAATAAGAGATAAAGGATTTAACTCTATGGAAGCATTGGAAAAAGGAATTCAAAAAATATCATTTCAAAAAATATCATTTCAAAAAATTGAATTGAAACAAGAATTTGATAAACTTTCATGGGAACAAAAGAGGATAAAGGAAATGGTTAAGCATATTCAAATCTGTATCAGCAAAAGAGAGCATTATCAGGGTTATCGCAAAAATCCGAATGATAAAATTTATATGATGATGAACCGAAAAGATATAGAAGCCTATCAGAAATCCTATGAGGAAATAGATATTTTTCTTAAGCAATTTCCGCATTTGAAAGATATTGTATTAGAAGGATTGAAGAAAAAATCAAGTAAAAATCTTTTTAGGAGATTAAACGAGCATTCTAAAGAATTACAAGCTAAACAAGAGGAGATAATCAAGAAACATAATTCATTAGTAGCACAATATGATGAATTGGAGCATTTAAAAAATAATATGAATGAGTATCTTGGTAAGGATAAAACAGAGAAAAAGTAATCAGTTATTGGTGCAATTAGGAAACATAGAAGTGAAGAAAGGGCAAATTCTAAGGAAAAGAATAAAATATCGAAAGAAAATGAGAGATAAATTCATGGTTGGTGTGGTCTTAGGGCTGCACCGATTATTTTTTTGTATACGATTTGTCTTTTGCAACTATATGTAGTATGTGTTATAATATGATGTATAAAAAATCCATTTTTATGGAATAAGGAGAAATAAAAATGAAATTCAATTACAATGGACTTTGGAAGACTCTAATAGATAAGAATATGAAGAAAAAAGACTTAATTGATAAAACAGGGGTATCGCCTACTACAATCTCAAAAATGGTTAGGGGAGATGCCGTATCGCTTACGATTATCGGAAAAATTTGCGAAGAACTTGGAACAGATATTGGGGATTTAATCTGTATTGAAAAAAATAGCTTGGAGGATAAATAAATGAATAAAAACATTTTTGAAATAGTCGAGGAAGTATTAAAGACCAATTTAAAATATATTTCTGATGATGGTAAATTACTCAAGGCGATAGTTTATAGCGATGTAATGACAATGGATAAAGAATTGTTGTGTTTGCTTTTATCAAATGAAAAAATCAAAGAAAGATTTTTTAAGGATGTAAATGGGACGCTTATTTTCGACAAACAAGGTTTTGCTTGGTTTATTGAGTCGAAAGAATTTTTGCCAGACTCATATACGAGATATACAAATAAAATCGGATTAACTAATGGCGGAGACTTCATCTCTAAGTCGAATGATGCGGTATTAGACTTCCCCTATAAAGATTGTGTGCTTGAAGGTGGTCAGGATAAGGAGGAACAGAAGCGTAAAGAGATTTTCTACAATGAGACTATCGCAAGCGATGAGATTAGCAAAATGCTTGCTCCGAAAGTTTTTACGAACGCAAAGAGATATACGAAAGACGGCATCGAAGAAAATATTATTTTTGATGAGAATGACAATTTAATTATTAAGGGAAATAACTTGATTGCACTTTCAAGCTTACTGAAACGATATGAAGGCAAAGTTAAGTGTATTTATATTGATCCTCCATATAATACTGGTGCTGATAGTTTCGGATACAACGATTCATTTAATCAGGCTACTTGGCTTTTATTTATGAAAAACAGGTTAGAGTTAGCGAAAAGAATGCTATCTGATAATGGTGTAATATTGATACAAATAAGCTTTCATCAATATCCATATTTAAGGATTCTTGCTGATGAAGTGTTTTCGCAAGGAAAACATCTATTAGATTTTAATACTTTGGTTAGACATCCGGAGAGAAGCTTAGCTGGAGATAAGGAATTTAATGATGTTGTTGAATATACATTGGTATATTCCAAGAATCCAGGTTATAAAATGCCTAAAATGAGAATAGAAAAAACAGATGATGACTATCAATATGATTTTGTGCTGTCTGGTGAACCGAAAGAAATATTAAATCTCGGAGGGAAATCAGTTTCTGTATACTATCCTGAGCAGGTGGATATTAGCAGAAGCACTGGTCATATAGGTGGTTTGAAATCAATGTCAATTCGAGGCAGTATTAGAGAAAAAAATTCGAGTGGAAGATTTTATGTGGCATATTTAGAACCATTGATTGGGAAATATCCAAAAGGAACAATTTTCACAGTTCCTGAAATGGGAGATGATGGCAATCCATATAGAATTTTTGAGCTGCCGAAAGGTAACAATAAAAATGGATTCTATTATCCTGGAAAACCAATTTCATCTGATGTTACCTTAAAACCATATCCAAATTTTTTAGATTTTGTGCAACAATATAATTTAGTTAATGATGAAGGAGATGTATCTTTTAGGAATGGGAAAAAGCCAGAAGAATATATAAGCTATTATTTAGATATTTTCTCTTCGAAGGACGATTTAATATTAGATTTTCAATTAGGATCGGGTACAACCTGTGCGGTAGCTCATAAAATGAACCGTCGATATATTGGAATAGAGCAAATGAACTATATAAGAGATATTTCTTCAGAGAGGCTAAAGAATGTCATAGATGGAGAACAGGGAGGGATTTCCGAGTCCTTTAATTGGCAAGGTGGCGGCTCATTTGTCTATTGTGAGCTTCTTGAAAACGCAAATACGCTTATTGAAAAAATTCAGGCAGCTTCAGAAGAAACAATCTCTGAAATAAAGAATGAAATATATGCTGATGAGCGTATTGTTCCATATATCACAAGGGAAGAGCTTAAGAAAGCTGATGAAGAATTTAATTCACTTGAACTTCAAGAAAAGAAAAAAGCTCTTATCAGCTTAGTCGATAAGAATAAACTCTATGTAAATTACTCGGATATGGACGATGAAAGTTATGATATAAGTGAGTCGGATAAGGCGTTCACAAAATCTTTCTATGCGGAGGTCTAATATGGCGGGACAGTTTTTATACGAAAAATTAGATGTCGCAAAAGAAGTTGGTATGAATGTCGACTTTCCTGAAATTATAAAAAGCGGACTATCAAAGAGAATTTCTCTAAGAGAATATCAAATTGATGCTTTTACAAACTTTGCTTTATATTTTGATAATGACGGATTAAGAAAAAACAAGCAAGTCCATACTCTTTTTCATATGGCTACAGGTAGTGGTAAAACTGTCATTATGGCAGGTCTGATATTGTACTTGTATACAAATGGATATAGGAAGTTTTTATTCTTCGTAAATCAGACCAATGTTCTTGAAAAGACGATTGATAATTTTATCAATCCACTTTCAAATAAGTATCTATTCAATGATGTTGTAGAGTACTTAGGAAAAAAGGTCAAGATAAAAAGGGTTGAAAATTTTAGCGGTAATGTTTTAGATGATGACATCGAAATATTGTTTACTACTACGCAAAAGCTTCATATGGATTTATTTGAAGCGAAAGAAAATTCGCTGACCTATGATGACTTTGAAAATAATAAAGTGGTTTTTATTTCTGATGAGAGCCATCATATCAATTCACTAACTAAGAAACCTACTAAAGACGAAGAAGAAGCTGCTAAAAGCTGGGAATACTCTGTTACAAATGCTTTGTCACGAAATAGAGATAGTATTATGCTTGAATTCACAGCTACTTGCGATTTAAAAGATGCAAATGTGTTACAGAAATATAGGGACAAAATTATCTTTAACTATCCGCTTATTTCTTTTAGAGAAAGTGGATATACAAAAGATTTTCAGAATTTCGCAACGGATACCGATTTATGGACAAGAACGCTTATGGCTCTTGTAATGAGTGAGTATAGGAGGTTTTTGTTTGCTGACTTAAAACTCAATATTAAGCCTGTAGTTATGCTTAAATCGCAAAAAATAGATGAGTCAAAAAGTTTCTACGATGAGTTTTTTAAGAAAGTAAAGGAGCTAACGAGCTACGAAATTCAGAACTTAGAATTGGTTGGAATAGAAAAATTGGCGGAAGCGATAAACTATTTCAAGGAAAAAGATGATACTCTGGAGCTTTTGGAGCAGTCAATTAAGACTGCATTTACTGAAGATACTTCGATAATAATGAATGGTTCTTCGGATAATAATAAGGAAAACCAGTTGTTAGTCAATTCCTTGGAAGACCTTGATAATCCGATTAGACTTATCTTTGCAGTAGATATGCTCAATGAAGGCTGGGATGTACTCAACCTCTTTGATATAGTCCGTCTGTATGATACAAGACAAAGTAAATCCGGCGGAAAGATAGGAAGCTATACAATTAAAGAAGCGCAGCTTATTGGAAGAGGTGCGAGGTATTGCCCATTCGTTGTAGATGATGAGGAACTTAAATTCAAAAGAAAATTTGATGGGGATATATCAAATCCGAATCGTATTTTGGAAACAATGTACTTTCACAGTAAAAATGACTCCAGATATATATCGGAATTGAAGAACGCCCTTATAGAAACAGGATTGCAGGCACCTGATCCGATCATCTTGGAATACAGACTTAAAGACGAGTTCAAGGAGAGTGATTTTTATAATAAGAGCTATGTATTTTCTAATAAGAGATTGCCTAAAGGTCGAGACGAAGTGCATTCTCTTGAGCCGAGTATGAGAACGAAGACATATTACTACACAGCTCTTTCTGGCAAAGGAAATATTATAAATCTTATAGGCGATGATACTCCAAACACAAGTTCCATTAAAACAAACCTGAAGAGTATTAAATTCAAGGACATAGATTATAACATCTTGCTTGGGGCTATAGAACGCTTTGAGGAACTTCGTTTTGATATACTTAAAGAGAAATATCCATCTCTAAAATCAATGAGGGAGTTTTTAATTTCAGATGAGTTTCTCGGAAACTCTAATGTGGAAATAACATATTCTCAAGATGAAGTTAATGGAAAGATTTTATTTTCAGCTGTGAAGCACGCCTTAGTAAAAGTTGCATCGCATGTTATGGCCATCAAGCCTGAATATGTAGGCTCTAAAGAATTTGAACCTAAACAGCTTAAAGTGATTTTGAAAGATAAGAAGATTAGTTTAGGCTCAATTGAGGGGAATGGTGGAAAAGGAAATTCACAAAACAACTGCTCCAATGAAGAATACAGATTAGACCTAACAAATGAGAGTTGGTATGTATTTAATGACAACTACGGAACGAGCGAAGAAAAGCTTTTTGTAAAATATTTCAAAACCAATATAGAGCCAAAGCTGAAGGAAAAGAATTTGGAATACTATGTTGTTAGGAATGAAAGAATTCCTGAATTGGCTATATATTCTTTTGAAGCCGGAGAGCGATTTGAACCTGACTTTTTGCTGTTTGTAAGAAAGCAAAAAAACGAAGGAAGTCTCACTTATCAGTGATATGTTGAGCCTAAAGGCAATCAACTCTTAGATAATGATGCTTGGAAAGAAGCATTTTCAATGCAGATTGAAAAATACCATTCTGTTAAAGGATTATTTGCTGATGATTACAAAATAATTGGTTTTCCGTTCTTTAACAATGATAATAGAATGGAGGAATTTAAGAAAGCGATTAACACATGGATGGAGACGGTGTAATTTATGGATAAAGAAAAAAATAAGTTTAATGCGCTTACTCCGGAAGTGCTGACCGAAAACAAGCAAATATATACAGAAGCACTTGATTATGCTTTTGGTAATAGCGATATAAAAAATATCGCTATTACTGGTATATATGGTGCAGGGAAAAGTACCGTATGGAACACTTATGTTCATCAAAAGGGATTAAGCAATGTAATTACTGTTTCTTTGGGTAAATATAAAAATAATATTAATGATGACGATAGTCTAAAAGAAGTATCGGTGACTAAACTTGCCGACTCAGAAACTGATGGTATTGAGGGTAAACTTAGAAATGAAAATCAAAGAACAGTGGATATAGATGATGACAATAGAGTGGAAAGACAGCTCATTAATCAGATTCTATCTCAGATAGCATCAAAGAAAATACCACTTAGTAAATATGGGTTTAAATCAAATAAAAGCATTCTGAATATATGCTTACAGTCATTGGCATTTCTATCAATAATATGTTCAATACTTCTTTGGATAACGAGAGATACCTTTTTACCTTTTATTAATGAGTCGTATAAAAATTTCAATGGCATATCAGTGATGCTTTTATGTGCCTTGTTGTTGTTTGTGCCATTGTTTTATTATTTGTATATATTCTATAGAGGGAATAAATTTAGAATTTCTAAAATCACATTCAAAGGTGCAGAAGCAAATGTAAATGATGATAAGAGCGATGAGTCAGTATTAGATAGAGACATAAAAGAGTTAGTTTATTTATTAAGAAGCTCTGATACAAAAATTGTTGTTTTTGAAGATTTAGATAGATATAACAGCACATCTATTTATACAAAGTTGCGAGAACTAAATTTTCTCTTAAATCACTATGTAAAAATAAGTGGAGATAAGAAGCCTGTGCGGTTTATATACATGCTTAAAGATAGTCTGTTTTTTTCTAAAAACAGAACTAAATTCTTTGACTTTATTCTACCTATTGTTCCTATTGTGGATTCGAAGACGTCAGAAAATGAGCTTATCGAACTTTTTAAAGCTGTTGAAAATGCACCAGATAGGAGCGTATTAGCGGATATTTCTTTATATGTAGATGATATGAGACTCCTTAAAAATATAGTTAATGAATATATTGTGTACTCTAAAATTATACCATTAGGACAGATTGATTTGGAGAGCAACAAGCTATTTGCTCTAATAACCTTAAAGAATATATTCCCCAATGAATTTGATCTTTTGCAGGAAGATAAAGGATTTATAAGAACTGTATTTGATAAATTAGAAGCTAATAAGAAAAAAGTTGTTAATAATCTTAATCAGAAATTGATAAAAATTGATGATAATCTTGAATTTATTAGGGATAGAGTTGAAAATGATAAATTCAAAGCAATGGCATTGATGATTCAATCAGATGTTGGATATTATTATCAGGAAACAAGGACTTGGGCTGAGTATCTAAAAGAATGGAGTAAAAAGCCAAATGAGCAGGCTTATATTAGGTATTCTGGGAGCAGTTCATATTTTTCATATAATGAATTTATCAATAGGTTTATTTTGAACACCGATGAAAAAAAGGTGTTAGTTGAGAAATTACCAGAAAATTTTTCGCTGGAAGTAAATAAACTTAATTCGGATAGAGAAAAAATAAAAAAACAAATCAGAGATATTGAGATATATAGCTATAAAGAGCTGATATCTATTATGAGCGCTGAGCAAAAAGATGATTTGTTTTCAATTGATGGTTTTGATATTGTAGAAAGCCATTACTTCCCTTTAATTAGAGTTTTAATTTTAGATGGTTTATTGGATGAAACATACTGGTATTATAAAGGAAACTTTGATGTAGATAGATCAAATACATTGAAGCGTAATGACATAATCTATGTAAAGGGTTTAAAAGAAGGAAAAGAACTTGATATCTTTTTAGATGTAGAAACACCTGAACAGATTATAAATCGTTTGAAATTAACTGATTTTAGCCGTGATAATATACTCAATAAGAAAGTATTAAAAACATGCATAGAAAAAAATAATATTAAATGCGTAATAGCTATAGCAGACTCAGTTGATGTCAATGATAAGTATGAGGATTTAGTTAGAATTTTAGACGAGTTTGATTTAGAGTTAGTGAGAAAATATTCTAATATACTGATTAATGATAAGTCATACAGACTTGTTAGCACTTTGGAATATTGTGAAGGTGAAAGTGTTGAAACATTCAAAAACATACTGATTTCAGTTGCAACAAATAAAACTATAGCTTTAGATAAGATGGTTGTATTTAAGGAATATATAGAACAAAATGAGAACATAATTTCTTTAATACCCGAGGAGCAATTTGATGTTTTCATTGATAATATTCGTTCTGCGGACATCAAATTTGAAGATGTGTCAGAATCAAATTGTGATAAAGCAAGATTGGTAGCTGTTGAACAGATTCAGGCGTATAAGCTAAATGTTGGGAATCTAATATTTATAACTGAAGCAATATTGGAAAAGACGATAAATTATGGAAGTTTACTGAATGAGATTTATAAATCTTTGCAATTATTGTCGAGCAAAGAATATATAGAGGATAATTTTTCGAGTATTGTATCTAACTATATAGATGAAAATAAGAGTGAAAAAAACTATGCCAACAACGAAGAGATACTGCTTAAAATTCTTAATTCCGATATTTCTGATGAACATAAATTTGAGTATGTAGAGAAGAACGAAACAGTGATTTTAAAGTTAGATAATCTACAGAACAGCTCTGTAACTACAAAAATACTGGATTGCTTATTGCGTAAAAATAAGGTTGAGTTTTGCTCAGATAACATAGCTGCATATTGGAATATGGTTGAAGAATACAGTAATGATTTCATTGAATATCTTGATAACAACTTGGATGAAAACAACTATGAAGATACACTAAGAAATAATGTATCGATTTGTAATACCTTTATAAATAGTCCGTTGATAAGTGGTAAAATTTTTGCATTTGTCATAAATTACGCGGATGAGGCAATAAGTGATATCAATCCTAAACTTCCACAAGATAGAGCTAATATTTTAATTCATCGGAGATTGATTGAAGTTACGGAAAAGAATATAGAAGTGTTATGTAATAACTCATATAATACCGAATTGACTTTGTTGGCAAATTGTGATGAAGAGGTAGAAGACATCGTTATTAATACGCTATTAAAATATGAACTTTCTGACGATTTAATATATAGTTTGGTTAATAGTGCGATTTCAGATGAAAATTCTTTGAATTTAATAAATTCAATAAAGGACAGCGTTTTAGTAGAAAGGATAAATCCGACTAAAAAATCTATCATAGAAGCCATTATAAAGGGCTATTTATCTTCGGTAAATATTAACTATATATGCAAGTCCTTTAAGATATTTGAGTTAAAAGATGAGTTTATAGAGTCATTAGATGATGAAGACAAATTGGAGGAATTGGAAGACGAAAATCTTAATGAAGATTTTATGAAATATGTCTTAAGATTATCAAATATAAAAACAGACACGAAGGTATCATTGATTGAAACAAAGATAAATAATCATTCTGATATAAATACTTTGAAACAGTATATATCTTCAGTTTTGGAAATTTCCGATTTATCAAGTGTTTGGGATAGGAGGCAACCGTTATTAGATAATGCGTATAAAGAGAGAGTCGGGCAAATGTTAATAAAATCAGGTTATGTTAGATTTCGTAAAGACAAGGCTGGTAAACGGATTATGCTCACAAGACGACTGAGAAATACCACTGTTGATACGCATCTATTGTAGAATAAAGGAGAATGAGGCTTCTACCTTTAGGTAACTGAAACTTTTGATTATTAGTTGATTATTAAAAAAATATTTTACAATGTAATGTTAAATGACAAAAATATCCCCCACTTTATCAACCACATATGATATAATAAACGTGGGTAATAAAGTGAGGGATAAAACTATGAATAAGTATCTTGAAATCATAAAAAATTTAATAAGTCATCAAACAGAAGAAGAATGGTTTGAATTCAAAGAAAATTGGTACGAAGTACATGGAATAGGAGAATATATATATCAGCACTGTCAAATGCAGCTGCAATTTGCAGACAGGAATATGGGTATCTTGTTTGGGGTGTAAATAATGAAACTCATGAAGTTTTAGGAACTAAATTTAATTATAGAGCAGATGTTAAAGGTGAGCCATTAGGGCATTATTTAGCAAGGCAGTTGAAACCGGATATTGTTTTTTCTTTCCATGAAGTGGATTTTGATAATAAGAGAGTAGTTCTATTAGAAATTCCTGGAGCTAAAAATGTTCTAACTTTTTTTGATGGGATGAGATATATTAGAATAGGTTCAAGTAAAGTGAGTGTTGCTAAATATCCTGATAGAGAAGCTCATTTATTTGAAGTACTAAGCAACAAAGAAAAAACAATAGATAGTATTGAATCTGAATATCAAGATTTAACTTTTGAAAGATTGTTTACATATTATGCAGGCAGAGGAATTTCTTTAAAATTTTAAACTTTTAAGAAAAATCTTGGGCTTTTAACTAAGGATGGCAGGTATAATTTGATGGCTCAATTGTTGTCGGATGATAGCCATATACATGTAAGAGTGTCGGTATTTAGCGGAGAAACGAAAGCAAGTCCCTTATATTCTGTAAAAGAGTTTGGGAACACGTGCATTTTGTTAAGCTTAGATAAAGTATTAGAATATGCAGATGTCATAAATATAATCCAAGCAGATGAAAGCAGAAGAATTACTACAAGAAAAGATGTTGCTTTATTTGATATGAGTGCTTTTAGAGAGGCGGTTATAAATGCCTTTGTTCATAATAAGTGGATAGATGGAAATGCGCCGATGATTACGGTATATAGTAACCGTATAGAGATTCTTTCAAGAGGAACACTTGCTCCGAAGCAGACGATTGAAGGATTTTATATGGGTGAGTCTATCCCTGTTAACCAAAAACTGTCGGGAATATTTTTGCAGCTTCACATCAGCGAGCGTTCCGGAAGGGGCGTTCCTAAAATCATAGATAGCTATGGAAAAGATGTGTTTGATTTTAGAGAAAATTCAATTGTAGTTAACATTCCTTTTAATTGGATTAACAATGTAGGGGGATAAAGTGGGTAATAAAGTGGGAGATAAAAGACCTCTAAATGATAGACGAAAGAAAATTTTAGAAGAAATAAGAAACAATCCTAATGTAACTCAAGCACAATTATCCAAAATTATAGGTATAGGATTAACCGCCATCGAAAACAACATTAGATTTTTGAAAGAAAATGAATATATAGAACGAGTAGGATCTAACAAGACAGGCTATTGGAAAATTAAGGAATAGTTTCGTGCTTGCAATATGCTTGCAAAAAATCGGATAAACATAAATAAAATGGATAATAAGGCTAAATTCGATAACAAAAACCTTGATTTTATGCCATTTATACAAAACGATATCAATGGACATATCGAGTGGGAGTAGAGTATTTATTTGATTTAGCCGCTTTTAAAAATCTCTTTAAGCGGTTAAATTTTAAAAAGTTTTGAGTTTTTAATTTGCATTGTCTTATGACTTATAAAATTAATTAAATTTTTAAAAATTTACTTATATTAATTTATACTTAACAAAGCTTAATTATATTAATCTCAACTTTAATTTAACGTCTAAAATAACTCTTATTTATTTTAAAATCCATATAAAAATATAGGCAAAATTGTATATTTGTTTTATGTGAGTTGCTTAAAATAGCTTTTGCAAGTTTTGCACTGCTAATAAATTTATCTTTAATATAATCATAAATAGCAACCTATTGTGATAGGGTAATTTAATATTATTTATTTTAATTTTGCTTTACAGGCATCTGTAAAATTGTAGTTAAAAACATCTTTAAAAAATTTTGGTTTATCTTAAACTTTTATGCTTTATTGTGGCACATTTTTGAGTAAGCAAATTAAAAATAGTATAAATTTAGACATGGTAAAAATCATAAAACTTAAATTTTATTGTCCATTTAAAGCCACCATTAAAGCAGAAAATTTACAAAATTATGCAGTCTTTAAAACAATATGACAAGACTAGATTGGGCTTTAAAATTGTTTTTACGCAAACACAACAAGCAAAATAATCAATATTTTATTATGCTAAATTAAGGTTTAGGCTTTAAATTTTATCTAAGTCTTTTATTGCGCCTTGTCTTTTGCACGTCTAATTGCTGCTTCTTTTTGTATGTTTTTTTGCTGTGCTAAAAATATATGTTCTTCAAGTACAACTAAGCTAAATGTGCCTTCAAACACCTTGATATCACGCACTTTGCCGATTACTCTTGCATCACGTTTGCGTGAGTCGTCAAAATATGCCTGAGCTTCAAACTCAACAACATCACCAAGCCTAATAGCTCCTAAAAAATTAATTCTGGCATTTATTGTCACGCAGTATTGCTCGTTTATAGATGCGAGTGCTGCATAATTTGCTGCTGAAAACACAAAACCACTGTGTATTAGCCCATCGTCATCGCAAACCATATCCTCTATAGTAAAAAGCTTTGTTTTTGCGTGCGATTTTTTAAGCTCAGTTGCTACACCTGAAAAATTTAGCTTAATTGCAGTTGATGTTTTTATCTCGTTTCTTAGTGGGTTTTCATCCTCTGGTAAGATTATATTGTCCGTGCTTTCTTCAAATATATCATCGCTCATTTTTATCCTTTTAAATTTTCACCTTCACATAAACTCTTTTTGGTGCTGCATAGCCCTCTATCGTCTTTGAGCTATCATTTGGGTTTAAAAACTGCTCTAAACTATACCCATCTATCCACTCAGTTTTTCTTTGTTCGTCTAAATCAGTATCTTTTGTTGCTAGTATCTGAAAGTCTTTAAATTTAGCTCTTTCGCACCAGTTTTGCAAGGCTTGTATTGTTGGCACAAAGTAGATATTTGGTATTTTTGAGTAGGTGTTTTTTGGCGTGAGTGCAAACTCGCCGTCCATGTCAATATACATCGTGTCTATATATGCTTCACCGTTAGCGTTTAGTGATGATTTTATATCTTTTAGCATTTTTATAGGATCGCTTCTGTGATAGATTACTCCAAGGCAAAATATCGTATCAAATTTATGCTCAAAATACGGCAAATGCTCAACACCAAGTAGTTCGTATGTGATATTTGATTTAACAAAATGATTTATAAACTTAAACTGTATTGCTGTGTGAGTGCTTGGATCAAAACCAACTATTTTTTTGGGATTAAAATCAAGCATTTTAAACATATAATAGCCGTTATTGCAGCCAACATCAGCAACAATCTTGCCATCTAAATTAAGATGTGGTTTTAAAAGATTAAACTTAATAAAGCTTTGCCACTCTGTATCTATAAATAACTCATCTATGCTAAATGGACCTTTTCGCCACGGTTTAAGCATTTTGGCTAAATTTTCTATCTTGTTTGAAACGTCATTTGTTGTATTGAGTGTTTTTATGCTTATAGTATCGTTAAAGCTTACTTCACACTCAGCGTCAATCTCATCTAAAAGAGCTAAAATTTCAAGGTGTTTTGCGGTTTTTAACTCCTTTTGTTTTGCCTCTCTTATGCTATTTAGATTCATGTTTTTGCCAGTCTATTATATTGTGCGGACACTCTTTTTGATATACTCCAGTAGCGTCATAATACTCTTTGCAGTCGTTATAATACTGCGTTGAGATACCGCGTTCATTTACAAACACACAGCCGTTTAAACAAAATAGTATTAAAAATATATAAATTATCTTTTTCATGTGTTAATTTTACATAAAATTTTATAAAAATAGTATATAATGTCTAAAATTTAGGGCTAAGTTTTAGCCAAAATAATACAAGGCAAATAAAATGCAAAGACGTGATTTTTTAAAATTTAGTGGTGTGGCTGCGGCTGCAAGCACTGTGCCAAGCGTAATTATGGCTAGTGAGATACAACAATCTGAGTGTAAAAAACGTATTTTTGATATTAGTTTAAGGCACAGTATAAAAGAGCAAGGCAAAGAGCATAAATTTTGGCTTCCGCTTCTTACAAGCAACAAATACCAGCAGTTAATTAGCGACTATAAAGTAAAAACAAATGCTAAAAATTACTATATTTCAGATCTGGCTATACCGACTTTATACGCTGAGTTTGATGATGTTGGCAGTCCATATATTGATGTTAGTTTTAGGGTAGCAACGGTTGATAGAAGTGTTAAAATTTCTTATAAAAATGGCGATGAAAAACTTCTTGATGATGTGCTTTATTATCTAAAGCCAACTACACAAATACCAAATGATGGCATTGTTAAGCAAAAAGCTGATGAGATAACAAAAGGACTAAAAACTGATCTAGATAAGGCTCGTGCGATTTATACCTGGGTTGCAAATACAATGCAGCGTGACAATAGTATAATGGGGTGCGGCATAGGTGATGTTAAGGCTATACTTGAAAGTGGCAAGTTAGTAGGTAAATGCACCGACATAAACAGCGTATTTGTCGGGCTTTGTAGGGCAGTTGGCATACCAGCTAGAGAGCTTTTTGGCATACGAGTAGGGCAGAGTAGATTTTCAAATGAGATGGGTAAGGCCGATGAAAATGGGGTGGCTAAAATTTCGCAAGCTCAGCATTGTAGGGCTGAGTTTTATCTAAAAGGCACTGGTTGGGTGCCGGTAGATCCTGCTGATGTGGCAAAGGTAAGACTTGGCGAAAATTTAACAAATGATAGCGAAAAATTGACAATTATTAGGGATTATTTGTTTGGAAATTGGGAGATGTGCTGGATAGGGTTTAATTATGGACGTGATTTTGTGCTTAAGCCAGAGCCAGAGCAAAGCCCTATAAATAACTTTGGCTATCCATATGCCGAAACAGATGGCAATGTGGCAAATTATTACTCGCCAAAAGATTTTTCTTATGAGTATGAGGCCGTAGAGATAAAAGCGTGAGAAAATTTTGGCTTATTTTTCTTAGTTTTGTGAGTGCGGTAGCGGCTAGTTTGTGCTGTTTGCCTGCACTTTTATTTTTGCTTTTTGGAACAAGCTTTGGCTTTTTAGCACAGGCTCAGTATCTTTATGAGTATAGATGGTGGCTTAGTGTGTTTTCGATATTTTGCTTTGTTTTATATGTTTTTTACATGTTTAAACAAAATAAAAGTTGTAATGCTTCATTTAAAACAAAGAGTAAAATTTTGCTAATTTTTGGCTTTGTTGTGTTAAATTTACTTCTTTTTTACCCTGAAATTTTAGGATATTTTTATGAATAAGATTATTTTATTATCGATGTTTTGTATTTTTGCGTTTGCAAAAGAGACTATTATAGTGCTTGATAGTATGCATTGTCCGCTTTGCACGGCAATGGTTCGCAAATCTTTGCTTGAAGTTGATGGAGTAAAAAGCGTAAAAGTATCTTTAAAGACAAAACAAGCCGTTGTTGATGCAAAGGATGATGTGAGTGATAAGGTATTGTTAAAGGCGTGTAAGGCGGTAGGTTATTTAGGGGTGATAAAAAATGAGCGTAATTGAAAATTTCAAACAAATTTCAAAAATTCCACATTGTAGCCACGATACGGCACAACTTAGAGAGTTTTTGCGTGAGTTTTGCATAGATGCTGGTGCTAGTGTGAATGTCGATGAATGGGGCAACATACACGCCATAAAAGGCAGTGCAAAAATATGCTTACAAAGCCATTATGACATGGTTTGCATAGGACAGGCACCTGAAATTTGCATGTATGAAAAAGATGGATTTTTAATGGCGAAAAACTCATCTTTAGGTGCTGATAATGGCATAGGCGTAGCCATGATGATGGACGCACTAAAAAATTACGAAAATATCGAGTGCTTATTTACAAATGATGAAGAAGTTGGCTTAATAGGTGCAAATAATTTTAACTCAAAGCTTGTCTCAAAATACCTTTTAAATTTAGATAGCGAGAGCGATGATGAAGTGATAATAGGCTGTGCGGCTGGAGTGGATATATGTGTGAATTTTAGCAATAAAATACAAAAAACATCACCAAAAAATGCGTTTTTGGTTGAAATTTTAGATCTTGTTGGCGGACACTCTGGCGTTCAAATACATCAAAATTTGCCAAATGCGATTAAGATTTTAGCTAAATTTTTGGCACAAAATAATTGTGAGATAGTAAAAATTTGGGGTGGAGAGCGAAGCAACTCAATCCCTGCAAATGCAAGGGCTGTGGTGCTTTGCGAAAAAGAGCTAAAAAGTAGTGATTTTAAGATAACAAATCTTGGGATAAAAGATGAGTTTTTAAAAGATAGTGATAAAATTTTAAGTTTTATAAACTCTTTTCATCAAGGTGTAAGAAAGTATGACACATCGCTAAATATTGTGCTTGATAGTATAAATTTATCACTTATAAATAGCGATGAAGATGAGATAATAGCTATAATGTTTGCTAGAAGCATGAGCGATGAAGGGCTAGATGAGATATGTTTTGAGATACAAAGTTTAGCAAGGGCTTTGAGTTGTAAGATTTATTTTAGTGATAGATCGTTTGCGTGGAAGCCAGAAATTTCAGAGTTTGCAAAATCTGTTTGTGACGAACTAAGAGCATATAACCCAGATGCTAAAATCACAGCGGTTCATGCTGGACTTGAGTGCGGAGTGCTTAAAAATTGCGGTGAGAATATGCAAGTTTGTAGCATCGGTCCAAACATTTACGCACCCCACTCTGTAAGCGAAAAAGTTGAGATAAAATCTGTGCATATGATAGCTAGTGTGGTTGATAAAATAGTTAAAAAATATCAATAAATTTTGTATATTTACCTTTTTATGCTACTTTGGTGAGATAAAGGAGCAAGAATGAAAAAAAGTAAATTTAACAAAAATGTTTTTTATCCGTCACTTGTTATAGTGATTACTATTACGATTTTTTCACTCATTTTGCCAGATTTTTCAACTAATTTATTTAAAAATGGTCAAAATTTTATCTCTGAGCATTTTGGTTGGTTTTATGTTTTGGCTATCGCTATTATCGTCCTTAGCGTATTTGTTCTTGGTTTTTCAAAATACGGAGAGATAAAATTAGGAGCCGATCATACGCGACCTGAATATAGCTTGATATCGTGGTTTGCTATGCTTTTTGCGGCTGGTATGGGGATAGGTCTTGTGTTTTTTGGCGTTGGTGAGCCACTCATGCACTATCTTACTCCGCCTATTGGCGAGGCAAGGAGCGTTGAGGCTGCACGACAAGCTATGAATATAACGTTTTTTCATTGGGGTATTAGTGCGTGGGCTGTTTATGCTATTGTGGCTTTGATTTTGGCATTTTTTGCTTATAGGCATGGACTTGCTTTAACGCTTCGTTCAGCGTTTTATCCTATAATTGGCGAAAAAATACATACAAAATTTGGTGATGCAATAGATGTTTTTGCTGTTGTAGCAACGCTTTTTGGTGTCGCGACATCGCTTGGATACGGCGTTTTACAGATAAATGCTGGTTTATCTCATGTGTTTAATGTGCCAAATATAAATATTTTATTGCTTGTGATTTTGTGTGCTTTAGCGACTATTTCGGCGGCTAGTGGAGTGGATAGGGGTATTAAAATTTTATCAAACACAAATATTGCAATTGCCATTATTTTTATGATATTTATTTTATTGCTTGGGCAAACAACTGGGCTATTAAAGGCATTGGTTCAAAGTAGTGGAGAGTATATTTCTACCTTAATCTCAAATACGTTTAATTTAAATGTGTATAAAAGAGCTGATGAGAGTTGGCTTGGTGGCTGGACGTTGCTTTATTGGGCGTGGTGGCTTAGTTGGTCGCCATTTGTGGGTCTGTTTATCGCTAAAATTTCAAAAGGCAGAACGATACGAGAGTTTGTCATTGGTGCTTTATTTGTTCCGACTGGATTTACATTTATGTGGATGACATTTTTTGGTAATAGTGCAATTGAACTTGTAAGCATAGGCAATGAAGCCTTGGCAAATGCTGTATCTAATGATATTTCGCTAGCACTATTTGTATTTTTACAGAGCTTTGCTTTAAGTGATTTTTTAAGCATCGTGGCTATAGTGATGATTATTGTGTTTTTTATAACTTCAGCAGATTCAGCTGCAATGATTATAAATATGCTTTGTTCAAACGGTGCTGATAATACGCCTGTATGGCAGAAAATTTTCTGGGGCGTAACCATAGGTGTTTTAGCAGCTTCATTGATGCTTGGTGGTGGTTTGGCATCTTTACAAGCGATGACGATTATGGCGGCGTTGCCATTTACTATTGCACTTATGTTTGCGATATTTGGACTTTTTAAAGCTTTAAGAATAGATTATATTAAAAAGTCTAGTCAAAATTTTTCAAATATGCCAATTTCAGAGCTTTCAAAAAGTTGGCAAGAGAGATTAAAGGCTATAATTGAGCTTCCAGGTAGGCGTGATGCGTATTTGTTTATGCAAGAAGTTGCAATGGTTGCTTTATGTGAGATAAGGGATGAATTTATTAAAAATGGATTAAATGCTGATGTTAAAATTTTGCAAAATGGTGCTTTTGTTACACTTGTAGTTGGTCTTGGTGATGAGCGTGATTTTAGTTATGGCGTTAAACTTGTAAGACGAAGTAGTCCAGGATATACTCAGGCACTTGATGGAGAAGACTTGTATTATAGGGCCGAGGTATTTTTAAATGAGGGCGGACAAGATTATGATATACTTGGTTGGAGTGAGGCGACGATTATAAATGATGTGATAGAGCAGTATCGCCGTCATATGCAATTTTTACATACAATCAGGGAGTAAATAGCAAAATTTAAAGGCATTTTTGATAAAATTATGGCTTTTTTAAATTAAATTTAGGGTAAATTATGAAAAAAAGACAAAACTGGAGCTCAAAACTTACATATATATTGGCAGTTGCAGGAGCTACGGTCGGCTTTGGTGCAACGTGGCGGTTTCCATATCTAGTCGGTCAAAATGGGGGTGGGGCATATGTGCTTACATTTGCTATTGCGATGGTGGTTATTGGTATTCCAATGATACTTGTTGAAAATGCCATCGGTAGGCGTTTAAAAGTAAATGCCGTTGATGCATTTAGCGGTATGGCAAATGGCAAAAAGATAGCTAAGGCATGGCAGATAGTGGGCTGGATGGGGCTTTGCGGTGCTTTTGGAATTATGGCGTATTATATGGTTATAGGCGGTTGGGTTCTTAGCTATATTGGACAAATTGCGTTTGGGTTATTTGATTTATCAAATCCAATTACGATTGCACAAACTTCGGCATTTTATGAACAAAATATTATAAACAATCCAATGACAATTAGTTTTGCAACGCTAGTTTTTGTGCTTATAAATTACGTTATTTTGGTGCAAGGTGCAGTTGAAGGCATGGAAAAAGCAGCAAAATATCTAATGCCACTTTTGTTTATTTTAATGCTTTGTATGGTAGCTAAAAATTTAACGCTCGATGGTGCTTTAGATGGTGTTAAATTTTATCTTACACCTGATTTTTCAAAGATAAATACAAAGCTTTTTGTCGATGTTTTAGGGCAGGTGTTTTTTGCACTTTCGCTTGGATTTGGCGTGATGATAACACTTTCAAGCTTTGTAAAAAAGGATGAAGGACTTATTAAAATTTCTATTATAACAGGGCTTTTAAATACCGCAATTGCAGTTCTTGCTGGTTTTATGATATTTCCATCGCTATTTAGTTTTGGTATTGAGCCAAACAGCGGACCAAGCCTTGTGTTTAAGTCGCTACCGATAGTTTTTTCACATATGCCATTTGGCACAATTATTGCGATTGCGTTTTTTACTCTTTTGATGATCGCCGCACTTACGACCTCGCTTCCGATTTATGAAGTAATAATTACAACGCTTCAAGAAAAACTAAAAATTTCTCGTAAAAAAGCGATATTTTTGGTTTTAGGCGGTATTTTTGTGCTAGGAAATATTCCTAGTTTAATGGCTACAAATTTACTTTCACACATTAGCATCTTTGGCAAAAATATTTTTGATGCTTATGATGCGATTTCGGCTACGATCTTTTTTGTTCTTACATCTTTTGGATGTGCGTTGTTTGTTGGTTGGGTGCTTGACGAAGAGGCAAAAAGAGAAATTTTAAAAGGTAGCGAACGATATGCTAAAGTTGTTAAATTTTGGTTTTGGTATGTTAAATTTATGATACCTTTTATCATTTTGATTGTTTTTGTAAGCTCTTTTTATGACAATTTTTTAAAATAATCAAATGCGTAATCTTATAAATTTAAAAACTGGCGATACTTTAACTTTAAGGCTTGATGGGCTAAACTTAGTTTCAACAAGCGTAAAAAATACCAAAGTGCGAGAAACGAAAAAGCAGTTTTTAAATCAAGATGAAGCAAAAAAGGCGTTAAGTAAAAAAGAGTGGGATGCTTTAAAAAAGGGTTATGTTTTAAAAAATGAGAGCGAAAAGCACCTTTATATCGGCGGTGGATACACTGGTGCTTTGGCGTTTGATGAGCTAAATGGTGTTTTTTATATCTATAAAAATAATAATTTAGACGCAAAGCTCATATGCGTAAATGAAAATTTAGAAAAATTTTTAGAGATTAACTTACCAAAGCCATTGGCGTGGGATATATGCGGCACTTGTAGCGATTTGTTTTTAAACTTAGATCACTACATATATAAATTTGATACAAAAAGTAAAAATTTTAAAGATCTTTATGAAACGCTCGGACTTAAAAAATCAAAATTTATGAGCTTTTTATGCTCTTATGAAGAGCGTGTAGCTTTTTGTATGTTTGGTAGGGTTTTTGTTTATGAAAATGATAAATTTAATGAGCTTTTTAAGCAAAAAATTAAAATCAACCAGCCCAAAGCACTGCTTAAAGCAGATATTAGTAAAAGACACCTTGCACTTCATACAAAGGCGAATGAAGTTTTAGTTTTTGACGCAAAAAGTGGTCAGCAAATAACACAAATATGCCATAAATTTGGCTATTTAAGTAGATTAAAATTTGCTCTAAATGGCACTATTTTACTGCTTCTTGATATGCTTGATTTTAAAATTCACGTCTTAAATAGCGAGTTTGAACCACTTGATATTGATTTTGGCGAGGTGGATGATTTTTGCGTTAGCAAGGACGGTTTGCTGGCTGCAGTTAGATTAAGACAGAGTGTGAAAATTTATGATTTAAAAGCTATGAAAGTCACGCAAAGCATTGCTATTAGGCACATTGTTAGGCATTGTGAGATGAAATTTATAGGCGATGATTTGGCGGTTAGAACCGATTATGGATGTTTTAGTTTGTATAAATTAAAAGGAGAACTATGTTAAATATTTTGATAACTTTATATATTGCTTATGTTTTGTTTAAGCTTGTTTTGTGTGTTTTGGATATGCGTTTTACAAAGATGCAAAGCACTAAACCTGCGGTTGTTTTGGCACAAAATGAGTATGAAAGTGCCGCTTTAATAAAGATAGCAAATCACAAATTTGAGATTATAACTACGATTTTTGGCTTTTTTGTCTTTTTGTTTTGGGTTTGCGGTGGGCTTGAAATTTTGCAAAATTTAGTCATTAAAAATGGCACAACAGCCGAAAATATCGCATTTGTGATGAGTTTTATCATTATCTCATCGCTCATTGAGCTTCCGTTTGGGATTTATGAGAAATTTATCAAAGATAAACGACACGGTTTTTCAAATGTGACGGCTAAAATTTTCATCATCGACACGCTAAAAATGCTTGGCTTAACTCTTGTTTTTGGTTTGGCTTTTGTTTGGCTGATTTTGTTTTGTATTAAGCAGCTTGGGACACTTTGGTGGTTTTGGGCGTTTTGCATTAGCTTTGCGATTATTTTGCTTATAAATTTGATATATCCGACCATCATCGCTCCGCTTTTTAACAAGGTAAAACCGCTTGAAGATGGCGAATTAAAGAGTAGTATTGAGAATTTACTAGATGGGCTTGGCTTTAAAAGTAGCGGTGTTTTTGTTATGGACGCTAGCAAGCGTGATAACCGCCTAAACGCCTATTTTGGCGGACTTGGAGCTACAAAGCGAGTAGTGCTTTTTGACACGCTTATAAAAAAGCTTAGCCTTAATGAGATAATTGCGGTTTTAGGGCATGAGCTTGGGCATTTTAAACATGGCGATATATTTAAGATGATAGCGATGAGTGCAATGATGATGTTTGCGATGTTTGCGGTTTTTGGCAACATTCCTGCTGAGTTTTATGTTGCCGTGGGATTGCCACAAAATGGCTCTGGAGTGATTGTTTTTATGCTGATTTTTGCACCGATTTTTAGCCTATTTTTTAGCCCTTTTATCTCTTTTGTAAGTCGAAAAAATGAGTTTGGCGCAGATGAGTTTGGCGCTAAAACAAAGAGTAAAATCGACATGATAAACGCTCTTAAAAAGCTAGGCAGCGAAAACAAAGCTTTCCCAAAGTCGCACCCACTTTATGCCTTTGTCTATCATAGCCATCCAAGCCTTTTTGAGCGTATAGCAAAGCTTGAAAATGACGATAAATGAAGCATTAAATCACGCCAAAAGTGAGCTTAAATTTCACGAAAGTGCAGCTTTTGTGGCTCGTGCTTTGATGCAGCATTTTTGTGGCTTAAGCAAGGAGCAAATTTATCTAAAAGGCGGCGATGAGCTTAGCGATGCTAGTGGGTATTTTAAGCTTGTAGATAGATTTAAACAAAACGAACCACTTGAGTATATTACTGGCAAGGCTGGATTTTATTCGCTTGAGTTTGAGTGTGAAAGTGGTGTATTAATACCTCGTCCTGAGACTGAAATTTTAGTCGAAAAAGCGAGTGAAATTCTATCTATCTTAAGCAATCCAAAAGTATGTGAAATAGGTATTGGAAGCGGTGCGATAAGCGTGAGTTTGCTTTTAAAATTTCCTAATCTACATATGAGTGCAACCGATATAAACGAAAAAGCACTCGAGCTTTCAAGGAAGAACGCCTTGAAATTTGGCGTGAGTGATAGGCTAAAGCTTGTAAAGACAAGCTTGATGGACGAAGTTTTGGGCGAGTTTGATATGATAATCTCAAATCCGCCGTATATCGCAAGGGATTATAAGCTTGATGATTTTGTGCTAAACGAGCCACATAATGCGCTTTTTGGCGGCGAAAATGGCGATGAAATTTTAAAGCAAATCATCGCTTTGTGTGCTTATCGTGGCGTTAAAATTTTAGCCTGTGAAATGGGACATGATCAAAGGCAAAGTATGCAAGAAGAGCTTGCAAAATTTGGTTTTAAAGCGGAGTTTTACAAGGATTTGGCTGGATTTGATAGGGGCTTTGTAGCAAGAGCGATTTAGTCAAAAATTGCCAGTTAAGCTTGATAAATTTAGCACAAAAACTAATTAAGCAAAGCTTTTTGCGGATTAATAAATTTAAAGGAGCAAAATGAGAAGTATTTATCTATTTTTACTAGCGTCGCTTGTGGGGATTGAACTAGCACTTGGGATGTTTGTCGCACCTGTGATATTTTACCCATCATCGCTTATAGGCGAGGGCGTTTTGACGCACTTTCAAAGTGGCATTTTGATGAGTCAAATTTTTATAAAATGCAACTATGCACTGCTTTTTGTCGCTGTTTGGGCGATTTTGTATGAGCTTTTTCATATAAAAAAAGATTTTTGTTTGCATATTAAAATTTCAAGCATATTTTTAGCATTGATTAACCTTACTTTAACAATTGCTTTTGTCTATTATTTTACGGATTTTATACTATCAGCTCAAGCACAAGGCGAGAGTGCAACGATAGGAAATGCCGAGTTTGATGCTATGCATAAAGCTAGTGAGTATGTGATGAAACTTATGATTGTTTCGCAAATTTTGCTATTTTTTATGCAAGGTTACAAAGAAAAAAGATGAGCAAGCTAAATTTTGCTTGGTTGCTTGTTATTTTGGGTGGAGTTGTTGAAGTATTTTGGGTTACTGGGCTAAAACACGCCGACACTTTGGCTACTTACGCGCTTACTGGTGTTGGTGTGTTGTTTTCGTTTTCGGCGATGATTATGGCTTGTAAAAATCTAGAAGTAAGTGTTGTATATGCAGTTTTTGTAGGCATTGGGGCTAGTGGTGTTGTGCTTAATGAGATGATTTTGTTTGGCGAGCCATTTTCTGTTATTAAAGTGTCGCTGATTGCTTTGCTTATGCTTAGTGTGATTGGGTTAAAATTTTCAAGCAAACAAAATGACGAAAAAATAGTGAAAAATATCTCAAAAGATCTTGGTTTAGACGAGCTACAAGATGAGATAATACAGGGGGCAAAATGAGCTGGATGGCACTTTTTGCTGCCGGTTTATTTGAGATATTTGGCGTAATAATGATGAAAAATTTAGCTCTAACTGGCAAAAAGAAATTTTTACTTTTTATTGCTGTGCTTTTTATGTTTAGTTTTTCGCTTTTAAGCTATGCTATGCGTGAGATATCTATGGGTATTGCGTATGCGATATGGACTGGTATTGGGGCTAGTGGTGGCGTGATGGTTGGAATTTTATTTTATAACGAGAGTAAAAATGCTAAAAAAATATTTTTTATAACGATAATTATAGCGTGTAGTGTAGGGCTTAAGTTTTTATCGTAAATTAGCCATTTTTAACATAGTAATTGCTAAAATATGGTTTAAAATTTCAAATTAGACAAGATAATGAATCCAAATATAGATGAATTTAGCGAGTTCTTGGTCGCTTATACTGCTAAAATGTTAAGTATTGGCACATACACAGCTAGGGTAAATCGTTGTGTGTGTCGTGTAGCAAAAGCTTATGGTTATAATGTTAGCCTGACCGCTTTTACTAAGCATTTTAGTATATCTGTTGTAGATAGAAATGATCACTCAAATCATAGAACTTATGTTGAAAATATCCCTTTTTCGCCTATCAGTTTTACTCATATTTCTGAGCTTAGTGCTCTTAGTTGGCATGTAAAAGACGAGCGATATGAGTTTAGCAAAACAGTTCAAATTTATAATCAAATATGCCAAATCACTTTAAATTCTCACATTAAATCGCTTCTTCTTATGAGCGTTGCTAGTGCTTCGTTTTGTCGGCTGTTTGGTGGTGATTTTGGCGGAGTTTTGGCTGTATTGGTTGCGACATTTTTTGGTTTTTTGCTTAGATTATATCTTGCAAAAAATACAATTGATATCAAAATACAATATATAATTGTGGCATTTATATCGTCTTTTATAGCTTACCTTGGCGTTTATTTTGGTTTTTCATTAACTCCAGATGCGACAATAGGCTCAAGTGTGCTTTATATGGTGCCTGGAGTTAGGCTTATAAATGCAGTGCTTGATGTGTTAAACGAAAATGTTTTGGTTGGCATAAGTCGTGGCATAAGTGCATTTTTGCTTATTATTTGCATGGCGGCTGGTGTTTATATCACGCTTTCATTTTCAAATATAGGGCTTTTAAATGTCTGAAATTTTACTTGCTACATTTTTGGATGCGATTTTTGCTGCCGTGGCTGGACTTGGCTTTGCTTATGTAAGCTCTCCACCTAGAAAAACGCTATTTTTAACAGCATTTTTGGCAGCCGTTGGACATTCGTTTAGATTTATGCTTACTAAAACCGATTTGCTTGGTATATCTGTGGCTACGCTTTTGGCATCTTTTTTAATAGGGGTGCTTGGTATGGCTTTTGCAAAACGCCTAAAAGTTCCAGCTGAAGTCATAGCATTTCCAGCATTGCTTCCTATGGTGCCTGGCATATATGCTTACAAAAGCATACTTGCATTGGTTTTATTTTCAAGACATGAGCATGTGGATATGAAATCATATTATTTAATACAATTTTTAGACAACGCCTTAATCACGCTTTCTGTTTCATTAGCCCTTGGAGTTGGCGTGTCAATTACTCTTTTGTTGTTTTATGAACAAGCACTTATGAGCACAAGGGGTGCTAGAAAATTTAGACTAAGGGTAGATGATGAAGATTAGGGTGTATTATGAAGATAGTGACGCACAGGGGATAGTTTATCACGCAAATTATATAAAATTTTGCGAAAGAGCAAGAAGTGAGATGTTTTTTGATGCTGGGATTTGGGCATTTAGCAATGAGTGTCAGTTTGTTGTATCGTCATTAAATGCAAAATTTCTAAAATCAGCAAAACTCGGTGATATTTTGGATGTAAAAACAAGCGTAGTTGGACTAAAACGCACAAATGTTACATTGCTTCATGAGATATATAAAATAGCCGATATTAATGGTAATGAGTGCAACGATCTTGTGTTTAGTTGCGAAGTAACTTGCGTATGCATGAGCTATTTAAAAATTAGTAAAATTCCAAAAGACATATCGTTATTTTTTAAGGCACAAGCTTAAAAGCGTAGTTGTCTGCTTTGTAAATTTTAACATCGTGCATAATTTGATTTTCGTTTGTTGTTGCGTTTAAATTTAGTGTTTTTTGAGAGCTTTGCTCCAATAAATAATCAATTCCTATACTACAAGCATATGCTAGCCAATTTGTGTTGATATTTATGTTTAATATCGAGTTTTTTGCGATTAGGTTTTGATTTTGCATATTGATTGAGTTTGCGATGTATAGGTTTTTTCGGTCGCTGTTTTTTATGAGCGATAAAATTTTTGTATCAAAATTTATCTGAGTAGAAAATAATCCATACGGCTGTATTTCATGCATCTTAAACTGAGTAACAACAAGTGAAGCTTTAATTGGCGGTATGTTTAAAAATATGCTTGAGTTGTTTAGTTTATTTGCTTTTGATAAGTATGAGTTTATCTCAGTTTGTTTTTGTGATATTGTTATTTCATATGTATTGTTTTGTTCGTTTTTTATGTGATTATTTAACCATCTTGCGACATTGCTGCCATCACTAAATGCTGAAATTTTATCATTGCTAAAACTTAGCAGAGCTTTTATTTGAGCTTCATAATCAACTCCGCCAAAAATTAAATTTTGTTTATTTGTATTGGCTAGTTTGGCGTTTATTGTTGGTATATATACAACTTCATTTTCATTTATTAGTGTTGAAATTACTTTTGTGCCATCTTGTGTTAGGACGGCTATGATACTTGAAATGCCAATCTCTCTTGCTTTTATTAGGGCTTTATTTATTGATATTTCACTTTCATCTCCACTTTTTATAAAAATAATTTTAATATTTGAATTTAATTGGCTTAAATAAGCTATTAAGGTATTTGTTATAATATTTGTGTATGATTTTATAATTTTTTCAGGCATTATTACAGCTATTGCATGAGCGTTATTAGCATAAAAATTTTCTTTATCATGATAATATTTTTTATACTCTTTGATTAAGTTTAAATTTTTAATATAGCTAAAATTAAACCTAGCCAAAAAGCTAACAATCATATCCTTTTTTAATAATTCACTTAAACAGATTTCATTGCATAAATCCGGTTCTAAATCCATATAATACACGGTTGCTGGTTTAATCGGTGATAGTGTTTGTTCTTTAGTAAATGCAAATAAAAAAATACAAAATAAAACTAAAATTAATCTCACAATCTCTCCTTTAACCTATCTAAATCACTTAAAAACACTTGTTTTAAACTTGGATTTTTAGATATTTTTTCAAATGAATAAATTGGCATTATACTAAAATTTTTATATTTTAAAAAATTACCTCTAACATCATCAAAATTAATATTAGAAATTAAGCTTTTTAAGCATCTTGCTCCAAGCGTTATTATAAATTTTGGCTTAAGCATATCAATTTCGTCTAGCAAATATGGCTTACATTGTGCTGTATGCTCCATGTTTGCTGTGCTTGCATTACATTTTATAACGCTTGTTAAGTAAAAATTAGCATATTTTTTTGATAAAATTTCAATTATATCATTAAAGTTATTGTTATTTGGCAAAAAAGATACTATGATTATTGGATTTTGTGTTGAGCCAGTTCCTATTTTGATATTTGTTGATATGTTTTTTAGGTTGCATAAGGCACATGATTTTATTTGTAAATTTAATGATGCAAGATTGTTAAAATTTGCTTTATTTTTTAAATAGATATCGCTATCGCAGACGTAATTAAATCCGATTGTTTTTAAAAAAAGTAGCCTTTGTCTTATTTGTTCTTTCATTTTGTTTGTGTATTTTTAATTTTGTTAATGTTTTTATAATTATACAAAACTACACTTAAAATTAAAATTTCATACATTTTAGACTGAAATTATTTTCAAAGCTTTTTAAGTATTGCTTTGATAAAATCACGCTTTTATATTAAATTTAAGGATTTTCATGAAAAGGACTTATCAGCCTCATAATACTCCCAAAAAAAGGACTCACGGCTTTCGTGTAAGAATGAAAACAAAAAATGGTCGCAAAGTACTAAGTGCTAGACGTGCTAAAGGTAGAAAAAGATTGGCAGTCTAATTGGCTTTGAGTCGTTAAAAGACTCAAAGGAATTCTCTCTGGTTTATAAAGAGGCTAAAAAATGGCACTCTGATGTTTGTGTGCTTTTTTATAAACCTTCGCAAGAAAATAAAATAGCAGTAGTTGCAAGCAAAAAGGTAGGTAAGGCTGTCGTTAGAAATAAGTCAAAAAGACTTCTTAAATCAGCTTTTGTGAGTATTGCAAGGGATGGTTTGGTGTCACAAGGTACATATGTAATGATAGCTAAGGGTGGTTTGGACAATTTCTCTTTTGTAAATATACTAAAGAGCTTAAAGTGGTCAATGAAAAAATTGGGATGTTTAAGGTGAGAGATATTTTACTTACTTTCATAAAATTTTACCAAAATTATATTTCAAAACTTTTGCCAAATTCATGTCGTTATTATCCTAGTTGCTCTGAGTATGCTATTTGGCAATTTAAAACAAATAGCGTTTTTCTTGCTATGATTGCTGTATTTATGCGGATACTAAGATGCAATCAGCTTTTTAAAGGCGGTATTGATTACCCTATTATACGTAAAAATTTCCACTCTGCTTACTTTTTAAATAAACATTTTATACAAGATATAGATTTTTGGTTTGTTCCAGTTAAAAATGGAAAATTTTATGTCATAAAAAATTACAAGGATACAAAAAATGGATAAACTATCAACTCAAAAAAGAGTACTTATAGCTACTTTAATATCGTTTGCTTTTTTTATAGCTTACGAGTATTTTTATATATCTAAATTGCCAAAAAATGAACAAAATGCAACACTGTCTGCAAAACAAATATCAAATAATACACATACAACTCAAGTGCCGACTAATACAGAAAGTCAAAGTATATCAAATGCTCCTATAACTACAAACAAAACCTTAGTGATAATAAAATCTGATAAATTTGAAGCAAATATTGACGAACTTGGAAGAATTAGTAAATTTTACCTAAATGAGAATAAATATAAATTAGAAGATGATACGAGAACGCAACTTGTAACTGATAGCTTAAAACCGCTAGAAATTAGATTTAGTGATAATTCGTTAAATCAGTTATCTTTCGTGACACCGTTTGTTGCTGATAAGAGTGAGATTGATGTCACTTCTGAATCACAGGTTGTGACATTGACACAAAAGTTAAATGATGTAATTGTAACTAAAAAAATTACATTTTACAAAAGTGGAAAGTATGATATAAGTATAAATGTTAGCAATGATGCTGATTATTTTATAACTACAGGACTTAGACCAAGTGTTGCTATAGATGCATATACTGTGCATGGTGCTTTGCTTAGGCATGTCGACAATAAACTTAGCGTCTTAGAAGATGGTGATGTAGATGCAAATGAGAAATATAACGACATAAATGTAGCTGCTGCTTCAGATAGATACTATACTAGTTTATTATATGCATTTGACAAAACATTTAATGTTGTTATGAGTGTTGATGACGCAAAAAATGCATTGATTTTTATAAAAGGAAGTCAAAATTTTAACGCTTCTGGATACATAGGACCAAAAACAAATAGCGTTTTAAAATCAATCGATGAGCGTTTAAGTGATGTTGTTGAATATGGTTGGTTTACTTTTATCGCTAAGCCTATGTTTAAATTTTTAGATTTTTTACATAACTATATAGGCAACTGGGGATGGGCTATAGTGGCTCTTACTATTATAATTAGAGTTGTGCTTTTCCCACTTACTTATAAGGGTATGCTCTCTATGAATAAACTAAAAGAATTAGCTCCAAAAATGAAAGAGTTGCAAACAAAATATAAGGGTGATCCACAAAAGCTAAATACTCACATGATGGAGCTATACAAGAAACACAACGCAAATCCAATGGGTGGCTGTTTGCCGATATTGCTTCAAATTCCAATATTTTTTGCAATTTATCGTGTTTTGTTAAATGCTATTGAGCTTAAAGGGGCAGAATGGATTTTATGGATTAATGATCTTTCTGCAATGGATCCATTTTTTGTTCTTCCGATATTAATGGGGGCTACGATGTTTTTACAACAAAAGCTTACTCCTACGACATTTACTGATCCTATGCAAGAAAAGATTATGAAGTTTTTGCCATTAATCTTTACATTTTTCTTTGTAACATTCCCAGCTGGTTTGACGCTTTACTGGTTTGTTAATAATGTGTGTTCTGTGATTCAACAAATTTTTGTCAATAAGCTATTTGAAAAACAAAAAAACAAAAATGCGGAGGCAAAAGTATAATGCGTATAGAAGCACCAACGCTACAAGAAGCTTTTCAAAAAGCAGCAGAGAAGTTAAAGTGCTCTGTTACAGAGCTTGATATTAAGGTTATACAGCATCCACGTTCTGGTTTTTTGGGTTTTTTTAAACAAAATGCTATTATTGATGCAACGCTTGAGACTTTAGCCACCCAAAATGTAGAAAAAACCGAAAAACGTGAAAAAAATAAACAAGAAAAAAATCTTAGCGAAAAACAAGAACGCAACCCTGAAAAACAACATAAAAATGAAAAAAAACGCGAAAAACGTAGAAATAAAAAGCATAATGAACCAAAATCACATACTGATGAAATTAAAAAACAAAATAGCATAAATGATCCATTTGTCGAAAAAGATGAGACAAAAGCGACAGAGTATATCATAAAAAAGACAGATGAAGTTGTGATAAAAAAAATTGATAGCAAGACCATACTTGATACATCAATTATTGAAAATTTTAATGCAGACACACCGGTTAAAATGGATGAAAAGCAAAAAAAACAAGAGCAAAAGGTTGTTATAAATTTTGATGAAATTTTACCTATTATCAGATCTGATTTAGTTAAACTGTTTAAAGTTAGCAGCTTTAGTATAAACAAAATCGAAGTTAGTAAATATAGTGATGATTGTGTTTTGATAGAATTTGATGGAGAAGATGCTGCACTTTTAATAGGCAAAGAGGGTTATAGATATAAGGCTATTTCATACTTATTGCATAATTGGCTTAACTCAAAATATAATTTATCTGTTAGACTAGAAATTGCTGAGTTTTTAAAAAATCAAGAAAATACGATGGAGCAATACCTTCAAGGGGTTATTGAGCGTGTTGAGCAAAATGGAAAGGCTCAAACAAAACCACTAGATGGTGTATTAGTTAAAATTGCACTTGCAAAACTTCGTGAGAAATTTCCAGATAAATATGTTGGTATTAAATCAAATGGTAATGAGAAGTTTGTAGTAGTAAATGAGTTTTTTAAAAAATGATACAATAGTGGCTATTGCCACAGCTCATGGTATAGGCTCAGTTAGCATTGTTAGGGTTAGTGGTGATGATGCTTTAAAAATTGCACTAAAACTTACAAAAAAAGATAGTTTAACTCCACGTCACGCTACATTTGGTGGTGTTTATTCGCTTGATGGTGAGTTTATTGATGAAGCGGTGATGATATATTTTAAATCCCCTGCAAGTTTTACTGGTGAGGATATTGTAGAATTTCAAACCCATGGTGGAATTGTGGTTTGTGATATGATACTAAATGAACTGGTTAAGGCAGGTGCTAGAGTGGCCAATCCGGGAGAATTTAGCAAAAGAGCGTTTTTGAATAATAAGCTAGACTTAAGCAAAGCAAATGCTATAAGCTCACTTATAAACTCAAAAAGCGAAAGTGCGGCTAAAATTTTAGCACGTCAGATGCGTGGTGAGCTTGAAAAGTATGCTGATGATATGAGAGCAGGGCTTGTAAGGACGCTGGCTTATGTGGAAACTAGTATTGATTACGCAGATGATGATTTGCCAGATGATTTATTGGCTCAAATACAAAATATGTTAAAAGATAACATAAAAAAATTAGATAATATTGTAAGTATTTCTGAGCGTCGTCGTGGTTTAATAGACGGATTTAAGATAGCAATTATTGGTAAGCCAAATGTTGGAAAAAGCTCTATGCTAAATGCTTTGTTAAACTATGAAAGAGCTATTGTCTCAAATGAGGCTGGAACAACAAGAGATAGGGTTGAAGAAAGCTTAAAAATAGGCACTCATTTGGTTAGGATAATTGATACTGCTGGTATTAGAAATGGTGCTGGTAAAGTTGAAGAGATAGGCATAGCTCATTCGTTAAAAGCAGTAGATGAGGCAGATATTATACTTGCGGTTTTTGATGTTTCGCAAGAATCAGATAAACAAGACGATAGGATATTAGAAATTTTATCAAAGAGCGATAAGAAGATTTTTTATATTTTAAATAAAAGCGATTTGCAAACAAAATTTGACAAAAACTTAACAAATCCTTTAAAAATTTCAACAAAAAACAGTCTTGAGAGTGTGACAAATGCTATAAATGAGTATTTAAATACGCAAGACAGTAGCGAACTTATGCTAAGCCAGACATCGCAAATCACAGCATGTAAAACTGCAAGTGATGCCTTAAAAAGGGCAAGTCAGATATTAAGTGAGAGCGAGCTTGAACTGTTTGCATATGAGATAAATGTAGCAATAAAATGTATAGCAAGCATGACTAGACCGCTTGAGTATTCAGAGGTGCTTGATGAGATGTTTAGTAGTTTTTGCTTAGGAAAGTAGGTAGTGATGAAAAAGATGTGGTCTGGTAGATTTGAGAGTGATAGTAGCAAACTTTTAGAAGAATTTAACGCTTCAATTGGATTTGACAAAAATTTATATGAACAAGATATAGCTGGTAGTAAAGCTCACGCAAAAATGCTAGGCGTTAAGGGCATAATTAGCAAAGATGATGCTGATAATATAATTACTGGGCTTGATGTAGTTTTGTCAGAAATAAAAAGCAAAAAGTATGAATTTAAAACCGAAGATGAAGATATACATATGAGTGTTGAAAAGCGCTTAAGTGAGATTATAGGTAAAGAACTTGGTGGTAGATTGCATACAGCTAGATCCAGAAACGATCAGGTTGCACTTGATTTTAGACTATATGTTTTAAAACAAAATAGGGAAATTTTTACTAAAATTTGTGATTTTATTGATACATTGGTTGAAATTTCAAAAGAGCATATTGACACATTGATGCCTGGATATACACACTTGCAACACGCTCAGCCTGTGAGTTTGGCATATCATTTAATGGCATATGCTTTTATGTTTAAGCGTGATTGCGAAAGACTTATAAGTAGCTATGAGAGAAACAACCTTAGTCCGCTTGGTTCAGCCGCACTTGCTGGCACACCTCATCGTATCGATCGTGAGTTTGTAGCACGTGAGCTTGGATTTGCTGGAGTTACACAAAATGCTATGGATAGCGTGAGCGATCGTGATTTTGCACTTGAGATTTTATTTAATATCTCTGTATTGATGATGCATACTTCGCGTTTGTGCGAGGAGCTTATATTGTGGAGTTCTCAAGAATTTGGCTTTATTACAATAAGCGATACATACTCAACTGGAAGTTCTATAATGCCACAAAAGAAAAATCCAGATGTAGCAGAGTTGATACGCGGTAAAACTGGTAGGGTTAATGGCAATTTGATTGCACTTTTAACGACAATGAAGGGTTTGCCATTAGCTTACAATAAAGACATGCAAGAAGACAAAGAAGGGGTGTTTGATAGCGCAAATACAGCCTTAGCTTCGATTGTTATACTAAACGAGATGACAAAAGAGATTAAATTTAACACCAAAAATATGTTAAATGCTACTAAAAAAGGGCATTTAAGTGCAACTGATTTGGCTGATTATTTAGTACGTGAGAAAAATATTCCATTTAGAATAGCTCATTTTATTACTGGAAAGGCGGTGGCATTTGCTGAGAATTTAAATCTAGATTTAAGCCAATTAAATGCAAATCAACTTAAACAAATTGATGAAAATTTAGATGAAAATGCTATGAAATTTCTGGATCTAAATGCTTCAAAAGAGGCTAGAAGCTCACTTGGTGGCACAGCAAACGAGAGTGTAAAACTCCAGATTAAACAGATGAATGAGTGGCTAGAAATAACAAAAGGCTATTTTAAAAAACAAGGATAAAAACTCTTAGCAAGTTGGCTAAACATTCAAACTAGCTATAAATTTTACTTGTAGTAATAAACGCGACTATGCATATCAAAAAATAAACCGCAGTGTTTATGGCTGTGAAAATTTTAAGTGTAATGATGTCTTGTAGAGCTAGTGAATGTTTTATAGTGTGATGTTATTGTGAGCGTGAAAAAAGTGACGAGTAAGTTTTGCTTAGTTTTAGTCACAAAAATAAAAATCCAACCCACTTTTTTAAGTAATTTAAAGGCATATTATAAATTAAATTTTCATCTTTTTGTTATCTAATTTAAAACTCTTCTAAATGAAATAAGAAATTTGCTTTACTATCTAAATTTAACTATTCTGCATTTAGTAAAACTTAAAAACTTCTCAAGCCATAAAGGGCGACGGTAGCAACCAAAGCACTACCGCAAAGTGATGTTTGTTTAAAATATCCCAAACCCAAAGGGCGATGGTATCCAAGTAAAGCAATGACTAGATAGGTTTTTGTAAGCTAAATAAAGCAGGGTAAAAATATCAATGCTATTTATATATTTGTCTAATGTAAATTTATTTTTGCCTTTATTATCCTACAATGCCAAGTATCTACTAATTTATTAATATTTAACTCTACACTGTTATTAGTAACATTTTTGGCAAATTTAACTTTCATTAAGTTTTATAAATTTAGTTATTTTATAAATTTCAATTTTAAAATAGTAATTTGTGATGAGGGTGCTTTGTTATTAATAGCTGTAAATAAAGTCAATCATGATCCTTACCATCTGTGCTAGATAGCAAAATTTTAAGGTTTAATTTTAAAATTTAATCAAATATTAAAAATGGCACTTGTAAAACATTTCTTATAATCTTAAATGGAGCCAAAAGCGTATCTTGTAGGACTTGAGTTTCGTATTTTGGCTCACTCATTGTGCCACGAATTTTAATGAGTGTTGAAAATGTGCGATCCTTGCCTAAAATTATCTGATTTATAAGTGGTATGTTTGAGATGATACCACTAGCTTCTTTTAAAAATTCAAGCTCTAAGTTGATGTTAATCTCTCCGGTTTTTATATCTATTTCTCCACTTCCTAGTATGTCAGCACTGCTACCTGATATCTTAATCGCTATAAATTTAAGCACATTTTTATTTTTTTCAAATAATATTTTGCCATTTTTTGCTGTAAAGCCGTTGCTATTAAAATCTGGTGTTTTCAAGGAAAGAAGAGTTGGTATAGAATCAATAAAACTAAGTAGTTTTTGATAAAAAGTATAGTCTGTAAAATATGTATCATAAAAGCGAACTTCGCCTTTAAAATTATCAACCAATCCTACAACTTTTGCCTTAAATTTTCCGCCACTAAAGCTTTGTTTATTTAAAAATTGATTTATATACTCTCCGCTTATATCGCGCACTTCTAGATTTATGTGCTTATCAATTTTACTAAAATTTATCCTTCCGCCATCAGTATTTGAGCCAAATTTTATCTGCTTTGGAGCAATTAATACTTCGTAATTTGGAAGCTTTAGTGTGCGATTAATATCGGTAAAGATGATGTTTGAGTTTGTTGCACGTGCTATAAACTCACCATTTTCATTATTGCTATCTTGATCTAAATTTACAGTTATATCGATATCTTTTACGTCGATTTTTACGTCGTTATTTTTGGTACTAAATTTGATTTTTTCACTAGTGCTTGTGCCACTTATCTTGTCATCTTTTACTTTTATGTAAAAGCTGTCTTTTTCATATTTTTTGCCATTTTTTGATTGTAGTGGCAGATTAAATATGATATTTTGTGCAAAAATTTCATACTCATTAAAATCATCTGTGTTAATTGAAATTTTATCAGCGGCTGATATATTAAGTGATGATAAAAGCTCTGAGTTTGGCACAAAGCGTGTTGGATTGTGCATGGTGATTTGATTTTTTTTACCAAAAACAAGCGATAAATCAAGCGTATGAAAATCAAGCACTGTATCATCACCGCTAAAGTCCAAAGTAGAGTTAAAATTTTGACTATTTAGGTTTAGTATGCCAAGTTTTTGAGTGTTTAGATTAAAGCTTTTAAGCACACCTTTGATGGTTGCCTTTTTATTTTTTAGATCAAATATTGCATTTGCATCAGAGTTAAAAAAATCCATGCCAAAATCAAGTGCGTTTATAATCATTTCATTTGTGTTGTTTAGCAAAATTTCGGCATTTTTGGACTTAAAATCGGCATTTGCAATTTTTAATTTGGCGTTTTTTGTTGTAAATTTTCCATTTGCAATGACATTAAGCGTGTTAAAATCAATGTCTAAATTTAGCCTTGCGTTCATCTCTCCAGCTGTTTGCGTGATAGGCACATCAATGCCATATGCTTTTAATATCGCATTTATATGTTTGTCGTAGATTGAGTTTGTTATGATGTTTATGTTTATTCCTGGATTTTCATCTAGAGCAAAAATATCTCTGATGTATAGACTAGAGCCGTCTAATTTTTTATTGACATAGGTTGGATTGTGAAGTTTAAAATTTAAAGTTTCGTTTGCCAAAGTTATATTTGCATCTTCTACTTTTATGGGTTGTAGGCTTTTATCTAGCATAACTTCTAGATTTTTAGCTTGAGCACTCGCATTTAGATCCTTTAAAAAAAAGTCATTTGTTTTTAGGTTAATCTTGCCGTTTATTTCATTTACATGATATTCATCAGCCACGATATAGCCATAAATCCAGTTTTTTATCTCTTTATTTAGTCCGATTTTTTCATCAAGACCGACCATAAAATGTCCTAGTGAATAAGCACTCACATCATATATTTTATATTTAATTATCTCTTTTTTAAGCACAAAATCAATCTTGCCGTTTAGTTCATAACTATCAAATGAGCCTGAAAAAGCGAATTTTTTATCTTTTAAATTTGTACTTAATTTGCCTTGTAAATTTACAGCAAAGTCTTTAAACTGCATTTTATTGATTGTGATTAAATCAGTCTTGTTGTCTAGCTCATCTTCTATATTTAAATCAGCTAAAAAGTATTCACTATTTATAAAAATTTTGTTGTTTTTGTATAAAATTTGTATGTTATTGTTTGCGATTTGTAAGTCTTTTATTAAAATTTCATGAAAAATTTTATCTATAAAATACATATAATTGCTTAATTTTAAAAACTCCTTTGCGGAATTGTCATTAAAATTTTCATCGTTTTGCAACGATATTGCAATTTTATCTGCTTTTAAAATAATTTTTTTATCTAGTTTTATATATAATTGTTTTAAATTTATATTGCCAAAAGTAAGCTCATCGATATCGATGCCACGACTTAGAGCCAAACCAATAGAGAGTATAAATATGATAAAAAATGTAAAAATTACCCCTATTATTTTAGTGCTTTTTGATATTATTCTCATTTTTTCCCTATCGTTGCTGTTTTATCTATCGCGACCTATCGATACAAGTAGGGTTGTATATATCCCAAAAGGAAGCGTGAGCGAGATTATAGCATATTTAAGCGATAGGAATTTTAAATTAAGCATAATTGATAATTTTGTCGTTAGAGCATATGGACATATTCAATCAGGTTGGATAGATATGCGTCAAACAAAGCTTTCTAGACTTGATTTTTTAAAGAGATTAACTACGGCAAAAGCCGCCATGGGCGAGATAACTCTTGTGCCTGGTGAAACAGCGGAGGTATTTTTACGCCAAGTAGCAAAAGATTATGAGCTAAATCATGAAATTTTGCTTAAATACTATTATGAGCTTAGTCCTATTAAGGATGGTTTTTTGGTGCCAGATACATACAAAATTCCATTAGGAATGAGCGAACATCATTTAGTGCGTCATCTTATGCAAATTGCTACAAATGTGCATCAAAACCTTAGTAAAAAGGTTTATGGTGAATACAATCAAAGGCGTTGGGAAAAGATTTTAGTAATTGCTTCAATCATACAAAAGGAAGCAGCAAGTATCGATGAAATGCCGCTTGTATCATCTGTGATATACAACAGGCTTGAAAAAAGAATGAAATTACAAATGGACGGCACGTTAAATTATGGCATATATTCGCACGAAAAAATTACAGCACAACGAATACGCCAAGATGATAGCGAATATAACACTTATAAAATTGATGCTTTGCCACCAGCTCCGATATGTGCCGTGTCTATTGACGCTATAAAAGCAGCCATAAATCCAGCAAAGAGCGATTATTTGTATTTTGTGCTAGATAGAAAAACAAAAAAGCATCGTTTTAGTAAAACACTGAGCGAACATAATGCAAACATGAAATAAAAGGAAAAATATGAATGAAATAATATGGACAAAAACCGACGAAAGCCCATATATTGCAAGTGTTTCATTACGTGCAATGTTGGATATGATGCTAAAAAAAGCAGATATTAGATTAAAAGTGCTTGATATAAGTCTTGCTGGTAGAATTTTGTCCGTATTTAATATGGCAGACGATGAGCTTGAAATTTTAAGCAATATTATTAAAAATCCAAATGCAAATATTATAAAATTGCCAAATATATCAGCTACAATTTCACAGCTAAAATCAGCTATTAAAGAGCTACAAAATGCTGGGTATGATTTGCCAGATTATCCAGATGAAATAAAAAATGACAATGATAAAATTGTGCTTGAAAAGTATAAAAAAGTTTTAGGAAGTGCTGTAAATCCAGTGTTAAGAGATGGAAATTCTGACAGAAGAAGCACAAGAGCTGTTAAAGAGTATGCTAAAGCTCATCCGCACTATATGGGCGAGTGGGAACGTGATAGTAAAACACGAATAGCTTGTATGAGCTGTGGGGACTTTTATGCAAATGAGATGGCTAAAATTGCATCAAAAGATGAAATTTTGCGTATTGAGTTTGTGGATAAAAATGGCAAAAAAACAATTTTTAAAGACGATATAGACGTAAAAAAGGGCGATGTAATAGATGCTAGTTATATGCAAGTGGGTGAGCTTATTAAATTTTATAAAGACGAGATAAAAAAAGCAAAAAGAGATGGCTTGGTTTTTAGTTTGCACCTAAAAGCATCCATGATGAAAGTAAGCGATCCTATTATATTTGGACACTGCTTAAGGACATATTTTGATGAAATTTTCATAAAATATAGTGATGATTTGCGTTATTTTAAGCCAGAAAATGGGCTAAAAGAGCTATTTACAACGCTTGGCGATAAAGAAAATGGCAATAAGATAATTTATGAGTTTAAAAATATGCTTGATGGCGTGTATATGTTAGATAAAGACACTAGCAATTTTCACGTATCAAGTGATGTTATTATAGATGCTTCTATGCCGCAACTTTTAAGAAATTCTGGCAAATTAAAAAGCACAGATGGTATTTGGCGTGAGTGTGTTGCTGTGATACCTGATAGGAGTTATGCTGGGGTTTATCAAGCTGTTTTGAGTGATTTTAAAAATAATGGTATGCTTAATGTTACAACCCTTGGAAGCGTTAGCAATGTGGGATTGATGGCTAAAAAGGCACAAGAGTATGGAAGCCATGATAAAAGCTTTATAGCACCAGATGACGGAGAGATAGTTGTTTTAAGTGATGATGGGCTTGTATTTAAATTTAATGTAAGCAAAGGCGACATATTTCGTATGTGTTTAACTAGGGCTGAAGCGATTTCAAACTGGATAGATTTGGCTAAAAGTAGAGCTAAAAGCACAAGTCATGATATGATAGTTTGGCTAGATGAAAATAGGGCTGTTGATAGACAGATGATAAAACTTGTAAAAGATGGGCTTGATGGTGTTTGGTATGAAATTTTAAGTCCAGAAAAAGCGTGTGAAAAAACACTACAACTTATACGAGCTGGTAAGGACGTGATAAGTGTGAGTGGAAATGTTTTAAGGGATTACTTAACAGATCTATTTCCGATATTAGAACTAGGAACAAGTGCAAAGATGCTATCAGTAGTGCCACTACTAAATGGCGGAGTAATGCTAGAAACTGGAGCTGGAGGCACTGCGCCAATGCTAAGTCGCGAATTACAAACGCAAAACCATATGATTTGGGATAGCTTAGGTGAGTTTTTAGCATTAAATGCTTCACTTGAGCTTATTAAAACACCAGAAGCAAAAATTCTAGCTACAACGCTAGATTTGGCAATAAGCGAGTATTTAAATAACAATAAATCACCACAAGTTCAAGTAGGTGCGCTTGATACTAGAGGTAGTCATTTTTGGCTTATACTTTACTGGCTTAGAGCTTTAAAAGATAGCGAATTATCAAGTAAATATGATGAAATTTTAGCAAAATTTGAAAAACAAAAAGATGAAATTTTAATGGAGTTTAGTAAAGTTCAAGGTGTTGGAGTGGATTTTGGTGGCTGGTATTATTTAGATGATAAAAAACTACAAAATATCATGAGACCTAGTAAAATTTTAAATCAAATAGTGGATAATGCATGAAAATAAGTATAATTGGAGCCGGAAACGTAGGGGCTAGTATCGCATATGCACTAGCTATGAGAAATGTGTGTGATGAGATAGTTTTGCTTGATATTTATGCTGATGTGGCAAAGGCAAAGGCAATGGATATAACACAGGCAAATATTGTTTTTAATAGTGATATTTTTGTTGTTGGTGGCGATGATTATGAGCTTTTGCAAAATAGCGATATCGTGGTTATTACAGCTGGTAGTCCAAGAAAGCAGGGTGAGAGTAGGCAGGATTTGCTTTTAAAAAATGCAAAAGTTGTTAAACAAAGCACAATTCATATCGTAAAACACGCACCAAGTGCAATTATTATAGTAGTTACAAATCCATTAGATGAGATGACGTATGTTGCATTTAATTGTAGTGGTTTTAACTCTTCGCGTGTAATAGGCATGGCTGGAGAGCTTGATACAGCAAGGCTTAAGTTTGAATTAAATAAACATGCAAATGTTAAAATTTCAAACCTGACTTCGTATGTAATTGGTGCTCACAATGATGAGATGACTATTGTTAAAAATGGCTGTAATATAGATGATTTTGAAAAGATACAGATGCTTGCTAGAAAGGGTGGGGCGAGTATAGTGGCATTGCTTGGAACGTCAGCATATTATGCACCGGCAGCTGGTGTAGTAAAAATATGTGAAGCCATTAAGAATGATAGCAAAATAAAACAAAGTGTTTGTTTGGCAATAGGTAAAGATTTGGCTATAGGCGTTAGAGCTATAATTGGCAAAAACGGTGCACAAGAGATTAAAAAAAGTGATGAAATCTCAGAGCAAAGCAAACAAAATATCATAAAAAATATTAAATTTTTAAGTGAAATTTTGTAATTTTTGCGTGTTTGGCTTGAAAATTTAGTTTAGTAAAACCAATTAAAATTAATACAAGCCATTTTAAAGCAAACGGCAAAGTTTGTGTATGTTATTAAAATATGCTTTGCTTGGTTTTTAGGAAAATTATTAAAATCAATAATGGTTTTTTCAAGTAGTGAAACTAAAAATCTCATTAAAGTTAAATTAATTATTGTTTATTATTTGTTTTAAATATGTTTGTTATGCTTAGATATTTGAATTTATAATTAAAATTTTATAAAAATATTTTGACTTTAAAGTTCTTTCATTGGATAAATGCGGTTATTGTAGGCAAGGCTCAAATTTCTTTTTGTTTAAATTTAAGCCTTATTTGTTTTATGAATGCGTTATTGCTGTTTTTGTTAATTCGCAGTGTTTTACGCCTTTTAATCCAGCCATAGAGTCGCTAAAAGCTATGATTTTACGAGCCTCACCCTTTAATACCAACGTTTCTAAACAATTATGGTGATCTAAATGCACATGTGTGGTGCATACGATATCTATTTCGGCATCGTGCTGCAAGTCAAGCATACGAAGCACTAGGTCGCTGTGATGATGTGTGTAGATTATGGTTAAAACTCCAACTAGCTCTATACTGTCATCTTCCCAATTATCTTGTATCATTTTTTGGCGGATTAGATCTCTTATGTATTCGCTTCTTGAAGCGTAGCTTTTGCCATCAACTTTAGCATCTAGTTCCACTAATAAAGACTGTGGTAGCGATACGCTAAATCTTATTATGTCATTTTTATCGTTCATGCTCTTCTCCAATTAGTGCGTATTGTAGCTGACCTATGCATATATTTGAGTCATTTGCACCAAATTTTATATTTTCGTAATATTTTATATCATTTTGTTTTAAAATAAAATGAAGCCTTTTTGTTAGTTGTTGATTTAAAAACACACCACCAGATAGCAAAATTTCACTTTTTTGCTCTTTTGCTATGGCTAAAATCACGTTTGCTAAGCCATTTATAAATGCAGTTGCTGCTACTTTTGGTTTATCTTTTAATGCGTTTATAAATGCTTTTTTGTATCCTATTATCCCATTACATATTTCAAGCTCATAAGCTACATCTAAGCTTTCATCATATAGTGCTTCTAGCTCCATGCCACTTTGTGCTTCATAGCTTATACTATATTTTCTTAAAATAACAGCGGCAAATGCGTCAAATATCCGTCCAATTGAGCTTGTTTTTACACAATTTTTAGCCGCAAAGTGTAGCTTTGTTAAATTTTTAAGCTTTATTTTGTCAAAATTTTGCAAAAACCAGTTGGCTTCTTTGATTAAATCATATTTTAATATTACACTAAGTGCTATTTGCGATATGTTTTTTATGCTATTTTCGCCACCAATTAATAAAATTTCATCAAATTTATATAGCCTTTTTATCTCACGCCCTTTGATTTTAAGAATCTCTCCGCCCCATATATTGCCATCTAGACCGTATCCTGTCCCATCAAAAGCAAAGCCAACATACTCTTTTTCGATACTAAGATTATTTTCAAAAATAACACTAAGCAAATGAGCTTGATGGTGTTGTGCTTTTATGATGTTTAGCCCTAGCTCTTGTGCGTATTTTGTATTTAAAAAATATGGATGCATGTCGGCTATAGCGTAGTCAAATTTTAATTCATAAGTATCAACAAAAAGTTTTAAAACACTCTTAAATCTATCAAAAGTTGCTACATTTTTTAGGTCCCCAATATATGGGCTTATCATTATAAGAGAATTATGATAGATAGCAAATTGATTTTTTAGCTCCGCACCAAGTGCTAAAATCGTGGCTTGTTTTTTGTATTTTGTATGGATAAAATATGGATGAAGTCCGCGTGAAGTCCTGACAAAATAGTGCTTGTCGTTTATAACATATGCTATACTATCATCACTTGGACTATAAATATCTCGATCGTGATCTAAATAGTAATCTATGACATCGTTTAAGTGATTTTTAAGTGAAATTTCATCATATATTACTGGTTCTGCGGATATATTTGCACTTGTTGCAATGATGGCACAGTCTAAATACTCAAATAAAGCTAAATGTATGCCACTAAAGGGCAGCATAATGCCAAGCTTATCAAGATTTGGTGCTACGTTTTTGGCGATTTGGCTTTGTGCTTTGGCTTGCAATAACACGATTGGTTTTAAATTTGATTTTATGAGTTGCTCTTCGTGTTTATTTATATTTGCTATGGTTTTTGCTTGTGATATGTCACGACACATTATAGCAAATGGCTTATGTGGTCTTTGTTTGCGTTCTCTTAGTGTTGATACTGTTTGTTCGCATGTTGCTTTACATATTAAATGATATCCACCAAGACCTTTAACGGCTAAAATTTTGCCATCATTTATTAGTTTGGCAGCTTGTTTGATTGCATCATTTTTTATGGATAAAATTTCTGCATTTTTTGTTTTTAGCGACATTGTTGGACCGCAATCAGGGCAAGAAATCGGCTGTGCGTGATACCTGTGATCAAGTGGGTTTGTGTATTCATCATGGCATGTTTTGCACATGTTAAATTTATTCATCGTGGTATTTATGCGATCATATGGTAGTGCTTTTATGATTGAAAATCTAGGGCCGCAATTTGTGCAGTTTATAAATGGATATTTATAGCGTGTGTTGTTTGGATCGTTATACTCTTGTTCGCACTCATGGCATAGTGCAAAATCAGGCAAAATCGGAGCAAATTTCTTATCGCTTTTTGATTCAATGATGCTAAAATCATTAAATTTATCATCACAATCTTGCTTTATAATCTCATCAATCCTAGCAAGTTGCGGAAGCTCGTTAAACAGTGCTTTTTCAAACGCTTTTATATCATTTTGATTGGCCCAAATTTTTAGCTTAACGCCACTATCATCATTATACACTTCGCCATTTAGATTAAATTTCTTTGCTAAAGTATATATAAATGGGCGAAATCCAACACCTTGAACAAGTCCAGAAATTTCATATCTTACGCCCTGTTTCATGGCTATTTTTTTATGATATCGTTGTCTTTTATATAGCTTAAAAACTCATCTCTTAATTTTTGCTCTTTATGTGCGATAGCTTCATCTTTGCTAAATGTTTTTGCTGTATTTTGCTTTGTTTCTTTTGTGTTGCTTGTCATCTCTTTTTTGATCTGCTTTAGACTATCAAAAAAATCATTCATACTATATTCCTTTAAATTTGTATCTGCAAAGATTAACTATTTTTTTCTAAAAAGTGTATTAATTTATAAAAATTTTAGGAAAGTTTGGCTAAAATCACACTTTCTTTTACAAAATACCAATTTGTTGCGCTCGTAGCTCAGCTGGATAGAGCATTTGATTGCGGTTCAAAAGGTCAGAGGTTCGAATCCTCTCGGGCGCGCCACTTCTAAGATTTATCCTTATTTTTCAAATAACTTTTTTTGAGTTTTTTAAAATTTATTTTAATCAAAACAACTCTAGTTTTAAATGTTTAGCCAAAATTTCTTATTTTTTTAGTATAATCTTGCAAAATTAATTAAACTAAAGAAAATGAGCTATGGATTTTGAAAATATACAAAAAATAATAAAAGATATGGAGGCTGAAATCTCAGCTTTTGGCGAGTATGAAGAAGAGCTAGAGCCTTATCAGAGCGTAGCGGAATTTAATGCAAACATAGATGCATTAAAAGATAAAATACAAAAAGATGGAGATGAGACTGTATTTTTTAAAAATGTATTTAATACGCAAGATTATTATGAAAACATAAGCTCATATCTAAGCCAAATTCAAGTTTCAATTGAGCAAAAAATAAAAAAATCTGGCGTAAGTCCACAGGCAAATTATAATTTGCAACAAAGTCTAAAACTAGTCACTGAAACTATTGATTTATTAGTGATAGAGTATGGCAATTTGGTAAAAAACGACAAAAAAAACTTCTTTAGTCAAAACGGAACAAGGCGCAATAAAATCCGATTAACGCTTTCAAATTTAGTTGAGCTTAAGAAAAAAATTGAAAATATTATCTATAGGGACTCTAAAATCGTATCAAATGTGCTTTTAAAGGAATTTAAAACACTTTATACATTTTTTGCAAACTGTATAAAAGTTGCTAAAAGCAGACAAGATGAGCTTTTGCTTGTTGAGGTAGCGGGGATATCTGATAGGCTTATGAGTATGATATATCCGGTATTTCGCAACAAAAGCCTTAGTGTGTCAGAACTTATATATTATTATTTATTTTTTGAATTAAGAGAGTTAAAGGCTAGTGCGATAGGAAACCGACTAGCCTAATTTTTAGGCACCAAGTGCCTTTTTAACCTCGTCACTTGCCATTGTGATATTCCACTCAGGCTCCCATACTAGATCTATCTCGCACTCATTTATGCCATCAACTCTTAAGGCGGCATCTTTAACCCAGCCAAGGATTAACTCATGAAGAGGGCATGATTTTGTAGATAGTGTCATTGTGACTTTTGCTTTATCATCGCTTACACTTACATCATATATAAGCCCAAGCGAAACTATATCAAATCCGACTTCTGGATCAACTATAGTGCTAAGTTGTGCGTAAATTTTATCTCTCATTTGTAACTCCAAATTTTGTATATTTAAAAAAGTTTATTACATTTACTGCAACTAAAATAATGCTAATTAGCATAAAGATCATTGAAATTTTAGCATTTATAATGTAAGTAATTAATGCTAAAATATTAAATGCAAGTGAGATATATGCTTGGCGTTTTAGCATCATCTCATCTAAAAGCGGCACTTTAGCCTTGCCAACATATGGGCTTACGTAGTGATACCAAATCAAAAACGGTGCAATTTTATACAAATGTCCTACTATAAATGGATACAAAAATCCATAAATTAAGATAAACGAGGCTATGTATGTTTGGTTTATATAAAATAAAATAATAAACAAAGCAAGACTAACAAGCGATAAAAGCACGTTTAAATTCCAGTAATCATATGCCTTTCTTACGCGGTTTTTCATTATCAAAAACGCTTGTGATATGAAGCAAAATAGTGCTAGTCCTATAAAAATAATAGCTAAAATTTCACTAAAATATAGCAAAAATCCAGCCACTACAAATAAGACAAGTGAAATTTTACTAAGCATAAAACTGATATTATGAGCTAGTGCAAACATCGGTAGCAACACACTTGCTACACCAACTATTATAAAAAACACAAAGCCAAGCACAAAGTATATGTGATAATAAAGTGCAGTTGTAAAATCAATCGCAACCAAACCGCTAAAAATCATAACTAATAAAAAGCCAAGCACAATGCCAACTAAAAGATAGATAGATGAAATTAAAAGCGTAACACTAGCAAAACTTCTCTTTTTTGTCTTTAAAAAACTAAGCAAAAATGTAATATCAAAAAACAATAAAGATACAAAAAGCAAACCACCACCAGCATGCAAAAGTGGCATTGTTGATGTGATCATGCCATAACTAAGCAACAATGCACCAGCCACAAATGCAAATAAATTTAAAAAAGCACCTTTAATGCTAAAAAATGGCTCTTCAAGTATCACAGATGTTAGCTGATATAGTGCACCTATAATAATACTCATAGCAAAACCAACAAAAAATACATGCATAAAACCAGCCGTATTTAGGGCTGTAAGTGAGCTAAAATCAGCCTTTAAAAATGCCAAAACACTAAGTATAAGGCAGATCATACCAGCTATAAAATAACCGCCGACTAGTCTAAACGGCGGTGCAAATGTATTAAGTAGCATGTTTTATCCGTGACAAACTTGATTTGTGTTGTATTTTTCAGGCTCAACACCATCTTTGAGACTAAAAGTTAGCTTAACTTCTTCGCCATCTAAATTCTCACGCTCGATATTAAATTTATCTTGTATTTTTGGGATTAGACCAGCCGGATATTTGTGATTTATCATTACAACTTTTGTGCTTTTATCATTTATCATGTTTAGTGCCACCATTGCATTTACCATTGGTTCAGGTGGAACGCATGGACGTGAATCAAATCCTATGATTTGAATATCATTTTTGATTGTTTTATAAAAGCTCACACTGGCACCTTCGGCTTTAAACTCGCTCCAATTTTCAAAAAAACTCATTTTTTCTCCTTGATTTAATAAAATTAGGATAATTATACTCTTTTATAATTTTTTTTTATTGATTTAAGTCAAAAATTTAGCACAGTTACGCAATATTCAAAAAAATTAGTCATAATTATGTTACAATTTAATAAAAAGAAGGCACAATATGAAAAATTTAAGTATTTCTAAGAAAATAATACTTAGTGTGGTTTCGTTACTATTTGTTAGTTTCGTTCTGCTTGAAATTATTATTGTAAATGAGATAAAAAAATCATCTAACAATATTGCGACAAATAGCTTAGAAATGCTTAGTGAATCTGTGTTTTATTCTCTTCGTTCGGCTATGAATTTAGGTGACGCTGAGGCTATAAGATCATCGCTTGAATTAAACTCAAAGATAAAAAATATCAGTGAATTAAAAGTGTATAAATCAAACTCGGTTGCTGAGTTATTTGGTCTAGAGCGTGTTAGGGTTAGCGATGATGAGATAAGACAGCAGTTTATAACGCCAGGAAGCAAAAGATTAGAGGTTTATAAAAATGATGAGCATTTTGTAAGGCTCATAAAGCCACTTATGGCAGATAGTGAGTGCTTGGCATGTCATGTAAATGAGAGTGAAAATAATGTGCTTGGCGTGATGGATATGTCTTACTCTTTAAAAGATATAGACAATGATATAAAATCACAAAGCTATACTCTCATAGCTCTTTTTGTTGTATCTCTTGTTTTGACGCTAATTGTGATAATATTTACACTAAGAAGTGTTGTTATAAAGCCGATTGAAGAGTTAAGATATACTACAAAAGATTTAGCTGATGGCGAGGGTGATTTAAGGGCAAGAATAAAAGTAAAAAGTAGCGATGAGATCGGCAAGGTTGGGTATAATGTTAATACTTTTATTCAAAAAATTGAACACACCATACAAAATGTTACGACAAGCTCTGAAAATATAAGCAATCAAATAAATACTTTACGAAATAACTCATCAAGGTTGGCTAAAAGCTCCCAAAATGCAAAAGAACAAGCGGAGTTGTCGCATAAATTAACAAAAGATGTCGGAGATGATTTTACATTTGCAAAGCAAATGGCTAACAATGCCGTATCACTATCTCAAGAGTCAAATGCAAGTCTTGATGATGTATTAAATACGCTAAAAAATGTAGTTGATAGTATAAATAAAGCTAGTCAAAACGAAGAGGCCTTGGCTATAAAAACGCAAGAAGTAGCAATGCAAAGTGAAAATATAAGTAAAATTTTAGGCATCATAGATGATATTGCTGATCAAACAAATCTTTTAGCACTAAATGCAGCCATAGAAGCCGCACGTGCTGGAGAGTATGGGCGTGGCTTTGCGGTTGTTGCTGAAGAGGTGCGAAAGTTAGCCGAACAAACAAGTTCTCAGCTAACAGATATACAGATAAACTCTAAGAATATTATTTACGGAGTATCTGATTTAAATACTTCGCTTAAGCAAAATGCGTCTGATATCTCTTTGATAAATAAACGAGCAAATGAGCTTATGGATATGGCGTATCACTCAAAACAAAGCACTAGCTCATCCATAAACATCATAAAAGATGTAGAAAACAAAACACAAACAAGTCTAACAAATGTGTCTAATTTGTTAAATGAGAGTGAAAAATCTCTAAAAATTGCAGATGACAATGAAAAAATTTCAAAAGAACTATTGCAAGTGGCTTCAGTTTTGGATGAAATTTCAGCCGCATTAAAAAATGATTTAAGTAAATTTAAAGTATAAAATTAGACATTTTTATATAATTAAACAATGGTGTGCTTAAATTATAATTGTTTTAATGTAAAAACTGTATAATTACCTTAAATTGTGAAATTAGAGGTTATTTATAATGTTGAATAAAAAAATAGCTTTAAGCATGATGGCTTGTAGTGTTATTTATGCCAACAGCGATCTTAATTTAATCAATGCAAATGATTTGCAGGTTTTTGGTGACGGAGTTGTTATAGGTATAGCAGATTCTGTCGTTAGAAAAACACACATAAGCTTAAAAGATAAAGTTGTTGATGAGAAGGTTTATAAAAGTGGCGATTTTAGCGTAGAAACGCACGGTTCTCATGTTGTGTCTATCGCAGTTGGAAATATTTTAGATATGGATAAGCCTAGAGGCGTAGCAACTAAGGCTAAAATTTACGCATTTCAAAATACTTCACAACTAGGCACAATAAGTCCTAAAATTTACGATTATTTTAAAGATAAAGATGTAAAGATTATAAACAATAGCTGGGGGTCAAATTTATACCCAACGGCTGGACTTCAACAAGGACTTGGTAGTAAATATCAACCGGAATTAACCAAGAATGAGCTTTTAAGCAAGGTTGGAGAAGCTGCAAAAGATTTAATTAGATTGTCGCAAGAAAAAAATATATTAAGCATATTCGCTGCTGGAAATGAAGGAATGCCAGGATCTAGCATACAAGCTTCTATGCCATATTATGATGAAAGTTTGAGATCTTGGCTTGTGGTTGGGGCACTAAACTCAGCAGGGATTAGTAAAAATCAAAATGGCAAAATTGTAATAAGCAAAGATGGAATTTTCGAAAAAAGCAACCATTTTAGAAAGGCTGGGCTTTTTTCCATAATGGCACCAGGCACAAACATAAACGCGGCATATTCAAGAAATGATAATGATTTTATAAAAATGAGTGGCACATCTATGGCAGCACCTTTTGTAAGCGGTGTGGCTGCATTGGTGCAAGAAAAATTCCCATTTTTAAATGGCAAACAAATAGCAGATGTGATTTTAAGCACTGCAAATAGTGATTTTGAGTTTCCAAGTATAATAGTAAAAACTATACCGGATGGAAGCAAGGTAAAATATGGCGTCATATATATAAACAAAGATGTTCCAAAAGATGAAAATACAATCCGAAACGATTTAAATAAGGCAGGATATGATGCAAATAAAATTTTAAAAAATAAATATGAAGATTATGATGCGGCAAATAGTTTAACAAACTTAAATACTAATTTTGCCATCAGACTTAGCAAAGAAGAGGTCTTTGGTCAGGGTATTTTAGACGCCAAAAAAGCTTTGAATGGACTTGCTTTGTTAGATATAAATAGGATGGACGATAGTGATGTAAAAACATTTTTAAACAATCAAAAAGAGGCTTATTATACCATAGATACAGCCGATAAAATAGCCGTGTTTAGCAACGACATAGACCAGAGAAAATGGGACGATAAATATCATAGAATAAAAGGTGAACAAGCGTATGGGACATATGATGAATACTATAATAAATTTCATCCAGCCCAAAATTTACCTCAAAATTTAAGAAATCTAAATGCAGGACTTATAAAGGACGGAAGTGGGACTTTAAGACTAGAAGGCGATAATAAATACCAAGGGCTTACGGTTATACAAAATGGAACCTTAAATATATCAAAAAGAGCTGACGGAAGTGGTGGCGTGATAAGCGGTGGAGTTTTAAACCAAGAAAACGGCATTGTAACTGGAAATGGCGTAATAAAAGGTGCTGTGCTAAATAGGGGAACTTTTATGCCAGGAAATGATGATTTAGATAAACTTAAAATCGAAAACACATACACGCAAGAGGGGCAAAATAGCAAAATAGTGCTAAGCTTTGATAAAAGAGGCAATTCAAATCTAGAAGCTAACAGATATGATATAAAAGGTGGAACGCTAGAATATAGACCTTTAAAAAATGAGTTTTACGCAATCGGACACAAAGTGCAAATGCAACTTGGAGGATTAAAAGAGCATTTGGATAAATTTAGCGGCATTAAAATATACGGAACTCAAACGCTTGATTTTGTAGTATCTAATAGTGATAAGTCTATCATAAATGAAGATAAAAATTTGCCTTATTCTGATTTGATACCATTAACTCCAGCCGAGAAAGTAACCCCTTTAACGCCATTAATTCCAGCTAATAAAGTAGTTCCTTTAACCGTTTTGCAACCTGCTCAAAAAATTCAAAATGATGATGTTTTGGTTATAAAACCGGTTTTAAAGCCAAATGCCTATGAGGTTAAAGATAGTACAATAGGAAGTGCTTTAAGAGGCATACGAACTCGAAACAATTTAAGCAGTCAATATCAAGAAATATTTGCTAAGATTGATAGTGGTGCAGGTGAAATTTTAGACAGTATTTCTCAAAGTGGAGTTAGTGAGGCTATACCTAGTATAAATCAGCCTTTATATGAGCTTAGCAGAATCAATACTCTATCTATTTTAAAAACTCCAAGCACTCAAAGTTTTGCTGTAACCCTTGCTAAAAATCCAATTTATGTGGCTGGTTTAAGCGATGAAATGCTAATAAAATATGTTAAGGATACATTAGATAATGCAGCTTATAAAAACACTTGGTATATAACTCCAAAATACAAAAAATACAATAATGATAAATTTAATGGCAAAAGTGTTGGCTCCGAGATCGGATTTTATAGAATTTTGGAAAACTCAGATATTGTTGGTTTTGGATTAAATTATTTAAAAAGTGATTTAAATTTTAGATATTCAAATATTAAAAGTGATGCGTTAAATGCGGTATTTAGCTATAGTTTTGATATGAAAGATTATAAAATTTTATCAGGACTTGGCTTTGGAATTGGCAACAATGACGTAGAAAGAAAGATATATCTTGTAGATAATAAGATTAGTGCAAATTATAAAAATTCTATCTTTTTAACTCAGCTTGGACTTGCCAAAGACTTCGTAATTAACGATTTAGTAATAACTCCGATCGGTTATCTTAATGCTGGCTTTATTACACAAGATGCCTTTAATGAAAGTGGAGCAGCTTTTGCAAAGAGTTACGATAGAGTGAGACAAAACGTCTATTCTGCTGTATTTGGATTTGATACTCAGTATCATATTTTGGATAATCAAAAGCTAACTTTTAGTGTGATGTATGAAAAAATTTTAAGCGGAAAAAATATTAAAAGCAGGGCAAAATTTGTAGATTTTGCTGGATATAATTTTGAAGAAAGCACGAAATTAATCGATAATAATTTGCAGTTTAATGCAGATTGGGAAATTTTGCTTAGTAGCGGAGTGTTTTTTAAATTGGGTGGAAATTTTGAGTATTCAAAAAATCAAAATAATTTCTCAGCCCAAGCAAGTTTTGGATATAGGTTTTTATTTTGACATGAGTTAAACTTAGAAAATTTTCTAAGTTTAACTTGCCTGTTTAACATTAAAATGTAGATTTAGGATCTGATTGACTTCTATCCCAGCCTTGTTTTGCTCCGGCAAGTAGATGAAAATGCAGGTGCATGACCTCTTGTCCGCCGTTTTCTCCGCAGTTTGTTATCAATCTATAGCCACTTTTATCTACACCGATAAATCTAGCTAATTCTTGGATAAAACTTAGCATTTCGCCCATTAAACTTGGATCAAATTCTTGAATATTTTCAAAATGCTTTTTTGGAATAATTAGTATGTGTATTGGTGCACGCGGATTTATATCACGAAACGCTAGAAATTTTTCGTTTTCTAGCACTTTGTTGCACGGCAATTCACCAGCTACAATTTTTTCAAAAATTGTCATTTTTAGGCTCTCCTTTGAACTTTTTTTAATTTTTCATCGACAAAATTATAGCCAAAATTCAGTGCTTTTTAGCCAAGTTTTAATAAAAATTATATAAAATTAAATAAAATTTTTAAAAGGTGTTAGTTTTGAAAGACTATATAGATAAGATAACTCATTGCATGAGTGTAGCAGAGCTTGAAAAGGTTAGGGTTGAAATTTTTGGCAAAAAGGGAATCTTGGCTAGTGGATTTGCTAAACTTAAAGAGCTTGATGGTGATGAGAAAAAGGAATTTGCAGCTAATTTAAACAAGATGCGAGACGAGCTAAATGAGTGCATTGAGAGTAAAAAATCAAAGCTTTTAAAGGCTGAAATTTTGACCAAAATGCAAAAAGATGCTGTTGATGTTACACTTTTTAACGAACCAGTTGCGAGTGGTGCATTGCATCCAGTTATGGACGTTATGGACAGGATTATTGAGTATTTTGTATCGCAAAATTTCTCACTAGAGACCGGACCGCTAATAGAAGATGATTTTCATAACTTTGAGGCTTTAAATTTACCAAAATATCATCCTGCACGTGATATGCAAGATACATTTTATTTAAATGATAATAGACTTTTGCGAACCCATACAAGTCCGGTTCAAATACGCAAAATGCTAAGCACGCAACCGCCCATTCGCATGATAGCTCCAGGCACTGTTTTCCGCCGTGATTTTGACCTAACTCATACTCCGATGTTTCATCAAGTAGAGGGCTTGGTAGTTGAGCCAAGTGATAATGTTAGTTTTGCAAATCTTAAAAGTATGCTTGAGGGCTTTTTAAAACATATGTTTGGTGATGTAAAAGTTCGTTTTCGTCCTAGCTTTTTCCCTTTTACGGAGCCTAGTGCCGAGGTTGATATAAGTTGCATATTTTGCCATGGAGAGGGCTGCAGGGTATGTAAGCACACAACTTGGCTTGAAGTGCTAGGCTGTGGGGTGGTAGATCCTAATGTCTTTAGTGCAGTTGGCTATAAAAATGTAAGCGGATATGCATTTGGTTTAGGAGTAGAGCGATTTGCGATGCTGCTTCATAGAGTGCCTGATTTGCGTTCGTTATTTGAGGGAGATTTAAGATTATTGGAGCAGTTTAGATGATAATTTCAAAAAATTGGTTAAATGAGTGGATTGATTTAAGTAGCGTTAGTGCGGATGAGATTTTAAAAACACTTAATTCAATAGGGTTAGAAGTAGATGGATGCACCAAGGTAAAAATTCCAGAGAAAATAGTAATTGGATATGTAAAAAGCAAGGAAAAACACCCAGATGCCGATAAGTTAAATATTTGTATGGTTGATGTCGGCAGTGATAGTTTGCAAATAGTATGTGGTGCTAAGAATGTTGAAGCAGGGCAGTTTGTTGCTGTTGCTTTAAATGGTGCAGTTATGCCAGATGGTATGCAGATAAAACGTGCAAAATTACGTGGCATTGAGAGCAATGGTATGATATGCTCATCAACCGAACTAGGTCTAGCAAAGACAAATGACGGAATCATGGTGCTTGATGAGAGTATAGGTAGGCTTGAGCTTGGCAAAGAGTTAAATGAGTATGATATATTTAATGATGTTATTATAGAAGTTGATATTACGGCAAACAGAGGTGATGCAAATAGCATACATGGAATAGCAAGAGAGCTAAGCGTGGCACTTGATTTGCCGATTAAAGAGCGTTTGGCGTATGTTGATGGTGAAAATTTACCTGGAATTGGCAGAATTTTATCGCTTCACACACATGAGAAAGTAAAAAGCTTGCATATGTTTAGAGCGTTTGAGCTTATGCAAAATCCAAGTGAAAATTTAGTAACAAAACTAAGACTTGCTTTGATAGAATGTAGTGAGACGCATCCTATGCGTAGGCTATGCGAATACGCTACGCATTCAACTGGCGTAATATTTAGAATGTATGATTTTGCTAAAATTTCAACAGATGAAAAGATAAGTATAGATATTAGCGTTGGAACACATCAAGAAAGCATACTAAAAGTAGATGATAAAATTTTGGGCGTAGCTGGTGTGTATCAGAATAAAGATACAATGATAGATGAAAGCTCAAAATTGATTTTGTTAGAGGCAAGCTATGCCGATCCTAGTGTAGTAAGTGAGTATGTTGGCGAAAATAAAGACATCGTAAAGACAAATGAGCTTTATCGCTCGACTCGTTCAAGTGAGCCAAATTTGGCCTTAGGTATAGATCCAATTTTTGAAAGATTATCTTCTCAAAATATAGCAAAATTTTATGCAGGGCACCAGCTAAGTGCAACAAAAACTGAAGTAAAAACTATAAGCTTTACTATTACAGATATAAATAAAATGATAGGTCAAGATGTGCCTAAAATAGAGATTGTAAGAATTCTAAAAAAGCTTGGTTTTGACGTGGCATTTACACAAGAAAGCGAGAATATAAATGTTAAAGTGCCTAATTATAGATATGATATTATAAATATACATGATGTTTGTGAAGAAATAGTTAGGATAGTTGGAATTGATAATATCGCAAGTGCTCCAATGAAATTTAGTGAATCAAATAGGATAAACGACACTCTAAAAAGATATAAATTTGCTTTAAACCTTAGAAAAAAGGCAGCGGCTGTTGGGTTTTATGAGAGTGTGCATTATGTCTTTGATAGTAGTGATGAGCTAAGAAAACTTGGTTTTAAAGAGTGTAAAACTTCAATAATAAATCCTATAAATAACGAGCTAAACGAACTACGCCCAACGCTAGTAAATCACTTGCTAAAATCGTGTGAAAAAAATAGTAAAAATCAAAAAAAATCAATTAAATTGTTCGAATACGGCGAGGTTTTTGATGAAAATGCAAATCAAAGCATGAGATTTGGCTTTGTAGTAAGTGGATTAAAATTTGAACCAAGTTTAAATAACGGCACAAAGGTAGCTCAAGTTGATTTTATGGGTTTTGCTAGCATGATTCAAGGCATAGTTGGAGAGTTTAGTTTAGTGCCAAGTAGCGAGATGGGATACTTAAGCCCATTTGAACAGGCAAAAATTATAAAAAATGGCGATGAGATAGGCTATATAGGCAGAGTTAGTATAGATGTTGCGAGTGAGCGAGATTTATCAAAAACATATGTAAGCGAGATATATTTTGATAGGCTAGCAAACACAAACATTCAGGCACAAGCTTACTCTAAATTTCCAAGTATTAGTCGTGATTTAAGCCTAATCATTCCAAAAGATATGAAATTTAAAACAATAAAAGATAGCATAAATTCCCTTGGTTTAAATGTGCAGTTTGCTCCAAGTGATATTTATAGCTCAGATGAACTTGGCGATAATGTGAGCTTAAGTATAAAATTTACATTTCAAGATATGCAAAAAACGCTTGAAGATGAAGAAGTGGCTTGCTTAATGGATAAAATTTTAGCCAAGTTAAAAGATGATTTAAACATAGGTATAAGATGAAAATAAAAGCCATAAATGAGCCAATAAAGGCTGAAATTTCAAATATCGCATCTGATAAATCTATATCGCACAGAAGTGCTATATTTTCGTTGCTAAGCGATAAACCAAGTAGGGTAAGAAATTATCTAAGAGCAGAAGATACACTAAATACTTTAAAAATAGTGCAAAATTTAGGTGCCGATGTAATCGATAATGGCGATGAGATACTTATTGTGCCTCCAAATAAAATTACTGAGCCAAAAGTTGTATTAGAATGCGGAAACTCTGGCACAGCAATGAGAATTTTTATGGGATTGCTTGCGGCTCAAGATGGGTTTTTTGTCCTTAGTGGCGATGAATATTTAAATAAGCGACCAATGGCAAGAGTAGCTAAACCGTTGATTAAAGTGGGTGCTAAAATTGATGGCACAAGCAAAGGTGACAAAGCACCACTTTGTATACGAGGTGCGAAATTAAAATATTTTAGCTATCAAAGTCCAATCGCCTCAGCACAGATTAAAACAGCACTTTTACTAGCTGCACTTTATTCAAATGGATGTGAGTATAGCGAAAACGAACTAAGTAGAGACCATACCGAACGCATGTTGGGCGGCATGGGTGCAGATATAAAAATAGATAATTTAAATATTAAGCTAAATCCTATGACTAAGCCATTAAATCCGCTTAATATAGACGTGCCAAACGATCCAAGTTCGGCATTTTTTTATGCTGTTGCTGCTACGATTATCCCAGGTTCGCATATAGTTCTTAAAAATATCTTGTTAAACAAAACTCGCATTGAAGCTTATAATGTTTTGGCAAAAATGGGAGCGATTGTAAAATTTCATAAAAATAGTGAAAAATACGAAGATATAGGCGATATAGAGATAGCCTACTCGCCTTTAAAAGCAGTAGAAGTAAGTGAAAATATATCTTGGTTGATTGACGAAGCACCAGCTCTTGCCATAGCATTTGCTAGTGCAAATGGAACCAGTAAATTAATAAACGCAAAAGAGCTTAGAGTAAAAGAGTGCGATAGGATAGCTGTAACGGTTGCTGGGCTTAAAAAGTGCGGAATTGAAGCTAAAGAGCTTGAAGATGGTTTTGTGATTACTGGAGGTAATCCGACATCAGCTATCATTGATAGTCATGGAGATCATCGAATAGCCATGAGTTTTGCCGTGCTTGGATTAAGGTGCGGAATGATAGTTGAAAAAAGTGAATTTATAGCAACATCATTTCCAAATTTTACGCAAATTTTAAGAAAAATAGGAGTGAGTGTTGAAGATTGAGCTTGCAAGTAGTTATGGTTTTTGTTTTGGTGTTAAACGAGCTATAAAAATTGCTGAAAACGCAAAAGATGCCGCTACTATCGGACCTTTGATACACAATAATGAAGAAATAAATAGACTAAGACAAAATTTTAACGTAAAAACACTTGAAGGCATAGATGAGCTTACAGATGAAAAAAAGGCTATAATTCGCACTCACGGCATAACAAAAAGTGATTTGGAGCAGTTAAATAAAAGTGGCATAAATGTCATTGATGCAACTTGCCCATTTGTCACAAAACCACAACAAATTTGTGAAAAAATGAGCAATGAAGGCTATGATATAGTTATATTTGGAGATGAAAATCATCCAGAGATAAAGGGCGTAAAATCATATGCTAAAGGCAATGTTTATGTTGTATTAGAAGAAGATGAGCTTAAAAATGTCAAGCTAAATCAACGCGTTGCTGTTATAAGTCAAACAACAAAAAAAATTGAAAAATTTATGCAAATTGTTAGTTTTTTGATGCTTAAAGTAAAAGAAGTTAGGGTATTTAATACAATTTGTAATGCAACATTTGAAAATCAAGAAGCAGTTGATGCTTTATCAAAAAGGGCTGATGTCATGATAATAATAGGTGGCAAAAATAGCTCAAACACAAAGCAACTTTATTCAATTGCAAAGCAAAATTGCACTGATAGCTACTTAATAGAAAACGAAACTGAGCTAAACAAAATTTGGTTTAATAACAAGGATTTATGCGGAATTAGTGCTGGTGCTTCTACCCCTGATTGGATTATACAAAAAGTTATTGATAAGATAGAAAATTTCAACTAATTTTGATTGAAATTTTACTCTTTTATCTAATAGGTAATATCGAAAATTTTATTATTAGTAAAATTTAAAATTTCAAGCACAATAAAGCGATTTTTAGATAAAATCAGAAACTTTGCACTAAAGTGCGAGACATAAAATACAAAGGATCAAGATGGCTGTGAACAGAAAAGTTCAATTTGAGGTGGAAGGTATTGACGAGAGTAATGATTTCGCCGCGATGTTAGAGGAGTCTTTTAAAAGGACTGAAGAGGATAGCGAAGGCACTATCGTAGAGATAAGAGGTGACGAGGCTTTAGTGGATGTGGGTAAAAAATCCGAAGGCAGATTACCACTTAGTGAGATAACTGACGAAAATGGAAATTTAATCTATAACGTTGGTGACACTATAAAGGTTGTAATTACTGGACGCGGAGCTGTATCACACAAAAAAGCACTTCGCAAGGAAAAAGTAAAAGCATTTATTCAAAACTACAATCCTGAAACACATCAAGACGCTTTTGATGTAAAAATTATAAGCAAAAATAAAGGTGGATTTGTAGCAACTGATAATAATGGTGTTGAGTTTTTCTTGCCTAAGACTCAAAGCGGATTTAAAAACGCAAATGATGTTGTCGGAAAAAGCTATAAAGTGAAAATTATCAAAGTTGATAATGAAGAGCAAAGCATCGTGGTTTCACGCAAAAAGCTACTTGATGAAGATAGAAGAAAACGCAAAGAGGCTCTTTGCGCAATAGTGGAAAATGCCGATGTGATAGAAGGCACAATTAAAAAAATAACAACTTATGGCATGTTTGTAGATGTTGGTGGAGTTGATGGCTTAGTTCATTATAGTGAGATCAGCTACAAAGGTCCTGTAAACCCAAGCTCTTTATACAAAGAGGGTGATAAAGTAGCCGTAAAAGTAATGAGCTATGACAATGAAAAACGACACTTATCGCTATCTATAAAAGCTGCTATGCCAGATCCGTGGGATGAAATAAAAGATGGATTGGAGGTTGGCGATACGATAAAAGTAACAATTAGCAATATCGAACCTTATGGTGCATTTGTTGATTTGGGTAACGACATAGAGGGATTTTTACATATATCTGAAATTTCATGGGATAAAAATATAAAAAATCCAAAAGATCATATTTGCGAGGGCGAAGAAATAGATGTAGAAGTAATTGAAATAGACGCAAACGATAGACGATTAAGAGTAAGCTTAAAAAATTTACTTCCAAAGCCTTTTGATGAATTTAAAAAAGATTTTAAAGAGGGCATGGTTACAAAAGGTCTGATTACTAGCGTTACAAATTTTGGTGCATTTGTTAAAATTGGCTCTGTTGAGGGATTGTTGCATAACGAAGATGCTTCATGGGATAGAAACGTAAGATGTAAAGATCTTTACAAAGTAAATGATGAAGTGGAAGTAAAAATCACAAAGATTGATGACAAAGAGCAGAAAATTTCTCTGAGTGCAAAAGAACTAAAGCAAAGTCCAGTTCAGGAATTTGCATCAAAATACAAAGTTGGCGATATAGTCAAGGGAACAATACGTGATATTAAGGATTTTGGCGTATTTGTTGAGCTTGGAGATAATGTTGATGCACTTATTCGCAAAGAAGATTTAGGCAGTGCAGATATTGATGCATTAAAAGTAGGCGATGAGATTGAGGCGGCTATTGCATTTATTGACGATAGAAAAAACAGAATTAGACTAAGCGTTAAATTTCTAGCTCGCCAAAAAGAGCGTGAAGTGCTAAATGAGATAAATAGCGACGACAAAATGACATTGGGCGATCTTATCAAGGATCAGCTTAAATAATAAATGAAAAAATACACCCTTTTAGCTGTAGTTGTTTTATTGCTTCTTGTGCTGGGGGTTATTTGCGTGGCTTTGTTTAAGTTTGCAAATCAAACTAATCCAGAGCCACTTTTAACTGAAAATTTTACTGAAAATTTAAATAAAACCAATGTAAATAAAAATAAAAGTTGGATGAGTGAGTTGGCAAATGTTACTAAAAAAGACTACTCATTAGCTGCGAATGAGATATATATCGAGTATGCTAGACCTATAAAAGAGCAAAGCAAAACTGCGTATCAACTAAACATAAACAAAAATGATATTTACTCTATGTTTTGTGTTACTCAGACTTTAAGAAATGCAAATGTTGATTTTATGGTTGTTAAAGACGGTGTGCAAAGCCTTATATTTTTAAATACAACTGATTCAGAAATTTTGAGTAAAATTATAACGGAACTTAGAAATTTTAATATACAATCAAACGTAACAGAGGTAAGATTATGAAAACCATTATTGTTTGTGACGCTTTGCATCCAATCGCAATACAATTACTTAAAAAAGAAGACGATTTAAATATAATTGATGCTGTAAATACTCCAAAAAGCGAACTATATAGTATGTTGGCTGAGGCGGATGTTGCAATTACAAGAAGTCCAACAGATGTTGATGAAAAATTTTTAAGTTCTGCAAAAAAACTTAAAGCTGTTGTTCGTGCTGGTGTTGGAGTGGATAATGTCGATATTGATGGATGCTCAAGACGTGGCATAATCGCTATGAACGTTCCTACTGCAAACACAATTGCTGCTGTTGAGCTAACTATGGCACATATGTTGGCTGCTGCTAGATCGTTTCCTTATGCTCATAATGATTTAAAAGAACATAGAATTTGGAAGCGTGAAAAATGGTATGGGGTCGAGCTTTTTGACAAAAAGTTGGGCGTTATAGGATTTGGCAATATTGGCTCACGTGTGGCGGCTCGTGCAAAAGCATTTGGTATGCAAATAATAGCTTACGATCCATATATTGATCCGGCTAAAGTTGTTGATATGGGTGGGGTTTATACTAAAAATTTTGATGATATTTTGCAATGTGATTTTATAACTATCCATACGCCTAAAAACCAAGAAACTACAGATATAATAGGCAAAGATGAAATATATAAAATGAAAGATGGAGTAAGGCTGATAAACGTTGCTCGTGGCGGCTTGTATAATGAAGAAGCTTTATATGAGGGCTTAAAAAGTGGCAAGATAGCCTTTGCTGGAATTGATGTGTTTAGTAAAGAGCCAGCTACTAATCACCCTTTGCTTGATTTACCAAATGTCAGTGTGACAGCTCATCTTGGTGCAAATACTGTTGAAAGCCAGCAAAATATAGCTATTCAAGCTGTGGAAGCGGCTATAAGTGCAGCACGTGGGATAAGCTATCCAAATGCTTTAAATTTACCAATTAAAACAGAAGATTTACCGCCATTTGTATCACCATATATCGAACTTACAAGCAAAATGGCTTTTTTAGCCGCTCAGATTAATAAAAAAGCCATAAAATCAATCCATGTTGAAGCACATGGTGAGATAAGCCAATACGTAAAATCAATGCTTACTTTTGCACTTGTTGGTGCCTTAAAGGAGCATTTGGGCGAGAAGATAAACTATGTTAATGCTAAATTTATATGTGATGAAAAAGGCATAATCTATGATACTAGTGTATCTGGAAGCAGTGTATTTAAAAATAAAATTTCAGTCAAAATAGTAACAGAAACAGATGTTGCCATAGTTCGTGGAACTGTTTTTAATGAAAACGAACAACGTATAGTCGAGATAAATGGCTTTAAGACGGATTTTAAACCAAAAGGTAAGATGATAATCTTTAAAAATAACGATATACCAGGCGTAATCGCACAAATTAGTTCGCTTTTGGCAGCTGAAAATATCAACATCGCAGATTTTCGCTTGGGTCGTGATAATTACGGCAAGGCACTTGCGGTTATACTTGTTGATGAAAAAATTAGCAAAGAGCTATTGGCTAAACTAAACGCTTTGGAAGTGTGTGTTTGGGTATCATACGTCTCTATATAATACATGAGATGCAATTAATATCAAGGCTTTAGATGAGAATTTTTATCATTGTTTTTTTGATTTTTATATTTATTTTGCTTTTTGGGCTTTTGATATTTGCCGTTAGACAATACTTAAGCAGTGGTTTTGTGTCTAATAAAAAAACAACTTCAAAAGCTGAATTAAGTGCAGATAAAGAGATTGGTATAAATGAGCTTTTGCAGCTTGTTAGCGACAATAATATAAGCAGAAACGATCTATTTAGGTTATCGCAAATTTTTACAAAATTCTCCTTTCCGCCTAAAACCGGCAACGAACTTAGTAATGAGGCAAAGCTTTATTTGGATTTTGTTTTGCTTGTTGCTAGTCATAAAAATACTGATGCCAAACTTATAAGTTTTGTAAACAAAGAAAGTAAAGTAAAAAATCCAGCCTACGCCGTAGACATAGATCAATATGAACAAACAGGCATAGAACAGCGTAAAAATAGAAAATAAAATTGTTTTAAGAAAGAGACCATATGCTTTTTAACTCATATGAATTTATATTTTTGTTTTTGCCAATTGTATTTTTTGGCTATTTTTATCTAAACAAAAACGCCTTATCATATCCTAGCTAAAGGCTTTTTGGTTGCTTCATCTTTGTTTTTTTATGCCTTTTGGAATGTGCTTTATCTTGTGCTTATTTTAGGCTTCTATGATTTTTAATTTTTTGCTTAGCAAAAAGCTGATTAGTAGCCAAAATAGTCCAAATAAACGAAAAATTTTAATCTTTGGTATAAGTGCAAATTTGGCTCTGCTTGGCTATTTTAAATATGCCGATTTTTTCATAGATAACCTAAATTTTGCCCTAAACTCCGACATTTCAAGGCTAAATTTACTTTTGCCACTTGCTATTAGCTTTTTTACATTTCAACAAATCGCTTATTTAGTCTATATGTCTAGCGGGGGGGGCGCACCGCTATAGCTTATTAGATTACGCACTTTTCGTTACATTTTTCCCACAGCTTATCACGGGACCAATCGTTCATCACAAACAGATGATGTCGCAATTTGCAAACATTCGCAACAAACTCATAAACTATAAAAATATCGCACTTGGACTTTTTATATTTTCTGTTGGACTATTTAAAAAAGTTGTCATAGCTGATAGTTTTGCTGTTTGGGCAACAAACGGCTTTGATAAGGCAGAAATTTTGACATTTTTTGAAGCTTGGGCTACTAGCCTTAGCTATACATTTGGGCTTTATTTTGATTTTAGTGGATATTGTGATATGGCAATCGGTGTAGCACTGCTATTTAATATCTGTCTGTCGATAAATTTTAACTCTCCTTATAAATCGCTTGACATTCAAGAGTTTTGGCGTAGATGGCATATAACACTTGGTAAGTTTTTAAAAGACTATATCTATATCCCACTTGGTGGCAATCGCCAAGGAAAAGCACGAACATATATAAATTTAATGACTACTTTTATAATCGGTGGCATCTGGCACGGAGCTGGCTGGACATTTGTATTTTGGGGATTTTTGCATGGCTTGGCGCTTGTAGTGCATAGATTTTGGACTTCATTTGGGATAAAGATGAATAAAATTCTTGCTTGGTTTATTACATTTAACTTTGTAAATTTTGCTTGGATATTTTTCCGTGCAAAGGAATTTGATGATGCAATAAAGGTAATAAAGGGTATGGCAGGGCTTAGCGGAGTAGTCGTGCCAACATTTTTTGTAAGATTTGCTTTTTGGGTCAGCTGGGTATTGAAAGTGGAGCTTGGCTTACAGCTATTGCAAATAATGATAGTAAGAATTTAATCATATATCTTATACTCTCTTTTGTTTTTATTTTATATTTTAAAAATAGCATTGAAAAAATAGTATGTTTAAAATTTGGTGTTGCAACTTCTATATTTTGTGGATTTTGCCTTGCTTTGTTTGCTTTGTCGTTAAATAAAATCTCTGAGTTTTTATATTTTAATTTTTGAGGTCTAAAAATGTCTGTTAAAAAATGGCTAGTCTTGTGCTTTTTTATATCGTTTTGTTTTATTTTTATTATTTTTATTATTTTTATGTTTAATTTTAAGGTCGATAGCTTAGGAATTATTTCAAGCGATAAAAATTTTTTAGCGAGGGCTGCATTTGAGTTAGAAAATGGAAAAATAGTCGCCAGAATGCAAGACTATGATGATAGAATTTTAACAAAACACAGGCTAAACCACGCCACAGTAAAGGCAAAAACCATTGCCATAGGCTCATCTAGAACGATGCTTGTAACTAAAAATATGTTTTCTAAGAAATTTATTCCTTTTAAAAATTATACAGTTTCTGGTGATTATGTGGCAATTACCCAAATTTATCTAGATAAATTTAACAAATTCCCTGAAAATATCATAATCGGAGTTGATCCTTGGATTTTTAACTTTTATAATGGACAGATTAGATTTGTCTTTATTTATGATGAGTATCAAAAGATGTTGGAAAAATTAGCCATAAAAAGTAAAGATAATAAAAATAAAATATTTAAAAATTTTTTATATCTCTTTTCGCTTGAATATGCAATTAAAAACTATAATAATATGGATTTAAATTTTTATATTTCAAACACTATACAGATTGACGATTTTGTAATAGATACCGATGGAGCTAGGTATAACAAAATAAGATCTTTAAATCCCGAAAAGGTTAAACATGAGGCAGTCGCATACACCAAAGGCGATGTTTATGGCTTGGTAAATTTTAAAAATATCGAAAGGGAGTTATTTGAAAAATTTATAATATTCTTGCAAGAAAATGGCATAAATGTCTATATTTATCTTTTGCAATATCACCCTTATGTTTATGATTTTTTATCTCAAAATGCAAAATATAAGATTATAAATGATATTGAAAAATATCTGATTGAATTTGCCAAAGATAAAAACATTAAGCTTTTTGGATCGCATAATCCGCATATTTTAAATCTTGACGACTCTTATTTTATAGATGGAATGCACCCTTTGCAAGAGGCTTATTTTAAAATTTTTACAGATTTATTTAAGTAAATTTATCATAATAAAAACAAAATTTAGCTAATATCTCACAAAAATTTAAAGGCAAAATTTTGCAAAGATACCCAACAAAACAGATTAAAATCAGAGATGTAAAGATCGGTGGAGACGCTCCGATATCCGTGCAGTCAATGACATTTTCAAAGACAAAGGATGTAAAAGGCACATTAGAGCAGATAAATCGGCTCTATTTTGCTGGTTGTGACATCGTGCGTTGTGCGGTTTTTGATAAAGAAGACACGATCGCACTTCGCGAAGTGGTTGCTCAAAGTCCGCTACCAGTCGTGGCTGATATTCACTTTAATCACAACTATGCTGTGATCGTGAGTGAATTTGTCGATGCGATCCGTATAAATCCTGGCAATATCGGCTCAGCAAAGCACATCAAAGCGGTCGTTGATGCGTGTAAGCAGCGAAATTTACCGATACGAATCGGCGTAAATTCTGGCTCACTTGAAAAGCAGTTTGAAGATAAGTATGGTCGCAGTGTTGAAGCTATGGTGCAAAGTGCGCTGTATAATATAAAACTGCTTGAAGATTTTGATTTTACAGACATTAAAATTTCGCTTAAATCAAGCGATGTCGAGCGGACTATGGCGGCATATAGGGCACTTCGTCCGCTGGTTCATTATCCATTTCATCTTGGTGTAACTGAGGCTGGAACGACATTTCACGCGACCATAAAGTCAGCCATAGCACTTGGTGGACTTTTGATGGAAGGTATTGGCGATACGATGCGGGTTAGTATAACTGGAGAGCTTGAAGAGGAGATTAAAGTAGCAAAAGCGATCCTAAAAGATAGCGGTCGTCAGCGTGAGGGGCTAAATATCATCTCGTGTCCGACCTGTGGGAGGCTGCAAGCGGATTTGATGGCGGCTGTAAAGCTAGTTGAAGAAAAAACAAAGCACATCAAAGAGCCATTAAATGTGAGCGTAATGGGCTGTGTGGTAAATGCGATTGGAGAGGCAAAAGGTGCTGATGTAGCGATAGCCTTTGGGCGTGGTGATGGGCTTATAATGCGTCACGGCGAGGTTGTAGCAAAGCTAAAAGAAGCCGAGCTAGTCGATCGCTTTTTGGCTGAGATTGATGATGAGATAAAATCAAGAGCGTGAGTTTAAATCGCTCTGAAATTTTAAGAAATTTGGCTTGGTTTTAGAGCTAAATTTAGCTGTATTAGGCAAAATATAAAACAAGTAAAGGCGGCAAAGTAAGGCAAATTTAAGCCGCCAAAACAAAAGGAAAAATATGGCAAAAGCAAAATTTGAAAACATAGATATGCACAACCTTTATGACCTTGATATGGAGCGTGCAATACTTAGTTCTATTTTTTTAAATGCCGATATCTTAGGTGACTTGATTGATATTTTAAAACCGCAAGACTTCTTTTTAAAGGCACATTCTGATATATATAAAGCGATGAATGAGTGCTTAAATGAAAATAAACCAGTTGCAACAGGATTTATAAAAAACAAGCTTGGTATGGCTTATGATGAGTCAGTAATGGTGGAAATTTTTGATATAAACGCAATAGTTGATGTTATAAGTTATGCAAAAGAATTAAAAGAAAAGTCAATTAAGAGAGGTTTGGTTAAATTAGCTCAAAAAGTTCCAGAAAAAGTGAGTGAAGATAGAGCTACGCGTGATATTGTCGATGAAATTTCATCAGATATATATTCACTAACTGATGCAACTCGTCAAGGGGTGATGAAAAAGTCTCCAGAGATAATAAATGATGTTATTGAGTATCTAAAAGAGCGTGCAAAAAATAAAGATAGTGTTGGGTTAAATACTGGCTTTCATATGCTAAATCAAAAAACAAATGGTTTTAAAAATGGAGATTTGATAATCGTAGCTGCTCGTCCAGCGATGGGTAAAACTACGCTTTGTTTAAATTTTATGCAACATGTGCTTGAAGCAGACAAGGGTGTCGTGTTTTTCTCTTTAGAGATGCCAGCGGAGCAGATTATGATGAGAATGCTCTCAGCTAAGACTTCAATCCCACTTCAATCAATCATTAATTCGCAAATGAGCGATGATGAGATAGCTAGAATGACTGATGCGTGTGAGTATATGAGTAATAAAAAACTATTTGTGTTTGATAGTGGTGAAGCAAATATTCATCAAATACGAACACAAATGCGCAAACTAAAGGCGTCAAATCCTGAAATTTCGCTTTGTGTTATTGATTATATTGGGCTTATGACAAGCACTAGCAATTTTAGTGAAAGACATTTGCAAATTGCTGATATTTCGCGTGGATTAAAGCTTTTAGCACGTGAGTTAAATATGCCTATTATTGCACTATCTCAGCTTAATCGTGGATTGGAAAGTAGGGCAGATAAGCGCCCTATGATGAGTGACTTGCGTGAATCTGGTGCGATAGAGCAAGATGCTGATGTAGTGTTGTTTGTGTATCGTGAAAATGTCTATTTAGAGCGTGAAGAAAAAGAAAAAGCAGAACAAGCCAAAAAAGATGGCAAAGAGTATGTTTCAAAATTTAATCCAAATAAACTAGAAGAAAATGCAGAAATTATTATCGGCAAAAATAGAAACGGTGAGACAGGGCATGTTGATGTGAAATTTCATAGTAGATTTACTAGATTTGTTGATCCTAGTTTTGAGCCTGATGAGATTGTTGAGTTTAATGGCTAGTGCCACTATTTAAAAATTTAAGGCAATTTTTATATTTTTTATTAGTTTTATTGGTAATTTTTAGTGCCAATATCTATCTAAAATGGCGAGAATATCAAGACTTTTTGGAACTAAATGAGCATGAAATAGTTGCCAAAATACAGCGTGATTATTTTAAAAGAAACAAAAATGGCAACAAATACAGAGTTTTGCTCTTAGATGCTAAAAAATACTCTTTTTATACTGTTGCTACTAAAAATACTAAAATTTCAGATTATGTAAGAGTTGAAATTTTTACCCTTGATGTGACGTTTGCTAGTTATTTAAAAGGTAGATTTTATATGCCAACATCTAAAATTTCTAGCATAAATTTAGCAAAAAACACAAAAGACAAAGCTATAAATTTCATCGCTTCACAGCATCAAAATAGTAAAATTTCAGAGTTTTACACAGCTTTGTATTTTGCTGAGCCTATTTCATCTGAGCTTAGAAGCGAGATTACAAAATGGGGTGCATCGCATTTGATTGCTATTAGCGGATATCATTTGGGTTTTATTTTGAGCGTGTTTTATCTGTTTTTAATGCCTGCTTTTAAGATGATTTATGCTAGATTTTGTCCTTGGCGCAACTTTAAGATAGATATTTTTTGTATATCATTGCTATTTTTAAGTGGTTACTTTTTGATTTTAGGCGTTGTGCCTAGCTTTTTTAGGGCATTTGTTTTGGTGCTTATAGGATTTTATTTTGCTTATAAAAATATTAAAATTTTAAGTTTTGAGACACTTTTTATAGTTGTTGCAATTTGTATATGTGTTTATCCGTCTTTGATTTTAAATATTGGATTTTATCTGTCTGTTATGGGCGTTTTTTATATATATTTATATTTGCATCATTTTAGAGATGTTTGTGGGAAAATGGCTCATATTTTTTGTCTAAATATCTATATGTTTTTTGTAATGCAAGTTTGTGTATTATACTTTTTTCCTCTTATTAGTTTTCAACAATTTGGTGTTTTGGGGTTAAATTTCGTATTTTTGTTGTTTTATCCTATAAGTGTGCTTTTGCATATTTTTGGATATGGTTGGCTTATGGATGAGATATTGTTAAAATTTCTTGCTACGGATTTAAACCATGTAAATGCCGAAATTTCAACATTTGAATTTATTGTTTATAATATTTTAAGCATATTTGCTATCAGATCAAAATTTTTAAGCATTACTGTTTTGTTTATTGGCATTTTGACATTTTTGTTTTTGCTCTAAATAACTAGCTATTTTAAGCCCATATAAAAAAATAATCCACGACACATATACCCACAGTATAAAAAACAACATAACTGAAAATGAACCATAAATGCTTGAGTATGTTTTGTTGCTCATAGCATAATAAACAAATGCACTTTTTCCTAGATACCACACCAGTGAGCCTACAAATGAACCAATTAGTGCATTTTTAAAACGCATAGGTTCGCTTACGCTTATTAGATAAACCACGCAAAACATTATCCAAATCACAAGATATGGAAAGACACTTAAGAAATTCAAGCCACTTGTGTATTGGTTTGAATTTAGTAAATTTTGAATTAAATTAGACAGATAAAAGCTAAGAGCAAGTCCCATTGGAGCCAGCGTTAAAAGTGTCCAGTATGAACTAACCAGGCTCCATAAGCTTCGTTTTTTTGCTTTTGTTATTTTTAAGATTATCCTTTCATATTGTGTAAAAAACATTGTGCTTGTAAAAACAACAGCGACAAAGCCCATGATGCCTAAATTTACACTATTTTTCATAAAATTTTGCAAATATTTGCTCATAACATCTTGATGCGTTGGAAGCATTGAGTTAAAGATAAATTCTTCTATTTTTGAATAATATTCTGTAAAAACTGGCATTTGTGTAAATAACGAAAGAGTGATTAAAAGAAGTGGGATAATTGACATAATTGTATGAAAGCTAAGACTAGAGGCATACATGTTTATATTGTTGTCTTTTATGTCTTTTAAAATTTTAATATATTTTTTGCATTTTTCTTTCATTTTTATCCTTTTGTTTTTACGATTAAATTATTTATGATTAACTTATTATCTAGTTCGTATTCATAAATTATTTGTCCAAATTTATTTAAGGCATCGTTTAAACTCACACCATATTTGCAAAATTCTAAAATTTCATCTTTTTCTTTGAGCTTTAAAATATAGTTTGATTTAAATTTCATAGCAAACTCATCTATATCATCTATTAATGTCGCCTTGCCATCTTTTAATAGCTTATTTGTTCCATTGCTTTCATTGTATCGTTGTGGCAATACATAAATTGGCACTCCGATTTCATGGGCTATTCTTGCACTTTGCATTGAACCGCTATTTATATCGGCTTGTGCGATTACAAGTGCTTTGCTAAGTGCAACAACTATGCGATTTCGCTCTAAAAACTGATGCTGTAATGGTGTTTTGTCTGGCTCATATTCGCTTATAGCTAAAGCATTTTGATTGATTTGTGATAGTATTTTGGAATTTGTGCGAGGGTAGAGTATATTTAGCCCATTTGCATAAACGGCTATAGTGTATGGATATGCTGCTTCATGTGCTGTGATATCTACGCCTAATGCACCACCACTAACTACGCAAACACTATAGCTTTTTAAAGCATAGGCTAGATTTTGAACCATATTTTTTGTATATGCTGATGCTTTGCGTGAGCCAACTATTGCGACTTTATTCATGCTAAGTAAATTTTTATTGCCTAGGTAATTTAGTTTTTTGGGTGGATTTTTTAATCTTTTTAAGTCGTCTGAAAGCTCATCTAGGTTTATTAAATTCATTCGTAATACTTTATGATTTCGTTTAAATATACAACATCAACATTTTTTATAATATGATCCTTGTTTTGATTAATTATTTGCATTGTATTTTTTCTAGGATGAGCGATTGCGATAGCATAACCGTATTTTTTGGCTTTGGCGATTGCATTATCAAGTTGTGCTTTTATGTTTTGTAGCTCATTTGAGTCATCTAAAAATATATCTCTTGATATATAAGGATTGTTGTATTTTTTTGCAATTATTGGCACTTGTGTGTCTGCACTTGTGCGTGAATCTACAAAAATAAACCCATATTTGTTTAATGCCTTATATAGTCTATCCATCGCTGTTTGATTTGATGTAAATTTACTGCCAGTATGATTGTTTATATATTTTACGTTTTTAAAATCTTGCTTAATTTGTGATATTTTTTTATCGATGCTATCATAACTCTCATCTGTTTTTATTGTTGTTGGCATTGGATTTTTATCGAACTTTGCTTGCAGTGGAAGATGTATCATATAAAATTGAAAATCACGTGCTAAAGATGGTGTGTTTGGCGATGCAGTAGTTTTTGGAAAAAAGGATGGCGTTAGCTTAAGTCCAGTTTTTTGTATCATTTTTACATGTTCTTTTGTGGCTACATCATCTATTATTATTACAAGCTTTGGTTTTTCACCTTTTATATGTTTTTTTATATCTTTTTTTTGTTGTTTTGAGTCTTTTTTGCTCTCTTTTTGGTTTTGTTTTGGTTTTTCCTTGCTTATGTTGCTATCTTGTTTTTCTTGAGTTATTGTTGGTTTTATTATGTTTTCTTGTTCTGTTTTATTTGTGTTATTGTTTTCAAATTTTGGTTTTTTTGATACGTTTGTATCGGCTATAATTATTTTATCTTTTGATGGCGAAATTTGCTCTTTTTTGATTTCTGGTATTTTTAGCTCTTGTTTTGATTTTTCAGGATTTTGTTGTGATTTATATATGATTTTTGTCTGCTCTTTTTGCACATTTTTATCACTTTGTGTTTTTTGTTGTTTGTTTTGTGTTTGTGTTGATAGAGCGACTGTTTCATCTTTGTTTTTTGGGTCTGTAAAAATTTTAGTTAAATTTTCATCTTTGCTAAAACTGATATTTTTTTTGAAATTTTGCTTATTATTTTCTGATTTTGTTTCGTTTTGACTTAGCTTTTGTATATTTTCATTTACTATTATTGTTTCGTTTTGTTTTGGGGTAACACTATAAAAATGTGAAAAAGATAGCACAAAAAGTCCTACTAAGCCCAAAGTTACTAAGGATAAGATAATGTATGTTTTTAGGCGTCCATTTAAGCCTTTAGTGCTTTTTTTAGGACGCCTTTTTGTTGTGGATTTTGCCAAGGTTTAGTTTTTGTTTTGATCTATTAGTTTGTTTGCACCAATCCATGGCATCATCGCACGAAGTTTTTTTCCGGTTTTATTTAATAGGCTTCTTTCGGCAATGCCACGCTCAGCGTTCATTCTAGCATATCCTGTTGTTTTTTCAAGGACGAAATTTTTAGCAAAAGTGCCATTTTGAATCTCTTTTAAAATTTCCTTCATTGCCTTTTTGCTATCTTCGTTTATAACGCGAGGACCGCTTACATAATCACCGTATTCAGCAGTGTTTGAGATAGAGTAACGCATATCAGCCATGCCACCTTGATACATTAAATCAACAATTAGTTTTAGCTCATGCAAACACTCAAAATATGCCATTTCAGGCTCATATCCAGCTTCTACTAGCGTTTCAAACCCAGCATTTACTAACGCACAAAGTCCGCCACATAATACCGCTTGTTCGCCAAATAGATCGGTTTCTGTTTCATCTTTAAATGTAGTCTCAATGATTCCAGTTCTGCCACCACCTATTGCACAAGCATAGCTTAGAGCTATCTCTTTTGCTTTGCCGCTTGCATTTTGTTCTACTGCTATTAAGTCTGGAATACCACCGCCATTTACAAATTCATTTCTTACTGTGTGTCCTGGTGCTTTTGGAGCGATCATAATTACGTCAATATTTTCTGGTGCTTTAATTTGTCCAAAATGGATATTAAATCCGTGTCCAAATGCGATTGCTGCACCATTTTTTAGATTTGGTTCGATCTCGTTTTTGTAAATTTCAGCTTGGAACTCATCTGGAGTTAGTATCATAACTACATCAGCTATTTTTGTAGCCTCAGCGACTGTCTTTACTTCAAAGCCTTTTGCTTCAGCCTTACCCCAGCTTTTTCCGCCACGTGCAAGTCCAATTACGACATCTACTCCACTATCACGTAAATTTTCGGCATGTGCGTGACCTTGTGAGCCAAAGCCTATAACGGCTACTTTTTTACTCTTGATGATGCTTAAATCACAGTCTTTGTCATAATAAACAGTTACTGCCATTTTAACTCCTGTTATGAAAATTAATTCGTGATTATACATATATTCATCTCAAATATCGCTGAAATATTTAAATTTAATTAATTTAAGTTTTGTTTAGATAAAATGCGATAAAAATTTTATAGCAAAAAGAAGAAAAGATGAATGACTCTATTTATAGTAAGATAAAAACACTTCCACCACTTGATGATACAGTGATAAGGGTTCAACAAATTTGCTCTGATGAAAATAGCTCCATAAATGACCTAACAAAGGTAATAGAAAAAGACCCAATGCTTACTGCCAACATATTACATTCTGCAAATTCTCCACTTTATGGGTTTTCTAAAGAGGTAACAACGGTTGCTCGTGCGATATCGCTTTTTGGTATGGCAACTGTGCGTGGATTTGCACTAGCTAGTGCTATTAAGAGAAGTTTTTCTATAAATCTTGATCCTTATCTTATCACATCTCATGATTTTTTAAATATCTCGATGATGCAAAATGCATTGATGTATAATTGGTATACAAAAATTAAACCAAAAGACTTAGAGATATTATCCCCAGCATCGTTTATGCTAGAAGTTGGAAAGATAGTAATGGCAAAAGAGATACTTGAGAGCGGTTTTGATGTAGATTTTAAATCAAAAATAAAAGAACTTACTCATCCAAGTGATTTAGTGATGCTTGAGAGTGATTTTTTGCAAATAACAAATGAAGAGATAACGGCTAAAATTTTTGAACAATGGAATTTAGAGAGTGAGTTGGTTGGTGCCATATTATACTCAAATGAGCCTGATGATGCTCCAAAGCACATTAAGGATTACGCAAGGGCGTTAAAAGTAGTTAAAACTGCTATAAATATATTTAATCAAATCGATGAAGTAAGCATACAAAATACACTTCCGCTGCTTGATGAGTATGGTTATGATCATGATACGTTTTTAATGGCAACTGCAAAAGTCAAAGATAATCTGTGAAAGATTTTTTATACTCCCTTTTAAATGGCGTGTTTGAAAGGGAAATCTCAAACGAAAACAAGCAAATTCTTAGGAACTTAATCAATCTAAAAGCCGTGAGCGAACACAAAGGAAAATTTTATCTAAATAATGGCTTTGTGTGCGGAAAACTAGATATATCAAGTAATGGCACTGGGTATTTAATAGCATACGATGAACGCTTCAAACAAGATCTAATAATAGAAAATAAAAACTTAAATAATGCACATTTTGGCGATATAGTTTTAGCTAGAATTTTACGCACTAAAAAATCAAGAGTAAATGCTAAAGTGGTGCAAAGCTTAAAATTAGCCAATGAAACAAGTCTTGTCTATACGAAACAGTTTGGTCAAGCCGTGCTTGGGGTAAGTTTAAAAACTGGACTTAGCATAGCATTAAAAGCGACGCAAAAGAGCCTAAAGTTGCTTCAATTTGGGACTTTGCTAAAAATAAATAATGTAAATAATGAGATAATTGAAGTAATTGGCAATATAAACGATCCAAAAAGTGATGAGAAAATTTCATTAGCGACTTATAATAAAAACGATAAATTTTCAGATGAATGCGAGAATGAGGCTAGGGCGTGGGGCGACGTAGTCGATCCTAGTATGTATCCAGATAGAGTGGATTTACAAGATTTGGATTTTGTGACAATTGATCCAGTTGATGCAAAAGATTTTGATGATGCTATATATTTTGACGAAAAAAATCGTCAAATTTATATTGCAATTGCCGATGTAAGCGAGTATGTAAGTGCGTATAATAGCATAGACAATGAAGCCAAAAATCGTGGTTTTTCTATATATTTTCCACACAAATCAGTGCCAATGTTGCCAAGGGCATTGAGTGAGAATATATGTTCGCTTAAACCAAATGAGCCAAGACTAGCTTTTTGTTTTAAAATTTCATTAGATGAAAATTTAAATGTAGTAAAAGAGGATTTGATAGAGGCGATTATACTATCAAAAAGACGTTTTAACTACGATGAGATCGATGAAATTTTAAAAGGCAATCAAAAAAGTGAAATTTCATGGATTAAGCCGCTTTATAATGTGACTAAAATTCTACGCAAAAGACGACTTAAAACGGCATTTGATTTTCGCACAAATGAACTTAGAATGAGTTTGGATGATGACGAAATGATAAAGGCTACAAGGTTTGAAACTGATACTAGTTCTCATCAACTTGTTGAGGACTGTATGCTATTAGCAAATGTTGCCGCGGCAAAACGCATAAGAAAGGGTGTTTTTCGCAATCATACTCCACCAGATTTAAAAAAGATATATAACCTACTTGATGACTTGGCTACGCTTGGACTTGAGTATGTTTATGAGAGTGATTTGGCAAATTTAATCAGAAAAATACAAATAAAAGCCGATGAAATGGGCATAAGAGAAGAGGTTGATAAGCTAATTATCAAAGCACAAAAAAAAGCAGAATATGCTAGTGAAAATTTGGGTCATTTTGGACTTGGTTTTGATAGATATACTCATTTTACAAGCCCTATTAGAAGGTATTCTGATCTGATTTTACACAGACTTCTAAAAGCAAATTTAAAAAAAGATGAGAAATTTTATAATTATTTGCTTTTAAATATCTCAAATACTTGCGTAAGTTTAAGTGAGCTTGAGCGAGAAGCTGACAAGGTTGCGTATGATTTTATGGATAGAAAATTTGCTAGATGGGCGTCTGAAAATATAGGCAAAATCGTAAAATGCTATGTCGTTGAAAATCAAAATATTTTAATTGCTAAATTAGATGATGAATTAAAAGGAGCTAGGATATTTGTCGCAAATTATTATGCACCGCTTTTAAGCGAAATTTATATACAAATAATACAAGCTGACATAGCAACTGCTAAAATTTTTGGCAAAGTGTATAAAGATGTATAGAAGCGATCTAGATAGGCTTTTGCAGACCAAAACTATCGCAAATCATTTTTTTTTGTTTGGGGTTGATGAGTATCAAATAGAGAGCTATGGTAGTGAAATTTCGGCTCTTTATAAGAGCGAAAATACAAATGTTTTAGTACAGTATTTTGATGAGTATGATTTTGCTAGGGCTAAGTCACATCTATCGGAAATGTCGCTTTTTGGTGATGAAAATTTACTTCATATAAAAACAGATAAAAAAATACCATCAAAAGAGTTAAAAGAGCTAGTTGATATATGCAAGCGCGATAATGGTGCGAAATTTTTGCTTGAGATTTATGATAGCGATGCAAAGCTAGTTAGTGAAACCGCACGTATCTTTGGTGTAAATTTTGCAAGATTTTTTAAGCCATCAAATCAAAATGAAGCGATAACTTTACTTGCAAATCATGCTAGAAAAATTTCACTAAATATTACACAAAGTGCCTTGTATGAGATCTATTTTATACACAATGAAAATTTATATCTTTGTGTGGCAGATTTAAATAAACTAAAAAACTTAGATATTGATATTGATCAAAATATTGTAAAAAATCTTGTAAGCGGACTTAGCAGTGTGCCTTTTGAGACATTTTTTAATAAAATTTTATCAAATAAAGATATTAGAGATGATTTTTTTGATATTATTTGCGAAGCATCTTTTAATGAAATAATGTTTATAAATGCCTTATACTCAGCATTTTATAGACTATTTAAGCTTCATACATATATTAAGATACATGGAAAATTTGATATAAAACAAGTACTTGGATATACTCCGCCAACCCACATAATAAACCAATTAAAACAGCAATCTTTGTCGATAAGTTTAAATAAATTTCAAGATATTTTTGTTACGTTAAATGCAGCTGATTTTGACATAAAAACAAAGCCAAGTATAGATAAATCAAGCTATCTTATATCTGTGCTTTTGCGTTTGCAAAATATTATTTCAAGAAAAAATTAAGCAATATAAAGATATAATCCCAAGTTGCTTATTTTAAGCATCCTTGCCTGTTTTAATCCAAGTCAAAATAGGCTAAATATCCACAAGGAGAAAACATGAGACATTATGAGCTTTTATTCATCCTAAAGCCAACGCTTACAGAGGAAGAAGTAAAGACTAGAGTTGATTTCGTAAAAGAAGTCATTACAAAAAATGGTGGCGAAATAGCTACTGTTGTAGAGATGGGAACTAGAAAACTAGCATATACCATCGAAAAATACGAGCGTGGAACATATTTTGTAATCTATTACAAAGCGCCTCCGGCACTACTAGCTGAGCTAACAAGAAATGTTAGAATCAGTGAAGATATCATTAGGTTTTTAAGCGTAAAATATGAAAACAAACGCGAAATTGCTGCATGGGAAAGACTATGTAAAGGTATAAGACAAACAATCAAAAAAGAGAGTCGTGAGCCACGTGAGCCAAAAGCACCACGTGAGCCAAAAGCTGAAAAAATAGACGAAAAAACCTTCACACAAGAATAAGGATAAGCGATGTTTAATAAAGTAGTTTTAGTAGGAAACTTAACACGTGATATCGAACTAAGATATACAACAAACGGTTCTGCTATTGGCAATACCGGAATAGCAGTAACTAGACGTTTTACTACAAACGGCGAAAAACGTGAAGAAACATGCTTTATTGACATCTCATTTTTTGGAAAACAAGCCGAGATAGCAAATCAATACTTAAACAAGGGCAGTAAGCTTTTAGTTGAAGGTCGTTTGAAATTTGATCAATGGACGGATAATAACGGACAAAACAGAAGCAAGCACAGCATAGTTGTAGAAAATATGGAAATGCTAGGTGGCACACAGCAAGGTGGGGCAAGTCAAGGTTTTGGAAATAATCAGGCTAATTTTGGCTACAACAATCAAAATAGCTACAATCAAGGTAGTTATAATCAGCAAGGTTCTAATTTTAATAGCCAAAACAATCAAAGACAAAATAGCTCAAACTATAATCAAAATAGACAACAACAAAATGATTATATGCAAAGCGCCCCTGAAATTGACGTCGATAAATATGAAGACGAAACTATACCGTTTTAAAAAAGGATAAAAAAATGGCAGAAAAAAGAAAATATTCACGCAAATATTGCAAATATACAGAGGCTAAGATTGATTTTATAGACTATAAAGATACTTCACTGTTAAAGTATTGTTTATCAGAAAGATTTAAAATCATGCCAAGACGCTTAACTGGCACATCTAAAAAGTATCAAGAAATGGTAGAAAAAGCAATAAAACGTGCAAGACACGCAGCTATCATACCATACATTGTGGATCGCAAGGATGTAGTTGCAAATCCATTTGAAGGATTATAATTAAGATTTTGCTTAAATCCAAAGTTTATTGGATTTAAGCAGATATGCACTTTGTTATGGTATAGTTTTTTTTGAGTGAGTTGGATTTAAAACTATTTTACTAATTTAATTTAATCATATTTTATCTACGATACTTATAAGAGTTTAATGTTGATATAAAATTTAACTTCGCTATATTGATTGCTTTATTAAGAAATAGTGTAATACAAAACTATCTTTTTTGTCCATTTAAATTTTCTTATTTTATGCTTTAACTACTTTCTTTTTATTTGTATTAGCAAATTAAGCAAAACCAAAAAATCTTAATTTTGTTTATATGGTTTTTGCTATTTATTTCTTGTTAAAATTTAACAAGCCTTTGTTTTTTAATTAATCAAATCATCATAAATCTTTTGCTGTATCAGAGTAAAATACAGAGTTTAAAAGTTTTTAATATTTGCACAGTATAGACAAATAACTCATTTGTGAAGTAGTTTTAACTAAATTATTTCTTTTAAGACTCTCTTGTAAAGCAGCGAATGTAAGCGAAATTAATTTGAATCAATTTAACTTAACCCTATTTTCTATTATCAATTTTAGTAAAATTTGATAGAGATTTTCGCAAGTTTTAAATCTAAGCTCACACTCTTTTAAGTGCAACAAAAAGTTATCTCTTTTTGTGCCTTTAAATTTGCTTAATCTATGCTTTGCAAAAGCACAAAAACTCTCTATTGCATTTATATGATTTTACCATTTGCAAACTTGTTCTTACAGTGTTTAACTCTATAATGAGTCTTAGCGCCATAATCAACCAAGCCATTATAAGTTTTTTAAGTATTACTAAAAATAATTAAATATTCAAGCTCTAAATACTCTAAAAGCTCACTTGCCGAGCAATTTTTAACAATTTCACAGAAACATTTTTTGCTTTGCAAAAGCACTTCGTTTGTTTTATAGAAACATCAGCTACGCCGAACGCGTTATACTTGTTTTCTAAAAGAGAGTGCTAAAGCACAAGAAAGAAACCTGTCTCGTTTTATCCGCCATCGCTTCCGCTTGACCTTGGTTGCTATCATCATTCTTTGGGGCTTGAGAAGTTTTCAAGGAAACATTTTACTTCGTAAAACGCTACGCTTGTTTTGAAGAAACATCGACTACGCCGAACGCTACGCTTGTTTTGCAAATTCATTTTTGCAATGTTTTACTATGTAATAAGCTTTTACACCGTAATCAACAATTCGTTTGCAAAACAGTTTTTACTAAACCTTGCCATTTCTTTTTAAAAGTCCAGATACAGCTTGTTTTGCCACTAGCTGTGCGACATCTTTTATCGCACACTATTTTTGCTTTGAAATAACTCTCATTAATTTTTTATTTCATCACTAAATTTACTTGCTTTCTCGTGCTTTTTTGCCATTAATGCAAATTTGCTTAAAAATTTTGCATAAATTAAATTCTGAAATTAAATAAATTTAGAAATTTTGCAGATTTTAAATCAGTATAGAACAAGCGAAGTGCTCACGAAGTGATGTTTGTTTAAAACTTCTCAAGCCCCAAAGAATGATGGTAGCGACAAAAGCCAAGCGAAGCACTCGGCATAAAAACTTCCATTAAACCAAAGAATGAGAGCAGTAATCGTAAAAGAAAATCAAACTAATCAAAGCGGTGGTGAAGTGATGTTTTTTAAAATTTCTCAATCTTAAAAAATAAAAGCAAAAAGGGTAACAAACGCAGTAAGATAAGTTTTGTGGGTGACAAAGCGGGCAAATACGGATTTTACTACTAGCTTAACGCACTAGTTTGGTTTTAAAATAACTCTTATTTATTTTATCTCTTTACAAAGTTTAGTTTGTTTTTACACTCTCTTGCTATTAATTTTTTAATAAACTTTGCCTTGAAATTCCTATAAATTTGCAATCTTATTACCTTTAAATCTCTACTAAAATACTTTATAATTTTTAAATTTTTATATATTTTATCATTATCGCAATAATTAAAAGCTTTTTGGCAATAAGCACATTTGCTAGTTTTTGCCTATTATTGTCACTATTTTTAAATATCATCTAAATAGTTTTAAGCTTACAAAAGCAAATTTTATCGGCAATCTTTATTACAAAACTAGCAACTATCAAGCTTTTTGTATATTGCACCTCTTTTATAAATTTTCGGCTATCTCAAGCACTTCAAAATACTCATTTTCCAATCTCTCAAGCTCAACTTTTTTCTTCTCAAGCTCATCATTTATCACGACTATGCCTACTTTTTGGTAAATTTCAGGATTGCTTAAATCATTTTGCAAAGACGCTATTTCACTTTCTAAACGCTCTATTAAATCTGGGTATTCGTTTAAAATTTTGCTTTGTTTATAGCTTAATTTAGAATTTGTTTTTTGCTTACTTGTTGCTTGCTGACTAGTTGATATTTCACGCTCATACTCATTTATTTCGCCAAGCTCATCTTCTAGCTCAAGATAAGCACTATACTCATTATGCACGACTTCTATCTCTTTAGCATGAAATACCCAAAGCTTTGTTGCTATTTTATCAACAAAATATCTATCATGGCTGACAAATATAATAGCTCCAGTAAAGCTAAGCAAATACTCCTCAAGTATATTTATAGTAGCTATATCAAGGTCATTTGTTGGCTCATCAAGCACTAGCACATCATACTCTTTGGTAAATAAAAGCGCAAGTGCAACTCTGTGCTTTTCGCCACCACTTAACACACCAACTGGCTTATCTAAAAACTCCTTTGGAAACAAGAAATTTTTAAGATAGCCATAAACATGCATATTTCGCCCACGCACTTGCACGATATCGCCACCATTTGGACAAAAAATCTCAATCAAGCTCTTATCATCACTTAGTTCTGAACGCATCTGGTCAAAATACCCTATACGCACATCTCCACGCTTTATCTCGCCCTTAGTTTGTTTTAGCTCATCTAACATGATTTTTATAAGTGTGCTTTTGCCACTGCCATTTCGTCCAACTATTGCTATTCGTTCGCCTTGAAGCACTCTTGCATTAAAGCCCTCAAATAAGCATTTCTCACCCATTGTCATGCCAAGATTTTTGATCTCAAAAAGCATTTTTTTACGGTTTTGATTTAATCCGCCATGATTAAAACTCTTAACCGCTCTTTCAAGCTCAAGCTTAACCCTGCGTATAATGCCAGGATTTTTCTTAGCCTCCTCACGCATAGCCAAAACTCGCTCTTTACGCCCTTCGTTGCGCTTTAAACGAGCCTTTACGCCACGTCTTAGCCACTCCTCTTCACTTTTTAATTGCTTTAAAAGTGTCTCATGAGTTTTTGCTAGACTTTGCAAAATTTCTTGTTTTTTGGCTATATAATACGCATACCCACCATCAAAACTACGTATCTTGCACTCATCTATATCAATGCTTCTTGTCGCAATAGCATCTATAAAATAACGATCATGAGAGATGAATAAAATAGTTTGCTTTGAGTTTTTAAGCATATTTTCTAAAAACCTAACCATATAAACATCAAGATGGTTTGTAGGCTCATCAAGTAACAAAATATCTGGTTTTTTTAGTATCAAAGCACCAAGCGCAACACGGCGTATCTCGCCACCACTTAGACTGCTTACTAGTCGGTTTTCATACTCTTTTAAGCCAAATTGCACCAAAACCTGTTCTATGCTTCGCTCGATATCCCAACCATCTTTTGATTCTATAAATTTATATAAGGCCTCGGCACGAGCATGAAGTTCAGTATTTTCAGGCTCACTATCAAATCTTTGTGTGATTTTAGCATACTCATCACGTGCGTTAAATATATGCTTTAGCTCGTCATTTAATGCATCTTTTACACTTAAACAATCATTAAATTTTGGAGACTGAGATAGCATTTCTACATTTATATCACCTTGACGAATAACACGTCCGCTATCGACATCATATTCACCACTTACGATTTTCATCAAAGTGCTTTTGCCACCACCATTTTTTCCGATGATAGCTACTCGCTCACCCTCGTGCAAACTAAAGTTAGTCTCTTTTAAAATTTCATTACTGCCAAATTTCTTGCTTATTTGTATTAAGTCAATGAGTGCCAAAATATCCCCTTGAATTTAAAGGAGATATTTTAGCAAAATGAGTATTTAAATTTGATAAATTAAACCAATTTAAAACCAATTGGTATAGTTATGCGATAGTCAATATCAAGCTTAGGAAAGTCTTTACTAGCTTTTTGTATGGTATTTATCACACTTTCATCAAGGCTTGTATATCCAGAGCTTTTAATTATCTGTATGTCACCTACACTACCATCTTTTTTATATATAAATCTCACTTCAGCTATGCCTTGCTGACGCATTTTTTGTGCATTTTTAGGATATTTTTTATGTTTTTCTATCGCTTTTCTAATTTTGCCAAAATTCTCATCTCCAGCCGAACTTTGCAGATTAAACTCGCCTATTGTAGGTGCTGTTGCTTGTTTTGCAACTGGTCCAGGAGTAGCATTTACTGGAGGTGCTGGTGGCGAAGGCGGAGCTGGTGGAGTTGGTTGCTCTTTGGCAACGATTGGTTCAGGCATTGGCTCTGGTTTTTTAGCGACTTTCTTTAAAGGATCTGGTTTTTTCTTTGGTTTTTCTTTTTTGACTATTGGTTCAGGTGGCGGTGCTGGTGGCGTGACTATAGGCTCAGGTGGTGCAACAGGTGGCGTAATCTCAGGTGCTTGCACTGGTGCAGTGACTGGCTTATAGACATTTAGACTTATCTTTATTGGTGCATCTTCTACTGGCTTTACCAGTACAAACGGATTATGAAAAATAAAAAAATAAACCGCTGCTGAATGCAATAAAAAAGATATTGCAAAGCCGCTGGCATTAGCCGCTTTACTCTGTGAGTGTTGAGATTGCAAAGTTCTCATGACCTTTTCCCTTTAAAACATCTATGATCTTGACAAAATTATCAAATTTTGCATTTTTGTCACTTCTTAGTTCTATTAAAGTTTTTATATCCACTTCTGTAAGTTTTGTTTTTAACTCTTCTTCATTCACTTCAACATCATCTACAAAAAATTTATCATCTTTATCAACGACGACAACCATCTTTTTATCATCTTCTTTGTCTTGTTGCGATGATTCAGCACTAGGCAAGTCTATTTGAATTTTGCCCTGTGCGATAAATGTAGATATAGAAAGCACAATAGCAAGCAAAACCAGCATAATATCTATAAACGGAACGACATTTAGCCCGTCTTTTTTATTTAGTCTCATTTAATGCCTTATATCTATTTAAGATAACATCAACTTTTCTATTAAAGCCATTATAAATCATAAGTGTAGGAATAGCCACCATTAGACCTATCGCAGTAGCTTTAAGTGCTAATGATAGACCCACCATTATACTCTTAGTATCTATGCCACCAGCCATACCCATATCGTAAAATGTAACCATAATACCAGCAACCGTTCCAAGTAGTCCAATATATGGAGCATTTGAATAGATAATATAAAGCGTAGTCAAATTCTTTGTAAGAGCCTCTTCTAGTGCATCATAACTAGAAAATTTATTAATATCAACCTTAGAGTAATAAATAATACGTTCTATAGCATACCATACGACAATAAAACTCATAATCCCCAAAATAGCAATGATAATATGCTCAGCATTACTTTTGACAAAATCCATCTAAATCCTTTAATATTTTAGTATAACACTTATAGTTGTAATAATAACCGATGTCAATTAGTATCAAAATTAATAGCTAAATGATAATAAAAAGCTCAATTAAAATTAATATTTTATTAACAAGATAGATAACAACTACAAAATTTCGTGAAAATTTAGCACAATTATTATAAAATTTTTATAAAATCATTTACAATTGGCAATACAAAATGCGAATTTTAATAAAATTGATAGTAAGTATTAGCGACTAATATCCACAATGTTATAAATTTGTAAATATTTTATAATAAATTTATTTTATGTAAATACTCCTATTATATCGTTATTTACAGCATATATTACAATAGTGTATTTAAAATTTTATATTTTATATTTCATTTTTGTTTATAATTTATATATTATAATTCGAATTTAATAAATGAATATTAAAATCAATTTTTTAAAATAAGGAGTCATAAATGAAATTTGAACCAATCAAAATTTCATTAGTTGCATCGATATTTGTAAGCGTTGCATTTTCTAACCAAAACGTATCTCTTGATGCTATCGAAGTTACATCCACGGGGGGGGGTTATGCAAGTGTTGATGAATCAAAAATCACAACTCGCAACGCTACACTTTTAAGAGATGTTTTCCGTGATATTCCAGGCGTATATGTCGGTGGCACAAACGGAATGAATCAGAAAATTTACATGCGTGGCGTAAGCGATCGTGGTCTAAATATCACTATCGACGGTGCTAAACAAAACGGAAATACATTCCACCATAATGCAGATTTGCTAATAGATCCTGAGTTAATCAAAGCAGTTGAGGTTGAAGTAGGTTCAAAATCAGTTGTGCGTGGGGCTGGTGCACTTGGTGGCTCAGTAGCATTTAAAACAGTAGATGCGAGCGATTTGCTTGAAGATGGGCAAGACATCGGTGCTAAGCTAAAAATGGGCTATACAAGCAACAACGAGGGTTTTTCTCAAAGTGCTATGGTGTATGCTCGTGCACTTGAGAGCTTAGACTTACTTGCGGCGTTTAAACACTATGGGTATGATTTTAGCAAAGCTGGTAATCGCAAAAAATCAGGTGGAGATGGTAATGATATAAATTATCTATTTAAGGTTGGATATAGCTTTTTAGATTCTCATAAAATTTCACTTTCAAAAGAACATATGCAATACAAAGGTCAGTATCCTATGCGTGCAGAGTTTGGCTCATGGATAGATGGACAACTAGATAATAGAAAATATGAGCGTGATACTCATACTATAAAATACACCTACGCTCCAAATGAAAATTTTGAGCTTGATAATACCATATACCACACAAAACACCAACGCATAGGATCAACAAATAGCGGCGTAAAATGGGGCGTAGAGACAACTGGTGCTAAAATAGGTGCAAAGACAAAATTACAAACTGGAGATTTTGCTCACACTTTAAGGTATGGGTTTGATTACTATCAGAGCAAAAACTTTGTAAAACCAGGCAACAATACACCTGAAAAAGTAAATAACTATTCACTATATCTTGAAGATGCCATAAAATATGGCGACTTAACGCTAACACCAGGCGTAAGATACGAAAGACATGAGCTAAAAACATACAACGGAAAAACAGGAAATTTAAGCGGATATAAATATAAATTTAATGAAATTACTCCAGCTTTTGCACTTGATTATAACTTTGGATATGGATTTAGTGCATTTGCTAGTTATGCAAGAGTATTTAGAGGACCTGACGTCATGGAAAGCATGATGGCAAGTGGATCAAGTAGAGGCAAGGCACAAAACTGGGCTGCAAACGACTCATTAAAAGCCACAACAGGCGATGCTTATGAGATAGGTGCTAGATACAAAACTGAATTTTCACAAAACTCATCTTTTAGCTTTATGGCAAAATACTTTAACACAAAATATAAAAATCTAATAGTTGATAATAACGCAAACGCTGGAATAGTAGGATGCCCTAACGGACAAGGTGCACTTTGTAGGGTAAATGCCGGTGGTGCTACGATAGATGGAGTTGAGCTTTTTGCTAGATTATACCTTGATAATCTAAGCCTTGCAGCTGGATATACTCATCAAAAAGTTAAATATAAAGATAGAGTAGCTGTGACAACAAATGGTCGTGGTCGCGGCGGTGGCGGTGGCGGTGGCGGTGGCGGTCAAAAAACCACAAGCTACCTAACGTCAAACATCATAGGTTACCGCGATCAAGGCGATAAATATACATTTAATGCCGAATACACAATACCTCAAGCTGATTTATTGCTAGGATATAACTTGCTATTTTTTAAATCAAAAAATACAGTATCAGCAAGCGATTATAGTGGCAAAAATATAAAAATGCCAAGCTATGCAGTAAGCGATATTTACGCTACTTATATGCCAAGTTCAGGTCGTTTTAAAGGACTTGAGATAAATGCTGGACTATATAATATGTTTAATAAAACTTATGCTTCACACTCGCAAAGAACGGCTGATTATACAGGAGATAGCACAAGTATAGACTGGGAACCAGGCAGAAACTTTAAAGTAAGTGTTTCTTACAAATTTTAAATTTAAAGGGGTTATAATGCCCCTTTAATACGCTAAGATATTTTAATATCAAAACCACGAAATTTTATAAAAAATCTCAGTAAATTTATCTATAAACATCAAGATGATAATCACACAAAAGCTCACAAAAAGCACCATAAAATAGACTATAACAAAATGCAAATCAACGAATAAAGCGAAGTTATTCATAGGGATAACGTTTGAGTTATCATCTTGTAACGAGCGAAGCGAAGTTAAAAACCACCCCCAAACAAATTTAAGAAATCAAAACTAATAAGAGCCATTTTAAGGTCAAAGAGTATGCGATCGTGACAAGTAGCAAAACAAGCGAAGCGCTCACGAAGTGATGTTTGTTTAAAACAAGCGAAGCGTTCACGAAGCGATGTTTGTTTAAAACTTCTCAAGCTCAAAGGGCAAAAGTAGCAACTAAAGCCAAGCAAGGCGATGTTTGTTAAAATTTTTCAAACTAAAAAACGATGGTAGCAAACAAAGTAAAATTTACACATAACATCACAAAAAATATCATCTATTGTAATTATAGGCAAAGTAAAACAACTATTGTAAAACTATGAGTATCAACAAAATAGAAAATTTACCAAAATGACAAGAAATCTTAAGAATAAAAATTAATTCAAGCAAAATATCAAGACAATATAGCAAAGTCAAAGCATTTCAAAGCTTTGACGCAAATTAAACAAAGTTTTAACAAAAAAATAAAATCAACGCATTAAATTTACTTAGTCGATCTGTGAAGTGGGTGCTGATAATCATTTTTCTCGCATCCTGATAAAACGAACATGGAAAAAACAATCATAGCAAACAAAACAATCTTTTTCATCTTAATTCTCTTAAATTTTGATATAGCTTTTGATATTTTACAGTGTTTGATTAAATATTTTATTAACTTTTTATTATTTTATCTATAAAATAACGATCTAGGGGCTAGTTAGCCTAAATTTATACAGGAAAATTTATGAATAAACTTAAATATTATGTTATTTCAGGTGGAGTTTTAGGTGTATTTGGTGCTTTGCTTGTATATCTTGGCAATCCAGCAAATATGGGAATATGTGCGGCATGTTTCTTGCGCGATACAACAGGTGCTTTTGGATTTCACAACGCTCAGACGCTACAATACATTAGACCTGAAATTTTAGGACTTATATTTGGCGGCTTTTTAGCTAGTGTATTTTGGACTCGTGAGTTTTTGCCAACAACTGGCTCATCGCCATTTGTTAGATTTTTTCTAGGTATATTTGCGATGATTGGCTGCCTTGTGTTTTTAGGTTGTCCTTGGAGAGCATTTTTACGCCTTGGTGGTGGGGATATGAGTGCATTGGCTGGAGTAGCTGGACTAATCGCAGGTGTTTTTGCTGGATTTAGCTTTAAAAAATTTGGCTATACATTAGGCGATACTCAAAAGGCAACAAAAGCTATCGGTTTAATGCCGCTTTTTATAGCTGTTGTTATTTTTTTGGCATTGATTTTTGAGTTAAAACTTGGCGAAAACAACGCTATATTTAGCTCATCAAAAGGTCCTGGTTCGATGCATGCAAACGTATGGGCCTCACTAGGCATAGCAATGATTGTTGGGATATTTATGCAAAAGAGTAAATTTTGTAGCACTGGTGCGATAGGTTCGATGTTTAGGGGCGAGTTTTCAATGTTTAGCGGTGTAATTAGCATAATCGTATTTGCAACAATTACAAATCTAGCTCTAGGTCAGTATAAATTTGGCTTTGAAATGCAGCCTATTGCACATAATCAATGGGTGTGGAATTTCTTAGGTATGGCACTTGCTGGACTTTGTTTTAGTCTTAGCGAGGGTTGTCCGGGTAAGCATTTAGTGCAAATTGGCACTGGCAACCTAAACTCAGTCATATTTGTGATGGGGATGATGGCTGGTGCTGCACTCGCTCACAACTTCATGCTTGCTAGTTCGCCAAAAGGCATAACGCAGTTTGCTCCATATGCACTTGCGATAGGTTTTTGTTTTGCGATTTATGTTGGTGTGTTTAACAAAAAACAAGCCTAGATAAATAACCTTGGCTAATTTAAATTTTAATAAATTAGCCAGGATTGTTGTAAAAAACAAATAAAAGTAAATTTAACACAAAACCAGCAAAAATTTTTCTTATTAAAAGCTACTTTTTTGGTTGTGAGTATGAAAATTTAAATTTGCGAAATTTAAAAAGCATCTTTGCGTATAAAATATTCACAAAATAAGTAAGCTAAAAATATAAATTTAACAGCAAATTTTATGTTTTGCCATTCTTGTAAAAAGCCAAGGCTTTAAAATTTACAAAAATGCATAAAAAGCACAACAAGCGAAGCGATAGCGAGTGAAATGAGACAAGTTTGTTTAAAACAAGCGAAGTGCTTTTTGCAAAGCAAAAATGTTTCTATAAAACTTCTCAAGCCCAAAGGGAGGCCATAATGAAATCTAAGCGTAGCCAAGAAAGGATGATTGTAACACCATAAAGCAATACTATTTAAAGTTTTATAGTCCAAAAACGTCATAAACCAAGCTAAAACAGTGCAAGAAAAATACCAAGGCAAGCTTTTGTAAAACAAAGCAAAATCATAAATTTTACTTTGTTTGTCACTGCAAATAAGCAAAGTAAAGCCTATTGTTATATCACAATATTTTAAAAGCAATCAAAACTAAGTATAAATTTAATCAAATTTATACTATATCTTGCAAGTAGTATGGCGAAAAATTCGTTTAAATTATCTTTGCCCTAATCACCAAAAATTTACCTTTAATACTCTTAAGTTTATTAAAATACACGCTTTATAAGCAACTATGCTTAGTATAGTGGCAAAGTAGTTAAGCCTAGAAATTATTAATCAAAACAAAAATATATTTAAAATTTACCTAAATCTGATTTTAATCCGTATATTTTATTGCATTTAACGGCGCGATTGCTTTTTAATATACCCCATTTCAACTAGCTTTGAGATTATCTTTGCTACTTTTGGCCCAGCTGCACTACCGCCACCACCACCATGCTCTACTAGCACAGTTACAACATATTGAGGATTTTCATAAGGAGCATATGACGTCATCCATGCATGTGAGCGTTTTAGATACTCCATGTCCTCTTCACGCATACGTTTTACTTCACTTTGAGAAATTCCAGATGTTTGAGCCGTGCCAGTTTTGACAGCAACAGTTACATTTAGATCCTCAAAATACCTTCTAGCGGTGCCACGTTGGTGATTTGCCACTTCATACATAGCATTTCGTATATAAGGCAAAGTTGCCTTTTCTAAATCGTTAAAAATCGTATCACTTGGGGCAAAATTTACACTCTTATTATCATCTATACTACTTAAAAAATGTGGCACTACATCAAGTCCTGTAGCTATCATGGCTGTATTTCTGGCAATCTGCATAGGCGTAACTAAAAAATTGCCCTGCCCAATTGATGTATTTAAGGTCTCGCCTTGATACCACGCTTTAGAGTATTTTCTCATTTTCCACTCTCTGCTTGGAACTACGCCTATAAACTCATTTGGCAAATCAACTCCAGTCTTTACTCCATACCCATGTCGCTCAAGTATCGGCACGATGGCATCAATGCCTATTTTTTGACTATTTTTATAAAAGTAATCATCGCAGCTCTCTCTTATTGCTTTATTCATATCAACAAAACCATGCCCATAAGCATTCCAACATCTAAATTTTCTACCTCCAAGCTCGTAAGAACCACTACAAAAATATCCATCAGTTCGCTTAACACCATTGTTTAAAAATGCCATTGCCATACTCATTTTTACAACTGAACCTGGCGGATATAGTCCATTAACTAGTTTGTTTGTAAATGGATGATTTATGTCTGTTATTAGTTTGTCCCACTGCGTCTTTGATATACCTGTAACAAATGGATTTAAATCATACTCTGGAAAGCTTCCAGCTGCAAGTATTGCTCCATCTTTTAGACTCATTACTACAACTGCACCAGCCTCTTTGCCAAACACATCAGTAACAAACTGCTGAAGCTCTAAATCAATGCTTAATTTTATATTTTGAGAGCTTGGCGAAGTGTGACTAACCTGCTCTAGCTCTTCATTTAACGCATTTACTTTTATTCGCCTATTTCCAGCAACGCCTTGAAGGATTGAATTATAGTATCGCTCAATACCGGTTCTTCCAATATGATTTGTAAGTTTAGTTAGTGGGTCATTATCCATATCTTGTTGATTAGCCCTACCAACATATCCTACAACATGAGACGCTAAAGAACCATATGGATAGTGACGCTTTGATGTTGATATGATTTTGATATTTTCATGCTGTGAAAGTATAGTAAAATATGGCAAAAATTTATCATACTCAATAAAATCAACTACGCTTATAAATTCTTGATTATACAAAGAGTCGTTTTTTTTATATTCTCGTTTGATTTTTGTTGCATTTAAATCGGTAAAAATTTCAGTTATTGTTGAAATTTCATTATCCAAAATTGCATCTTTTTTGCTTAAATGTGGAGCAATTGCAAGTGAAAAACCTAAACGATTTACCGCTAGTGGTCTATCTTTTGTATCAAATATAAGTCCGCGTATAGGTGCTATATTTTGAGTTTTTATAGCATTTTGCTCTGCAATCTCTTCATAATACTCATTTGAATTGACACTTAAATGATATATTCGTGTAAGCAGTGCTGCCCAAAAAGCAAACATTATAGCAAACACTATACGCATTCTCATATCAGTCTATCCTTAAAAAGCACAATTGCAATAATTGATTCAATAGCTATATAAACAGCGTATTCAAAACCCCAATTTAAAATTTCAATCCCTTGCATATGGCACAAAATGCAACTTATCAAAAATGTCATAAAATAACCACAAGCAACAAATAAAATAAGTAGGAATTTACGATGCTTAAACGTTACAGAAAGCCAATCAACAGCAAAATAATAAAATATAAAAAATCCAACTATGCTAGAAAATAAATAATATCCATGCGTTAGTTCAGCAAAAAGCAAAAATGCTATACTAAGATACCAACCAAATCCCAGTTCAATATATGATTTTTGCATCTTTTTTGCATATTCAATAATCATATATGTAAAAAACACACCAATTAATGGTGGTAAAAATACAAAAATACTAGTGACAATCTCGTATCCAAAAAGACACGTTATGCCAATAACATAGCCTAAATATCGTAAATCAGAGCTATTTCGTCGCATACTGGAAAGAACTTGCATTTAATACAGTCAGCCCAAATTTTCTGTACTGGTAGTTCAGATTTTGCTATCTCGACAAAACCCAAACGCTCAAAAAACTTACGCTGATAAGTTAGTGTAAAAACTTGAGAAATTTCATAAAATTTTGCCTCTTCAAGCAAAGCCTTAACTATCATAGAGCCTATACCCTGGCCCCTTAGATCTTGCCTTACTACAAAACTTCGCACTTCGGCTAGATTTGGCGTATGTATATGAAGTGCACAGTAGCCAACTATCTCATCATTATCACACGCTAGAGTATATGAGCGAATATTTGTGCTTACCTCGTCGCTGTTTCTTGGCAAAATAATACCACTTGCAACCTCAGGAGCAACTAGCTCTTGCATCATTACTATATCTTTTGGTTTTGGCTTTCTTAATGTTATCATCTACCTAGAGTCTCTTTTATGATAATATTTAGTGCCTTATTTATATTATTTTTATTTAAAGTTGATACCAAAATACCATCTGGATCATGCTTTAACACAGCAGATTTAAGACTTTGATTAAGCTTATCTGATTTTGTGTATAAATTTATAAGTTTTTGATCTGGCCTTAAAAAACTTTTAATATATTCATTGACATTTTTATCGATGTCTAAATTAAAATGGCGAGAATCAATAAGATGAACAAAAAGTCTAATTGTAGTGCGAAATTTCAAATATTCATCTAAATTTTTACGCCACTCATTATGTAAAGATTTTGCGACTTTTGCATAACCAAATCCAGGCAAATCTACAAACATTACATTAAATTTCTCCGCACTCTCATCGTCAATAATGCCAACTTCAAAAAAATTAATAAGCTGGGTTTTTCCAGGGGTTGATGAGCTTTTTGCAAGTGAGTTATGACTAGTTAAGGCATTTATAATGCTTGATTTGCCAACGTTTGAACGCCCTAAAAATACTATTTCACTCATTCCAAACTCAGGTGCTATTTTGATACTTGGCGTTGATGTGATAAATTTTGCACTAATAGCTCTTATCACTTTTTCTTTTCCTCTGTGTGAAATATAAACTTAACAGGCTGTTTTGAGCCACTTCCAACATTATAAGTGCCATTTTTTTGATCTATTGTAATCTTTTCTCCATACACGTTTTTATCAGTGTCTATCTCTTTTAAATGTCCATTTCCAGTTATGGTGTATATCTCTTTGTTTGGCTCATAAGTTAATACATCACCCTTGCCTGTATAGTGTTTTTCACGCATGAAAACTTTAAAATTTGCATTTGTTGTCGCTGTATATTTTATAGGTTGGCGATTTTTATCAAAATTTACAACAACTTTAGCCGCTCTTAACTCGTCATAACTTCCTTTTTTTATATACACATTACCTATAAATTCAGTAACTTGTTTATTTTCGTCAGCAAAAAAACTATCAGCTACTATCTCTACTTGCTCAGCCCTTAGTCCAACAATCATAAAAAATACAACTAAAATTATCTTTCTTGCTCTATCCATGCCTTTATGCCTTTTATTTTTGTTTGCTTATTTTTCAAATCATACTCTAAACTTTTCCCAACTATTTTATCGCTATTTTGTGTCATAACAAAGTCGTTTTTTGATACAGCAATCTTTGTTTTTTGATTGTATACAACCTCATCTGACTTAAAATTTAAACTATCATTGTTATCATAAACCACATTTTGTATAAACCTAATATTGTCGCCTTGTATTTTTGCTTTATCCGAACTTAAAAAATGCAACAAATCTCCACGCAATATCTCAGACTTAAATATTAAAAACTCATCTTCTTTATTATATCTGTTTAATTCGTCAGCTTCGTATCTAGCAGATATCATAGTCGCATTTATCTCATAATCAACTACGTCATTTACTTGCATATTTGCTACACTTAAATCTTTTTTAAAATCTTCTACAAAATATGGATCAGATGAAGCTAAAAAAACCATCGCTATACTAAAAATAGCAATAACTGCATAAAAAATTTTTACAACCAAAGCTTAGACCACTCATCAAATAAATTTTCGTTTTTTATTAAAATTTCTATCATTTCGCGGACTGCACCATTGCCACCCTTATGTTTTAGTTTGGTTTTTACTTCCAAGTCCTTAATTGCATTTTTTGGCTTAAAACTCCAAGCAACAGCGTTTAACAACTTATAATCATTATAATCATCGCCAATTGCAGCAGCATTTTCAAAACTAAGTCCTTCAAAGCTTAAAATTTCTTTTGCAACTTCTAGTTTATCATGCACACCCTGATAAACATGCGTGATTTTTAAATCCTCGGCTCTTTTTTCTACAATTTGCGAACTTCTGCCAGTTATTATGGCGACCTTTTTACCAAGCTTTAACCAGCTTTGTATCGCATAACCATCTTTAACATTAAAACTTTTAAACAACTCACCATCATTACCATAATTAATCTTGCCATCGGTCAAACATCCATCTACATCTAAAAATACAATCTCAATCATAAACTACCCTTTGTGCTTGGCATACCAATTAATTCATTTTGCTTTAATGCACGCCTTAAGGCAACGGCAACTGCCTTAAATGTGGCTTCAATAACATGATGAGTATTTTTACCACGCATTTTTGTTAAATGAAGTGTAATTCCAGCATTAAAGGCAAATGCTTTAAAAAACTCCTCCACAAGCTCGACATCAAACTCACCAACTTTACCTATCTCGCTAAAATTTTCATATACCAAAAATGCACGATTACTTAAATCTAAAGCACAACTAACAGCAGCCTCATCCATAACAACAACACTATCGCCATATCTTTCTATATTATTAGTAGGGTACAATACATCACGTAAGAGTTGTCCTAAAACTATTCCAACATCCTCAACACTATGATGAAAATCAACATCCAAATCACCCTTGCACTCAACATCAAAGCTAATAAGAGAGTGCTTAGCCAGAGCTTCAAGCATATGATTAAAAAAACCAATTCCAGTATTAATATGTGAAATTTCGCCACTATATAGCTTAAGACTTGCTTTAATATCTGTTTCTTTTGTTGTTCTGTTTATGCTTACTCTATCTTGTTTCATTTTAGCCTCTAATTATATACGCACCTTCAAAATGCCCACTTTTTATAAAATCTCTAGCCTCTTCTTCGCTTCTAAATCCAGTCAAAAAAACCCTATAAATCGCCATGTTATCTATGCTATATTCGCGGATTATGGATTTATATCCCATTATGTTTTGATGCTCTTTTTGATATATGTTTGCACCTTTGATGTTTCTAAATGCACCAATTTGCACCATAAACTCCCCGCCAACCACACTCGCACTTGGCAAATTTTGCACGACTTTGGTATCACTAGGCTGCTTTATCTCACCACTAAATCCAACAACCTCCATACTAACAGGTGCCGTGCCAGCTTGTATCATGCCGATTTGAGTTGCTGCTGCTTTTGAAAGATCTATAACGCGATTTGCCACAAATGGACCACGGTCATTTATACGCACGACAACACTTTTTTTATTGTTTAAATTTGTCACCTTTACGATTGTATTCATTGGCAAAGTCTTATGTGCTGCTGTCATATTGTGCATATTATACACTTCACCATTTGATGTTTTTTTGCCATGAAAATTCGGACCATACCAACTTGCTACACCACTTGCCCTATCACCGACATTAACAACAGTTGGATAGTATGTTTTGCCATTTATTGTATAAGGGCGCATTGTTGCTTTTTGCACGGCTGGTGAATTATTTATCTTTGCGTTTGTGGGTCCTGTTGGAGCAAATAAAGCGTTGTTGTAAGAGCATGCTGTTAAAAATATCGCTAAAAATAAAATTTTAAGGTATAACAATATTGTCTCCTATAGCTAATACATCGTTGCTTGCTAGAGCATTTGCCTCTTTTATGTCTTTAATGGCCACATTAAAACGTTTTGATAAAATTTCAAGAGTATCACCATTTTGCACTACATAACTTTGGATTTTATTACGATCTGAACGTGGAATTATTAATTTTTGATTAATACTAATAATACTAGTTTGTAGCTCATTATACTCTTTTATTGCTTTGTGACTCACACCAGAAGTCTTGGCAATATTTAGCAAGGTATCGCCCTTTTTAACCGTGTATGTATAAAATTTATTGTTTGACTGAATTGGTTTAAAATTTTCATTAAATATAGAAAGTTTGCTCTCTGGTAGATATATGTGGTAATTTTTTGAATTTGGTGGCGTAAAAGCGTAATTTAGATGAGTGTTTTCTTCTTTTAATCTTTTAACACTTAAGCCAACACTATCGCCTACTTGTTTTAGCGTTGTTCCGCCCGGCACACTAACACGAGTAAGCTTTTGCCCTTGTGTGGATAGTATATTAGCATCTCTTGATAAAATAAACTCACTATCTTTAGCAATTATGCTAGCACGTAAAATTTTGATAATAAATCTTCTTGTTTCGTCTGGTAAGTATTTAGCATTTGGATCTAACAAGGTAGTTAAATCATCTGTTCCGGCATTTCTAATAGCCTTTCTTAAACAGCCATCTCCGCAGTTGTATGCCAAAATAGCCAAATACCACTTGCCAAATTGAGATTTTAGCCCTTTTAGATACTTTGCAGCAGCATTTGTAGCTTTTATAGGATCTCGTCTTTCATCTACATATTTGTCTATTTTTAGCCCATGTGCTTGTGCGGTTACTGCCATAAATTGCCATATACCAGCAGCCTTTGCGTTTGAAACAACCTTGTTTGAAAAACCAGACTCAACCATGGCTAGATAAAAAAATGGCTCTGGAAGCCCTGAGCTTTTAACCGAAGTTTTTAAAATCGGTATATACTTATAACCTGCTCTTAAAACTCTTACAAAATCATCAATTTGTCTTTTTGTGATAGATTTTTTCATATCTTTATAGTATGATGTGTGAGTAAAATTTTGTGGTATATCAAGTGATTGTAAAATATCTACTTGATTGATATTTAAATTTTGTTTTGTATTTGCATTAGCACAGGTTAAACCTATTATAAGTAATATCTTAAATAATGCTTTCATTTATCTCCTTATTTAACTTGCAAAACATTTAAACAACCTATTTGCATTTAACGTGGTTGTTTCGCAAATTTCTGCTTCGCTAAGGTTTAAAATTTCAGCCATCTTTTTGGCAACATACCTAGTATACACAGGTTCATTTCTCTCTCCACGATATGGCGTAGGAGTAAGATATGGCGAATCAGTTTCTATTAATAACCTATCTTTTGGTATTTGTTGCAAAATTTCAACCAATTTTTTGGCATTTGAAAATGTCAATACTCCGCCAATACCAAAATAAAAATCACCATACTTAATAAGCTCTAAAAGCAAAGGCGACGCATTATAACAGTGCATAACCGCACCTTGTTTTAGTCTTGGTGCATACTCTTTTAAAATTTCAAAGCAATCTTCATTCGCATCTCTAATATGCAATATGACAGGCTTTTGTAGCTTAATTGCTAACTCAAGTTGAGCCAAAAAAACCTGCTTTTGCAAGCGTTTTTCTTCATTTTTTTCGTTTTCATCTTTTGGTAATCTAAAATAATCAAGTCCACACTCACCAACGGCAACGCACTTAGGGCTCGATGCATATTTAAGCAATATATCTTCATCATATCCATCTTTATCATATGGATGAACTCCGACAGCATAATAAACATCGTCATAAGCACTGGCTATATTGTGTATTTTTTCTATATCATTTATATCAGCACCTGGTATTAAAAATCCGCCTATACCATCTTTTCTTGCTCTATTTATCACATCATCTAAATCATCATTATATCTATTATCATCAAGGTGACAATGAGTGTCGATTATCATCATACGTTTGCAATCTCCACTCTATTTCTTCCATTTTCCTTTGCTTGATACAATGCCTCATCGGCTATATCTATAATCTCTTTTATGCTATATTCTCTATCATAAAATGCCACACCAATAGAAACTGTAATTTTTACATTTTCACCCTTAATACTTACAACACTTTCTGCTATTGCTGCACGTAAATTTACAAAAAACCTTACAGCGTCCTCTTTTATAACATCCTTTAATACGATGCAAAATTCCTCTCCACCAAAACGTGAAACTATATCGTAATTTTTGACACTCTGAGTTAATTTGCTAGATAAAAATTTAAGCACACAATCGCCACCATCATGACCATAAGTATCATTTACGCTCTTAAAATGATCAATATCAAGCATAGCAAGTGCAAAATTTTCATCGCTATCTTGTATCTTCTCACAATATTCTTGCATATTATCAAAAAAGTAACGTCTGTTGTAAGCACCGGTCAAAAAGTCACAATTTGCAAAATTTCCTATTTTTTCTATATTTTCTATTGCATCTATTGTATTATTTACACGACAAACTATCTCTTCTCTCTCAAATGGCTTTGCGATAAAGTCATTTGCACCATGCTTTAAAAACATTGCTGTTCCAACATCAGCATTAGGCGATGTCATAGCAATGACGCCTAAACGATTTTTATCAGCATGCTCGCGAACTTCATGAAGTAGCTCCAGACCATTTTTAACAGGCATATTATAATCAGTCAGTATTAGCTTCATGTCTGGATTATCATAAAAATAATTCATAGCCTCTTCTCCATGAGCTGCAGCAAAGACTTGAAATTGTAAATTTTGAAGTATCTTTTTAATAGAATTTCTAACTGGAGTAGAGTCTTCTACCACCATTACTTTGTATTGTCTATTTTTGCTTAATCGATTAATCATTGAAAATATATAATTAACCTCATTAACATTGCCCTTATAAACATAATCAATAATATCTTTTTGTGTAAATTGCTCTTTTGTAGCTTTATCGATACTACCAGTCAAAACTATAACGCCTATGCCTTTAGATATAGCATAATCAACTATCTCGCCATTTGGGGCATCTGGTAAATTTAGATCAAGTACAGCTAAAAAATATTTATCCTTACTGCCATCAATTAAACTTCTTGCTTCAGCATAAGTATAAGCAACATCGGCTTGCATATCTAGCACTTCCTTTTCCATTTTTTTAGCTAAAAGCTTTGAAAGTGCCTTATTGTCATCTACTATTAAAATTTTATCCATAATTACATAAACTCTTACACATATAAAATTAACAAGGCTCTAATTTTATCAAAAAAATTTATTTTAAAACTTAAATAAAATTCTTAATCTAACCCCTTAAAAGCTCTTTGGCAAAATCCAATGCCTCTTTACTAACAATTTCACCGCTTATCATTCTAGCTAACTCATCCGCCCTTTGATGCTCTTTTAATTGCCTAACACTCGAAATTTCACCTATTTTTTCTACCAAAAAATGAGACTGTGCTTTTGAGCTAAGTTGTGGCTGGTGAGATATGGCAAAAATTTGATAAAATTGTGAAATTTTAACTAAAACATTAGCTATACTCATAGCCTCTTTTCCACTTAAATTAGCATCTATCTCATCAAGAATTATCACACCATTGCCACTTTTTGTTATCTCGCTTTCACTAGCTATAAACGCCAATCTTAACCTATTGGTCTCTCCAGAACTTAACTTGTTTAGAGTCGTTTGATTTAGCGTTAGCACAATCTCATCACAACCAAGCTCGTCGCAAACTTTAGGTTTTATTTGCAAACTCACATCACTCATATAAAGCTCTTTTAAAAAACCATTTATCATATTTTCAAGCTTGTTTAATACAGATTTTCTACTTTCTGACACCTTGCTTGAAATTTCATCAAGTTTTTGAGCAATCTCTTTAAAATTTCTTTGTAGCTGCGTCTTTTCAAAGCTGATATTTTCATATCTTTGTAACTCTTCTTCACGCTTTTTAAGCACAGATATCGCTTCTTCTTCGCTTCCATATCGTTTTATTATGGTATTTAGTGCCTCTATCCTATCTAATACACTCTCTATATCAACATCATCTAGCTCATCCATACTAAGACTCTCTTTTGCAACTCGTAGCTCATTCATGGCATCTTCAAAAAAGCTAGTATCTATCTCGCTAATATTTAGTGCGTTTATCACACTACTTTCATACTCATATATTTGCTCAGCCCTAGCCCATGCTTGTTCGATTTTGTCCTTTTTGCTAAGGCGTTTTTTTATCTGCATTAATTCATCAAATTCATCTTTTTTAGGATTTACGGCTTTGATTTTTTCTATCTCAAATTTAGCAAATTCTTTTAACTCTTCAATCCTATTTTCTTCTTCGTTTATCCTATCTAAGTCTGCTTTAATGTGTCTAAACTCAGCAAAAATCTCTTTTAAATTTAAAATATTATTTTTATGTTTTTCATCTGTAACCAAAGTGTCTAAAAGCGTTAAAAATCTGGCATTTTCAAACTCATTAACCTGTTTTGCCGATAGATATTTTATATGATTTGAAGCAATTTGTGTAATGGCTTTTTTAGATATTGATTGTGCGTTTATAAAGTATCTAGTTTGATTTGTTTTTGTCATTTTAAATGCATTTATGCCTTCATTTTCTATGCCGTATTCACTCATGTCAAAATCAAACAAAACATCAGCCTCAACCATCCTAGCCTCGCTATCAGCTAAGCCAAACACACTCATAATAGCCGACATCAGCACAGATTTTCCAGCACCACTTACTCCAGTAAATACACTAAGTCCTGGTTTAAAATTTAGCTCAGCTTCATTAAAACTTAGATGATTTTTTATAACAACTCTTTGTATCATTCTTGCCCCCAGCACAACTTTTCTTTAAGTATTTGAAAATAATCCCTACTAACACTTCGTATAAGCTTTGCCCTATGATTGCTAAGCCCAACTCTAACGCTTTTGTAATTAGCCATTTTGAATGTGTCTTGTCCGTCTATAACCAAAACTTCATCCATATAAGCTCTAAATTCTACGCTAAAACCAAACGGAAGTATAATGGGACGCTGCGAAAATGAGTGTGAGCATATTGGCGTAAGCGTAAAGACTGAACTAAGCGGATATATGATAGAGCCTCCCGCACTCATGTTGTATGCGGTTGAACCAACAGGGCTTGATACTATCACACCATCACCGTAATATGAATTAAAAATTTTATCATTTAAATATGCTTGAATTTTAGCCATCGATGCTGGTTTAGCACGCATTATAACAGCATCATTAAAGGCTATTTTTTTAAGTATTTCTCCATTTTGCTTCTCAAGCAAGATATCAAGCATATATGGTTCATGGATATTATAAACTCCATTAAAGTAATCAATAAAAAATTTCTCAATCCCACTCATGGCAACATCTGTTAAAAATCCAAGCGTTCCAGCATGTATGCCAAGAACAGCGACATTGTATTGTGCTATCTTGCGACATGTTGATATGAGTGTGCCATCTCCACCAAGAGAGATGATTAGCTCACACTTTTTTGCTAAATCCTTAAGCTCGTAACCAACAATACCCAGCCTATCAGATAAACTTTTTTCTGCTAAAATTTCAACATCGTATTTTGATAAAATTTCAACTAAAATTTTATAATTTTTTTCTAACTGATTATTTTGCTTTGCCACAAGTGCAAATTTTTTACTATTTTGCATTTTTTAAACTTCTTAAACATTTTAAATTCATGAAATTAGGAATGAGTATCCCCCCCCCCCAACGTTTTTTAAATTTTTTAAATATTTTATTAACTCATCTTCTTTAAGCTCTGATTTTATGGCATTTCCTTGCACTGCCTCGCAACCAAGTTCTAGCAACGCATCAACCATTTGTTTAGAATCAACCATTTTTATAATACTTTTTGCTCCAATTATTTTTGTTATCTCGATTAAAGATTTAACGACAATTTTATCACTATCGTTAAAAATAATATTTTGCACCAAATCATTTGAAATTTTTACCGCATCGATATTTTTGCGTCTAGTGAGTGCAATAGATGAATAACCAGAACCATAATTATCCATATAAATTAAAGCACCAGATCCTTTTAATATAGCAAAAATTTCATCAATAACTGCTTCATCATTCATCCATATATTTTCGCAAATTTCAGCTATAAGCGAGCCTCTTGGTATTTTGTTTTTAATCATTGTGTCGCGTAATTTTATGGCAAAATTTGCATTTAAATACTGCATACTTGATATATTTATACTAATTGGCGGACATTTTATGTTGTTTTGTTTTAGTTTAAGTATGGTTTTTGCACACTCATTTAAAACATAATCATACACATCATCTATTAAGTCATTTTTTTCAGCTATTTTTATAAAGTCTTTTGCCAAAAGCTCACCAAATTCATCACTTTTGTATCTAATAAACGCTTCAATAGATAAGATTTTTCCACTTCTAATCTCAACAACAGGCTGATAAACTAAGCTAAACCTATTCTCTTTTCTTGCGTTTTTAAGACCAATAGCGATATTTGACTCTTTAGTAATTAAATCTTGTATCTCTTTGGTAAATAAAAGAACGTTACTATTTAAGACATGGCTTTTTAAGAAGCTAACGGCTTTATCAGCATTTCGCATTAAATCCCTTGGCTGCTTTTTATCATTTAGTCTTGCGATATCATACCCTATAACACAATTTAACATAAAACGATATGACTCTACTTCTATGCTTTCTTCAACGCTATTTATTATCCTTTGTGCTAAATTGGCATGCCACGATGCATCTTGTTTAACTTGCTTTTTAATTGCAAACATAAAATCATCAGCGTTTAATCTAGCAACCACGCCAATATCGCCAGATAAGGACATAAGCCTTTTTGCTATGATTTTTAATATCTTATCACCTACTCCATACCCATATGCCGAGTTTGCCTGAGAAAAGCGTCTTAAATTTACATGATAAAGAACCAATTCTTCATCGTGCTTTAGATTTTTAAGCATACTATTTAGACTATCTATAAGATATAAACGAGAATACGCACTGGTTAAATAGTCTTTATCAACGATTTCGCTTAACTTTAAATTTGCCAACATTACCTCTTTAGTATAATGTTCGATGTGTTTTTCTATCTGAAGCGATGCTTGTTTTTGCGTTTGCAAATACGCATCATCATCTATTTTAGCCTTAATGTAATAACTAATTAAAACATGAACTAAAAGCACCACAATAACATAAAATGAAACGATAGATTCAAGACCATTTTGTATTACAAAAACTATAGCACTTAATGCTGGAATATATTTAAGCATTAAAGAAAAGTTTAAATTCTTTGAATATTGAGCCCTACTTTTATATAGCTCCTGATAAGAGCCAAGCATCAGTATAAAAAAAACTATCATATATGGTATATCTGCAAATAGTCCGTTAATATGCGAATCATTAAAAAGAACATCGCTAAAATGATTGATATTTGTAAGTGCAAATATGATGTTTGCAACAACCACATATACCATGCTAATATGCACCATTACATCAGAACTCATAAATAAAATACTAAGTGCAAAAAATAGTATCAAAAAGCTAATGCAAGAGCTAATAAAAACAGAAAATTTCATAGAATTAATCGATAAAGACGTAAAATCAAAGCTCTGATATGTCATCACGCCAAAAAGCAAAAGCATCAAAAATACGCTTGATATGTCACTATAAAGCAAAATTTTATTTTTTGTATTTGCGTTAAAACATTTTATAGTATAAATAACAAGAGACGAAAGCATAAATATGGCTGGAACGATATAAAAAGTGTGTGCGTGATCATGCCTAGCATGCTCTATATTAAAATTAAACCAATAAATATACCAAAAAATATAACCAAACAACCACAAACAAACAGACAGGCTAAGCAAAACCCATATCTCAGTATGTATAGTGCGTCTAATTGCTACTTGAAACATCCTAAATGCAATGATTGCCAAAGCGATTATTTCAATAAAATGTCCAAAATATTCGTGAGCAAATACCAAAGCGTTAAAATACACAAAAAACAAAACAGCCAATATTACAATAGTTTGATTTCTCTTAACTTCAAAAGGTGTTATCACTAAATTCTCTCCTAACGAACTTTTGATTATACCATTTAAAACCTTTTTTGGTTATAATTTAGAAATTTTACACACAAAGAGAAAGTATGAAATTTTCACTTACAAATAACGATTTGCTTGATTTTCAAACCTACATAATCACATCATCTAAAAAAGCAAAACGTATGCAAATATTTAACACGATAGGAATTTTTACAGAGTTAATGGTGGTTTGTTTTTTAGTTGATATACTGCTAAAAACGTCATTTATAACGATAACAGGAGTATTTTTAGGAATTGCTTGGCTTGTGTTTTATCCAAAATTTTTACGAAAAAAACAACTTAAAATACTAAAATCACTTAAAATTTCAACAGATAAAAAGGATTTTATCTTAAATATAAATGAAACTGGCTTCACATATGAAGATGAAAATTTCAAATTTGATGAAATTTCAAATATCATAGAGTGTGCAAATATCTACATTTTAAATGCCAAACAAAAGCTTTATCTAATCATCGCCAAAAATGCTCAAACACAAAAAGCAATCAGTAAAATAAGCAAAAACTCAAATAAACTAATAGCAAGATACGAAAAGCTTAGTTATGAAAATTTTATCAATAATGTCTAATTTTCACTCATTAGCTTGTGTCTGCTTGCAATAAAGCTCTCAAGCATTTCAGCCTCCATTGGCTTAGCTAAGAAATAGCCTTGTATCTCATCACAACCTATATTTTTTAAAATTTCAACTTGCTTTTGGCTCTCTACGCCTTTAGCCACTGTTTGGATATTCATATTTTTAGCCAATGAAACTATTGCTATTACGATATTTCTATTAATTTTATCAAATTGTATATTATCAATTAGCTCTTTTGCTATTTTTAATTTTGCAATCCTAAATTTATTCAAATAACTTATCGATGAAAAGCCAGTTCCAAAATCATCTATTGAAATATTGATATGATTTTTGTTCAATTCTTTTAAAACATCTTTTATTATTCTTGAAGTTTCTAGCCAACTCATCTCTGTGATTTCTAGGTGCAACCATTGAGATTTTAAACCATTTTGCTTAACAACATTTAAAACCTCACTTACAAAATTTATACTATCTATTTGTTTTGGCGAAATATTTACGCTAACATACAAATTTAATCCGTATTTTTCATTTATCATTTTTATATACAAAGCTGATTGTTGCAATACCCAACGTCCAATATGCACAATAAGAGGCATTTGCTCAGCAATTGGGATAAATACAGCCGGAGAGATATTGCCTTTTAGTGGAGAGTGCCATCTTAAAAGTGCTTCTATGCCAATTAGTTTTTTGGTTTTTATATCAAATTGTGGCTGATAAACTATGCGAAATTCTTTCTCGAAATTAACACTATCAAGAAGCGATTTTATATAATATTCTTGATAGTTTATTTTATCATTAATCTCATTATATATTACATGTTGTTTATCATTTTGGTGTTTTGCTATTTTAAGTGCTACACTAGCATTTGCAATCAAATCAGCAGTTTTTAGTTGGCTTGTTTGAGTATGGCTAATGCCTATTTTTACATTTACACTAATCTCATGTCTTTCGATGTGCATTGGCTTACTTAATTCAAACAATATATTATTGACAATAAAACTATGATCAAATTCATGTGTTTTAGCAACAAATGCCACCATTATGTTGTCTCCGCCAAATCTACCAATAATGCAATTATGCTTTATGGCATTTTTTAGCCTATCAACAGTAATAATTAGCACCTCATCGCCGACATAATGCCCATGAGTGTTATTTATAAACTTAAATTTGTCTATATTTATATTATATAGACATACGCTTTGACTAAGTGTTTTTTGCATTATCATCTCTGATAATTCTAACTCAAAATTTTGCTTATTTAACGCAGATGTTAAAAAGTCATTTTTACTTAGTTCTGATAATCTTTTTCTTGTAGCTTTTAAATCTGATATGCGTTTATTTTTAATTTTTTCTAACTCAACAGTCATTTTTCTTTCATTTTCTAGCATAATGCGTGTATGTAGTTTAGTGGCTGTATGGTAACTAACAATACCATACAAAAGCATCACAGACATCACAAATGTAACATGCGTAAGCGTCATAAAACCAACATACGTGCAAATAAGCAAAGGAATGATCGCAAGTGCTAAAATCTTACTAATTATTGTCTTGGCTAATATCTCTCTTTTTGTTACATAATGAGTGTGATTTTCGCCCTTTAAAAAAAATGAACCAAGCATAATTATGACAAAAGATAGCTCATATATGGTCTCATAAAGCGTGTTTGCTAAACTATTATCATCTAAATCCATAAAAACATAAAATACATCAAAGCACGAAAATATACCAATAGCAATCATCAATAGATAGGTTGAGCGTTCTTTGGCAAAATTTTCAATACTAAAAAATATGATAAAAATTATAGACATACACAATATATCAAGGATTAAAAATCCACCATTTAATATATCTACGCTATCTTTACTTACTAAAAAGTCATCGCTATTTGATAGTGCATAAAAACTAAAAACAACCCACATTAAAACAATAAAAATCACATCTACAATAAGCTGACGCGATCTGGTCTCATCAATGCAACGCTTATAAATTGAAAAGGTTGTTAAAAATATCAAAAAAGCAGGTATGACATAAGAGACTTCTTTAAAAATTTCAGCAGTGTAGTCATTTAGCTCTAAAAACATCCAAAACGTATCACAAAAAGCCCATGACAAAATAGCACCAAACGCCAAAAACCAATAAAATTTATGCTTTTTAGACGAGCTTATACCATAATAAGTGCAACCAGCTATAAAAAAATTAAAAATTATGCCTAATAAATTTTTAGTATCTGAGTTAGCATAGTGCAAGGCAAACATCATGCCTACCAAAAGCACAAGCGATATTAAAAGCAAAACACCACGATTATTTGAAATATTATTTAAAATCTTTATCAACACAAATCCATATAAATTTTTGCTTGATTATATCGTATCTTGGCTGATTTTATTCTGCCATTTTTCCCACTCGTCGCTCTCATCAATCTCGTTTGAAATTTGCTCAAAACGAGAATAATAGTATTTAACAAAAGCATAAACATCATCATCAACAGGCATATAGGTAGAATTTTCACTTTTGCAAAATTTAGCCAAAAACTCAGCTGCGTCTAGTTTATTGGCATAGTGTCTAGCTAAATTCTTATAATTATTTAAACATAAAATTTTAAACCTATCATAAGCATTTTTACTAAAATCAATGCTTAGTTTTTCATCATTAAATTTCAACACATCTGCTTGAAATAGCAAAGATAAATGTATAAGTCCCTCGCAATAATATGCCCTAACCTCATCAACTTTCATCCAGCCAACAAGCCCTATCGCACGTGCGATTAGCTCGTAAAACACTGCCATTTTATACTCATCTTTTTCATTGTAAAAAAAGTTAATAAGCCCACCACTTGTAGCCTTATACTCTTCGATATATTTAAACACACCGCTTTTATTCATGGCATTTTCTGTGTCGCTAGAAATAAATAAAATATGCCCAAACTCATGTCCGATGGTCGAAATTTCATATACTTTTTTCCAAACATCTGGCTTGGTAAATAAAATCTCCCGCCCAAAATCCAAAAAATCCTTGCTAAAAATTTCAGCCGATAGCTTAGAAAACGGCTTGGCTTTGGCACTTTCATAAACATAATTTACAAATGCAAAAATTTTCTTGCCACACATCTTGCTAACACTCTCATCATTTGGCACAACCTGTGCTGAAAACAAGCCATTTAACTCAGCACCATAAAAAATAAACGGCACACAAACGTAAAGTTGAGTTTTTTGTATGTTTGATAAAACTTGATTTTTCATCTTATCATCACTGATTTTTAGCTCGTCATAAACATGCAAAAAGCTATCTGTGATATTTGATTTAAACTCGCTCTCATCAACGCCACCATCATCGACAAGTCTCACATCCCACTCAAGTGCCACAGCATGAGTGTAGGCATCTTCGTAATACTCAAGCGGATGTCCTGGCTGAATTGGCGATTTTATATCCATCCAAGCAATTTCAGCATCTTGCCACGCCTTAATAACCCTGTCATTTTCACGCTCATTAAAGGCATCTTTAAGTTTAGAAAAATAATTAATATAGGCTTTTTCGCTATCTGTTTTTGCAAGTTTTGTTAAAATTTTAATACCCTTTTCAAACTCATCACTTACAGCCTTAACCTCGTCACCAAATGCCACCGCATACGTCGCAAAACTATATGCATCGCCATTTTTAATCACGGCACCATAGCTTCTATCTGCTATCTCATTGCCATCTAAATGATAAAGCTTATTATCTTTTATAAATTTTACAGCATCTTTTATGTCTTGAAATTTTAGCTCAAACTCTTTGTTTGTAGTGTCTATTATCTTCTCTTGCCAAGCTTTTTGCCAAGTGTTTATTTTAAGTCCAACGTTATGAATTAGCATCAAAATTTCAACATTAAACTCATCTAAAATTTTCTCTTTTTTAATCTGCGCTATCATATCGGCATGATCTTTTTCATATATATTTTTTACATACTCATACATTTTTTCACGCACATCTTCTTGTCTGTCGTCACTAAAACCAAGCTTTTTAAGTTCGTTTAAAAGCGGATCTACCTTTAAATCAACTATACGTCTAAGAACTGCTATTTTTTCACTTTTTGTTCCACTTAAGCCTGAAATTTCAAGCCCTTTAAGTAAAATTTCATCATCTAAATTTTTATATAAATTATTTTTTCTAGCTTTAAATTCTTTAGCTATTTCATTTAGTCTTACAAAATTATTCATAATTTTCCTTTTTTAAAAAACATAATTATACAAAGAAATTTTTAATATTTTTTAATGCGTTTTTAGCTAACATATCACTATTTTAAGCAAACTAGGAGATTTATGGGCTTTTGTATACGCAAATTATTTTCAAACCTTTTCTTAAGCGTGATAATTGAAGGCTCAGAATGTTTGTTTTATGGACGCGTATTTAAAAATGGCAAAGTAGTAAAAACGCTACAAGCAAAATTTACAGAAATAGACCCAAACAACATCGATGAAAAAGTTATAGCCTATATAAAACGCCAAGAAGATGCCTACTATGGTGTGTATATTGCACTTTTATACACGGATGATTTCCAAGGTGCATTACCAACTCTAAACAAAGAGGACTTTAAACGCTACAATATACGCACCGACGATGTTGTGACACTAAGTATAAATTATGCCTCAATTTATGCTGACATAAGTGCTGTAAATTTAGCAAGAAACACATTTGGACAAAACAGTATCGACCTGCTTTATTCGCCTATTGCATTGATGTTTTATGAGATTAGGCGTCAAGGAGTGAGCGAAAAAACTACGATGTATATATACTCATATGGTAGCACTTCAGCTCTAAGCATATTTAAAGATAAAAAAATGAAATTTGCAACATTTTTTAAAATCAAAAACGATACAGACGACGATGATACACCTAAAATTTTCAAAAAAGAAAACATTACAGATATTGATAATTTAATCATTGAAGACGAAAACAAAATGTCAAGCATGGATGATTTTACAAGTCTTGATGATTTAATTATGGAAAAGCCAAAAGAATTTGAAGATTTAGGATATGATTTAAACATGCCAAACTCAAGTGACGTTGCTACTTCTGTGACTATTTTTGGTAGAGATATGAGCATGTTTAGATACATAAACTCAGCCTTAAAAGAATTTTATACCAATCCAATCTATGACGGCGATTTTATCGAGCAAGTTATAGTATTTGATAGCACTAAAACAAGTGCTACATTTTTGCACTATGTAGAAACTGAACTATTTGTAGAAACATCTGTGCATACTGTTGATGCACTAAAAGATATGAATGAGCTAATGACTCAGGAGATAGAGCTTTGATGTATAGTTTTATTAAACCAGAACCAAGACCATTATTTAGTATATTTAGTAAGCTTTGGATAAGTTTTATAGCCATAGTTTTTGCACTGTTTTTAGTGGCAAATGCTTTTATATCTTTTAAAAACTACTCGCTAAAATCAAGAACAACTGAATTTATGCAAAATCAAAAAAAAATGAATGATGAAATTGTAAAAATCGACGAAATTACTGAAATTTTAAGCACTCAAGTAGAGATTGCAAACAATGTAACAACATCTAATTTGCTACTTAAACAGAGTTTGCACAATCTTTTTGATTTGGTTCCTGATAGCATAACGCTAGAAGAGGTGCATATGGACAAAAATTTACTAATAATACGCGGAATAACGCCTAGCAAAGATGTATTTAATCAACTTCTAGCTTCACCTTTAAAGTCTATATTTAGCACATCAAACACAAGTTTTTATCAGATAAAAAATGGTTGGTATGGCTTTGTTAGCACAAACAAAATGGACACACACGAGGGATATAATGAGTAAGAAAGACACAAGTTTAGAAAATATAGATATTGTTAAACTTCTAATTTTTATACTTATATTTGCCTTAATTTGCTTAATTATGATATTTGCCTTTATTGTCCCAAATATCAAAGAATACAAAAATCTTAATTCACAAAACCGCTCTGCATCACTAGCTCATGCAAAGGTAAAAATGCTATATGACAATAAGCTAAATACGCTAGATAGCATAAAAGAAAATAGCAGATTTATACTTAGCGCATATGATACAAATTTTGACAAAGACAAATTTTTAAAATTTGCTACTGGGTTTTTTTCAGATGTAAGCTTAAATGAGATTAAACACGTGCAAACAGCTAGTGAGGACTATTTTTTATTTGAGCTAAATGTCACTAGTGCTGTAAATTCGCCAACGAAATTTTATGATTTTTTAGATGCATTAGCCAAATATGAAAATATCATAAAAGCTGAATTTCCAATTGTGATGAAAGGCGATGACAAACTAATTCGCACCACCTTTAACATCAAAGTATATGGCAAACCTAACTCTCTTTAATGAATTTCTTGACTAGTAAATCAGCTTTAGCTTTATCTGTGTCCTTTTTGACTGAATTGTATATTTTGTTCATATAATTTTCAAGAATATCATGCGAGTTTATCAGCTTTTCGTTTGCACTTGCTTTTTTGTATTCATCATTTACACAAAGTTCAAATGCCAAATCATTATCACTTAGCTGAAGTTCTAACATCTCAAGAAGCCTATCTTGCAAACGATTATCATAAATAGGCGTCATTAACTCCAATCTTCGTTCTAAATTTCTTGGCATCCAATCTGCACTTGAGATGTAAATTTTAGGATCGGAGTGTTTAAAATAAAGCACTCTTGCATGTTCTAAATATTTGCCTATAATCGAGCGAATACGGATATTTTCGCTAAGCCCAGCCACACCAGGACGCAAACAACAAACACCACGAACAATCAAATCTATCTTTACTCCTTTAGCACTTGCTTTACTTAGTTCATTTATCACATCGCTATCAACAAGAGCGTTCATTTTAGCAATGATTCTGCCATTTTGTCCATGAGAGGCTTCAGTTTTTATCATCGAAATTATGCGTTCTTTTATCTGAAATGGTGACATTGAAAGAGTATTTAAGCGACGATTTTTATTATATCCTGATAGTATATGAAAAAACGTCGTAGTATCACTGGCAAATTCTTCCTTGCTAGTAAATAAACTAACGTCAGTATAAATTTTAGCAGATGAGCCGTTGTAATTACCTGTGCCAAAATGCATGTAAAATTTCAGCTTATCACCAACTTGACGAATGATTTGCGATACTTTTGCATGCACTTTAAATCCAGTTATGCCATATATCACGTGAGCACCAGCATCCTCTAATGCCTTTGCCCAATGAAGATTGTTTTCTTCGTCAAATCTAGCCTTTAGCTCAACCATAACCGTTACTTGTTTGCCTTCACTTGCAGCATCTATTAAAGCTTGAATAATAGGCGAAGTTTTATCTACTCTATAAAGCGTCATGCGTATGGATACTACTTTGGGATCTTTACTAGCCTCTTTTATAAGTGCAACAACTGGATCAAAACTCTCGTATGGATGAAGCAACAACACATCTTGCTTATCAATTGCATCAAACATGCTTATACCAGTGCCAAATGGCGGTAGAGTTTTTGGTGCATATGGTGCAAGACTAAGATGGCTAAAATCTTTATTTGATGCGATTTGCCATAAAGAGCTAAGAGTAAGTGGAATAGATGAATAATATATATCTTTGTGGAAAATTTTCATCTGAGTATTTAAAAACTCCAAAATTTCAGGATCTGCTCCATCTTGCGTCTGAAGTCTTACAAAAGCACCCTTTCGGCGAAGCTTTAGTCCTTGCTCAAGTATCATCATAAAATCATCAGCTTCTTCTTCTTCTATAACGATATCAGCATTTCTAGTAACCCTAAACGCACACGAACTAAGTAGCTTATAACCTGGGAAAATTTCGCTAACATGCCTATGAACTATCGTTTCTATCGGAACATATACATTTTCACTAGCCTGAGTAAATCGCGGAAGCACACGTGGAATTCTCACCATGCCATATTTTAAAATTTCAGGATGACTTGCGTCTGCTAATTTCACAGCCAACGAAAAACTTAAGTTGTTTAAATGCGGAAAAGGATGTGTTGCATCAATAGCAATAGGCACGATAACAGGCATTATATTTGAGAAAAAATACTCATCACATTTTTGTTTTAAAGCATCACTTAATTCATCATAGTTTTTGATAAACAATCCCTCTTTTTCCAAGCCCTGTTTTATATTTTTATAATGATTTTCTAAAGTAATTTTTTCATTTTGCAAATATTTTCTAATAGCCTTTAACTGATCTAGCGGACTCATCTCATCACTGCCACTAATTGTTACACCAGCGGCAAATAACTGCTTTAAACCAGCTATGCGTATCATATAAAATTCATCTAAATTTGTGCTATAAATTGCAAGAAATTTTAACTTTTCAAGTAGTGGTATATCACGTTCGCATTGCGAAAGCACACGAGTATTAAACCTAAGCCAACTGAGTTCTCTATTTATGTATAAATTTTTAATATCCATCATATTATTTTTCCTTTATTTAAAGAACAAAATCAATTAAATCTCATACTTAATCACAATTTTAATTTTAAAAAAATATTTTTTTGTTAAAATTGCATTTATAAATTAACAAAAAGGCTAAATCAGTGTCAGATTATATCATATTGCTAGGTATTTTTATCGCATTTGTTGTAATATTTGCTATCATTAAAAAGGTCTCATTTTAACTTTTCTAGCAAAAAACAAGCTTGTTTATACTCAAATTTACAACTTTTTTCCAACAACTCAAATGCCTTTATGGCGTTTTGCTCCTTTAGCTCATTAGAGCTTGTTTTATAAAGTAGCAATGCCATATTATAACACCCTACTCCATCTTCACTATCGCATGATTTTTCATATAATTGCGTTGCTTTTTGCATGTCAGAGTCTGTGCCACCCAATCCCTTTTCATAAATTTGCCCAAGATTAGAACACGCAGTAGCTAGCCCCAAATCGCACGAAATTTCATAATATTTTTTGGCATCATCAAAATATTCATCATTGCTATAAATAACAGCTAAATTATTGCATGAAATTTCATCTTTTTCATCACATTTTGCCTTTAAGGCTTCTTCTTGCTTCTCGCTTTTGGTTTTAAAAAGCCCAAAGCTTAGCATACTCTGCCACGAAGCACAACCACCAAATAAAAAAATCATCAAAATAAATATAATTTTTTTCATCATCTTACTTTATATTTAGCTTATCGCCCAAACGCTTCATGTGAGGACACGCTTTATTAAAACCCCTAAAACAAGCGACCTTGTAGATATTATACGCTTTTACTTCATCTTTTTGCACACCATGACCTAGCTCATACATCGAGCCTATATTTGCACAAGATGGCACGTCCTCTTTTTCACACGCACTCGTATAAGCACTATGTGCGATAGCATAATCTTGAGCAACAATCTCACCCTTTCTATATGCCGTAGCTAGATTATAACATCCCAAAGCACCGCCGTTGTTGCACGATGTTTTGTATATATCTAGTGCCTTGGCTGGATTTTTGCTCACACCAAGACCTTTTTCATACATCATGCCCATATTTGCACACCCTATCTCTATGCTATTATCACATGCACGAGTATAAAATTTCATAGCGTTTTCATACTCGCCAATTTGCTCATAAGTCGCTCCTAAATCATTACAAGCATTACTATCTCCAAATTCACACTTTGAGTGAAGTATATCTATGGCACTTAAAATAACTTGCGTGTTGCCACTATCTGGTTTAGGTTCAATTTTTACTTGTTTTTCAGTGTCTATTTTTGGTTTTGTATAGTCATAAATAGGCTTTTTTGAGCTTATGCAACCAGCCAAAATAAACGCAAACAAAGCAATTAAAATATAATTTTTATACATATTAGCCCCTTTTAATTTATTTTAAATTACCGCAATTAGCTTAAAATTTTAGCAAGTATTGCTTTTATCTCATCGCCCCACTCGCTTACACTAATCACATCGCCACTCTCGCACACTTTAGTATCACTTACATCACAATATTCACTTAGTGCATTTTTATATCCACCTCTAATACAAGCACTCTTGTTGTTTAAAAATCCAGCTCCAGCAAAAATAAGTGTGCCTAAATCAAACCCAAGCTTGACTTTAGCATTTGAAGCGGATTTAATCCATGATAAAAATATCTCATCATGGCGTAAATTTAACGCTCCTATCCCATCTGGTATGATGATGATATCTGCTCCATATATACTCTCGCCACTAACTTCAGGCGTGATTTTTAACCCATACTCATCAACTATCTCTGGTTTAAAAGCACAAGTTTTAATCTTTGCTTTTTGAAATGATTTTACAAAACTAAGCACATTTGCAAGACTTATTAAATTTATCCTATCATACATCACAACCGCAACGTTCATATCATGCCTTTATCTTAAATTTCATCGTCGTACCATAACTCACTAGCTCCACCCTACCATCATCACAAAGCTTACTAAAAAGCTCTTTAAGTTTGTTGCTATACCCAATTTGCTTTAAGTCTAAATCTTTAAATTCTTGCTTTAGTACGTTGCCAAACAAGCCACAATTATAATATCCATCAGCATCTGGTTTATATAGCTCACAAATCTTTTTAAATACCTTATCTAGCTCATCTTGCTCTCTTTTTGGCTGTAGTTGTTTTGGGATTAAAAATTTACTATACAGTCCTAAAAATTTCTTTACAAAACCCTGCTTTAATTGCACAGCTTCATCTAAAATTTCCGCATCAACTGCGATCTGTTTTGCTTTTGGTTCTAGGTAGATAAAATGATCAAAAACAGCCGTATTTCTAAATCTTGAGCTTACGCCTATGCTTTTTATCCTGCTGTCTTTAATGCGTGATGAAAGGCGGATAAAATCGCTATCGTTTGAGACTATAGCTAGTGCGTCATAATCGCCACTTTTTAATATATCCATAGCGTCTATAACTAGTGCAATATCGGCTGAGTTTTTGCCGATAGTTTGAGTAAAGACTTGCATTGGAGTAATATTGTGTTTAAAACATATTTGTTTGTATGCTTTTAAATTATCAGTGCTATAATCTCCGTATGCTAAAATTTTCCTTACATATCCAAGCTCATCTAGCCTAGATATCGCCTCACTCACAAGAGTGTGTGAGAAATTTTCAGCATCTATTAAAACCGCCATATTTTCAACTCTCAACACAACGCTCCATTTATTATTTTTGAGAGTGTAGCAAAAAATTATTTATAAAATAATAAGTAAATTTTAGACCCTAATCTAAAAATAAAATTTTATCAAATATGAAGTTTAAATTTAATATAAAAATTACGCCCTATTTCATTGATTTTAGTATCATTTTTATTAGCGACATCATTTGCTGAAATTTTACTTAAATGATACGCATAAGATTTATTTGTGAGATTATCCACGCCAAATATAACCTGCATATTTTTATGCATCACTCCAGCACTAAAACCATAAACAGCAAACCCACTGCTACTTTTACTATCCAGTCCTGACACACTGCCAAAACCACTTGCTATGCGATTTTGCCTAGAGTTTGCTTGCATATCTAGCTTTGCAAACCAATTTTTTTGCTCTAAACCAAGCCCAAGCTTAAACGACAAAGGAGCAATTTGAGGCAATGCATCATTGCGGTTTAATACAGCATTTGTCATTGCTTTTTTGTTTATAATTTGTCTTTTATTTACACCTTTTATATATGATGTTGCTATCTCAAGCCTTAAAATATCGTAAAATTTTAAGCTTAAATCAGCCTCAGCCCCATAAATAAGTGCGTTTGTATTAAAAGCTTGTTGTTTGCTAAGCAAAATATAATCATTAACCTTTGAATAAAACAAACCCAAACTTATCTCATCAGTTTTATTTTTATAGACTACGCCGGTATCTAGCTGGTTATTTTTTTCTTTTTTTAGAAGATGAAAATTATCATAAGTGTTGTTATTTGCATATCCAAATACTTGATTAAACTCCCAAAAATCAGGTGATCTTTGTGCATGAGCGACGCCAATATATGCACTTAAATTTTCATAATATCTCTCAAATCTCATAAATGCTGAGTTTAGATCGTATCTTTGGCTTGGTTTTTGCAAAATCCCATACTCTTGCCACTCATTATCCCATGCATCCCTAACCCTAACATGCTCATTTTTATACCCAGCAAACAAAGCACTCTCATCAAACATATATTGCCCCTGCAAAAACATAGCTTTAGTATCAAAACTAAGCCCATCTTGATACTCTTGATTATTAAGTTTTGCATTGACATTTTGGATAGAATTTCCACTTGCACTTTTGTTTTTATAGCTATTTTGTTCGCGTTGCAAACCAGCATAAAGTTTTAGATTATCAAGCGTTGTAATGTTTTCTAGCCTTAAGCCTTTTATCTTTCGCTTTGGATTAGAAATTTGATAGCTCATGCTTGGATTACGCATAGTAAAATTATCCATTTTGTGATCTATCTCATGATAAAAAGATGATAAATTCAGTCTATTTTTTGTGTTTAAATCATGCTCTAATTTAAAATTTAACGAACGCCTATCAAATCTAACTCCATCCATCTGCCTATCAGCGTAAGCAGCGTTTGCCTTAGACGCATCAAACGACAACTCAACCGCCGTATCATTAAGTATAGCAGATGATATTAAGCTTAAGTTTTGTTTGTGAAATTTTGAGTTTATTTTGTTGTTGTTTGCATCTTTATAATCATTGCTTTTATAATCGCTAGCAAAAATTTGCACCGCATATCTTTCATCGCCAATAGTTGCATTTATATTGTTATCAAATCTGGCATAACTACCATACAAAGTGCTATAATTAAACAAATAAGTTGGTTTTGCAAGTCTTAAAATTTCACGCTCAAATAAAACTGCACCAGACATTACAGTAGCATATCTAAGATCTTGCGGTCCTTTTATGATGCTTACGCTATGATAGCTTTGCGTATCGATGTAGCTTATGGCATTATCCATCCTGCCACTACAGCCACCATGCAAACTTGAGCCATCAAGTAGTATTGGCATCCTTGCTCCACCTTGTGAGCGATAAAATATCTCCGAGCCAAACCCACCCTTTCTCATCATGCTAAATCCGCTAAGTTTTGAGAAAGATTTTGCCATATCAGAATGCTGTAAAAGTTTGTCTTTATCTGAAATTTCAAGCCTAGTAGGATAATCAAGTAGCTCTTTTTTATCTTTAAAACTAACTTCAACCTTATCAAGCAAAATATCATTTGCAACTAAAACATTACAAAAAACACCAAAAATACAGCAACAAAATGCACAATAACTCCAATTTGCTAAGATATTAAACAATATATTAACAAATTTAAATAAATTATCTATAAAATTTTAATTATTTTTTGCAAAAAGTGGTATAGCAAGTAATATAAAGCCAGAAATTTCAAATGTGTGCGAAAATGAGTGAAATTTTTCATACTCATCTTGCTTAAATTTAATAATCCACCTTGCACCATTTTCGTCAAATTCTCTACTAAAATCGCTTAAATTTTCGGAGTTTAAAAAATGTTCAAACCTGCTCATTAAAGAAAATGGCGTATAAAAAACACACTCACTTTTTTGATCAAATTTTATCAATTTTGCAATTTTTATAACTTCGTTTGTAGCACCACCATAAGCTCTTACAAGACCACCCGTGCCTAGCTTAATGCCACCAAAATAACGCACTATAAGCACTCCGCAATCAACCAAATTTGCACCCCTAAGAGCGTTTAAGCTAGGCGGACCAGAAGTGCCTTTTGGCTCACCATCATCACTTTGATTTTCAACAATTTGATTATACTTGTTTATCTCTCGCTTTGCCCATACGATATGCACGGCTTTTGGGTGATTTTGCTTAAGCATTTCATGCGTAGTGCTAAATTTATCTATAGGCACCAAAAATGCCAAAAAACTTGACTTTTTAATCTCAATTTGTGTGCTAAATATCTCATTTATAGTATTCAAATTCTTGCCTTTTTGTGATATTTTAGCAAAATTTTAAAATTATTGTGAGTGGAGTTTAGCGAGAATTTCGATAAAAATATATCAAAATTCTCAAAAATTAAAGCTTATTATTGCTTTCTTTCATTTGCATCTGGAGTAAATAACTGCTTATTTTCTAGCTTAAAATCAGCTATAAATTTCTGCCCTTCATCGCTAATAATCCAATCTATAAAGCGATTTGCATTCTCTACATCAGTATTTTTGCAATGAGCTGGGTTTATAGCGATTACTGAGTAGAAATTTTTAAGACTATCATCGCCTTCAGTTACAATTACAACTTCAGGATTACCCTTGGCATTTGCTTCATATTTTATATACGTGCCACGATCTGTAAAACTAACTCCATTTTGTTCATCAGCCGCATTTATCGTAGCTATCATACCTTGCCCTGTTTGGCGATACCAGCTTTGGTTTTCAGGCACTTCGCCAAACTCTTTTTTCCAAATTCCTTTTTCTTTATTATCTGTGCCTGATTTATCTCCGCGTGAAAAAAATGGAATTTTCTCAGCCTTTATAATCTCAAACGCCTCTTTTACACTCTTGCCCTTTAGCTTATCAGCCACAGCCTTATCTGCAACCAAAACAAAATCATTATACATAACAGCCTTGCGTTCAATACCAAAACCTTTTTGGATAAATTCTTTCTCTACCTTTGGAGAATGCACAAAAAGCACATCAACATCACAATTTTCGCCCATTTTTAGTGCAGCACCAGTGCCAACAGCAGTCCATTTTAAATCAACGCCAGTTTTTGCCTTATAAACTGGATATATAGCATCTAATAAGCCTGTATTATCAGTGCTGGTTGTTGTAGCCATTAGTAAATCGTTATCCGCCGCAAAAAGCGAACTAAATGCAATTAATGAGCATAGGACTATTTTTTTCATAATTTTCTCCTTTATTTTAAAACAAACATGCTATACTAGCATATTTTGACTAAATATTACGTAAATAAAGGATAATTTTGGACTTTCTAATACAAGGCGTGTTGTCTGCATTTACTTTGCTTTTAAATGGTGATTTAGAAACATACTCAGCCATCAAAGCGACCATATACACATCATCTATATCTATCATCTTGGCTCTTTTGGTAGGACTTCCGATAGGATTTGTGCTGGGATTTTATAATTTTTTTGGTGCAAAAGCATTGCGGTTTTTAAGTGATACATTTTTAGCCATGCCAACTGTTGCAATTGGACTTATAATTTATGCTTTTATTACCAGAAATGGCCCACTTGGCGAGTTTGGATTACTTTTTACATTAAAGGCCATTATTTTAGGACAATTTATACTGGCACTACCAATTATCATATCACTCTGTGCTAGTGCAGTGCAAAATATGGATGAAAAGCACTATTTTAGCATATTATCATATCGTCTTAATCCAGCACAATTAACACTTTGTGTGATTTATGAATTAAGATATTCTCTTTTAGTTGTTGTTGCTACAGCTTATGGCAGAATAGTAGCAGAAGTTGGCGTGGCAATGATGATAGGTGGCAATATTAAGTATTTTACACGCACGATAACAACAGCAATATCACTTGAAACAAACAAAGGACAGTTTGAAATGGGGATAGCGCTTGCGTTGGTGCTTATTTTTATAGCATTTATTGTAAATTTCTTAATAAATACCCTAAAAAGGCTTGATAAATGATTAAAATTTCAAACCTTAAGCTAAATTACAATAATCAAAAAGCTCTTGATATAGATAAATTAATCATCAACACAGCCATAACAACTGCACTACTAGGATTTAATGGAAGTGGCAAAAGCACTTTGATTAAGGTTATTGCCCATCTTATTAAACCAAATAGTGGAGAGATAAAAATATGGGGCAAATCAAAACTAAGTTTAAAAGATTTAAAAGAGATTGCCGTGCTACTTCCTGAGCCAATGCTACTTAAAAGAAGCGTTAGACAAAATTTTATGTTTGCACTAAAATCACGCCAAAATGAGACTAAATTTAACCAAATAGTACCAGAGTGTTTAGAGCTTGTTGGGCTTGATGAGACTTTTTTAGACAAACGCCACTTTGAACTTAGCTCAGGACAATTAAAAAGAGTGGCTTTTGCCATCACTTTATCACTTAGATCAAAGCTTGTCTTACTTGATGAGCCAACAAATGCTGTTGATTTAGCAACAGCAAAGCTATTTGCTAAATCAATAAACTATATAAAACAACAATATAAAACAGGATTTATCATAGCAAGTCACGATGAAAAGTGGCTAAGTGCCTTGTCACAAAATAGTATATTTTTGCATAATGGCAAAGTGTGTGAGTTTGAGCTTAAAAATATATTTAGTGCAAAAAACGGATATTTGCAAAATTTTGATATTAAACTGCCAAATAGTATGAAAAACTCAACCAAAATAGCAGTAAATCCAAACAAAATATCATTAAATAAACCAGATAGTAATATATCTGGCATACTTCATTCAGTATCTCTTGTGTATGATAATAGCTTATTAATCAAAATAAAAATTGGCGAAAATTTAATAAAATGCATAATCAAAGATGCAAATATAGGCAAATATATAACAGGCGAAAAAGTAAATATTAGTATAGACGAAAGCGCATTTTTAAGCTTGGAGTGATAAAATAATAAAATTTAAACAAGGATTTATATGATACAAACTTGTCTTTTTCCAGCAGCTGGATATGGAACACGATTTTTACCAGCTACAAAATCTCTCCCAAAAGAGATGATGCCTATCCTTACAAAACCGCTTGTGCATTACGGTGTAGATGAAGCACTTGAAGCCAATATGAACAATATGGCGTTTGTCGTAGGTCGTGGCAAACGTGCATTAGAGGATTATTTTGATATAAGCTATGAATTAGAACACCAAATTGCTGGAACATCAAAAGAGCCTCTTTTAAACGAGATAAGAGAACAAATGAGAAAAGCAACATTTAGTTTTACTCGCCAAAATGAGATGAAAGGGCTAGGACACGCGATATTAACAGGCAAGACGTTGGTTAAAGACGAGGCATTTGGCGTTATACTAGCTGATGATTTATGTGTCAATGAAAACGGCGAAGGTGTTTTGGCTCAGATGATGAAAATATATGATAGATATCGATGCTCTATCGTGGCTGTAATGGAAGTACCAAAAGAGCAAACCAAAAACTACGGCGTAGTGAGTGGGCGAATGATAGAAGATGATTTATTAGTCGTTGATGATATGGTAGAAAAACCAGATCCAAAAGAAGCTCCAACAAACCTAGCAATCATAGGAAGGTATATACTAACGCCAGACATATTTGCGATTTTAGAAAATACAAAACCAGGTAAAAACGGCGAAATACAAATAACAGACGCACTAAAATTTCAAGCAAATCGTGGTATGGTTTTAGCGTATAAATTTAAAGGTATGCGTTTTGATTGTGGGTGCTTAGATGGCTTTGTTGAAGCTACAAACTATTTTTACAACAAACAACATGATAACAAATAGTTTTTATTTTAATCTAGCTAGTGGCGACGAGATAGAACAATACGCCAAAAAAGTAAAAGATGAGTATCAAAGTGGTAAAATAGGCTACTATCATCTACCGGACACATCTAAAACACTTATTGATGATATTAAAAAATATGAAGCAACCATAAGCGATATAAAAAACATCGTGCTTGTTGGCATAGGTGGTAGCTCACTTGGCGTAAAAGCTATAAAATCAATGCTTGGCGAAAAAAAGCGAAAATTATACTTTTTAGATAATGTTGATACAAACACGTTTAATTTGGTTTGCAATAATATAAAATTTAATCAAACAATATTTATAATAAGCTCAAAATCTGGCACAACAATAGAAACAATAACACTTTTAAAATGTATTTTGAATAAATTTAATCCAAGTGATTTAAGTAAAAATTTTATCATTATCACGGATACAGACACTCCGCTTGAAAGATTTGCAATCAAAAATAACATAAAATTTTACAATATGCCAAAAAATGTTGGGGGTAGATTTTCTGTTTTGTCCGCTATTGGTATAGTTCCACTAGGGCTTTGTGGATACGACATCAATTTATTATTAGATGGAGCTAAAGTGTGTCAAGATAGATACATACACAATAAAAATAACGAAATAATAGCCAAAGCTTACCATTATGCAACTCATCGTAAGGCCGATATAAACGTGCTTTTTAGCTACTCAGATAGACTTAAAGATTTTAATGACTGGTATGTTCAGTTATGGGCTGAGAGTCTTGGCAAAAAGCACGAATACAAACGCATAGGTCGTACGCCGATTGGCTTAATTGGCAGCACAGATCAGCATAGTTTCTTACAGCTTATAATGGATGGTGTTAAAGATAAAACCGTAACTTTTATAAAGATACAAAACTCAGATAATATTAAAATTCCAAATATCAGCCTAGATGAGCTTGAAGCAACAGACTTTGTGAATAATTTAAATTTAAACGAGTTATTAAACGCACAATGCGATGCCACCAAAATGGCACTAGTGCAAGAAGGTCTAAGCGTGGATACGATAACAATAAAGCATTTAAATGAATACAGCACCGGATATCTTATATATTATTACGAACTACTGACATCGGCTACTGGAATAGTCCTAGATATAAACACATACGATCAACCAGGCGTAGAGATAGGCAAACGTATATTAAAAACAATAATTAAAGCTAGGGATTAACCCCTAGCACTTCGCTCTTGCACTTGCTTAATAAAATACTTAGCATTTTGCACTGGTATATCTGGAAGTATGCCATGACCTAGATTAAAGATATGGTTTTGACCCTGCATGACTGATAAAATTTTATCAATTCCTTCATCAATCGCACTTTGAGAATATAATCTAGTAGGCTCCATATTTCCTTGAAGCACATATTTGTCTGCAAGATGAGCTTTAGCTAGCTCGATAGGCGTACTCCAATCAACACCAAATACATCAAAATTGCCTGAAATTTTAGGCAAATATCCGCTTATTCCTTTTGGAAATACAATCACTGGAAAATCAGCAAATTCACGCTTTATCTCATCAACTATACGCAAAATATAGCTCCAACTAAACTCAAAAAACGCACTCTCTTCAAGTGCCGCCGCCCAGCTATCAAATATCTGAATAGCATTTACACCACTTCGTATTTGCATCTTAGCATAGCCTATACAAGCCTTGGTTACATTGTCTAAAATTTTATGTAAAAGCTCAGGGTTTGAGTAAAGCATTTTTTTACAAATAGCATAGTTTTTGCTTCCTTGTCCTTCAATCATATAAGTCGCAAGCGTCCATGGAGCACCTAAAAATCCGATCAAAGCCTTATCATTTGCGAGATTTTCACGAGTTAATTTAATCGTATCATAAACATAGTTTAAATTTTTCACAGCTTTATTAGCATCTAGCTTGTCTAAATCATCTTGTGTTTTTATTGGCTCATCAAACACTGGTCCCTCGCCCTTTAAAAACTTAAGCCCCATGCCCATTTCAAGTGGCACAACCAAAATATCACTAAATAAAATCGCCGCATCAACACCTAAAATATCAACAGGCTGTATTGTAACCTCACTAGCTCTTTTATAATCCTTACAAAGACTTAAAAAATCCCCAGCCTCAGCCCTAACACGCATATATTCAGGCAAATATCTACCAGCCTGTCTCATCATCCATACTGGCGTATATTTTGTCTGTTTTTTTAAACAAGCATCAACAAATATCATATTTATCCTTAAAATTTTAGTGCGAATCACCCTTGTGTAAAAAATAAAGCCCAACACAAAGTGCAAGTATACTAAGTGCTAAATACCCCATTTCAAGTGGTGTTGTAAAATTTGCATGAAGCACACGCTGGAAAAAATTTACTATCAAAACCATAACAATGACTTTAGCAAGTTTATCTTTTAGCTCATCTAATGAATGCACCTCTAAAACACTGTTTTTCTCGCCCTTCATCTGCTCTATCTCACCGATAAACAGCTCATATATACCAAATCCAAATATAAACAGCACCAAAGCCATTAAGTAAAGATCAATCGCACCGACTATAACCCCAACTATATCAGCATGAAAATCCTCTGGATGAATGCCTTTAAAAAAATAAGCATACACATCGCCAAATACAACAAGCACATCATAACTAGCTATGATAAAAAGCACAATCGCCCCAAGCAAACAAAATACGACTGGCAAAATAGTAAATGTGCTACTTGCTAACATTAACTTCTCAAAAACTCTTTTAAGCATTAAATTCCTTATTAAAATTTCAATTACTCATTGTATAAAAATTTGGCTTAATTTATTAAATTTAAAAATTTACTAGCTGCTTAGCCCTTTTAAAGCGACTAAAATTTTAAGTTTTTTATATTTTTTAAACAGTATTGCTTAAAACTAGCCACGAAATTTATGGCTAGTTTGATAAATTATTTATTTTCTGGTAGCTCTATCCATTTTTGTGCTATTCTAACAGCATTTGTCGCTGCCCCTACGCGGATCTGATCAGCACTGCACCATAAATGTAGCACGTTATCGCGGTATATATCTTTACGTATCCTTCCAACATAAGTTTCGTTTGTATCAGTTGAATGTAGCGGCATAGGATACTCTTTTTTTGCTGGATCATCAAGCAATACAACACCAGGAGCCATTTTTAAAATCTCTTTTGCACGTTGGACATTTACACTATTGTTAAAATGTATAGTAATTGCTTCTGAATGACTTCTAAGCACTGGCACACGCACACAAGTGGCTGAGACTTCTATATTTTTGTGTAAAATTTTCTGAGTTTCATTTACCATTTTTAACTCTTCTTTTGTGTAATCATTATCACAAAATACATCTATGTGAGGGATAACATTAAACGCTAAACGATGTGCAAAAACTTTTGCCTCGCACTCATCAAGCTTAAATTCAAAAAATTTCTGAAGCTGAAGCACAAGCTCTTCCATACCCTCCTTACCAGCCCCACTTGCAGCCTGATATGTCGATACATCAACACGTTTTATATCAAACTCATCGTCTAATGGCTTTAAAATTTGCACCATTTGTATGGTTGAGCAGTTTGGGTTTGCGATAATTCCAGTTTGTTTATACAAGGCGATATCTTGTGGATTGCACTCTGGAACAACCAAAGCAACATCTGGTTGCATTCGAAAATGACTTGTGTTGTCTATCACGACCGCTCCACTAGCTGCTGCAATTGGAGCAAATTTTTCTGAAACTGAGCCACCAGCAGAAAAAAATGCTATATCTATATCATATTCGTCCCAAATTTCATTTGTAAGCTCTTTAACCTTATAACTTTTGCCGTTAAATTCTATCTCACTTCCAGCACTTTTCGCACTTGCAAGTGGCAAAATATCGCCAACAGGAAAATTAACTTCAGACAAAACATTAAAAATCTCTTCACCTACAGCTCCAGTCGCACCTACAACAGCAATGTTAAATTTTCTCAATTTTTCTCCTTTTTTGCTTAAATTTTATTACACTTTAAATAAACACTAAATTTTAATCACGCTAAACTAAGGCACCTTTTCTAGCCCTTAAAAATAAATCATCTGTGCCTATAGTCTCATTATCGCTTAATATTGCAGCACGCTCGACTATTGAAACTAGCTCTCTGATATTTCCAGGATATGTATATGATAACAGCTCATCTACTGCTGTTTTATCAAAGCTTTTAACTCCTAATTCATACTCTTTACTTACTTTCTCAAGGATAGAGTTTGCAATAGGCAAAATTTCATCTTTTCGCTCTCTTAAAGGCGGAATATTAAGTGGAATTGTATTTAGTCTATAATATAAATCTTCTCTAAAATTACCATTTTTTATTGCATTTTGCAAGTCAGCATTTGTCGCACTAATGATCCGCACGTCAATCTTTATACTCTTTGTTCCACCAAGTCGTGTAATTTCTCTCTCCTGCAATGCCCTTAAAATTTTAGGTTGCAAATTTATAGGCATCTCAGCTATCTCATCTAAAAACAATGTTCCACCATTTGCTAGTTCAAATAGACCTATTTTAGCACTACTTGCATCAGTAAAAGCACCTTTTTCGTAGCCAAAAAGCTCACTTTCTATTAAATTTTCAGGAATTGCCGCCATATTTATAGCCACAAATGATTGATTATTTCGCTTTGAATTGGCGTGAATATAGTTCGCAAAAACCTCTTTGCCCACTCCACTCTCACCCATTATCATTACACTAGCATTAGTGATTGCAGCCTTTAAGGCAAGTTTTTTGGTATATTGTATCGCTTGTGAAGTTCCTATAAAACCAGCTGAAATTTCAGTGTTTTTGATATCTCTTTTAGGGGTGCTTACTACTTTTTGTCGCTCTTTTTTTACTCTCATTATTGCTTGATACAGCGTATCTACATCAAAAGGTTTTGTTAAAAAATCCTTAACACCAAGCCTTACACTCTCTATGGCTCTGTTTAATGTGGCATTTGCAGTCATAATTATCACATCATATTTTCCATCCAATGCATTTACAAACTCAAGTCCATCCATGCCAGGCATATTTATATCTGTTACTATTAGTTCAATCTCATCATCAAGTTTTTTTAGTGCTTCCGTGGCTGATTTATAACATTTTATATTGAGTTCATCATATTCACTTAGTGCAATTTGTAATGATTTTCGCATATTTATATCATCTTCAACAATAGCTATATTCATTTTTGTCTCTTTTGAAATTTATAAATAACAACTGAATTTTGTTTAAAATCAATCGTAAAATATATCGGATATAGTGTTAAATAGATACTATTTGAAACATTTGTTGTAGTTTTTAACAACTCACTACGCACACTAACTCTTTCATTTGTAAAACAATCAAATAACAAGTCTTTATGAAAATTTAAATACCTAAGTATATCCATATCATCATGCTTTTTAGAATCTATCTCGCATTGGTATGTAAATTCTCCACCACTTCGCGAAATCATAGAGCGCGATATATTTAAATTTTGCGAACTTATAACATTGTTTTTTACATTTACATTAGCCCAAAAAACAAACTCATCCAGGCTAAATGTAAATTTTAAAAACAATATCAATAAGCAAAAAGTTCGTGCCACTTGTTTTGATCTACACTTAAACTCATATCTACTTTATACAATCCATTTACAAAGCTTTCATTTGTAATTGTTGCATTTTTTACAAGTCCTTGAACTTTTGAAGTAATAGACGAATCTTTCAACATCGCATCACGGACGGTATCTTGTGCGTTAATTTTAACACCGTAAAGCTTACCAGCAAGTTGTGAATATGCGTCAGCCATAGCAGCACGCTTTGCCAGTGTAAGAGCCTGTGCATATGACACAGTATTCATCGGAGCTATTCCCTCGCCAGTAGCATTAAAACTAACTTCAACAGGTGCAGTAGCATACGACATCTTCTCTTTTTGCATAACTTCTCTTAAATCATCTTTGTCAATTTTTTGTATGACTATATCTCTATTTGCGGTTGTTCTTGGTTCACCAACAAAACCATTCCAAGAGCATCCACTAAATACCAATAAAATCTTGATAAAAAAAGCTACTTTTTTCATACTTTTTCCTTTATTCTAGGTCTAAATTCTCATCGCCTTCTGTTTCGTCTTCATCAGCCTTAGGACATTTTGCTATACTTACTACATCATCGCCATCTACATTTACAACTATAACGCCACTTGTATTTCGTCCAGCTTTGCGTATGCTTTGCATATCCACCCTTATCATCTTGCCACTTGATGTTAGTGCCATCAAATCAGCCTCATCATCAACCATAACAACGCCCACCAAATCACCAGTGCGATTATTTAGCTTCATGCAAATAACCCCTTTGCCACCACGATTTGTCAAACGATATTCATCAGCGGTTGTGCGTTTGCCAATACCTTTTTGAGATATACTTAAAATTTCTTGCATATTGTTTTCAATAACTGCTGCACCAACAACCTCGTCACCATTTTCTTTAAATTTAATACCAGTTACACCACGTGCAGTTCTGCCCATTTGGCGAACCTTACTTACATTAAATTTAAGACACATGCCTTTTTTAGTAACAATAAACAACATAGTTTCATCACAATTTTCATCAATAGCATCATCATCAATACTTTCATCATCAGCCACAACTGCTTCAAAAGCTATGTTTTCTTCTGTGTCTATTACACCATTATGTTCATTATCGCTTGATACAAAACCTTCATTTGCCACCTCAACAATAAGAGCCGTTACAAGCTCGTCGTTATCATCTAGGCTAATCGCTCTAACGCCAATTGAGCGGATATTTTTAAACTCACTTAAATTTGTGCGTTTTACAACACCATTTTTAGTGAAGAACGCAAGTGATTTATTCTCATCAAAATCAGTAGTTGGAATGATTGCTTTTATCTTTTCATCAGGTTGTAGCTGGATTAAATTTACGACAGCTTTGCCTTTTGCCGTTCTTGATCCTTCAGGAATTTTATACACTTTAAGCCAGTAAAGCTGTCCGCGATCGGTTACAAACATCAGCGTATCGTGAGTATTTGATGTAAAGAAGCTTTCTATAAAATCATCATCATATGTAGTCACCGCCACTTTACCCTTGCCACCACGCTTTTGTTTTTCATACTGCTTACTTGGCACACGTTTAATGTACCCACGGTGCGTTATAGTTACAACCATATTTTCATTAGGTATTAAATCTTCTATATCTATATCATCATAATCATCTACTATCTCAGTTAATCTAGGGACTTTAAATTTAGACTTAACCTCACTTAACTCATCTCTTATGATGTTTTCTAGCAGCGTTTCACTTTTTAAAATTTCGCTCAGTCTTTCTATTTCAGCCATTAACTCTTTTAATTCAGCTTCTAGTTTTTCACGCTCAAGTCCGGTTAATTTACTTAAACGCATATCAAGTATCGCATCAGCTTGCAATCTAGATAGACTAAATTTGCTCATCAAGCCCTCTCTTGCCGTAGCTGTATCAGCACTAGAACGAATTAGCTCAATAACTTCGTCTATATTATCAAGTGCGATTTTTAAGCCGTCTAATATATGTGCCCTTGCTTTTGCTTTTTCTAAATCATATATCGTTCGGCGTATGATTATGGTTTTTCTGTGATTTAAGAAAAGCTTTAATAACTCAATTAAATTAAATACCTTTGGCTCTTTATTGTCAATCGCAAGCATAATAACACCAAAAGTGCTTTCCATAGTAGTTGATTTAAACAGATTATTTAAAACAATATCGCTCATTGCATCGCGTTTTAATTCGATAACTACGCGTATGCCCTCTCTATCGCTTTCATCACGCACCTCGCTTATGCCTTCAATCTGTTTTTCCTTGACTAATTCGGCAATTTGTTCAATAAGACGAGCTTTATTTGTCTGATATGGCAATTCATCTATAACGATAACATCTTTGTTTTGCTTTTTTTCTATATGTGTTTTAGCTCGAACTTTTACGCGTCCGCGTCCAGTGCGATATGCATCTATAATGCCTTTTTTGCCAAATATAATACCACCAGTTGGGAAATCTGGACCTTTTATGTGTTGCATTATCTCTTCTAGGCTTGCATTTTTATTATCAAGCACACACAAAAGTCCATCTATAAGCTCATCTAGACTGTGTGGGGGGATATTTGTCGCCATACCAACAGCAATACCGCTTGAACCATTTAATAATAAATTTGGTACTCTACTTGGAAGCACATCAGGCTCCATTTCGCTTCCATCATAGTTTGGTATAAAATCAACCGTATCTTTTTCTATATCGCTTAAAATTTCTTCGCTTAATCTTGTCATTTTAGCTTCAGTATAACGCATGGCTGCCGCACCATCACCATCGATAGAGCCAAAGTTACCCTGTCCATCAACACTAGGATATCGCATAGAAAAACTCTGTGCCATTCTAACAAGTGCATCATAAACTGCCGTATCGCCATGTGGGTGGTATTTACCTATGACATCACCAACTATACGGGCTGATTTTACATATTTTGCACTAGCTCTTACTCCAAGTTTGTGCATTGCATATAAGATACGTCTATGAACAGGCTTTAGCCCATCTCTAGCATCAGGCAATGCACGACCTATAATAACACTCATAGAATAATCTAAATAACTAGCTTTTATAGAATCTTCAATATCTATTTTTTGAATATCTTGATGTTGATTTAATAAATTTTGTTCCATATAATATCCTTAAAATTTGAGAATAAATTATAACCAATATTTAATAAAAATAGACTAAATGCTTTTTATGTAAAATTAACTACAAAATTTAAATTTAATAGTAATTTTGTTTTACTGGCATATTTTATAACTTTTTTTAACTTTAAAATACACAAAAATAGTTTTAGGCCATGATTATACCGATAAATATACTTTTTGTTTATAAAATTTGCAAAATTTCTCAAAATTGTCTCACAAAGATAAAGACACAAACAGTATCTTTAAAAATATTTTGTTACAAAAGACAAATATAACGACTTTTACGTTAGCAAAAATATCTCTACAAATAGATAAAATCATATACAACTTAGATTATTTTTAAAATTTATTTAAAGCAAAAAGATAGCAATTTTGATTGTTTTAAGTTTTGATAATGCAATTTTTATAAATCACAAATCAAAATAATTTTTTGATTTAAGTTTAAAATCTATATCTTATATATGATTTTTTGTTTTTGATAAAATAAAAAAATTATTTTAATTATTTATATTAATATTTTTTTAATATATTTCTTATATGTTTTGTTTTTATAAATATTTAGATAATGCATATCATAGTATTTAGAGATATTTTTAAATATAATTTGTGATACATAAAATGTAATATGCAATCTATTTATCATAATTTATCATAAATAATATATTTAATTATTTTAATTAAGTTTTAATAATCATAGCTGTAAAATAATCACGCAAAATCTTACATAAAAAGGATTAAAATGAAAAAGGTTGCAAATAAAATAGCCATTATTATCTTGGTGCTATTAAGTGTTGCTTTTATCGTATTTTCGTCGCTTAGCTATTTTAGCTCAAAAGACAATACTATAGAGTTAGTCAAAAGCTCAAAGCAGTCCATGTCTGTATCTATAGATGTGTTTATCCGTGAGCTAATAGGGACAAAATTTATTGCTCTTGATGGCTTTGAAAGCTATATTAAAAATCATCCAGAGATGCTATTTGATAGAGAAGTTTTCAAACAAGAACTTGCAAGGATGTCTGGAGCACTTGATGTCGATGAAATTTTCATGGGATTTGCCGATGATGGAGAGATGATTGTTTCTGAGATAAAACAGGGACAACCACCTAAAATCGTTTCTGTAAAACAATCAAGCACTTTTGATGCTAGACGTCGTGGCTGGTATGAAAGAGCTATGCAAAACCCAGGCAAAACTATATTTAGCAATCCATACTTAACGACAAGTGGAAATATGTCAATTAGTATAGCTAGACAATTTAGTATGAATGGCAAAATATATGGTGTAATTGCTATTGATATATATTTAACAAAAATCGACGATGCGCTACTTAAAATTCGTGACACACAAAATGCTTATGGCGTATTAATAGACATGAATAAAAAAGTATTCATTTCTCATCGCAATAAAGACTTTATTTTGTCAGAAAATCCAGAACCAAAAAGCATCGTAAATGCAATCATGGCTGGGTATAGCCAAAATCCAGAAAGCGGTTTTATCTATAATGGTAAAGGCAATACCGACAGAGTTGGTGCGTGCGAAGAATATGAAGAAGCTGGTTGGCTAGTATGTTCAGCAAGTCCTATGTCTGATTATGAAGATATGCTAAATAAGGCACTAATAAATCAAATTATAACCTCCATCCTCTTCATCATAATCATAGTTGCAATCTTAGTATTTGCTATAAACTACTTCTTACGTCCTTTATCTGGAATTTCTAATGGATTAAATTCATTCTTTAAATTCTTA
>NZ_CAJHOF010000003.1 GCF_905120465.1 Campylobacter majalis
GGTCTATACCGTAACCCCTTTGGGGCTTTATAAGTTTTTAAGTTTTACTAAACGCAAACTAGCTAAATTTATATCGTTAAGGCAAACTTCATTTAAAAGAGTGTGAGTTTATGTGTAGAAAAGATGAAAATTAATGTGTAATATACTTTTAAGATTGTTTAAAAAGGGTTGTTGGGTTAGAGCCTATAGATTTATTCTAGCTAAGTTTTTAAATTTTAACATTTTTAGGTATTGATAGAAATTTGCTATAAAATTTCATTTTTAAAGCATCATCACAACAAAAACACAATTTATCAATAAAACAGCTCTTTTTTAAGTGTAGCAAAGCTATCTCTCATCTGCCTTGCTTCGCTTAAAAGTTTATCATAAAACACGCTTTTAACTATGTCATCATACTCATCTAGCATGATATCACACATCATACGTATTCGTTCTTGTTGTATTTTTGTCACGCTTTGATTTGCCATATCATTTATCTGCTTTAAATACTCTTCACCTTGATTGATGTAGCGTTGCAACTTCAGTGCATCGCCACTTTTTCGAATCATGTTTGCCGCCATTTTATTGTATATATCTAGCTCATAAGCCATTATACTCATCTCATTTGCCTTAGCATAATTACCAAGTTCATAATACACTTTAGCACCAAATGATAATTGATACGATTTATTTATGGCAAAAAATACACCAGCCATCACTATAATAGATATAGCTATGATAACAGGTAGTGTTTTGTTTGCAAACATCTTAATCTCCGTTTAAAATTTCCATCAAATCATCATCGAGTTTATAGTTTTTACGAGAGTTTTTGTCCCACCATTTTTTTAAATTTAGCCTAAAATCACTCTCATGCTCTTTGATACTTTTACCACCATTTTTACTACTCTCTTGCCACATTTGAAGCTGGATTTTTCTCTTTGCTTCAGCTAAGCTTAGATCTTTTACATTAAAAGGTTTAGAGAGTGTAAATTTTATCGTGCTAAAAGGCTTTGGTATAATCATCTTATCCCAGCTTTTTAGCTCCCAAAAATTGTCAATTTCATAATTTAACACATATATATCTGAGTTTGTTTTTTGCGATATCACCACAGCACCATCAGCCACACTATGGCGTGGACCGCGAGGTCCATCTGGCGTGATGACGATATCCGTGCCTTGTTTTATCTGCCTTAATGCATCAATAAGCACTTTCGCACCGCCTTTTGAACTTGAGCCACGAAGTGTGCCTATACCAAATTTATCTATTATCTTTGTGATTATTTCGCCATCTTTATGATCGCTTATGATGACTTTGCCATGTTTTTGCACGTTATCCCAAATGCACTTATAAACAAAGCACATAAAACCAAGCTGACCGTGCCAAAAAAGCACGACCGAGCCTTTGTCTTTTGGAAGTTTTCCTATTAGATATCTCTTCTTACAAGTAAAAAAAATAAGCTTTATAAAAACGTATATAAAATAAACGCTAAAAAAAATATAAAATTTTTGCTTAAATTTTTTCCAGTAACTCACCATATAAAACCATTCTTTTTGGGTTATTTACCCTTACTTTTAACGTTTTTCCAAGCAATTCTTCACTACCTTGAACCTGAACTAAAAAGTTATTAAAACTTCGTCCAGCCACACCACCATTTGCACGTAACTCTTCAAAATATACATCAAAAATTTTACCATTTTGCTTAGCGACAATTTCATCTAAAATTTCGTTATGTCGGCTTTGTAGTCTAGTCAGGCGCTCACTTGCCACTTTTTCATCGACTTGATTTTTAAACTCAGCAGCTGGTGTTAGCGGTCTTGGTGAGTATTTAAAACTAAAAACTTGCTCAAAACGAACCTTTTCAAGCACATCCATCGTATCTTCAAACTCACTATCGCTCTCGCCAGGAAACGCCACAATAATATCTGTTGATATGCTAACATCAGGGCAAAGCTCTCGCAACTTTAACGCTCTATTTAAAAACCACTCTTTTGTATAACCGCGCTTCATCTCACGCAAAACCTTAGTATTTCCGCTTTGAAGTGGCATGTGCATTGATTTGCAAATTTTTGGATTGTTGGCAAAAACTTCTAAAAATTTATCATCCATGTGAAGTGGATGCGGACTGGTAAATCTAATACGCTCAACGCCTTCAATCTCACTAAGCCTATTTAAAAGGTCACTAAAATCAACCTTCTCATGAGAGCTTGAAAATCTTTTTCCGTAGTTATTTACATTCTGCCCTAGCAAAAATAGCTCTTTTGCACCGCGAGAAGTAGCCTTTTTGGCCTCGTTTAATAATAAATTTAGCGGTATTGATATCTCATCGCCTCTTGTATGCGGCACGATACAATAAGTGCATTTTTTATCACAACCAATTGAAATATTTATGTATGATTTAAAAGCAGAACCACGAAACTCACCAAATGCATAATCACTCTCGTCATAGTTAATATCAGTGCTTACAAATTTTGGCGTATTAACAGCAGTTGTGATTTTGCTAACATTTCTTGCACCAAGCACAAAATCAACATAAGGTGCTTTTTTAAAAATTTCATCTCCCAAATGTGAAGCCGTGCATCCACAAACACCTATTTTGGCACCCTTTTTTTTTGCTTTTTCAAATGCACCAACCTCACTAAAAAGCTTATGCACTGGCTTTTCGCGAACAGAGCAGGTATTTATAAGTATTAAATCTGCTTCGCCCATATTTTGGGTTAATTCATAATTTTCTTTATCTTTTAGCTCAGCGATGATATGCTCACTATCGCGCACGTTCATCGCACAGCCAAGAGTTTGAATAAATAATTTTTTACTCATTACAGGATATGTACCTCATACATATAATCCTTCTCATCAAGACCGTATTTTACAACTCTATGATATACGCTAAGTCCTTTTTCTTCAAAAAATTCAACAAGCTCTATTAATTGTTTATGACTGTTTTCTTTGTCGAAATAGAAAATTTTCTGACCCTCTTTTTCAACAGCCGATTCTATCTTATCAAGAGATATTGTTTTTGGTTTTGTGCCTAACTCAGCACGTGCAAGTTTTAGCTCCATTTTGACATCCTTTCGTTATTTTAAACCCATGAGTATATCAAAAATGGCATAAAACATACATTAAAGTTTTTATTAATATCAAAAATTGTATAATATAAAAACTTCACGACTAAATCCCAAGTTTTTATCGCTGTTTAAATTTTGCGGACTAAGTCGCAAGGTTGGTGAAATTTATGATTTTTATGGCACAAAATAGTCTGTTTAAAAGTTATAAAATTTAATCTAGCAAATAAAAAGGAAATATATAATGGAGAGAATTTCAGACATTATTGAATCAATAGCCAACGAAAAAGGTCTTGACATAAACGAGGTAAAAGAGCGTGTTAAAAGAGCACTAATCAATACCGCAAAACGCGTTTATGGTGAAAACTACGAATATGACGTTCAAATAGATAGTTCAAAAAATGTTAAACTATTTCAAAAAATTTCAATCGTTGCAAATGACGATGAGAGATTACAAGAAGATAATGAGCATTTTATAAGCATAAAAGAGGCAAAATCAATAGATAGCGGCGTGGATATTGGAGATGAGCTAACATATGAGTTAAGTCTTGATAATCTTGGTCGCACAGCAGCACAAACACTACACAAAGAGCTTGAGTTTCACATACAACGCTTAGTAGAAGAGCAGATTTTTAATAAATATAGCCAACTAGAAGGACAAATTGTATTTGGTACAGTTGTAAGAGTTGATGAAGCTGAAAACACATTTGTTGAAATAGATGAATTAAGAGCTGTTTTGTCGCGTAAAAATCGAATAAAGGGCGAAATTTTTAAAGTCGGTGATGTTGTAAAAGCTGTGATTAGAAAAGTTTATGCCGATAAAAAACTAGGCATAAAAGTAGAGCTAAGTCGCACATCACCACGCTTTTTAGATGCTTTATTAAAAGCTGAAGTACCTGAGATAAAAGATGGGTATATAATCATTCATGATAGTGCAAGAATACCAGGCGAAAGAGCAAAAGTAGCAATCATCTCAACCACGCCAAATATCGATCCAGTCGGAGCAACGGTTGGCACAAAAGGTGTTAGAATAAATGCGGTAAGCAAAGAATTAAACGGCGAAAACATCGATGTTATAGAGTATTCGGCTGAGCCTATGATATTTATCACTCGTGCGATGAGTCCGGCTATAATAAGCAGTGTTAAAATTGAAGATAAAAAAGCAATAGTAAATTTAATGAGCGAACAAAAGAGCAAAGCAATAGGAAAAAGCGGCATAAACATCCGTCTAGCAAGTATGCTAACTGGCTACGAGATAGAATTAAATGAGATAGATTCTAATAAAAAATCAAACAACAACGACATGGCTAAGGATCTAAAAGCACTATTTGGGGATTTATAAGTCAAAAGGAGTTTATAGTCTAAATTTGCACGACAGCAATGAAGTTGCCGTGCAAATTACAGTAAGCAATAGCCTTTAAACTTTCGTATCTTTTAAATTTACTCTTGCACCTAGATATCAGCGTGATATACTAGCCTTCAAACAGCTTTTCTAACAAGTTTTTCATCAACAAATAATTTATTTCATAATATCCAGTGGTTATTTATACTTGGATGCATGATATCTTTGTCTAACGATTACTTAAACTAGCACAATCCACTCTTATTAGCGTCTTTTATGCTAATTTTAGACATGCGTTTTGGCTTAATTTTATTTGATTTAGAATTTTGCGACTGTATCATTTTATTTACAATAAGCTTATTGTTATACTTGTAGCCACACCAGCTACAAGTATCGTTTTTAAAGCATATTCTTTTTAAGCCATGTTTTTTTATTTGACTTTTGTAAATTTATAATAATCAGCAAGCACTCCTTGCACTTCATTACCTTCGCTATCAAGCATGATTAGTTTATCATTTGCATATTTATATTTTTGTATCTCTTTGTATAAATTTGTAGTGGTTATGATATTGCCATCTATACTATATGTGCCAGTTTGCATATCTTTCTCATCCCTGCCTTGATATGTTGCGTTATATATAAACTCTTTAACTCCGAGTTTAAGCACTACATCGATGCCGCCACAATCAGCACAAGGCAACGTTGCCTTATACTCTCCCATGACACTATTTACATCACATGACACTACATCAACACTACAACTTCCTGCGGCAATTTTAGTGCTGTCATTTGTTGCACAACCTACAAAAAACATACAAGCACAAACGCTTAATGCTAAAAATTTTGCCTTCATTTTTAAATCCTTTCATAAAAAATTTTGCCTAATTTTACTAAAATAGTGTAAAATTTTCGTTTAAAAGGAATCTTAAGATGGAAAATACTGAGTTTTTAATCCCTTTATTGTTTGTAGTAGTCATTGTCACTGTAATTTTTGTAAAAAGTGCCATTAAAATAGTATCGCAAGCTGATATTTTAATAGTTGAAAGGCTTGGCAAATTTCACAAAATTCTCGATGCTGGTTTTCATGTCATTATACCATTTATCGATCAAGTTCGCACAAGTATCACCATAAGAGAGCAGCTTGTAGATATCACAAAACAGCAAGTTATCACAAAAGACAACGTAAATATTTCAGTTGATGGTATCGTATTTTTAAAAGTAACTGACGGGAAAATGGCACTTTATAATGTAGATAATTACAAACGTGCAATAGCAAATTTAGCCATGACGACACTGCGTGGCGAGATAGGTGCTATGCTTCTTGATGACACACTAAGCTCACGCGATCGCCTAAATGCCGCACTTCAAGTTGCACTTGGAGATGCTGCTGATAACTGGGGTGTAAAAATAATGCGTGTTGAGATTAGCGAAATTTCAGTACCAATGGGTATAGAAGAAGCCATGAATATGCAGATGAAAGCTGAGCGTGAAAAACGTGCAATCGAGCTAAAAGCTGAAGCTGATAAGGCCGCTCTTATACGCAATGCTGAAGCATTAAAACAAGAGCAGGTATTACAAGCTGAAGCGATAGAGCGTATGGCTGATGCGAAAAAATATGAGCAAATAGCAATCGCTCAAGGTCAAAAAGACGCCATGGATATGATAAATCAAAGCATGAGCCAAAACGCAAATGCGGCTGAGTTTTTACTAGCAAGGGAGAGAGTGGCGGCATTTAGCGAACTAGCCAAAAATAGCTCAAATGACAAAATTTTAGTGCCATATGAAACAAGCCAATTAATCGGCTCATTAAGTGTTTTAAAAGATTTTATGACCAGCAAAGGAGCTAAGCAATGATACCAGCATATGCACTTTTAGCATTTGGTTTTTTGCTAATTTTGGCTGAACTTATGAGCGCATCGCTTTATTTGCTATTTTGCGGACTTGGATTTTTGGTAGCTGGTGGTGCTAGTTTTTTTGTTGATATGAGCTGGTATATACAGCTTTGTCTTGCTGTTTTTATCACGCTTACACTTACATTTGCACTTAAAAATCCACTTAAAAAGACAATTAATAAAAATGAGATTAAAGATGATTTTTTAAACGAAAGTGGAGTTGGCGAAGTAAAAGAAAATATGGTCTATTACAAAGGCACACTTTGGCATTTTGATAACAGCTTAAATTTAAAAAATGGCGACAAGGTTGAAATTTTAAAAACTCAAGGAAACAAAGTCATTTTAAAGGGGTAAAACCCCTTGTTTTATTTATGTTCGCACGGACATGAAGCATTAGCATCGTGATGGTGGTGCATACCGTGATGATGTCCGTGATGATGCATACTAGCGTTCATATCATGATGCATATAATGGTGTGAGCTATGACTACAGGCTTTTGTGCCATGATGCATACTGCTAGTAGCACAACCAACTACAAACAAAGCCACTGCTAAAACTAAAAATTTTTTCATCCTTGCTCCTTTTAAAAAATTACTAGATTTTATAAATTTTTGGTTGAAATTTTACTAAAAATGGCTAAATTTTTAAAATTTAAAGCTAAATTTTGCTAATATCTTAAAATTTTAAAATAAGGATTAAATTGAGTAGATTAAGCGTAAATGAAGCAATAGATCTCATTGAAAATGCTGATTTAACAGAGCTTGGCAAGATGGCTTATGCCAAAAAACTACAACTACATCCAGAAAAAATCACAACTTTTATAGTCGATAGAAACATAAATTATACAAATGTATGCTGGGTTGATTGTAAATTTTGTGCATTTTATCGCCATGCCAAAGAAGAAGATGCGTATGTTTTAAGCTTTGATGAGATAGGCAAAAAAATAGAAGAACTAATCGAGATAGGTGGCACACAGATACTTTTTCAAGGCGGAGTTCATCCTAAGCTAAAAATTGAGTGGTATGAGGATTTAGTAGAGTTTATATCAAAAAAATATCCAAGCATTACAATTCATGGATTTTCAGCTATTGAGATAGATTATATCGCCAAAATTTCTAAAATTTCAAGCCTAGAGGTGCTAAAAAGATTAAAACAAAAGGGATTATACTCTATACCTGGAGCCGGAGCGGAGGTGTTAAGTGATAGAGTGCGTGATATAGTCGCACCAAAAAAATGCGATACACAAACTTGGCTAAAAATACACGAACAAGCTCACTCTCTTGATATTAAATCAACAGCAACGATGATGTTTGGCACGGTTGAAAGCAACAAAGAGATAGTTAAGCATTGGGAGCATATACGAAACCTTCAGGATAAAACAGGTGGATTTAGAGCGTTTATACTGTGGAGCTTTCAAGGGGCAAACACTAAACTCATGCAAGAGTATCCAAACATACAAAAACAAAGCTCAAATCGCTACCTAAGACTACTTGCTGTATCAAGACTATTTTTAGATAATTTTAAAAATATCCAAAGCTCATGGGTTACACAAGGAAGCTATGTAGGACAACTCGCACTAAAATTTGGAGCAAATGACTTAGGCTCGACAATGATGGAAGAAAACGTTGTAAAAGCGGCTGGAGCGGCATTTAGAATGAATCAAGAGCAGATGATTGAGCTTATACGAGATGTTGGAGAATTTCCAGCCAAACGAAATACAAACTATGATATTTTGGAGAAATTTTAATGAAAATAAAAAAAATAGATGTAAAAAATACAGAAATTCCAGTAGTTTTTGAAAGCTCAAAATCACTAAGTGTAGCTTATTTAAAGCTAGTTTTTAAAAACTCAGGCGTCATACGCGAAAATAAAAAAGGACTAGCAAAACTAAGTGCGATGCTGCTAGATGAAGGAGATATGAGCCTTGGTTCGCATACATTTGCAAAAGAGCTAGAAAAACGAGCAATCAGCCTACACGCCAATGCCGGATTTGAGACGTTTAATTTTGAAATAAACTGCTTAAAAGAGCATTTTGATTTTGGTTTAAGCATGCTTAAAAAACTACTAAAATCACCAAATTTAACAAGCGAAACTCTAGCAAAATGCAAAAGCCTAACTCTTGGCGAGATAGCAAACAACCAAAACGATAATGACTATCTAGCACAAGTTGGATTAAACGAGATATTATACGCTAACACAAACCTAGGATACGCAAGCATCGGTGATAAAAAAAGCATAGATGATATATCGCTTGATGATGTTAGAGATTTTATAAAATTTTTAGATTTAAGTAACCTATTTATCGTATATGGTGGCGATGTCAATGAGAGCGAACTACAAAATATAAAAGATGTATTAAATGAGCTAGAAGTCGGCAAAAAAGCAAAGCAAATAACCCTAAAAACAAGCAATAATTGTGAATTAAAAGAGATAATTAAAAAAAGCGAACAAGCATATGTCTATTTTGGAGCACCATATCATGTAAGCGAAGATGAACGATACATGGCAAGTGTGGCGATGTATATACTTGGCGAAGGTGGCTTTGGTGCTAGACTTATGGAAGAAGTTAGAGTAAAACGTGGCTTGGCATACTCAGCATATGCTAGGGGGCTTTATAACCTAAGTCACTCTCACGTATATGGCTACTTGCAAACCAAAAATGAAAGCAAAGATGAAGCTATATCGGTCGTAAAGGCTGAGTTTGATAAATTTTACAAACATGGCATAAGTAAAAAAGAGCTTGATTTGGCTAAGAAATTTTTACAAGGCTCACTCGCACTCAGACTTGAAACACTTTTTCGCCGCTTAAATATCGCCGAAAGCGAGTTTTACAGAGGCAAAGAGCTTGGTAGCTTTTTACATGAACTTAATAAAATCAAGGCATTAAAACTGGATAAATTAAATGAGTTTATCTATAAGCATAATGAAATTTCACAACTGAGTTTTTGTGTTTTAAGAGATGAGATTTGAAAATCAAGATAGGGCTGAACTCGCAAAAATAGGAGTACATAGCCTACTAGATTTAGCCCTGCTTTTGCCTAAAAGCTTTGAAAACACAACCATCACTAACGATGCACGTCAAGGGCAAGTGTGCTTAAATGTAAAAATCAACACTTGCCGTCGTGCAAATGGAGGACTTTTGATCATAACTGCCCACGCTATACAGTGGGATTGTGAGATAAAAATCGCTATATTTAACGCAAAGCCTTGGCATTACGGAGCTTTTAAACATGATAAAGAGCTGATTATTATAGGAATTTGCTCTTATTCTTACGGTGCTTGGCAGATAACAAATCCAAAAATCATAACAAAAACAGGTCAAATCTCACCACGATACAAAACCGATATCAAAGATGAAAAAGTAATAAGCTTAATCAAAAAATACCTAAGCCTAGAAGCACTTTTAAATGAAGGATTAAGCAAAAGTGAAGCCCTATTTTTGATGAAATTTCACGAAAATAACGAAAATAGCATAATAATGCACGAAAAATTAAAAAGTGAAAACTTAGGCATAGATGTGCTAAAATTTGTTGAAATTTTTAACTACATAAAAAAGCTAAGTGCCAAAAAAACACAATATCCAAATCAAAAAATTACCCCACATAATATATCAGATTGGCTAAAAACTCTACCATTTACACCGACAAACGATCAATTAAACGCGATAAATGATATAAGAGCTGATTTAACAAGTGATTTTGCAAAACGCCGTGTTGTCATGGGTGATGTTGGTAGCGGCAAGACGCTAGTTATCCTAGCAGCAGCACTTAGCGTGTATCCCAAAAAAGCCGTTTTAATGGCACCAACTAGCATTTTAGCAGAGCAAATTTTTAACGAAGCATTAAGGTTGTTGCCACAAAATTTTAATACCATTTTGATTAAAAGCGGAGACAAAGATATCGATTATAAAGACGTAAATTTAATTATCGGAACGCATGTTTTATTGTATCAGGATTTACCTAGTGCAGCTATTGTTATGGTTGATGAACAGCACCGCTTTGGCTCAGCACAACGAGCAAAAATAGATGAGCTAGTAAGGCAGGGGCAAACTCGAGCAACATACGTGCAGTTTTCAGCCACTCCGATACCAAGAACGCTAAGTTTAATCCAATCAAATTTTGTAAATTTTAGCTTTTTAAAGCAAATTCCATTTAAAAAAACAATCCACTCACAAATCATAAAAAACAGCGATTTTGCAATGCTTTTAGCTCATATAAAGCGTGAAATTTCGCAACAAAAACAAATCATCATCGTCTATCCACTCGTGCAAAGTAGCGAGACATCAAACTATCAAAGTTTAAATGATGCACAAAATTTCTGGCTAGAGCGTTTTAACAACGTATATATCACACACGGCAAGGATAAAAACAAGGAGCAAGTACTGCGTGAGTTTAAACAAAATGGCGATATTTTGCTATCAACTACGGTTGTAGAAGTTGGCATATCCCTGCCTAGATTAAGCACGATATTAATAGTGGGTGCTGAGAGGTTGGGACTAGCAACACTTCATCAATTACGCGGACGTGTAGGGCGAAACGGTGGGGTTGGGTATTGTTTTTTATACACAAAATCACAAAATATACCGCCACGACTTAAAGATTTTTGCCAAACACTAGATGGATTTGAGATAGCAGAGCTTGATTTAAAAAATCGCCAAAGTGGCGATATACTAGATGGTAGCATACAGCATGGAGCTACGTTTGATTACTATAATTATGAAGAAAACATCGCAAAAGAAGCTTCATTTAGGCTAAATAAAATTAACTAAAGGAATAAATTTATATAATTTGCACAATTGACTTTTTTAAATTATAACTTTGCCTTGCCAATTATTTTAATTTTAACAAATTCTGCTTAATGTGCTTGTATTTATAGTTTAGGCTAAAATTACACTTTTAACCTAACTTTAAAATTGTAACAAACCTATCTTTTATCCTTTTAAATTTGCCCAATCAATGATTTGCATAAGCTCTTTGTTTGCAAAAATTTTAATTAAAAGACTTATTATTGCTTCATCTGATACAACACAAGGGCTTGGATAAGGGATAAGCTTTATTTTACTAAATCAATAGGCTTTTTATCTTTATCTAATTTATCTAAAAAGGGCAAATTTAAAAGAATGCCAAAGATTAGCAAATAAAATTTGTGTAAAGTTTTACTAAAAATTAGTTACTTAATTCTTTGGATTTGCACTCTTTAGCAACGAGATAAAATTGATTTTGGTTTTCTACTTCGCTTCGCTCGTAGCTTTCCAAGAACTACTTCGCTTCGCTCGTAGCTTTCCAAGAACTACCAAAAAAACAATTATTTATACTTTTAGCACCTATTACAAGTCTTTGTTTAAATTTAAATTAATATTATCTGTAAATTTTACAACTAAGCAACAATATTAAATTAATGGCACTTTGTAACAAACTCAAATCCACGTGCTTTTAACTCGGCTATATCGCGGCTCATGCTCTCGCCCTTTGTAGTTAGATAATCGCCAAGCACTATAGCCGACACACCGTGATTAAATATCTCATATTGACGCTGTTTAAACAAGCTCTCACGCCCAGCAGCTATCATTATGCGAGTATTTGGCAATGCCTTTACGCTATCTTTTATGATGCCAAACGCCTCATCGACACTCAAACTATCAGGCGTTATTTTTAAACCATCGACATTGATGAAAAAATTAATCGGACTTGAAAAAGGATTTAGCTTAGCTAGACTTTTTCTCATACTAATCCTATCTTCTTTACTCTCACCAAGCCCGTATATACCGCCACAACAAAGCTCTAAACCAATCTCTTTTGCATTTAAATTTGTCTGATATCTCTCATCCCAACTATGTGTAGTGCAAATTTTATGATAAAACTCGCGACTTGTTTCAAGATTGTGATTGTAGCTAAACACACCAGCCTTTTTAAGCTCAGCAAGTTGCTCTTTACTAGCAAGTCCGTTACAGGCGATAAGCATCAAATCAGGACACTCAGCACTCACGGCATGTGCGATACGTGCGACATCCTCGGTTTTTTTATCATCTAAACCAACACCACTAGTAACCAAGCAAAATCCAAGTGCATGATTTGCACTAGCCATTTTTGCCTCTGCTACGACCTCATCTGGTGATTTGATTTTATAGCGTTTTATCTTGACATCAGAGTTTTTATTTTGAGTGCAATATGCACAATCTTCATCACATATACCACAACTTAGTGAGCTAATAGCACACAACATTACCTGCTTCATAAACTATCCTCTAAATACTAAATTAATCATTTCATACAAAAGCGTTATTTTATTAAATTTTCATTAATCTAAGCTAACTCAGATAGTAAATTTTGTATGTTTATGTATTGTAGTTCAGCTTTTAAAGCATTTTGTGCGTTTAAAAAATGCGGTCTTAGCAACGCATCAATACGCCCACCAAGCGGACACATATGAGGCGATGAGTGGATTTTAAACAGCTCTTTTTTACTCTCGCTTACCGCCATATATACATCATAAAGGCTTATATTTTCAGGGCTTTTTGCAAGACTCATACCGCCAATCCCTGCCCTTACTTCAACCAGTCCAGCACTCTTTAAACAAGATGTTATTTTTCGAATTATTACAGGATTTGTCCCTACCGTTTCAGCCAAAAACTCACTTGTATTTTTTTCATCTTTAAAATACTCAATACTAAGCAATATATGCACAGCGATTGGAAATTTTACACCTATTTGCATTTTAACTCCATTTTAAAATGCTAAATTTATCTTGTAAAACTTAAAATTTAACTTACTTGCCAACAACGCTAAATCGTTTTTGTATAAAATTTTCATTTTCTATCTCATCAATCATCGCCACCGCATAATCCGCGTATCCTATAACACTCTCGCCTTTATCATTTAGCGTAAATATCTCATTTGCAAGTATATACTCACCCGTTCGTGCTAAATCTGGCTCAAACTCAGCAGCTGGTGATAAAAAAGTCCATCTCACATCATCTCTTTTTCGCAAAGCATCTAGTGCTTGACTCATCGCATTTGCTGTTGGTTTATACTCATTTGGAAAATCAGGCGTATCTAGTAGCTTCACGCTCATACTATCATCTACGTATAAACTTCCAGCACCACCCACTACCATCAATCTTGTTTGTGTGCCACTTAATAAATCGGCTAGATGTATTAGGGCTTTTGTATGTAAATGTCTATCGTCATCTTGCCAAAAACCAAGTGCTGATATAACCACATCAACTCCGCTAAGATCATCTTTAGTAAGCTCAAGCACAGATTTATAAAGCACGTTTTTGCCAATATAATCACGGTTACGAACTATCGCTTTTACACTATATCCGCGTTCTTTTGCCTCACTTAATATTTTTGAACCAGCACATCCATTAGCACCTAAAATAGCTATATTTTTACTCATCTTGTATCCTTGATTAAATTTTAGTTGTAACTAATTTAATTACAATGCGTATCTTATCTAATTTTTTGTTGTAATGTCAATAGTTACAACAAAAAATTTTAAAATTTTACTGCTTAGTTAAATTAAAATTTATTATCATTTATATATAATTGTATTTACATTATTTCTTAAAGGAGAACGTATGAAATTTAACAAAACGTTAGCTGGAGTTTGTGTAGCCAGTATGCTTAGTGGAGCCTTTGCACATGATTTTTGGGTAAATGGTGAAAATGGTGAAAATTTCAAAGCACATATTGGCTATGGACATGATTTTCCAGCACCTGAGATGATACCAGAAAACAGAGTAAAACTATTTAATCCACTTCATATCATCTCAAAAGATGGCAAAAAAACAGAACTTAAACAAAAAGGCGAAAATTACCAATTTGAAACTGCAAAACTAGCAGCAGGAAGCTACGTGCTTGAAGGAACTTATAAGCCGACTTTTTGGTCAAAAGATAGTGATGGCAAATGGCATATGGACGGCACTAGACAAAACACTAAAAATGTAGAATATTGCCAACTAGCTGTAATGAATGCAAAAAGCGTAATTTCAATAGACAATGCAAAGGCTGATGATTTTATCTACGAGCCAATCGGTCACCAAATAGAGCTAGTTCCACTTGATGATCCGTTTGATTTAAAAGTAGATAAGCCATTTAAACTAAAAGCTTATATGAACGGCAAACCTGTAAAAACAGGCAAGGTCACTGGAACATTTGAAGGATTTTTACAAGACAAACATGCGTTTTTAGGAACAACTGACTTAAAAGGTGAGATTGAAGTAATGGCTTTAAGACCTGGAAAATGGATGTTTGAAGTAACAGTTGAAAAGCCACATGATGACAAAAAAGTGTGCGAAGATGCAATTTATTTAGGAACTCTAACATTAGTTGTTAAATAATGCTTTTTTAAGGCGATTAGTGCTAAATTAGAGTTAAAATTTTAAGGATTTGCATGAAATCTGTATTTTTAACTCTATTAGCACTGCTTCTGGCTGGATGTGCAAGCTCTGGTGTGCAAATAAAAACAAGCGTAGCAAACCCAATATTTATACAAACACAACAAGACGCTACGATTTATGTCGATTTTAAAAATACTGCAACAAACGAAAATGTAACAAATGATATATTGTTAGAATTTACAAAGCAAGGTTACAAGATAGCAACTGATGCCAAACATGCCGATTATATCGTGCTTGGAGATATTATTAGTTTTGCTAGAGACGTAAGAAAAAAACGCGATGTAGCTTTTATAAACATGGGCTTTGGAAGAGGATATTATCCAAGGTATTTTTCGCAAATTGGTTTTGGTTATATGCTTGATGCTGATGATTTTTACACAAATAGTTACGCTTACACGCTAACTGCTACATTATCAATATCGCAACGCCAAAAAGACGAACAAAAAACAAGTATTACCATAACACAACAAGGCAACACATACTCTACAAGCACTATATGGCCGCTGTTTAAAGAGCGTCTTGTTAAGCAGATTGTTTCGTTTTTTTATAGGGTTAAATAATGCTTGATAATTGTGTTATTTTAGCTGGTGGCAAAAGCTCACGAATGGGAAAAGACAAAACACTAATGTCATTTCATAATGAGCCAAGCCTAACTCACTACATTCACAAAAAACTAAGCAAAATCTTTCAAAATGTGTATATTAGCTCAAAATTTAATAAATTTAATCCACCACTTAATGTTATAAACGACGAAATTTCAGACATATTTTCGCCAATGATTGCACTTGCTTCGATTTTGCCAAAATTTAACGCCCCTGTATTTATCACAACGGCTGATATGCCATTTATTAAAATTTCTAGCATTTTAGAACTGGCAAAATACAAAGATGAATATGATGTAGTTATTGCTAGTGATGATGAGTTTAGGCATACTCTTTGCGGATTTTACTCGCCAACTCTGGCAAATAAAGCAAAATTTTTAGCACAAAACAATCAGCACAAAATAGGCACACTCATACAAAATGCAAATATAAAAATAGTAAATTTTGACGATAAAAAGCAATTTTTTAATATCAATACCCCACACGAATATGAAAGTGCACTGGATGAAAATTTTTAAGCTCTTAGTTGTTTTAATTGCTATATTAAATGCTAAAACAGCAAACGAGTATTATCAAAAAGCATTAGAATATGAAAAAAATGGTGATTCTATAAATGCTATGAAATTTTACCGCCTAGCCTATGAAAATAAAATAGAAAAAATAGAGCAAAAACCTCAGCAAATCACAGCAAGTAGTGAGCTAAATTTTTATGGCATAAAGCCTTACAAAACAAACTATCTAATGCCTGTATCTTACACTAAAAATGTCGCAAATAACCGTAAAAATTTTGAAACACAATTTCAAATTAGTGCTTTAAAGCCGCTATTTTATAACTATTTTGGTTTTAACGAAAGTCTAAATATCGCATATACTCAAACATCATGGTGGCAAACCTCGGCTAATTCAATGCCATTTAGAGAAAGCAACTACCAACCTGAAATTTTTGCTCAAATTGATATAAAAAATAGTATATTTAACTATGTAAAAGTTGGCTATTTGCATGAATCAAACGGCAAAGATGGCATGGATTCTCGTAGCTGGGATAGAGCATATATACAGACCAAATTAGGCCCAAACTCGCTTAAGATAACACCTCGTTTATGGAAAACCATCGGAAACAAAAACGAAAATAAAGACATCACAAAATACGCAGGACATGGCGATATATCAATAGAATATAAACACAATAATCATATTTTTACAACAATGTTAAAAAGCAATTTTCATCTTAGCAAATCAAACAAAACATCGCTACAATTTACGTGGCATTTTCCACTATTTAACGAAATTTATGGATATTTACACTATTATAATGGTTATGGTGAAAATTTACTAGATTATGATAAACATACAAATAAAATAGGCATAGGATTGTCTATTTTAAAATAATAAAGGCAGAAAATGAAAATTATATCGATTTTATTTTTTATAACAAATTTAATCTTTGCAAAAGCATTAATTGTAGATGAATCGCATTCAAACATAGGCTTTACGGCAAAACATCTAGGCATTACAAATATATTTGGGAATTTTAATAACTACACTACCGAAATAAAAATGAAAAACAAAATCCCAACCGTAATCACGGCCAAAATAGATCCTAATTCTGTTTTTACCAAAAACGAATCACGCGACAGAACGTTAAGAAGCGATGTGTTTTTTGACACTAAAAATTTTAAAAGTATTGATTTTAAAATGACAAAATTTCAAGAAGATACAGTTTATGCAATTCTTACAATAAAAGGAGTTAGTCTGCCAATAAAACTAAGCTATAAATACAATGGTGAAAAAATAGACAAATCAGGCACCAATAAAATTGGTTTTTCTCTTTATGGAACAATTAATAGATTAGATTTTAATATAGGAGAAAAATATCCCACCGAATTAGTAAATGATGAGATAAAAATCACAATTGATTTGCAATTGATTAGTCAAAAATAACCTTTTTTAATCGATTTGAAGAGATGTTTTTACGACCATACTTTGCTTGTGGTTTGCCATTTAATTCAACCAAATCACCAGTAAAACCAACAGTATCATTTCTCGTGATAAAACTACCAACACCATAAACATCAACTGGCACTTTTAAACTTTCAAAAATTTGGATTTTTTCAGGAGTAAATCCAGAGCTTACTACAATTTTAACATGGTTAAAATTCTCTCTATCAAGGGCATCTCTTAATGCAAATATAAGCTCTTTGCAAACCCCATGTGCATCAAATCCACTAATGTCTTTGCCTATGAAATACTTATCTATAAGATTTGCCGACGTATCCACTCTAACGGCACTTAGTTTATCTCCAAACACCCTAGCAACACGCAATGCATCAGTTACAACGTCATTATTATAATCAACCAAAGCCGTCATTGGCTCATCTGGATATGTATCATGATATATCTCACACGCCCTTATCACATCTCCACCACACATCTGTATAAGTGCGTGTGGCATTGTGCCTTGACCTTTAGCTCCCCACCACGCCCCAAGAGCGTCAGTTGCAACTAGCCTAATACCAGCGACATAACACGCATATCCATCGCCCATTTGAGTGACTATATCATCTTGGCGATCTGCCATGCAAAATATAGTTTTGCCCTGACATGCTTTTTTAGCACGAAAAGCATTTGTGGCAACCGAACTACGCCTTGCCAAAACAGCATCGATTACATTTTCTAAATAGCCAAAATTCTCATACTTGCCACTTACTTTTAGCACTGGCTCATACGCACTAATCATATCTCCGTCATCCAAAGCAAAAATTTCAAGCTCATGCGTATCTACGCCATACTCCTTAATCATTGCCAATGCTTCATCTATCCCACACAGCATTATGTTATCTTTACGCTCAAACCACTGCATTGTTACTGTCTGATTTGGTTGATGTTTTGTGATGATATTTCTTACTTTTTTAAAATACTCAGCCGTGTAAAATCCATGCCCTATTCGCTCATCAAATTTAAATGTCTTATTGCTTAAGCGAGAAATTTTACCACACTCTTTTAACTTAACTTCATCTATCATTTTGCTTCCTAAATTTTTGTGTAAATTTATCAAAATTTTATAAATATAAGCTAAGATTTAAGGTAAAATACTAAATTAAAACAAAAGTTGAAATTTTAGACACTATCTTAGTTTTACTAGTTTGTATTGTTGGATTTTGTAATTGTGCTATGCGTATTTTAATAGCCAAAAAATAAAAATTAAAATTAAATTTCAATCAAGGATAAAAAATGAACGAAATCTCAAATAGCGACATTATATCGCAAACTCAAAGCTCGTATGATGAATATGGCTATATCTCAGGTGCATTTAATTTTACGTCACCTTTGAGACTTGAGGCTATTGGTAGATTCTTATCGCTAAGCCCAATACGTGCAAGTGATGCTAAAATTTTAGAAATAGGCTCATCTTATGGTGGAAATATCATACCTTTTGCTTTACACAACCCAAATGCAACTATTGTAGGAATTGATCTAAGTCAAGTCCAAGTCGATGCTGGTAATGAAATAATTAACAAAATTGGACTAAAAAATATCAAACTAATACAAAAAGACATCACTCAATCAGATGAAATTTTATCCAGTTATGGGGGGGGGGTTTGACTATATTATATGTCATGGCGTGTATAGCTGGGTGCCAAAAAATGTGCAAGATGCAATCTTAAACACAATCAAAAATCACATGTCACCAAACGGCATAGCATTTGTTAGCTACAACACATATCCTGGTTGGAAGTATATTGAAGTTATTAAAGACTTCATGTTTTTTGCCTCACGCAAATTTCAAGATCCAGCACAAAAACTAAAAGCATCTTTAGATGCACTACAAACATACAAAGCTACACTACAAAATTTAGACACCCTAGAAGGCAAGATGTGTCTAAAATGGATAGATCACGTATTGTATTACACAAAAACAAAACATGGCAGTAGTTACATCATACATGAATATTTAGAGGCTATCAATGAGCCATTTTATTTTACAAATTTTGCTCAAAATTTACAAAAATATAACCTTGAATACCTAAGCGACAGCGATCTAAATGATATATTACAAGCTCAAACAGGAAATGAACAAGCTGATGAGTATGCTAAGCAAAATAATTTAGATAGGATAGAGCAAGAGCAATTTATAGATTTTTGCACCCAAAGAACTTTTCGCCAAAGCCTAATAGTGCATCAAGATGTATATAATAATGCAAAAAGAGACATTGGCGTCAATGAAGTAAGTAAGCTTTATTTGATTGATTATTTTAAAAAGGACAAAGCAACTTATTTAAATTTAGAAAATCGCCAAATGAGCGATACTTACGCATGGCTATATGAGATGTTTAATGAAAATTTTCCAAAAAGCATGAGTTTGGCTGAGATTTTAAACTCTATACCATCTCAAAACAAACTAGCAGCATATCTTGGCTTTATACATATATTATCAAATCACTCAACATTCATGCCAAAGCCTTATGAGTGCATACGATATGAAGTTGGCAAAACAAGACTAAAACCAGCAGTCAAAGAGTATCTAAAATACTTTTTACATAACGAAAATCCACTTATTATCCCAGCTAATGAGTATAACTATACTTGGCACGCAACTAAGCTAGAATTTTACACAGCATTAAAATTTGATGGCAAAAATAGTATGCTAGATATAAAAAACTCTGTTGAAAAATATATCAAAACAAACAAAATTCAGCCAAAAACACAAGATGACAAAGAGATAAAAGGTGCTAAGGCATTAAATGAGTATTTGATTAATTATGTATTTGACATAGAAAATAAATTGGCACAAATGTATTTTTTTGAAAAAATTTATATCTAATTTAAAATAAACTATTTTTTTGTGCTACAATTACAAAAAATATAATTAATGTAAGGAAAGTAAAATGAGTGATTTAATAATAGTAGAATCACCAGCAAAAGCAAAGACAATCAAAAATTTCTTAGGTAATGACTACAACGTCATAGCTAGTAAAGGGCATATTAGAGATCTTCCAAAAACTAGCTTTGGCATCAAAATAGAAGGCGAGAAATTTACACCAGAATATCGTGTAAGCACAGATCACTCAAAAATAGTAAAAGAGATAAAAGAACTAGCAAAAACAGCAAATAACATCTATCTAGCAACGGACGAGGATAGAGAGGGCGAGGCTATAGCATTTCACATAGCTAGTGCTATAGGAAAAGACGCCACAAAGCTACCACGTATAGTCTTTCACGAAATAACCAAAACCGCTATAAACAATGCACTACAAAATCCACGTATCATAGACATGAATAGCGTAAATGCACAACAAGCAAGACGCCTACTTGATCGTATAGTTGGCTACAAGCTAAGTCCTTTGCTAAATTTAAAAATCCAAAAAGGACTATCAGCTGGGCGTGTGCAAAGTGCGGCATTAAAAATCATAGTAGATCGCGAGCGAGAGATACAAGCATTTGTGCCGATTAAATATTTTAGCATAGATACAGTGTTTAAAAAGGATTTAGAAGCTGAGCTTGTAAAATTTCAAAATCAAAAAATAGAAAAACTAACCATACAAAATCCAGATCGAGCAAAACTAATCGTTGATACACTATCAAATGATAATTACACAGTGCGTGAAATAGAAAGCAAAGAGAGAAAAACATCGCCGCAACCGCCATTTATGACATCAACACTTCAGCAAAGTGCCTCAAATCGCCTTGGATTTAGCCCACGAAAAACAATGATGATAGCACAATCACTATACGAAGGCGTGCAAACTCACGAAGGCTTTATGGGTGCGATCACATACATGAGAACGGATAGTTTAAATTTAGCCAAAGAAGCAGTTGAAGATGCTAGAAATCTTATAAAATCAGAATATGGCGAAAAATACCTACCAAACAAAGCAGTCTCATATGTGACAAAATCAAAAGGAGCACAAGAAGCTCACGAAGCAATACGACCTACAAATTTAGCCTTTACTCCGATAATTGCTGCTAAATTTTTAGAAAAAGATGCTTTAAAGCTCTACACATTAATATATAATCGATTCATAGCCTGTCAAATGAGTCCTAGTATTAGTCAAACACAAAATGTATTTGTATGTGGTGAAAATGGTGAATTTAAAATAAGTGGGAAAAAGGTGCTTTTTGATGGGTTTTACAAGGTCTATGGAGACCTGGATAAGGATTTAATTTTACCTGATTTAAAAATTGGCGATAAAATGCAACTGCAAAACATAAAACAAACAGAGCATTTTACAGAACCTCCATCAAGATACTCAGAAGCAGGATTAGTAAAAAAATTAGAAAGTTTAGGCATAGGCAGACCATCCACTTACGCACCAACTATCTCGCTACTAACATCACGTGAATATGTCAAAACTGAAAAAAAACAGCTTATTCCAAATGAAATAGCATTTAAAATGATAAGTGTTTTAGAAGAGCATTTTAATGATATTGTTGATAGTGAATTTACTTCAAACATGGAGGCAAAATTAGATTTAATAGCTGATAATAAAGCCGATTGGCAACATGTTTTGTATGAGTTTTACTATCCATTTATGGATAAAATTTCAAGTGGCAAAACTGGAATAAAAAGCCTAAAAGTTGCAACTCCAATAGGTGAAAAATGTCCAGAATGTGGGGGCGATTTACTAGAAAGAAGTGGTAAATTTGGCAAATTTATAGCATGTGGTAATTTTCCAAAATGCAAATATTCACGCAATATTAAAGACGAGCAGACACAAGCAGACACAAACAAACCAACAAGCACAAAGCGTGAATTAAAAAAACTAGAAGTTCCTTGTCCTAAATGTGGAGGCGAGATAGTTGAGCGATTTTCAAGACGTGGTAAATTTTATGGTTGTGCAAACTATCCAAAGTGCGATTATATATCAAATTATGAACCAGTGCTTGAAAAGTGCAGTGAGTGCGGAGGCGACATGATACGAAAAGAGCTAAAAAAAGGCAATTTTCACGAATGCGTTAAGTGCAAAACAAAAGTAAGCGTAGAATAAAACAACTCATTTTATGGCAATTATGTCACATAGGCACAAATAAGATGTGTTAGTTTTGGCAATAACAAGCAAAACACAAAACCAAAAACAACAGCGATTACAAGGAAGGATATGGGCTTACTTAACTAGCCTATGTTCGCACAAACGAGCAAATTGGTGCCAAATAAAGATTTGCCAAAACTTTTAGTTTTATTTACCACTGCTTACAAAACAGTATATACTAAAAATTTATAAAGGTAGCATCAAATTAGCCTAAATCAAGCAAAACAAGCTTTCTTACAGAGTGCTAAAGCACAAGAATCTGTGGAATTATTAATGCTATTTTAAGCAACAAACAAAGCGAAGTTAAAAAAGTATTTATACTATTTAAAATTTAAAAGCTAATAAAATCAGTGAAATTTTAGAATTTAGTTTATGCAAAATTTTAAAGTAAATCTGTGTATATACTACAGCTAGATAAAAGCCTATTGACAAAGTTCATTAAAAGATAGTTTATAAGGGTATGTTTTGCTTACAGCTACAAATGAAGTAAAGTAGAGTTTGGATTAAAAACTTAGAATTTTTATAAATTTTATTAAAATTAATAAGAGAAAATCTGATTAAGTTAAATTTACACTAAGTTTTATCCAAAGCTTTTAAGAAATATTTAAATTTAGCCTATCACGTTTTGCGTTTAAAATTTATTTTATCTTAAAACTAAAGATAGGCAAATTTTAAGTTACTTATTGTGTAAAATCATTCTGTCTTGCTAAAATTTGTGCTTTTATCATAACTTTTGCCTTACAATCACTGCAACAATAAAGCGTTTTAATTTTTTCTGGATAATCAGCAAATTTCGGTGCCATTAATGTTGCAATTTTCTCAACTGCCTTTTTAGTGGCAAATTCCTTACCACACTCTACGCATTTAAATAGTTCATCACGAGCAAGTTCTGTATAAGTAAAGCTTTGTGGCTTTAGCTCTATCACTCCACGATGTAAAAACAACGTATCTTTTTCGGCACAACTTAGCTCACAATACCCACACGCAGTACAGATACTAGGATTAAATTTAATGCTATTACTCGCCTTATCAGCAATTAAAGCATTTACATTACAAGCACCTACACAACTTAAGCACAAGGTGCAAGTATCACGGTTTATCTCAATTTTGCCATATCTAATCAACTCATCTGTATAAACTTCACCCAAATCACCATCGCCAACTATATAGGACAATCGTTTTGAGAAAATCTCTCGCTTAGGCAATGCATACTCACTTGTGCTATACTCGCTACCACTTATGATTTTTGCCATGTCTAAAGCAGCCCTTAGCGTATCTTCATCTCTCGCTACATAAATAGCCTTGGTTTTAAACTTTAACTCATAAATTTGATTTATTATCAAAACCGCTTCATTTAAAACACGAGATGGACTTGGCGAATAAATAACCACACTACTACCACTTTCTTGAAGCAAAGTAAGCAAATGTGCCTCGCTTAAAAATTTCTCACTCCATGCACCAAATGGCAAAACACCACTAGGCAAACTCACACTCACATCATCAAAACAGGCATTAGGCACGACAAGCGGTATCTTGCCCTTATACATACGTGCTATTTGGGCAAAGCTCTGACGAGTAATGCGAGAGTAATCAATCGCACCACTTGGACAAACCCCAACACACTCTCCACAATCCACGCAGTCAATATGAGAAAACACAAGATGCTTTGTTTCATCATCTTTTAATATCGCGACACTAGGGCATACATCGGCACATTTTGCACATATTTCGTGGCGTCTTTCATGATATTGGCATATACTTTGGTCATAATGAATATAGCTCTTATAAGAATAAATAGGGTGATGTGTGTCAAGATAGGCTAAAATTTCATCATCGCTAAGAGTTGAGATCTCAATACATCCACTTTGTTTTAACATATAATTTTGTGCATTATTTACCAGCATAAAGTCAAACTCTATCTCATACTCTTCATTATCTTTTAAAACTATCGCACCAAGCTCACCAGCGCTACCATAGACAAATTTTATCTCAAAATGATTTAGCCAAATGCTCTTATACCCGCCCTGACTTAATCTCTCATCTAAGCTTTTTCGTTCGCTATTGCTTACAACTAAGATATTTTTTCCAGTCTTTTTCTTATAATCTACATCTTTTGCTAAATCAAAAGCACTAGCACGTGCCTCATATAAAAGCAGTGTATTTTTTGCCTTGGTAAGCGTATCATCAAGTGTATTTTTAAGATAAAAATCAATCTCGTGTGCCACTATATCAGCTTTTAGCTTATCTGAGTTAGATATAAGAAATTTTGCGTTTAAATCGTTTGAAATCTCAATTTGTTCGTTTAAAACTATAGGTTCATCTAGTGTATTATAAAAACCAAATTCTTTCATTTAGTACCTCAAAATTTTTGTTAATTGATAATACAACTATTTATTTTAAAACATAGTTAAAATTTAGATTTAACATAACTATGTCAAAAATCTAAGCCACTAAATTTAAAAGTAAAACAACGTGGGGTAAAAAATAAATTATAATTAAGCAAGAATTGAAGATGGCAATAAACCATCTCCAAAAATAAAACATTATCTTTTTGAGAATTGTGGGCTACGTCTAGCTTTTCTCTTACCAAATTTCTTACGTTCAACAACACGTGAATCACGAGTTAATAAGCCTTTTGGTTTTAAAGCTGCTCTAAAATCAGCATCCATAGCAGCCAAAGCACGTGAAATGCCGTGCCTTAATGCTTCAGCTTGAGCTGAATATCCGCCACCTAAAGTTGTAGCTTTAACATCTATCAAGCTCTCTTGTTTGGTTGCAAGTAATGGTTGAACCACTTTTAATTTAATAGCTTCATGTCCACCTAGCCATGTATTTAAATCCATACCATTTACTAAAATTTTTCCGCTACCAGATTTTATCCAAACCTTAGCAACTGCTGTTTTTCTTTTACCTGTTGCATAAACTGTTGCCATTATTATTTTCCTTCTTTAGCGATTTGAGCAGTATGTGGGTGTTCGCTACCTTCATACACTTTTAGTTTTTTAATCATCTCTTTACCAAGTTTTGTCTTAGGAAGCATTCCGCGAACAGCTAATTTGTATAGTTTAACTGGATTATTTGCTAATAAATCTCCAAATTTTTCACTTTTTACGCTACCAAAATAGCCTGAATGTCTATGGTACAGCTTTTGCTCTGCCTTATTTGCACCTGTAAATTCAGCCTTAGATGCGTTTATAATGATGACATAATCGCCACAATCAACGTTTGGTGTATAAGATGGTTTGTGTTTGCCACGAAGTAGTGTTGCTACCTCTGTAAGAAGCCTACCAAAACGCTTACCAGTCGCATCAAGAACGATCCAGTCACGTTTTACTTCGTTTGGCTTTGTTACTTTTGTCATATTTTTGCCTTTGCCAAATAAATTTTAAAATGGGATTGTATATAAATACAGCTTACAATTAACTTAATTTCAGCATAATTTAAACTAATTAAATGCGTTTGACTAAAATTTCATCTTTTAAAGCATAAAAAATAGCACCGCTTATCTTATAATCTGGATATATGTTTTGTAAAATTCTAACATATACGCTAACTTGTTTGACGTATTTATCGCTATCGCCGAGTGCACTCTTGTAATCAATAACAACCATTTCATTTTGCCTGATGCACAATAAATCAAATTGCTTTATCTCGTCATTATAACAAACCGTCTGCTCTTTTTTAACAATGCAGTCTTTTATGATATCATTAAATTGCTTATTTTCACATAAACTAATAGCCCTGCTAACCACATCGTCTAGTTCATCTTTGGTTAGAAATTTCGCAAACTTATTTTTCATGGCATGGGTTTGAGCTAAAATTTCATCCTTGCTAAATTTAGCACACATCTCTAGCAAAAAGTGCAATGCTAAACCAAAATAAACAGCATTTAAATCGCCTATATCATCATTATTTGCACTCTTTTGATCGTCTTTTTGTATTAGGGCTAATTGGATTTTTTTACTTGGCTTTGGCTGTGGGATTTGATCATTATTAGGCGTAACTTTGCCTACTTCACACTCTTGCAAACACACATATTTAATCTCATCATTTTCTTTGCCATACTCAGTAAAATAGCTTGGACTATTGCCATTTGGGTTTTGCTTTTTTACAATAATTAGGCTCATTTTTGCTCTTGTCATGGCGACATAAATTTTATTTATATCCTCTTCATAAATTTTTTGTTCATAAGCTAACATAAATTTCGCATACTCATCATCATAACAAGCTCTATTTGCAACCTTTAGCTTAACCATCATGCCTTCATTGATGTCATAATCAACTATAAATTTATCCTTGTCCGTGCTACCCCTGCCGACCAGATCACAAAGCACAACATGCTTAAACTCAAGCCCTTTTGATTTAAACACAGTCATGACTTGTACGCCACCATTTTTGCTCTTTGTAGCTTTAACTTGTGAGTGTTCTAATTCAAAAATAAATCCTATCAAATCACCGTTTGCTATCTCAAGTAAGCGTAAAATATCACTATCTTGCAGTGAAATTTCAGCCCTTTTAGCAAGATATATTAAATTTTCTTTAGCTGTTTTATCTAAATCTAGTTCGATTTTTACAGGCATTTTACCCATGAAAGCACTAAAATTTCTAGCATATATCTCAGTGTCAAACAAACAAAACTTAGCATAATTTATTAGTGCAAAAACAAGCGGTGAGTTTTTTAAAAGCACGTTACTCTCGCTTGTATAAGCAATATTTTTTAAACGCAACCTTTCACACACCATATCAGAATCATCGTTTTGCCAACAAAGCACTGCTATATCGCTAACCCTTACGCCACTATTTAATAAATTTTCAACCTCTATCACAGCCTGATCTATAATCTCATCGCTACTTACTACCTTTATGTAGCCCTCATCTTTTTTATCTGGAATTTGTGGCTTATAGTTTTTTATCACAGGATGAGCAAAAACACTATTTACGTAATTAACTAAGGTTTTTGACGAGCGATAATTTGTATCAAGAGTATCAAGACTTATGTGTGAAAAATCATTTATTACTTTATCAAAAAGCTCCTTTTTGCCTCCGCGAAATCTATAAATACTTTGCTTAGTATCTCCAACGTAAAAAAAACTACCCACATCAGTTTGCCCTTTTCCAGCAACTATCTCAGATATAAGTGGGCTAATAATGCCGTATTGGATCACATTTGTATCTTGAAATTCATCAATTAATAGATGCTTGATCTTGCTATCAAGTCTAAAGTAAAGCACATGTTTAAAATTATCATCAGCAAGTAGTTTGCTAACAAAATTTGTAACATCACAAAAAGTTAGAGTATCGTTTTGTTGCAAAAGGCGAGTTTTTACATTTTTATAAATTTCAAATATGCTTGAGAGCCTACCTAACTGATACGCTTCTAGCTCATCTGTATATTTTTTACACTCTTTCTTAATATCACAAAACATATCTTCTAACTCGTTTGAATATATTTTACTATACGTTTTTTCACCATTAAGCGTAGTTTTTGAAGCAACAGTTGATTTTAAATATTCATTCACGCTATTAGCACCAAAGGCTTTTTTGGCATGAGTGCTTGCATTATCTAGCGAGTTTATATACTCATGCATATTTTTTACTTTAGCCATTAAAGTATCTGAGCTTGGCTTAGTTGTTTGCTTATACGAAAGCTCTGCAATACTCTCATCAAAACTAGATAGCGTCTTAAAAAAATTGCCTTTTGAGCTGTCATATTCATTGATATACAAAGCAAAATCATGCAATATATTATTTTTTTTTGAAATTTCATCTATCATTTTTGATTGTAAGTCTTTAGCCTCATTTTGGCTTGTTTCATACTCAGGACTAACACCAGCGTGAAGTGCAAAAAGCCTAAGTATCATACCAAAAAACGAATCAAACGTCATGATTTTTAACTCATTTGTTAAAAAATCTTTTAGGTATTTATCTCTACGTTTTATAGCATCTTTAGCCGAAATTTCCAACAAAGCACATATAGTATCTAGTTCGCCTTTCCTACTTGGTTTATCAAGATCTAAAAAGGTATTAATAATGCGCTCACTCATCTCATTTGCGGCTTTTTTGGTAAATGTTAAAGCCGTTATGCTCTTAATGCTCTCACCTTTTAGTATTAATGCAATATATCGCACACTAAGAGCAAAAGTCTTGCCGCTTCCAGCACTTGCCTTAAGCGCTAAATAATCTACAAACTGCCTCATACCTCACCTCTACACAACGCTTTGTATTGGCAATAGTTGCAATTTTTACTCGTCACATTTGGCTTATAATCAAGTGGTGTATTTTTTAATTCATGCAGTTTTTCATAAATATCTGGCATATTTTTGCTCTTGCTTGGACTAATTAAGCTCATTTTTCCTTTTAAATCATAAAAATAACTACTGGCTTGATCGTTTTGTATTAAAATTTTATAAAACTCAAGTTGCAATGCATCAGCAGAGCTACCAGTTTTATAATCAATCACACTCACATTTTCACCATTTATGTCGATTCTATCTATTACTCCATATAGCCTTATACCATTTAAAACAACCTCTTTTTCGCACTCCATCTCCTTAATACTCCAGCCTTCATTAAACCTCATATTTTCATTTTCTTGAAATTTTTTAAATTTTATTCTAGCTATTTCATAATCAAGTGGATTTAATTTTGGTTTTAAAATTTCACAAAATTTCTCACTATCAAATTTATCATTACTACTATAATAATCACGCAAAGCCTGATGAATAATTACTCCATATTCGCTTACAGGAACATCATCTAAACACTTTTGCTCTGGTATTTTTAAGACATATTTGTAGTAGTATTTTCTCTGACAAGCCAAAATTGTGCTAAGCCTTGAAAATGAAAACCTCTCACTAAAAATATCATGATTAACACTCTCATAAATTTCATGAAATTTAGCAACTTTGCCACTTTTAAATATCTTTATATACTCATCATCGCTATAACTATCATCATTAAAACATTTAAATTCTTTTAAAAACCTAGAGCCAATTTGCTCATCATTTTTAACATAACTTATAGCGACTTTTTTGGCATTATTTATCAATCTCTCATAATAGCTTCTCTGTAAATTTTCACGCTCAGTATAGCTTATAAGTCCAGCTTTTTTGCGAACAACCGAGCTTAAAAATAGCTCATTTGTGCTTCTTTTTGGAACTAAATCATCATTAAAATCAACAATTATAACGCCCTTATACTCTAGTCCCCTACTCTCCAATAACCCCATAACACGCACCGCTCCACCACCAACATCATCTAATGTTTTTGTTTTTAATTCAAGTAGCAAAAGTCTTAAAATTTCATGGAATTTTAACCTATTCATAAGTGGTTTTAGGGCAAAAATTTCTGTGCTTAATATATTTAAAAGCTGTTTTGAAGCATTCATACAAATTGCAAATTGAGTTAAAATTTCAATCGTTTCTTCATAACTTAATACTTTACTAAAATTTGCACTTAAAAGTTCATAATCTTGTTTTGAAATTTTATTTAAAATAAAATATGTATCGTGTTGATTTAGTTTTGTCTGTGATTTTATATCAATATCAAAATTTACATCTGTGCTGCTATCAAAAAGCTCGATCACACGTGTTAGTGCGATAAAAAGCTTTGTGTTTGACACGCTTCGCCCCATTGCATAGCTTAAAAAATTATGAGTATCATGCAAACGCAAAATCTCACTAAAACTCTCATCAGGAAGTATTACAGCAATCTCACTTGGATCAATTCCTTCTAAAACAAAGGTTGAGATTTTTTCAAACACATATGCTGCTTGAAGGCTTCGTATACTAAACTCACGCGTTAAAATGTTTTTATTTCTAGGTAAAGCTTCGTTTTTAGTAAGCTCATTTGTGCTTAAGTTTAGTTCGTATTTATAGTAGTTTTCTATTTTGGCGTTTGAAATTTTTACTATCTTATCTGTTAATTTCTTATTTAAAACAGATGTGATAAAGGATATTTTTAAAGTGGTTAATTTTGAAATTTCAAGCAAAATACCCCACTCAAACTCGCTTAACACGCCATCTATTTGTATAAGTATCTCATCAAAAGCCTTGATAAAACCGTGATTTAAATAGTAATTTTTTGGCAAAGTTATATCATCATAATAGCCTTTTAATGATAAAATTTCTTGATAGTTTTTAAATAAATTTGATAAAATTTCAATATGCTCTTCATAGCTATCATAAATGTCGGCAAATTTTAAATCATCTACATTTTTTAGCTGATGAGATATCTCTTTAAAAAATGAAAAAATATACTCTTTGTTCTTTAAAAACGAAAAAAAATCAGTTGGGATTTTTAATTCACTGCTTAATTTTTGAGTTTTTAAACAAGCCTCTTGCATACAAAGCATAAGCTCAGCCTGACTTGGTTTTATATAGTCTTTTACATAAATACACTTATCAAAAAAATCACCTATACTAATTAATTTTGGCAAAAGCGAGTTTTGATGTGATTTTGCAAACTCTCGTATAGCCCTAGTGCTTGAAAATACGTATAATCTATTCGTTTGCGAATAGTTCAAACCTATAATATCCTGTTGCGTTTTCATCTTGCAATTGTAGCATAAATTGCCACCTTCCAATCAAAGACGGATTAAATTTAGTTGTCAAAAACCCATCTGTTAAGGTTGCATTCAATTCGACATTAAACGCATTTGTTTCAGGGCGTGTCATCATGGCTTTGTATGATGTTATTTTGGAATTTTGAGTTTTGTTTTTTATGCTAATTTTTATCTCATTTAAAGCGTTAATCTTAATCTCATCATTTAGTAATTTTATGCCAAATTTATCATCAAATTCTTTTTGGGATGCCAAAATTTCATTTATATTTTGATCAACTTTTTGTTTGTTTTGAAAATAGATATTATCCATCTCAACTGGATAATCAAGCGATATAATGATAGTTGCCACACAAGCGATAACACAGGCGATTATGCTTAAAACTATGCCATAAGGCCAAAATGTTTTTTTGCTATTTTTACTCATCTTTTTACTCTTTTTTTATATATCATAAGTGCAAAAACTAAAACAATAGAGCTATATACAAAAAATCTAAATATATTTAGAGTGTTTTTGTTTGCATTGCCAATAGCAGATATTAATTCTATGTTTTTTGACTTTGCTATTTGTTCGCTCAAATCAGCATATCCATTCATAATAGCCGCATTAAATATATCTTTGCCATTTTTTGAAGCCAAAATCGGCAAAATCGTTCCACTTTCTGGAAATGGGCTTAAAATAGCATCTTTATCAAATAATTTAGATGTATTTTTATCTGCAAAAATTTCTACTTTTTTCTCATTTTTTACTATCATTATGAATGCATATGGAGATTTTATATGAAGCAAATCAAACTTCGCTTGCAAGTTGCTTTGATAATCAAGCGAGTTAAAAACACCAGCACCAACATAAATGCCTGTTTTGTCGTGTAATTCAGTGGCAATTTCATTAAGTCTTAAAATAACTTTATCGCTTAAAATTTTATCATCATTATAAAAAAATACATTGGCATTTAAGGCACCACAAAAAACAAAAAGGGCGATTAAAACGCCCCTTATATCAAATACTCTCATCCTACAAAAAGGTGGTTTGGAGTAAGAACCGACCAAGCACATATTATGCCAGCTGCGATAATTAACAACACTATGACTTTTTCTAAAATTGCGGACATAATCACTCCTTTACCTTCACATGACTTGCATTATCTGTGCTTATCATTTTTACTTGATTTATGTTTTCGATAGTGTATGGCTTATTTGCCACATCTTGTTGTATCACTATAGCAAAATACGTAAGCACACCAAGTATGCTTAAAAGCAAAACAACAGCTACAAGCATACCGCTAACGCCATTAAATGCAAATACGCTTCTATTTTCCATTACTTACCCCTTGAAAGTGAAAGTATATATTCGCCTACAGCTTTTTGCTGTATAGGATTTAGCATTGTATCAAATTTTGGCATCACGCCTATCTCGCCACTCTTGCCACGCATCAAAACATCAACCACGAATGCACTTGAGCCATAAGCAGTAAGATCAGGGAAGGTTCCATCCATTCCTTTACTATCTTCACCATGACACATCGTGCAGCTTGCGGCATATAGCTCTTTGCCTTGCTCAACTAAAGCTTCATTTTTAGTTGTTTTTATAGCTGAAATTTCCTTAGCCATATACGCAGCTATCGCTTTAGCACCATCTTCATCAACTAAGCCACCAGGCATCTCGCCACCCGGATAGTTTAAGCCACGTGAGCCTTTTAGTATCACATCAACTATTGCACTCTCGCTTCCCCATACGCTCAGGTCAGCCGATTTACCATTCATGCCATTTGCTGTAACGCCGTGACATGCTGAGCATTGAGTTAAAAAAATCCCACTACCCATATCTACTAAATTCGCATCTGCATGAATTTTTTGAAATTTCTCATTGTATGCTTTTACTTCTTCATTATACTCGCCAATTTGAGAGTACGAATTTAAAGGATATCCAACCAAATAATACCATATAGCCCACACTAAAACAAGCACAAAGCTCACAGCCCAGCCAAGTGGCAATCCATTTTTTTGCTCTCTTATGCCGTCCCAGCTATCTTCGCTAAGAGGAGCATGAACATCCTTTGCATCTTTCATCTGATTTACGTATTTACCAACTATACCTATTGTGAGTATAACAATTGCTAACGCACCGATTAGGGACAGTAGGTTTATGTTATCTTCTAAATTAAACCATTGCATGTTAAAGCCCTTTTTTATTTTCTTCTATGACAACACTATCCAAGTCATCATCTAAAGCTAAATTTGAATATTTTTCGTAGTTTCTCTTTCCAGCTCGTTCTGTCTTGTATAGATGATAGCAATATCCATAAAGCACACACACTAGCACTACAACAAATATAAAAAAGCCGTATGCTTGTAGCTCTCTTATAGTTTGCATATCCATCTATAACTCCTTATTTTAAGCTGTTAAGATAAGCTATCAAAGCCACTATCTCTTTTATCTCGCCACGCTCAAAAGCTGTCTTTATACTCTCATCTTTCATTTGAGCAATAATCTCTGCAGCCTCTGCTCTTGCTTGTTTGCTTGCATCTTCAAAAGATCCAAGTTTTGGCATGCCTTCAGTATCATAAGGAACATTAAATACTTTTTTAATAGTATAAGCCTCAGCATATGCCGTTTCAATATCGGCATTTTTATCAAATATATGCTTGTATGCTGGCATTATAGAACCAGGAACTACCGAAGTAGGATCTTTCATGTGATTTTCATGCCAATCACTTGTGCGGTAATTGCCGACACGCCATAAATCAGGTCCAGTTCTTTTTGAACCCCACAAATGCGGTCTATCATACGCATACTCACCACTTAAAGAATACATACCATACCTATCAGTCTCACTCTTAAAAGGTCTTATCATTTGCGAATGACATGCATTACAACTCTCTTTGATATACACATGTTTGCCAGCCAGTTGTAAAACAGTATATGGCTTTGTGCCTTCAACTGGTCTTGCACGATTTGCAAAATCTGGTAAAATTTCAACCACACCAGCGTATGCTATTAGTATAAATACAGCAACTGCAAAGAAAAATGGATTTTTTTCTAACCAACTAAACATAGCTCACCTCCGAATTTGCACGACCACCCATAGGAGTAGCATTTTTTGGCTCACTACTAAGTGCTGGTGCACCAAGTGATTTTAATATATTATAAACAAAGATGAAAAATCCTATTAGATATAACAATCCACCAATAGCCCTAATCCAATAATACGGCACAAGCACTACGACGGTATCTATAAAGCTATAAAGCAAACTACCATATTGGTCTGTTGCTCTCCACATCATGCCCTGAGTAATACCAGCTATCCACATTGACGAGAAATAAAGCACAATGCCTGTTGTTTGCATCCAAAACTGCACTTCCATTAGTGATTTTGAATATAGCTCACGCTTAAACATACGTGGTGTCATATGATAAAGTGCTGCCATAATCATAAATCCGATCCATCCTAAAGCTCCATCATGGACGTGTCCAGGTATCCAATCTGTGTAGTGAGCTAACGCATTTACTGACTTAATCGATAAAATTGGACCTTCAAGTGTTGAAAACATATAAAATGTAGAAGCTAGGATCATAAATTTAATCAAAGGATTTTCACGCAACTGAACCCACTCACCCTTCATGGTAAGTAAGATATTTATTGCCGAACCCCAAGATGGAAGAATAAGCACAACCGAAAATATCGAACCCATAGTTTGCATCCAATCAGGTGCTGTAGTATAAATCAGGTGATGCCCACCAGCCCAAAGATAGATAAACATTAATCCCCAAAATGAGAACAAAGAGAGTTTGTATGAATAAACTGGCTGTCCGCTCTCTTTTGGCAAGAAATAATAAATCATCGCAATAATTGCAACAGTAAAGATAAACGCAACAGCATTGTGTCCAAACCACCACTGAACTAAAGCGTCATTTGTGCCAGCATACATAGAAACTGAGTGTATCCATGAGCCATGTCCTGAAATTAAGCGTGTAGGAACCTCCATATTATTAAACAAATAAAGCATAGCCACACCAAGGAAAGTAGCTATAAAATACCATATAGAAATATATAGTGTCTTTTCACGACGTATGCCAATAAGCCCAAATATAGACACACCCCAAAGCACCCACACAATAACAACTAAAATATCAAGTGGCCACTCTAGCTCTGAATACTCCTTAGATGTAGAAATTCCCATAAAAAGAGTAACAACAGCACAGGCTATAAGTATGATATAAAGCCAAAAATGAAGTTTGCCAATAAACATCAAAAATGGCGATTCGCTCATTGATACCTTAAGCACTCTTTGTCCGATATAATACCACGTAGAAAATATACCAGAAAGCATGAAGCCAAAGATTATGCCATTTGTGTGAAGCGGTCTAAGCCTACCAAACGTCGAGTATTCTCCAGCTATGTAGTTTAAATCTGGATATGCCATCTGAAAAGCGATAACAACGCCAAGAAGCATGCCGACGATACCAAAAATAAGCGTAGAAAACATGAATAATTTTGCCACGCTATAGTCATAACTAAGCATTTGACCAGGTCGCATCAAATCCCTCCTTTATTAATTGAAAATTAATTTAAAAAATAAGTTATGTTATTTTATGATAAAAAAAATATAAATAAACTTAAAAAATTTATTTTTTGTAACATTTTTGTTAAATATACTTAAGTAGAAATTTAAAGTTTTATTATTTAGTAAAATATTTTAATTACTCTATCAAGAACCCCTTGGCAAAATGATATTGCAATGCCGTAGTTTGTGATACTTATGCCACTTTTTTTAGCTTCATTTATACGGTTAATGATAAAGTTTTTATGTATCATACAACCACCACAATGAATAATCAAAGCGTATTTGTTTAGATCATCTGGAAAGTCCTTGCCATTTGTATGGACAAATTTTAGTTCTTTTTGTGTTACTTTTTTAAGCAAATTTGGTATCTTTACTCTTGCTATATCACCATCTTTTGCATTGTGAGTGCAGCCCTCTGCTATTAAAATAGTATCTTCATTTTTCAAATTTCTTATAGCATTAGCTCCTTTTACAAACTCGTTTAAATCGCCCTTTAATCTTGAAAAAAGTATAGAAAATGTGGTTATACTAATATTGCTTGGAGCCGATTTTACCACTTCTAAAACACACTGAGAATCACACACGATTAAATCAGGATTAAATTTGCGACATATTTGACTTACATCGCTACTTTTTGTAACAACTACACTACAATCCTTGTCTAAAATTTGCCTTATTGCTTGTACCTGTGGCAATATAAGTCTATCTTTTGGTGCTTCATCGTCGATTGGTGTTACCAAAATAACTACTTTATCTTGGTCTAAAATTTCAAAAAATAAATCATTTGAATTTAAATTAAGTTTAGACGAAATTTCAATCATTTTTTTATAAATTTCATCTAAATTTAAAGCTGTTTTTGTCGATGTAAGTATGAAATTTTCACCACTTATTGTATCTAAAAACTCATCTTTTATTTGGCTTAAATCGCATTTATTTATTAACAAAAAATAGGGTTTTTTATTAAATTTTAACTCAGCAATTAAATCTTTCTCCTCTTTGTCAAACACTCCATTTTCACATACTATGATTGCTATATCTACGCTTTTTAAAGTATCTTTTGTGCGTTTTATACGCTCTTGCCCTAGCAAACTTTTATCATCAATTCCGGCTGTGTCAATAAGCAAAACAGCACCAAGTCCATGTATCTCAATCGGCTTTTCAACAATATCAGTCGTTGTGCCTGATACATCTGAAACAATCGACACATCTTGATTTGCTAGCATATTCATAATGCTTGATTTTCCGACATTTGTGCGACCAAACAGTCCAATTCGTGTCCTTAAAAATTTTGCACTCATAAACCCATTCTCTCATTGTATCTTAAGCTATTTCCATTTGACAAAGAGACTTTTTCGCCGATATCAAAAAGCATATCGTTAAAATTTTTATATGTATTTTCAACACTCATATCAAGGCGAAATTTACCAGGATATAGACTGTAAAGCTCGTGATACTTTCCGCTCGTAATTGACGGCATTATAACATTAGCTCCGCTTAAAAGTGCCATTTTCCTGCCATTTTGCCTATCTATACTCTCTAGTGCCGTTGTGGCTGGTATATTTATATCTACAAGCATTAGGCGAGTTATTGCATTTGCCTTTAAAACAAGCTTAATGTTTGCGACTTTTTCGTTACTTAGTGGTGTATTTTTAGATGGTATAAAAGGACCTATTCCAACCATGTCAAAATCGTATTTCTTTAAAAAAAGCAAATCTTTTGCCATAATTTTATAAGTATATCCAGGAAGCCCTATAAGTAGCCCACTACCAGTTTCATAGCCTAAATTTTTTAAATTTACTAAGCACTTTATGCGATTTTTTAAACTCATATTTGGATGAAATTTTTTATACAATGCTTTGTTTGTTGTTTCAATTCGTAACAAATACCGATCTGCTCCAGCATCTTTATACATCAGATACTGCTTATAACTTTTTTCGCCTAAGCTAAGCGTGATTTGCATACCAGTATTTTTAATTTCCCTTAAAATTTCACACATCAACTCATCGCTAAAAGCCTGACTTTCACCAGATTGAAGCACTATGGTTTTATATCCGCTACTAGCTGCTTGTTTGGCATAGCCAATTATCTCGTAAGCACTCATTTTGTAGCGTTTTAACTCTTTGTTTGGTTTTCTTAAACCACAATAAAAACACTCTTTTTGACAAATATTTGAAATTTCAATCAAAGCCTTTAAATGAACTTCGCTTTTTGCATATTGCTTTCTAGTCGCATTTGCAAGCGCAAATAAATACTCATTACACTCATCATCAGCTAAAATTTTCTCAAGCTTATAGGCTGAAATTTCACGATTTTTTGCTAGTTCATCTATGTATTTTAAAGATGACAATCCCTTGCTCCATTTTCCATATCTACTATAAGACCTCTTACTTTTTTAGCAACGTGCGGTAAGTTTTCATCAAGCTCACTTAGGTATTTTGGGATTATCTTATCGCCAAGCTCTTTTGCTTCATCAGAACCGTAATCTAACAAATACTCTTTTAATGTCAAAATAGCATTTGGCAAACAAAGATATTTAATTTTGGCATTTTTTGCAAACGGCATAAAGTGTTCTCCAGTCCTCCCCTCTCTGTAGCAAGATGTACAAAAGCTTGGAATTTTATCCTTTTTCATCACATTTAGCACAAACTCATCAATACATCTATTATCGCCAATTTTAAACTGGACTTTATTTAGCTCATCTTTTTTTGATTTATCATGATATCCGCCTATACCGATGTTTGTGCCTGCATCCATCTGGGAAATGCCGCATTTTTTTATAGCTTCATCGCGGATCTCTGGCTCTTCTCTAGCAGTTAAAATAAGTCCAGTAAAAGGACACATCAAGCGAATTATAGCTATCACACGTAAAAACTCATCGTCGCTTAATGCATATGGCATATTGTCATTTTGTGTGCCTGATGCTTTTTTGATACGTGGAAACGAGATAGTGTGGGGTCCTATGCCAAAAGTTGCTTCCAAACTCATCGCATGATAAAGTAGTCCCAACACTTCAAATTTATAATCATACAGTCCAAAAAGCACACCAATCGCAACATCGTCTAGCCCTGCCTTTAAAGCTCTATGTAGCCCAAAAACACGCCAATCATATATGCCTTTTAGGGTATTTTTTGGATGATATTTTGCATAAGTTTGCCTATGATATGTCTCTTGAAATATCTGAAACGTCCCAATTCCTTGCTTATGCACGTGTTGATACTCATCTTCAAACATTGGAGCCGCATTTATATTTACACGCCTTATGCTTAAATTATTTTTCTTGACACTATAAATTTTACGCACACTATCGGCGATAAATTTATAATCACTCTTAGGATGCTCTCCAAATACAGCAATGATACGCTTTTGCCCCATATCAAGCACTGCATTTATTTCATCGACTAATTCATTGTCTGATAAAATTTTTTGCTCATGAGCCGTATTTGAAGTGGCAAATCCGCAATATTTGCAGTTATTTACACACGGACTAGCTACGTATAAAGGCGAAAAAAGCACCATTCTGTTGCCATAAACTTCCTCTTTTACGTAACTTGCCGCTTTAAAAATTTCATCCCATAATTCGTCGTGGGTGTTGTTTAAAAGCACCGCTACATCGATTGGACTAAGCATCGTGCCACTTAGTGCGTTTTGCTTTGCCCTAGCTATCACATCTAGTACATCTTGTTTGCTTGGGTTTTTTGTTTTTGTTAAAATTTCATCTATCTTATCATCATCGATGAAATTTTCATACTCATTTTTGCTAACCCAGTCTAAAATTCTCTCATATCTCTCACTCGCCCACGACATAACAATCTCCTAATGATGGGAGGTAAGTCTAATGTCAGTATCAACAGCCATTAGATCTTGCTCTACCCATTTTGGTGCATGATGATGAGCATCTTCTAACGGCACATCACCATCACCAAACCTAAACATAGCTTTTAAATCTTCTGTATTTATTATAGCCAGTGGCATATGCACACAAAATGCTAAAACACTGGTTAAAATCGATCCCCAAACATGAAAATAAAACATCCATTTTGTGTAAATTTTGCCCATTGCTGCAGGGTATGCATAAAGTAGCCAACCAGATACTATAAGCCCAAAAATCATAAACATAAATATCAAATAAGCTGCCTTTTGCCCAGCATTAAACCTACCTTGTGGAGCAACCTCTTCTGGTCCAAAATTTATCTTAAATAGCCTTCTTGGGTAGTTACCAAAATTTTTAAACCATCTAAAAGTATCCAAATCCCAAATGAGCAAATTTCTCATCATAAGCATAAATCTATCAAAATTTAGCACTACAAATCCGAAAAAATTCACCGTAAATGCCACGCCAATACCGATATGCCAATCCATCATCAACTCAGCATTTTCTGCACTTAGCAAATCAAAATATATAAGCACACCAGTGATGGTAAGCCCAATCCATGTGATTAAATTTACATTATGAAATACTTTTTCTGATAGTGGGAATTTAAGCACCCTTCTTTCATTATGCATGACTTGCTCCTTGCAAAATTAAGTTTTTACGATCAAAATATGCATGAGTATGAAGCAGCTCTTCGGCTATCTCGCCCATTGGTTCGGTTTTTAAATCTGCATAAACCTGCATACAGCTTGGATTTTCATGTGAGCTTGTAAGATTTATACTTTGACAACGCTTATCATCTTTATATAGCCCTTCTTGACGCTTAGCAATGTAGCTTTTGCGTTTTTTAATGATATCGGTTATGGCATATCCACTAATTGCAATAGCTGCAGTTACTACTCCGCCTACTTTTAAAAAGTCACGTCTTGAGAAAATTTTACCGACTGGTTTTTCTACATATTGATATCTCATAGTCTCTCCTTTTACGCTCTAAGTGGAAGTGGAAGAAGTGGGTGTAGCCATGATGTCCCCATGGCATGAACCGGCTGTCCGCCACCATTTACGCAACCACCAGGACAGTTCATCACCTCGATAAAATGATACTTATTAACATCTTTTGTGATATGTTTAATAATAGTATTTAAGTTTTTAGAAGCTCCATTTACAACGGCTACTTTTAACCTTAAAACTTTACCTTCGTAGTCTTTTAAAGGTATTGGTATCTCAGCCTCTGTTAAATCATTATCATAACCTCTAACAGGCGTTAAATCAGGATCTTTTAACTCAACTCCAGATAGTAAAAAATATGCCGTCCTAAGAGCTGCTTCCATAACGCCACCACTGTTGCCAAATATCGTTCCAGCACCAGTATATACATTCATTAAATTATCTGGATAATCATCTGAACTATTTAGTGGATTTATACCCTTGCGTCTAAATATCTCAGCCAAGTCCCTTGCCGTTAGCACTGCGTCAATGTCAGCAAAATTTTTAGTATCGCTTGGAATTTCTTTAGTTTTTTTAAGGTATTTATAGGCTGAGTTAAACTCCGGTCTGCTAGCTTCATAAATTTTAGCAGTGCATGGTGTGATTGAAACCATATAAATATCGCGCGGATCTTGCTTCCAAACATATTTTGCCGCCCAAGTTTTAGCTAATGCACCACCCATTTGGATAGGTGATTTTGCACCTGAGATATGCGGAATTAATTCAGGGTGAAAAATCTCAGCATTTCTTATCCATGCTGGACAACAGCTAGTAAAATGTGGGAATGGATGATGTGCCATATGCTCTAAATCATGCCCTTTTTCGCCCAAAATCCAGTATTTTATCTTTTTAACTAGCTCAGTGCCTTCTTCTAATATAGTCTGATCTGCACTGAAATTTACATCATACATGTTAAACCCAGCCTCTTCAAGAGCATTATACATCTTATTTATAGTAAGCTCTCCTGGCTTAGCACCAAATTCTTCAGCAATGGCAACACGTATAGCTGGAGCTGGATGTGCAACAACAAATGAACGCTTGTCATCTAGTTTTTGCATAACTTCATCCACAAAACTCATCTGCTCAATCACGCCAAACGGACAATTTATCAAACACTGCCCACATGCAACACAGGCATTTTGGTCGATTTTGTGAGATACGCCAAGTGTTCCTTCAATCGCATCAGTTGGACAAAACGAGCTACACGTATCGCACCCAACACACTCATCTTGATTTATTCTAATTATGCCTCTTAACTCACCCTTTCGGTAAGTTCCCTCAAACTCAGCCTCTCCACCTCTGCTATCCGAAGTCGGCGAAAAGGTTTTTATGGTATAAACATCCAAAATAAACCTCCTAAGTAAAATAGTTACATTTGTATTTTATTTAATGAACCATTGTTATTATTAACGCAAAAATAACATTGTTGAATTATCTAGTAAATAATCTTAATTTTTAATTAAATCTGAAATTTTAAATCTACTTTGAAATCTTTAATTAATAATTATTTTCATATTATGTATTTTAAGAATAATAAATAAAATATATCCAAATAACGCAATAAACATAAATTTTATGTAAATTGTATATAAATTTTTGTTTTTTAAAAACTACAAAATATAATAAAATTTAAATTTTGTATTACACTTATGATTTTTTTTAAAACAACAAGAATTATCATTAAAGCCACATCTTAATTTTTATACTAAAAACATAACAGTTGCATATTTTAAAAGATTATTTATAAGCAATTTGCGGCTATTAATACTCTTGTAAATTTCACAAATAACACCAAATTGCTACCTTGCAACAAGTAAAATTAAAAACAAATATATTTGTGATCTTAAAATTTAAAAACCAAACTTAGATAAATTTATTTTTTATAATTATTTTTACTTCACAAAAGCACTTTGCTTGACTTTGATCACCACCATCGCCATTGAGTGGTCTTAGAAGTTTTGCAAAAACATCGCAAAGATTTTAAAAATTAAAATATATAAAAGTTGTTTTTTGTTTTGTAAACGATGACTTCATAAAAGCAAAACATACAAGACGCTAAAATTTTGAGTGCTTTACAAACACAAATTAAAGAAATTTGTAAAAACCTTTATTAAAAATAGTTCTTACAAAGCAAATACGCAGTAAGGTAAAAAATCAAGCATTTTTATTGACTTAAAAGAGTGCAAGAAAATATCTATTTTTTGCTTACAACTACGAGCAAAGCAAGGTAAAATTTGATTAAATTTTGATAGAAAGTATTGCAAATAACAATACAAAATTCTATTAAATTATTTGTTAATTTAAAAATTGTAACAAAATCATTAAATCTAGTATAGTTTTATTCTAAGACCTTATTTATGTAGCTTTTGCTTGTTATTAGGAATTTTAATAAAGTAATCAACCAAAAAGAAACTCTCTTTTTGGTTAAAATTTAAAATATTTTGACAACAAATAAATCAAAATACAAAAGATGTAGTTTTATAAATCTACATCAATTTTATAGCCAAGTCCTGGAGCATTTTTGATAAAATCAGGACCGACTTTATCTCTTATACGTTTTACAAAAGTGCGTATAGCAGCCTCGCTAACACTTTCACCTATCCAAACAACATTTTTTATATCATCATGTAAAACAACCGTGCCTAAACGCTTAATTAGCAACGTAATAAAGGCTAACTCTTTTTTTGTTAATGCTATTTCTTTACCATCTTTAATTAATACTCTTTTGGTTTTATTAAAGCTATATCCTTTGGCAAGCTCCGTTATATTTGTTGCTTCAATTTTTGTTTTTGCAATTATTTCAAGCACACCTAAAAGTTCATCCATATCAACTGGTTTAAGTATGTATTTATCCACGCTTACATCTATAGCACGTAGCAGTTTTTCTTTTTCGCTATGAGCAGAAATCGCTACAACTGGAGTATTTGGAGATATCTGTTTAATCTGTGCGGTCATATCAAGTCCATCTACTATCGGCATGGCTATATCGCTTATTACTATATCAGGATTGTATTTTTTGAATTTTTTAAGTCCCTCATCTCCATTTTGAGCCGTAATAACTGCATGAAATTCATCTTTTAATATTTCATGCATAAGTTTTCTTGTGTCATTTTCATCTTCAACAATTAAAATGGTTAATTTATTTAACGCATCACTCACCAATTTCTCCTTTTATCGGTATTTTAATTTTAAAACAAGCTCCATTATTCTCATTTTTAACATCTATATTGCCATCAAGTCTATCAATAATAAGCTTAGACATATAAAGACCTATTCCAGTGCCTTGTGATGAATGCTTAGTAGTAAAATAAGGTTCAAAAATTTTATCTTTTATACTATCATCTATCCCGCCAGCAGCATCACACACCATCACAACAGCACAATCATCTTGCTTGAAAATTTTAACCAAAATATGCTTTTGCTCTATTTCACGCTCCAAATATGCATCTTTTGCGTTATTTAATAAATTTATAATAACCTGCGTGAGTTGAGATTTATAGCCATAAATTTCGCTATCATCTTCAAGTTTTATAAAAATTTTAACACCATGCCTTTCAAATGTGCCTTGAAGCATATGGACTGAATTTTTAACAGCATTTAAGATAGAAAAATGCTCTGGCATATTATTTGAAGAGAAAAAATTTCTAAAATCCTCAATTGTGTTTGACATATTTTTAATCAAGCTTTTACAATGCTGGTATGACTCTTCAAGACTGCTTTTGTCTTTTTTCATTTTATATAAACTTATGCTAAGCTCATTTAGCGGCTGTCTCCATTGATGTGCGATATTAGCTATCATCTCACCCATGCTAGCCAAACGAGATTGAACTAGTAGCATTTTTGTTTTTTCTTCATTCTTTTCTATCTCAATTTTAACAATATCCTTAAGATTTTCATTTAATTTTTTAAGCTCAGCAGTTTTTTCATGCACTAAAGCCTCTAAATTTTCATTTAATTTTTTAAGCTCACTTTCTTGTTTTATTAGGCGTTCATTTGCCTCTATAAGCATTGTGGTATCGTATCTAAGAGCAATAAATTCTTCAATCTCTCCATTTGGTTTAAGTATTGGAAAAATTGTTGTATTTAAATATACTGTTTTGCCATCTTTTGTAATATTTTTCGCAACCGCTTTATAAACCTTTTTTGACAATATCGTGTCCCATAAAATTTTAAAGCTCTCTTTTTTAACATCGGGATGACGCACAATATTATGATTTTTGCCTATTAATTCATCCTTGCTATATCCACTAATTTTGCAAAATTCATCATTTACAAATGTGATAATGCCATTTATATCGGTCTTGGATACAATATTGCTTTGTTCTATAGCATGCTGATATTGATTAAATCTTGCTTGTATATTATGCATTTGCCATAAACCCTAAATACGTAAGATAAATTCCATTTAAGGCTATTATAGCAATTGAAATTTTAAATATTACTAATTTATTACTATCTGATATAAAATTTATTAAATGTCTAAATAAAAAAAATGCAGGTGTTGTAAAAATACCAAATACAATCATCACACAAGCCCCCATAAACGCACTCTGTGTCGCTATCGAATAGGCTAAAAAATAATAAACCAAACCGCACGGAAGCAAGCCGTTTAAAAATCCAAAAATAGCAAAATTTAGCCACCAAGACTTTGGCTTTAGCTTTAACATAAGTTTAGTAATAAATTTTGAAAATCTATCGTTTTCTATAAATTTTAAAATCTCACCCCTTTGCCACAAAGCAAAAGCAACAAATATCATAAAAAGCCCAACAACAAAAAAAAGAATAGATTTTTGCTTTAAACTAAAATTAAAAAATGCACCAAATGCACCAAAACAAGCACCAAGCAGTGAGTATGCAAGTATGCGCGATAGATGATAAACCAACGATAAAAACATAGATTTCACAGATGTTGTATCACGCAGATAAATCTGTCTTATTGAAGCAAATCCACCACACATACCAATGCAATGAGTAAAACTAGAAAGAAATGCAACACTAATAATAGTGGCAAAACCAATCTCGTTCATTATAAAATTTCAACAAATTGTTTAAATATATATTTACTCTCGTTTGGTCCAGCACTAGCTTCTGGATGATGCTGCACAGAAAAAACTGGATAGTTATTATATCTTACGCCCTCAATCGTATTATCAAATAGATTTCTATGCGTAATAGTTGCAACTTCACATATGCTCTCAGGGACGTTGTAATTGTGATTTTGTGTAGTTATTTCAACAGTTTTTGTATGCATATTTAGCACTGGATGATTTGCACCATGTTGTCCAAATTTTAATTTATATGTTTCATAGCCAAATGCATTTGATAACAACTGATGACCTAAGCATATCCCAAATATTGGAATATTTGCCAAAATTAGCTTTTTAATTTCAGAAATTTCATTGCCTAAAGATTTTGGATCGCCAGGCCCATTTGATAAAAATACTCCATTTATCTCGCCATTTTTAAATTTTACTATTAGTTCATCTGCCTTTACACTGTGTGGATATACATCAACATCTAATCCAACTTCACATAGCTCATTTAAGATATTTCTCTTAACTCCATAATCTATAACAGCAACTTTTTTTCCGATTTTTTTAAGCGGTTTGTATGATTTTTCGTTCACGCTCCATGAAGCCGTTTGATGAGAGTAGCAAGTATCTGAGCTAACAATATCAACATAGTTTATCTCTTCTATGCGTCCAGCGTTTTGAAGTCTTTTTTTAAGCTCTTCCTTATCACTACACTCAGTTGATATGATTGCCATCAAAGCACCCTCATCACGCAACATCTTTGTTAAATATCTGGTATCGACATCATATACACCAAATTTACCGTGCGATACAAAAAGCTCACTAAGAGATGTTTTTGCACGGTAGTTTGAATAATCATCATTATAATTTCTAACTATAATGCTACTAGCATGTATTTTTGCACTTTCCATATCATCATCATTGCAACCAACTATACCTATCTCTGGCATAGTAAATACAACAAATTGCCCAGCATAGCTAGGATCGCTTACTATCTCCTGATATCCAGTCATGGACGTATTAAACACCATCTCGCCAACGCATTCGCCACCACAACCAAACGCCTTTGCTTCTAAGAAAACTCCATTTTCTATATAAATATATGCTTTCATTAAAGCATTCCTCTTTTTCTTAATTCATCTTGATACATCTTTTCATAAACTAAGTCATATTCGTCAGTGCCGGGGATTAATTTTCGTTTATAATTTTCTATTTTTTCTAAAACTTCATCTTCTATTTGTTCATAGATTTTTAAATAATTATTAATTGAATTATATATTATATTTTTTACCCTGTTTTCAGAAACACTAAAATTTACCAAACTATCATTAAGTAACCTATCTAATACAACATGTGCAACATTACTAAATCTATCCTCATATGACAACATCACGCCAAATTCAGGAGCCAACTTTTTCTTGATGAGCCAAAACATGCTTTTTCTATCAATTTGCATCTGCTCCATTTCATCTTCTTTGCTCTCTAAAAGCTCATTTACTCTTTCTTCTAAAGCTCTTTCTCTTTGGACATCTTTAGCTAAAATTTCGTCTGTCACTTTTGCGACCGCCTCAATGCCAGATATTAATGTAACAAAACCAGAATTAAACAAATCTATTGCAATTTTATGTGCTATGTATGGAGTGTGTGGAAGTTTTATACGCATTTTTCACCTTTGAAATTTTTACATATTCTAGCCAAAATAAGGTAAAAAATGCGTTAAAAATCAATTTAAACACAATACTTGTATTAAATTTGCAAAATTTTCTTTAGATAAATTAAATCATCAAACTAAAATCAGTCATCGCCTAGTAAATTTCCAGCTGGAGCATCGATTTTTGTATCTTTTGTGCTATCAACAAAAGGTGGTCCCTTGGTAAGCATTATGGTTATTTCAGATGCCACATTTGGTTGCATTTTTGCCATTATTGATGATATTTTTTTAGGCTCAAGTGCATACATTATACTCGCAGCTTGTGTTCTAGTCATATCAGATAGTATGTCCGCTGCTGCTTTGTCTTTCATTTTGGCATAACTTTCACCAACTTTATCCGAAGTCATGGCTTTTAGCTCTTCTAAAATTTTTTTGTTTTTGGCTATCTCTTCATCAATTTGTTTGCGTTTTATCTCCACGCTTTTTAATGTCGCATTTATATCAGCTTCTTTTTTGTTTAACTTAGCCATATTTTCATCATATAAGCTTCGCATACTAGCCCTAAAAGCCTCTAACGCTTGACGTTCTTCATCTATTTTGTCTATCTCTTTTGCTATTTCTGTTTTTCTAGCTTCAAATATAGCAGTGCAATCAACCGGTATATCATACGCACTACAAACCATCACGCCAAAAAACAAAAAACAAACCAAAAATCTCATACCAAATCCCTATTTTGACTAAATTTAATCACAGCAAATTCATCTAGTTCAATAGACTCTTTGTGCTTAATTTGTTTTAATATTTTTTTTATATCTTCTTGCTCTAGATATTTCATCTTTTCATACTCTAGATTTGCATTTTTGTATTGATGAGAAAAGTGCATTAACTCACGTTTGCTAATCTTAAGTTTTTCATTGAGTGCCTTTATCTCGTTTCTCATTAAACTTACAAGTTTTAAACTCTCATTTAGTTCGCTTGTTGTGCCACTTTGTGGTAAGATAAATTTTGCCAAAACCGCTTTTGCTTTTTCGTGATTTTGCTCACAAATAACAACATTATTTCTAGCCTTAGCAACTCTAGCTTCGGCTAAATCTAATGCTTGTTTTTTTACTTTTACAACTTGGCTAAATTTACTTTTCATAACTTTATCTTATGATTGTGTCGCTTCTTTCTGGGCTTGTTGAAATTAGTGCAACCTTAATACCAGTTAGCTCTTCTATGCGCTCAATATATTTTTTGGCATTTTGTGGAAGATCATCATATCTTGATATACCAGCAACTTTATCCCAACCACTTAGCTCTTCATATATTGGAGTGACATTTTCTAAATCCGTAGGCACATAATCTATTGTTTCGCCCTTATACTGATACGCCTTACATATCTTAACACTCTCAAATCCATCAAGCACGTCAAGCTTCATTAGTGCAAATCTATCAACACCATCAAGTCTTGAAGCGTATTTTACACTCACAGCATCAAACCATCCACATCTTCGGCGTCTCCCAGTTGTTGTGCCAAATTCTTTGCCAACATCGCACAATCTATCGCCATCGCTGCTCATATCTTCAGTTGGAAACGGCCCATATCCAACACGTGTGCTATATGCTTTGATGATGCCAATGACATCGCCTATCTCTTTTTGATTTACCCCAAGTCCAGTACAAGCACCAGCTGTTATAGTGTTTGAGCTAGTTACATATGGGTATGTGCCATGATCAATATCTAAAAGTGTGCCCTGAGCTCCTTCTAAAAGGACTTTTTTGCCTTCATCAAGTGCCTTCCAAACTAAATTTGTAGTATTTGTTATAAATGGCGCAAGAACCTCTTTGTATCGTTTTAAATCAGCCAAAAGTTGCTTTTCATTAGGGGTTGCAATCCCAAGTGCCTCATAAACGGCTTTGTTATTTTCAAAATCAATCATTATTGCTTCACAAAGTCTCTCTGGCTCCGCTAGTTCTGATATCCTATGCCCTGTTCTACTAACTTTATCTGAATAAGTTGGTCCTATACCTTTGCCTGTTGTGCCTATGGCTTTTTCACCTTTTAGTCTCTCTTTGGCTTTGTCTATCTCGCTATGATGTGGCAAATTTAAGTGTGCCTTATCACTTATAAATAATCTACCCTTAACATCGTCAAATTGTGCCATTTCAGCTATTAAAACTTCTGGATTTACAACTACACCGTTTCCAATAACATTGATAGTGCCACTATGTAAAATACCACTTGGCATAAGATGAAGTGCGTATCTAATGCCATCAACCCATATCGTATGCCCTGCATTGTGTCCGCCTTGACTTCTGCAAACCATATCATAATTTGCAGCCAACATATCAACTATCTTGCCTTTACCTTCATCTCCCCATTGAACACCAACAACTACATCTGCTTTTCTCATTTTTATCCTTCTTGTTTTATTTTGTCTATTAATGCGTCAGTATAGATCGCAAATCCACTGCTAATTTCACCGTCTATCTCGTAGCTACCGCCACCAGATAAGATGGAATTTTGATCTATAAACCTAAAAAACAACTTATCATAATATCTCATTTTTGAATAATACAACGCAACTATGCTTACATTTGCATACTCTACTCCCTGTGCAAGTTCTAAAAGTCTATTTAATGGCTTTTGTAGCTCTTTTGGCGAAATTTCAATAGCCTCCTTTAGCTCATCAACGCTACTTAATAGTGCCAATTTATTTAGCCATTCAATATTTAAGCTTAAAATTTGTTCTATTTGTATTCTTTCAAACAAACCTATATCTATATTTAAAATTTTAGCAATCGTTATTGGAATTTCTATATTGCTTATTTGCAAAGTCGGTGAAATTTCAAAATTTTTAAAGATGTTTTTTACTATATTTATACTTTGCCTTAGCTTACTCTCCCCTATAATCTCGGCACCTATTTGATAAATTTCAGTGCTTGGATAACGAAAAACTGGCTGTATATAAAACCATCTATTTGAGGCTGTATTTTTTAGTCTAGCTTTTACTATCCTTACAACATCAACCGTGCTATCAGCCCTTAAGCTTACTTCATGGTTTAAGCTATCACTAAATCTTAGAAGCTGTGTAGGCGATACACTTAAATGCTGATGATATGAAAAGTATGGACTAACTATCTCGCTAAAGCCATTTTCAACTAAAATTTCACTGGCTAGTCTTTCTATTTTACGCTTTAACTCTGCACTCTTGCCAACATACAAACGACTTCCAACCGGAATCTCATGCTCATATACTTTTAAATTTTCACTACTTCTCAATTTATATCCTGACTTATATCCAAGGCTTTTATACACATGATATTTGCCAAACGTGCTAAATGCAAAGCTTGCTCTTTATTATGTGTATTTAAACTCTGTATAATATTTGTTCCTATTTCTTTATAAAATTTATTACCATTTTTTATCTTTGTAAGCATTTCACCCTTAAAAGCATCAATGCTTCTGTCGATATTATCGTGTTCTTTGTTTAAAATATGAGTGATTATTGTTTGAGCAAATTCTTTTAGCATTATACACTCTCTTAGCTTATCAAATCTCATACTGTCTATCTTAAGATCCAAATTTAAGCCCTTAACATCTTTAAATTTATATGTCATGACCTTACTTAAAGGCATCGGTTTTTCAAAGAAATTTCCTTGGAATTTTCTAAATCCTAAAGCAACCAATACATTTAAAGTATTAATATCTTTTAAATTCTTAATAGTAGTACTTTTTTCAAAAATATCCGATAAATCCTTCAGTATTCTAATTGCAACAAATGCTTTTTCATTAAAAAACATATAAGAACAAAGATGCTTATCGATCTTAATCTTGTCAATTGGCAACAATTCTAAAGCCTCAAAAGAACTGGTTCTAGATGCAAAATCATCAAGCGTAAAACGAACTCCAAACGATTTAAAGCGATTTAAAAATTTACTTGCGTGTTCTAAATTACTCGCTCTATTTGCATCGATTATTTCTAATTGAAGTCTTTTTGGATTTAGCGTATTATCATCATTAAGTATTGACTTAAATTTATTTAAAAATTCCTCTTTACATAGTTGTTCCATGCTGATATTTACGCAAACTCCAGCATCTACACCATTATTACTCCAGTCTCTTTGTGCTTGCAATGCTGTTTTTATCGCAAATATTGCCAAATCATCAGCTATATTTTGTCGTCTTGTAAGTGGTAAAAATTCGCTAGGATATACTACATTGTCACCATTTTGCCATCTTATTAAGGCCTCGTAATTTAAAATTTTACCATTTTTAACATCAATTTCAGGCTGATACTCCATAAAAAATTCACCATTTTCTAATGCTGTTAAAATTTTGTTATTATCTTCATATTGTGTCTTAAAATGCCTGTCTTTAGTAGGGTCAAATACATGATAGTTGTTCTTGCCTGCTATCTTTGCCTGATACATAGCCCAATCTGCTTGTTCTAATAAATTTTCAGGAGTTGTGTTGTTTTTAGCATCCATTATGCTAACACCAATACTTGCACTTATTTTTAACTGCACATACTCATATGTTATCTCTTCGGTGGCTATTCTTAGCATATTTTCTACAATTTCATAAACTTCACCAATTTTTTCATGCAACACAATAGCAACAAACTCATCTCCGCCTATTCTAGCAAACATATCTTTTTCGTCAAATAACGCATCAATACGAGATGAAAACTCGATTAAGAATTTATCTCCAGCTTTATGCCCATAAGTATCATTAATATCTTTAAAGCCATCTAAATCAACATAAGCTATCGCTATATTTTTACCATTTTTTTGTGAGTAAATTAAGTCTTGAAGCTTTTGATTAAATAAAAATCTATTTGGCAATCTAGTAAGTGGATCGTGATATGCAACATGCTCTAAATAATCATCAGCTACAATTTGACTATTTGTACTTGATGCAATTATCGTGTGACAAATCTCCCTGCCTTCGCTATCACTGATACAAGTTACAACTATTTGAACCAAAGCACTCTCGCCACTTTTATCCTTAAACCATACTTTTCCGTGCCATTGACCAGTTTTTTCAACCTCTTTTGTTATCTTTTCGTATAAATTTTCATCATTATATTTTGAATTAAGCACTTGTATATTTGAGCCAATGACTTCATCTCTTGCAAATCCAGTATTTTTCATAAACTCATCATTTACATCTATGATACTCCATGTCAAATCAAGTATCAACACATCATCATGCGAATACGAAAATAATTTTGCTGCTAATTCTTGGTATATTAAAGCAATCTTTGTTTGCGTTACATTTCTAACGATACCACTTATTACATTATCATTGCTGTTAGTAGCACTTAGGTGTAGCCAAACTACATTTTTATCTATATCATATAACCTTATATCGCCTTCATAATAACCCTGTGATGTCTTAATGCTATCAAAGAAACTAGCAAATCCTCCAAATTCATCAACCATCATAGAGCTCATCATGTTGTCATCTATAAGTAGCTCTGTCATATTATCATATCCAAGCATCTTGGCAAAAATAGCATCTATTTTTATCTTATTGTCTTGGAAATTATACTCCCACATCCCTACATCTAAAACACGAATTAAATTCTTGTGTGTTTTTGTTTGAGCTTCATACTTTTGTAGCAGCTCTTCATGCTCTTGATAGTCACTTACACAATATACAACGTTATCTAGCTCATGCAATTCATTTTTAATAAACTTAACACTTACTTTAAATTTTGCAATCTCTTTGTTTGCCTTTATCATACAAACAACATATTCTAAAATTTTATCATCAAACTCTAATTTAGAAATTAGCTTTTTACGAAGAACTATCTCTTGTGTCAAAAATGCCCTATCTTTTGTGCTTATTATATTTGAGACATCAAATCCATCTTTGGCTATCTCATCATAATCAATGCCAAAAATTTTAGTTATATTTTTAGTAGCATATTTTATGTGAAGTGGATCTGCAGCGTCAGCTATCATGATTACATTTGAAAACTCAGATATATATCCAAAAACCATACTATTTGTATTTTGTATTGCTTTTTGCATAGTTATATCTTGCACTATTAAAAATATAATCTTTTTATCATCAAGATCTATCATGCTTGCACGAGAAACCACATCTTTTTTCTCGCCACTTTTAGTAACATGTGTCGTATAAAGTAGCTCTTTACTACCTTCAATAACATCTCTTAATTCAAAACCATTATCTTGAAAATCAAAATCAGATATATTATCCATATATAGTGTTTTAATCTCATTTAGACTATATCCATAAAATTGCAATGCCTTGGAACTAGCGTCTATTATTTTACCAGTATATGCATCATATACAAGTATAATTAGAGGGCTTTTTTCAAATATATAGCCAAATCTAGCCTGATAATTTTGAAACTGCTTTGTTAAAATTTCTGTATTATTGTATAGTTCAGAGACAGCATCTACTATAACAAGATGATCTTTAAATATATCTTTTTTATTTGGTACATATTTTTTATCTTTGATATATCTTAATATATCTTCGACAGGTTCTATTATTTTGCGTTTTGTAAATCTAATATTAAAAAATCCAGAAAGTGCATACAAAAGCAAAAATATCATTGCAAACACCATAAGCGAGGCTTGAAATAGGATACTATTAGTATTTATTCTGTGTGTGATTACAAAAATATTATAATTTTGCATATGTGTGCTTAGACTAATTTTTCTTTTTAGGGACTCTTGTTTTATCTTATTGCTGATTACAAAAAGCTCATCGACATTTGAAGAATCAGAATAAAACTCAGCGTCATACCCATTTGCACCATACTCGCCAATTATAAAATTTCCATTAAAATCAACAACATAGACTACATTATCAGCATTTCTTAAAAAGCCTTTTAAATTCGAATTAAAATACTCAACATCAACTTCAGCTACTATATCATACTCATCAGAAACTTCATAGGCGACAAAAAAAGTTTTTAATTTTTTATTTTCAAATAGATAATCAGAAATAATATAACGTTTTTGACTAAGTCTATTTAGCCATGGTGTGTCAAAATTTATATCATAAGCCTTACTTTTAAAAATTTTTCTAACTAATACATTTCTTTCTTTGTCAATTACATAAAAAGCATTAAAAAACATACTTAAAGTATCTTCTTCAATGCTAGAGTTTAAAATTTCTAGCGAATTAGTTAAGTTTATGATTTTTGCATATGACTGCACTTGATGTTCAATGTTACTAAAGCTTTTTAATATAGCATTTTGAGCATCAAGGTTAAACGAACGAAGGTCATATTTAACCTCATCTACCCTTGAGCTGCCAATATAAAGCATGAGTGAAACTATAGTAAGAAACACCGTGGCATAGGTTACGATAAACCTAAAAACAATAGTTTGATACAAGTTGTTTAGGTTACTTAATTTAAACATCTTTGCTTATAATCCCATTAATTTATGTTTTGACGATTGTAGCTAAATTTTACTTGTTTAAACATTATTTCAATTTAGCTCACATGTCCGATTTTGTCTGTTGGCATACCCAAATAAAACCCCTGAAATTCATCTATGCCAAGCTCAATACATATGTCAAAAATTTCGCGAGAGTGTATGTATTCGGCTATGATTTTTATACCCAAATCTTTTGCAAACGACACTATCGCACTTGTTATCTTATACGAATCTTTATTAGAATCCATATTTTTAATAAGTGTTCCATCTATTTTGATATAGTCTGGACGAAGCTTTAGAATATATGAAAAGTTTGAATAACCAGAACCAAAATCATCAATAGCTATCTTTACTCCAATATTTTTTACCTTATCTATGAAATTTTCGATTCGCTCAACATTTTCTAAATTTTCATCTTCAACTAATTCTAGTATCAATCTATCGGCAACATTGTATTGATTTAATAACCTTATAATAAACACACTAACATCGCCATCTAGCATATCTCTGCCACTTAAATTCAACGATAAAACCAAATTTGGATCATTATTTAGCTTGTCAATTGCACTTTGAATTATCATTTTTTGTAGTTCAGCATAGCGCTTTATGCGTTTTGACACATCCAAAAATACATATGGTGAGACTATCTCGCCATTGTCTGAAATTCTAATTAAGCACTCGTATTTTACTATATTTAGACTTGAATCAAATATTGGCTGATAATACGGCAATATTGTATTGTTTATAATTGCTTGTCTAATCAGGATTGAGCGTTGGATTTGTGCTGTGTATTCATCTTTTTTATTTAATCCTTTAAAATAACAAACAAAATCTTTCTTTGCAGTTTTGGCTACTTTAAGTGCTGTAGTCGCCTTCATTAAAGTATCTTTTTCATCTAATGCAAAACCTATTGTAGTATGAACTTCTATCTCTAAATTTTCTCCAGTTTTTTCATCTTTTATAGTTATTAGTCTGCCCTTAAACTTACTTGTTAAATCAGTAGCCAATGCCTCATATCTATCAATAAAAAATTCTCCATTTTCAACAAGTGCAAACTGATCCGCCCCTATGCAATAAGGTCGCATATTTTCATTTTTTGCAAATTCTTTAATTAAATTTGCTATATACATTAAAATTTCATCACATATTTCTTTGCCATAATAATCATTCATCATACCAAAATCATCAATATCTATGACAACGATCTTAGGCTTGTCAAGCTCTTTTAATGAGCTCATAAGAGCTATTTTGTTTGATAATTTTGTTACAGGGTCAATATAAAGCAAATCTTTCATCTGTTTTATATTTTTTTTAAATTTTATCCTGCCATTTATCATTTCAATTTTATTATCAAAGTATTTATTAATACCCCACAATGCAATCAAGCCACTTAAGAGTGCGAGAATAAAACTTATCATAAACGATGGAGTTAAATTTTTAACCAGCCACTCTTTAAAATAGACATCATCTATGCCATTTATAGAATGCGACATCATATGCCTATATCCGATAATGTATTTGCCAGTATTTACAAAATAGCAAACCTTGATCCTATTTTCGCCAAGTATTGTGTGTTTATAATAATCGGTTTTAAAATCGTGATTATATATTAAGCCACACTCATTTTGTAAAAAGCTCTCTGCAATATCGGAAGATACGCTAGATGCTACTATTTTTAATTTTGCTTGTTTGTCAAATCTTAGTAAATATGTCTCACCCATTGTGTTATTTGATAAAAATTCAGCATATTTTTGTTCATCTTCACCCATTTGCTTAAACATATATAGGTATTTATCCATCAAAAAAAATGCACGTTTTTCATGATCTGATTGTAAATTTAGGTTCGCATTTATGTATTTATAGTAAAAAATTGTAGCATTCGTAGCTAAAAACGCACAAACCACTATGACTGTCGCAGTAATCATAGTTGCAATTCGTCTTTTTTCTATTTTTTTATTTAACATTTTTTACCTTTGTATTTGCGATTATACCACATTTTTCAAAATCTAACTATTTTTGCACCAAATCCACCCTGATTTGGCGGTGCATCGCAAAAATCCTTAACACTTGGATGCGTTTTTAAGAAATTTTTAACAGCCCACGCAAGACGTCCAGTGCCTATACCGTGATATACTATCACCTCTTCAAAACCCGTAACCAAACTATCACTAATAAATTTATCAAGCCTGTCTATAGCCTCATCAGATCTAAGTCCGTGCAAATCAAGCGTTACACTTGCATTTTGTGGTCGTTGGACTTTTAGGCTAACTTGTGCTTTTTGTATTTGGACTGGGTTGCCATTTTTACTTAGAGAATTTAAAGGCACACGCATCTTTATGCCTTCGCTTTCTATCATGGCTTCAGTTTTATTTAAACTAAGCACGATACCTTTGACATTGCCGTATTTTACCCTATCGCCGACATTTAAAATCTCGGTTTTTGAAATTTCAGGTTTTTTTATCTCTTTTTTTGCTTGATTTGCAGCGTTTATGGCTCGTTGTTTATCTTTTGTATCTTTTAAATTTACTGCCGCTTTTGCCTTGTTTATTGCGTCTAAATACTCTCTTTCTAAAGCCGAAATTGTCTCATTTATCTTTTTCTCTGCGACTTGTTTTTGATCTTTTAAGCTCTGTATTAAATCATCAAGCTTCATCTCTTTTTTACTAGTTTGTTCTAGTTTTTGTTTTAACTCACTCTCCAAATTTAATGTTTTAGTTATCATTTCGTTTAAATTTTGCTTATCAAGTCCGTATGCAACCTTTGCTTCATTTACAATATTTGAATGTATGCCATATCTTTGTGCCGTCTCAAATGCATATGATTTTCCAATCGTTCCTTTTAAAAACTCATATTTTGGACGCTGCGTAATCTCATCATATAAAGCCGCAACCAACTCAACATCTTCATTTTTACTAAGTAGCATAGCTAGGCGTTTATGATGCGTTGTGATTATCATCTTTATATCGTTTTGACTTAATCTATTTATAAGCACAGAATAAAGCGAAGCCGCCTCTTCAAAATCCGTTCCAAGCTCTATCTCATCAACGCCTATGACAAGTGAGCGTTTGCTAAATAGTTTTGAAAAGCTTAGCATTCTACCAGCAAATGTTGATATATCGTTTTTGACATTTTGTGGATCTTCTATAATCGCATCAAATTCCTTAAACGAACCGATTTTTGATTTATTTGCGTTTATTTGCATAGGAAGCATATATTTTGATAGCATCGCCGCTGTAATGATTGATTTTAGTAGCATAGATTTACCACCAGCATTTACACCAGTGATTAAAAGAACTTTTTTACTAAAATCTATATTTATAAGTTTTGGATTTTTAAGTGCTGGATGTGCAAAACCAACAAGCTTAATCTCGTGAGAATTATCAGGCAAAATAAACTCATAATCCCTACTTCTAGCTAGTCTAACCCTAGCTTGATAGCTATCAAAAATGTCATAAGCTGTATTTAAAAATTTCAAAAATGCCAACGCCTTATTCATAACGCCGCTTAGTCGCTTTGCGTGTTCGTATATGACTAATTCTTTTTTATCCAGCAACTCGCTTTGTTCTTTTTTAAGCTTTTCTATCACGCTTGGCATTACGTAAAAATAGCCACCAGAGCTTCTAGCTACAACCACGCCTTTTAAGACATGATTAAATCCGCCGCGAACCAAAAGCGTTTCACTATCTTGAATATAATGCACCTGCGTATCTACAAGATATGATGAGATATGCTTTGCATAAATTAGTTTTCTTAGTTCAATATCAATCTGTTTTTTTTTAATATTTATAGCTTGTTTTATCTGTATAAATCTGTCATCAACGCTATCTTTTAGCTCGTCATCATCAAAACTAGCCGCCATGTCTTGCATATCGCCTTGTATGTCTATCTTATCAAGCCACTCACCAAGTTTGCCTTGAAATTTTAGACTTTTTAGATACAAAAAATACTTTATAATACTAGCAAACTCTGAAATTTCACCTATTGAAAGCACGGCCTGTTTGCTTAGTCTAATTAGCGTATCATCAAGGTTTGATATATTTTTTGGTGGGTCAAACAGATGTTTTGACAGCTCATCAATACAAGCAAAATGGACATTTCTATCACCTTGCATAGCTATACTTTTAGGTCTAGAAAATAAAGAATTTAGCGTATCTATATACTCATTTAAATCTAATTTATTTAAAATTTCATCAGTCATTTTCGCACTTGCTTATAGGAATTATTATGCCTCTTATCTCGGCTATTTCGGGCTTAGCCATAAATACAGCCGTGCCAAATTCATAGTTAAATTTTGCTTTACTTACATTATATTCGCCGCATTTTATGATCTTTTGCTGATTAAAATTTGCTAAAATTTTAATATTTTTCTCATTTTGGACATTGGTGCTACTCTCATAAAAATAAGCAAATCCCACGCCAAAGATTATAAAAGCCGTTATAGTTGCTTTTAGTTTTTTACTCAACTTTTCATCTTTAATTGCCCAAAGTGCAACAATTAAAGCAAATAAGGCTATTATTAACACTAGTGTTCTTACCATTTTAGCTCCTTTAGATCTTGTAAAATTTCCTTATAAAGCACTTGATTTGTCATCATTTTTTGTATTATTTTCTCTTTATTATCAGCATTTAAACTCTGCTTAGTTAATGCTTTTAGACATAAATAAACGGCGTTTGGTATCATTGCTTGTATTTGAGTATCATTTAGAGTTTGATGTCTTGCTAGACATATTAATATATCTTTTTTGCCAGTGGCAATCAACGCCGAAATTTCATCATCATTTAAAGTGCCTGTTTGGATTATTTGTAATATCTCATTTTCACTTTTACTTAAAATTTCACTCACTTTTTACCCCTAAGCTGAACGCTAATATCTCCAGCACCAAAGCCTATAACAAGACCATTATCTAGCCTATGCTTCACACCATACTCATCTACAAACTCAATCGCATCATCTAAGCGTTGTATTTTGTCTGTAAAAATCGGTGTGTAAGATTTAAATTTCTCCTTCATATCCACTTCTATCACGCTCTCTCCAGCCGCATAAACAGGTAGTATCACAAGCTCACTCACTCCATCAAAACACTTCGCAAACTCATCTATATTTGCTGATAGTCTCGTATATCGATGTGGCTGAAAAATCCCAACTATACGTGAAATTCCAAGCAATTTTGCATACTCAAACACAGATTTAAGTGTCGCTTTAATCTCTGTTGGATGATGAGCATAATCATCAATTAAAATAAAATTTTTATCCGCTTTTAAAATGTCAAATCTTTTTTTAATTCCTTTATAATTTGCTAAATTTTGGCGAACCTGTTTTAATGGCAACTCATCAAGTGCCGCCAAAATCGCAAGTGAAGCGTCGATTGCTATATGCTCTCCCATGCCATAAGCTTCAAATTTACCCAAATTTTTTAAATTAAAACTCGTATAAGGCTCATAATCACGCACCACCATACTCATCTCAGTTATGTCCTTGCTAGGATATAATCTAATCGCATCAATCTTAAGTGTGCCTAAAAAATCATCTTCAGCATTAATAACACGCACTTTTGCACGCTCTAAAAAACCACGATAAGCCGCATGAAATTTAGCCAAATCATTATCATAATGCTCCATATGTTCAGGCTCTGCATTTGTTACAATAGCAAGGTATGGATTTGAGTTTAAAAAGCTACTATCGCTCTCATCAGCTTCAAACACGATATTTTGGCTATTTTCATAACGCATATTTGAGCCAAACTGCTTTGAGATAGCACCTATTATCGCTGAGCCTTCTATCAAGCTTGAAAGCATCGCTGTGGTTGTGCTTTTACCATGTGCTCCTGCTATAGCAAATACCTTTTTTTCATCTAAAACCATAGGCAAAGCCTCTTTTCTAGAAAGACACTCTATGCCTTTTTGTCTAGCAGTTACTAGCTCGATATTGTCATCTTTAATGGCGGCTGAGTAGATGACAAAATCTTGATCTTTTATCGCATTTGCACAGTGTGGCGTGATAACCTCTATGCCCTCATTTTGAAGCTGTCTTGTCGTCTTGCTCTCGGCAATGTCGCTACCGCTTATAGTGTAGCCTTTTTCATTTAAAAATCTTGCAATCGCACTAATACCAATTCCACCAATACCTATAAAATGAACTTTTTTCAAAATTTTACCTTACATATTTATTATGTTATAAAAATTTTACGATTTTACCCAAATTATACTTATCATCTTTTAAAATACAAAAAATAGAATTCATTTAAGTTAGCTTTAGATAAAATTGTATGCAGTCAAAGGATTGATAGTATGAAAAAACAATATTTATTAATTTGTTGTATTTGTTGTTTGTATAGCGATATAAAGATTGAAGAAGCAAATACACAAAATATCAGCAAACATACCCAGATTGTAGATGTCAGAATAGACGCTGAGCGTTGCGATATAGGCGTAGTTAAAGATGCCATTAATGCCAAATTTTCAATGGATAAAGATACAATGCTTAAAGAAATTTCATCTAAAATAGACATCTCAAAACCATTTGCTTTGATTTGTAGAGGCGGACGAAGAAGTAAAGCGATAGCCAACTAATAGATAATAGTGATTTAAATATAACAGTTTTTGACGGTGGCATCAAGGCATTAATAAACAATGGATATGAGACGCAGCCTTATGATCATATGGATTGCATTTTTCCGTTTTGACGCTTAAAACAATAGTTTAAGTGATCATCAATTACACCTATAGCTTGCAAATATGCATAAACGCTAATCGAACCTAGAAATTTAAATCCACGTTTTTTTAAGTCCCTGGCTATGGTGTCACTTAAAGCGGTTTTAGCTGGTATATCGCAAATATCATCGTTATTATTAATGATTTGCTTGTGATTAACAAATCTCCAGATATACTCATAAAACGAACCAAACTCACTTTTTACTTTTAAAAATGCTTTTGCATTGGCACTTAGTGATTTTAGTTTTAATCTATTTTTTAAAATTTTGTCATTTTGCATTAAAGAATTTACTTTTTCATCATCATAATTTGCTAAAATCTTTGCATCAAATCCATCAAATGCCTCTCGCATTGCTTCTCGTTTTTTAAGCACAATATGCCAACTAAGCCCTGCTTGCATACTCTCAAGAATCAAATACTCAAAAAGCATATCATCGTCTTTACAAATCACGCCCCATTCATTATCATGGTAATTTTTATAAAGATCATCTTTTTCACACCATTTGCATCGTTTGTGCATTTTTTACCTTTAATATAGTTTATAATTTATCAAAACTTTAAAATTTTATCAAATTTTAATAAAAATTATATTACTTTTATGGTTAAAAATTTTACACAAGGAGATAAAATGAAATACATTTTATCCATTTTTATATTTGTATCATTGGCTTTTTCACAAATCACAACGTTACCAGCTACTGTTGATAATATTTCAAAAATACAACAAATAATAGACATAAGAACGCCAGAAGAATGGAGAGAAACTGGCATAATAGAAGGCGCACATACTTTAACATTGGTGCAAAACAAAGAGATTTTTTGGAACAAAATAATGTCTATGGTTGATACATCTAAACCTTTTGCTTTAATATGCAGAAGTGGTAAGAGAAGTGCATTAGCAGCAAAACTTATAGATAAAGAAAATTTAGACATTATAAATTTAGATGGCGGGATGAACTACTTAATCCACAACGGCTACAAAACCACCCCATACAAAGATTAAAAATGAAACTGTTTGCGATAATTAGCTTTTGTGTAAGTCTTGGCATGTGTGCGATCCAAACCCTTCCTGCAACTCCTGCAAACGTAAATATTTTTTCTCAAATAGTAGATATTAGAATAGATATTGAACGTCAAGAAACCGGGATAATAAAAGACGCAAAATTGATAAAATTTAACAAAGACAAGAAAAACTTAATACGAGATATTAATTTGCAAATTGATACATCAAAGCCATTTGCAATAATATGCAGAAGCGGACGCAAAAGTGCATTTGTAGCAGAATTAATCGATGCACCTGATTTAAATATTACTGTTTTAGATGGTGGCATGAAAAAACTAATTAATCACGGATATATCACAGCACCATATAAAGATTAGTCAAAAAACAAATCATCTCTAAGTCCAAGCAACACACAATAAGCATGAAGCACACTTTGACTTCTGATATAATTGCGATCGCCTTTTAGATGCAATTTTTTTATGTCTAAATTGCCACTTTTATCCATTGCACCAACATATACCATTCCAACTGGTTTTTCTTCGCTTCCTCCACCAGGACCAGCTACACCACTAATTGCAAGAGCAAAATCAGCATCACTTGAAGCTAACGCACCATTAAGCATACTTTGCATACATTCGCTACTAACTGCCCCATACGTTTGCAAAATTTCATTACTCACCCCAAGCCATTCTGATTTAATGCGATTAGCATACGTAACAAGTGAGCCGTCAAAAGCAGCAGAAACACCAGCAAATCTAGCAAAACTAGCAGCACACATACCAGCCGTGCATGACTCAGCAAAGGTGATTTTTAAGCCCTTTTGTATAAGTTTGTTTGCCATATATCTAACAATATCGCCATCATCTATAAATTTATTTGAAAATAAATTTTTAACAGCCAACAAAAATCCACCAATGCTTCCAAATTTCTCACTCTCGCATCTTACAAGAACTAAATTTGGCAAAATTTCGCTTAACTCAATTTGCACCTTATACGGATCTAGTAGTGGCTCAAGTAGTATTTTTGCACTATTTAAATCCACATCATACAGATTAAAATACCTAATATCGCCACTAAAATCTATTAAAATTTCACTCATCTCATTACAAGAATTAGTCCTAATTAAATTAATATACGTTTGATTTAATCTAATTAAAAAACTTCCGTTTTTAAAATTTATAGCATTTTTTGCAGCTAAAGTATTTTCATCTTTTAACTCAAGCACATCATCGCTAAGAGTGGCTAAAATTTTAGCCATTATGTCATAATTTTCACTACTTGCAACTATGCTTAATGCATCGATATCTTGTATATGATTTTGCACTGCAAACAAAAGCTCATTTGATTTTTTTGAAACAAAAACAATCTCAGAAATTTCACCAAATTTCTCTTCATATCTAGCAAAAACATACTCTTTTAATGCCGTATTTATGCGTATATCATCGCCTAATATCATTAGCTTATGTCTCATATTAACCCTTTTGCTTTTTGTGTAATTATACCAAATTTAAGCCCCTTATAACAGAGTTTTAGATACAATCGACAAATTTAAATTCACTAAGGACGAAAATGGACTACAAAGACACCTTGCTTCTTCCTGCCACTGACTTTCCAATGCGTGGCAATCTCCCACAAAACGAACCAACCCGCATTAATTCATGGCACGAAGATCAAAAAATTTACAAAAAAATGAAAAAAAATCGTACAAACGCAACAAAAAATTTCAACATTCATGACGGGCCGCCATACGCAAATGGACACTTGCATATCGGACATGCGTTAAATAAAATTTTAAAAGACATTATCACAAAAACACACTATTTTCACGGCGAAAGCATACGATATGTTCCTGGCTGGGATTGCCATGGACTACCGATAGAGCAACAAGTTGAAAAAGATCTAGGAGAGAAGAAAAAAACTCTTAGCAAAACACAAATAAGACAGCTATGTCGCGAACATGCTAGTAAATTTGTAAAAATCCAAAGTGATGAGTTTAAAAGCCTAGGCGTTATAGCTGATTATGAAAATCCATACTTAACTATGAAATTTGAGTTTGAAGCAAATATCTATAGGGCATTGTGCGATATAGCCAAACGAGGGCTTTTAATAGAGCGAAGCAAGCCGGTTTATTGGAGCTGGGCGGCAAGATCAGCACTAGCAGAAGCGGAGGTTGAGTATGAAAACAAAGAAGACTACTCGATATATGTCGCATTTATGCTAGATACAAATGCACTTGAGAAACTTCAAGTAAACGAAGCAAAAGCTGTCATATGGACCACTACGCCATGGACGCTACCATCAAATCAAGCAATCAGTCTAAATCCTGATGAGACATATGTGCTAACGAGTGAGAATTTAATATTTGCAAAAGCATTGCTTAAAAATGTCACAGATCTTGGCATAAGCAAGGGCGAAATTGTTAAAGAATTTAAAGCTGAAATTTTAAACCAAACTCACGCTATAAATCCTTTAAATAATAGGAAAAGTATATTTTTACTAGGCAATCACGTCACAACAGATGGCGGAACTGGGCTTGTGCATACAGCACCGGGTCACGGCGAGGATGACTATTATGTGTGTCTTAAAAATGGTATAAGCGAAGTCATAATGCCGGTTGATGATGGTGGGCTATATGATGAGACTTTGCGTGTTAAGGGGCTATTTGCAGATGATGTTGTAGATGAGTTTATTGGACTTCATATATTCAAAGCAAATGAAAAAATAATCCAAATTCTTGGTTCAAATTTACTTCACTGCTCAAAATTTTTACACTCTTATCCACACTGCTGGAGAACGCATAAACCAGTAATTTATAGGGCAACAAAGCAGTGGTTTATCACAATGGATGATGCTAAATTAGATCAAAAAACACTAAGACAAACGGCATTAAACGAGATTGAAAATGTGAAATTTTATCCAGAAAGTGGCATAAAACGCATAGGCTCAATGATACAAAATCGCCCTGATTGGTGTATATCTCGCCAACGTGACTGGGGTGTTCCAATAGCATTTTTTAGAGACAAAACTACAAAAGACGTCATATTTGATCCTGAAATTTTAGATCACGTGGCAAAAATTTTTGAATCTAAAGGTGCTGATGCATGGTGGGATTTAGAAATTAAAGATTTATTACCAAGCAACTCAAAATACAATGCAAACAACCTAGAAAAGGTCATGGATATACTTGATGTATGGTTTGATAGTGGCTCAACATGCAAAGCCGTATTGCAATCAGGCGATTACGATGCAGGAGAATTTCCAGCAAGTATGTATTTAGAAGGCTCAGATCAGCACAGGGGCTGGTTTCAAAGCTCACTTTTAGTAAGCACAGCTGCAAATAGCATGGCACCATATAAATCCGTCCTAACTCACGGCTTTACAGTCGATGAAAAGGGCGAGAAAATGAGCAAAAGCAAAGGCAACGTCGTAGCACCGCAAGATGTAGCAAAAACACATGGGGTTGAAATTTTGCGTTTATGGGTTAGCTTAAGCGATTACTCAGGCGATTTAAAAATAAGTGAAAATATCTTAAAGCAAGTAAGCGAACAGTATAGAAAGATAAGAAACACAATAAGATTTTTATTAGCAAACGTTAATGACTTAGATGAAATTTCACAAGAGTTTAACATACTAGATAAGTGGATACTATCTCGTGCCAAAAAGGCTTTTGATGAAGTTGAAGTGTGCTTTAAAAAGTATGATTTTTCAAAAGGCTTTAATATATTGTTAAATTTCCTTTCAGCTGATTTAAGCGGCGTATATCTAGACATCTGCAAAGACAGGCTATACTGCGACGCAAAAGATGGCAAATCACGTCGCTCGGCACAATCAGCCATGGCACTAATTACTAGATCGCTATTGCCACTTCTAGCACCTACGCTTACATATACGATTGATGAAGTTATGGACTATGCACCAAAAATCATCAAACAAGATGCATTAGATGCATTTGATCTAGTATATACGCCACTAAATTTTGAATTTAGCGTAGATGATGCACTATTAATATCAAGTAGAACTAAGTTTTTTGAGCTTATTGATGCTCTAAAAAAAGATAAAAAAATCAAATCAACACTTGAGCTAAACCTGCAAACAAATGCTGATGAAATTTTAGCTTTAAATGCCATTGATATTAGCGATTTTTACATGACAAGCAGGGTTACTAGCATAGACGATAGCCAAGCACTTGATGAGTTTGAAATAGATGGATTTAAGTTTAAAATGGTGCTAAATAACGAGCATAAATGCCCTCGCTGCTGGAAACTAAACGCCTTAGAGCAAGACGGCGTTTGCCCTAGATGTAGCGATGTGTTAAAAGGAGCATAAAACGTGTTTGAAAATGAAATTTCATTTAGCGTTATAGTTATTAGCATTGCTGTAATACTTGCTTTTACGGCAGTTGCGATAGTATTTGTAAATAAATTTAAGGATATAAAGTGATAAGTTTAAAAAAGGCATTAACTCTTAGCAGTGATGAAATTTTGACACTAAGGGCTGAGTTAAAAGAGCGAATAATAAAAGAAAAAAACTTAGGTGCTTATGTCGAGCAACTAACAAATTCTGATATAAACACTCACGCTAGTGGCATACCAATAGCCATAAAAGACAACATACAAGTAAGCGGCTGGGCTGTTACATCAGCTTCAAATATCTTGCAAGGCTACGTTGCTCCATACAATGCAACGGCTATTGAAAATTTATTAAAACACGGCTTTGCACCATTTGGTAGGACAAATATGGATGAGTTTGCCATGGGAAGCACTAGTGAGAGTAGCTTTTATGGCAAAACACTAAACCCACTAAACAACGCCTATGTTCCAGGTGGTTCAAGCGGTGGCTCAGCTGCAGCCGTAGCCGGTGGGATAGCCCTTGCAGCACTAGGAAGCGATACTGGTGGTTCGATACGACAGCCAGCAGCATTTTGTGGCGTAGTTGGATTTAAGCCAACTTATGGAAGAGTAAGTAGATATGGATTAGCAAGTTATGCATCAAGCCTAGATCAAATAGGACCTATCACTCAAAATGTTGAAGATGCGGCCATACTATATGATGCGATTGCTGGTTATGATAGCAAAGATAGCACATCAGCAAATGTCGCTCGCTCAAGCACGGCTGACAAACTAGACGCAAATAAAAAACTAACCATAGCCGTGATACAAAACTATGTAAATGATGCCGATGACGAGACAAAAACAGCACTTTTAAAAACAATAGAAAAACTAAAAGCTCACGGACACACAATCATATATAAAAATTTAAAAGATTCAAAATACGACGTTGCTACATACTACATCATCGCAACAGCAGAAGCTAGTGCAAATTTAAGCCGTTATGATGGTGTTAGATATGGCAGACGCGCAGAATGCAAAAATTTAAGCCAAATGTATATTAATTCAAGAAGCGAAGGATTTGGCGAAGAGGTAAAAAGAAGAATTTTACTTGGAACTTTTGTGCTTAGTAGCGGATACTACGATGCTTACTACATCAAGGCACAAAAAGCACGTGCACACATTAAAGCACAATATGAAGCGATTTTAAACGAAGCAGATTTGATATTTATGCCAGTTGCACCTAGTGCTGGTTTTAAATTTGGTGAGCTTAGCGATCCACTAAAGGCTTATCTAAGCGATATCTACACAATCAGCGTAAATTTAGCTGGGTTACCAGCCATATCTGTACCAGTAGCAAAGGCAAACAACAACCTAAGTATCTCAGCTCAGTTAATTGGCAAACCATGGGATGAGCTAACAGTATTAAACGGTGCAAGTAGTTTGGAAAATATAGTAAAAGGATAAAACATGAAAATTTTAAAAAAAGCTTTAACGTTTGAAGATGTGCTTTTGGTGCCACAATACTCTGAAATTTTACCAAAACAAGTGGATATAAAAACCAAAATAAGCAAAAACGTCACACTAAATATGCCTATAATCTCGGCCGCAATGGATACAGTTACAGAACATCGTGCAGCCATTATGATGGCTAGGCTTGGCGGCATTGGCGTCATACACAAAAACATGGATATAGCAACACAAGCCAAAGAGGTAAAACGCGTTAAAAAAAGCGAAAGTGGCGTTATAATCGATCCTATCTATATCAAACCAGACGCGAAAATTTCTGAAGCATTGGCACTAATGAGCGAACTACACATCTCTGGTGTGCCTGTTGTAGATGATGAGCATAAATTAATAGGAATTTTAACAAATCGCGATCTAAGATTTGAAACAGATACAACAAGAGCAGTAAAAGAACGCATGACAAAAGCACCACTTATAACAGCTCCAAAAGGCTGCACTTTAGATGATGCTGAGAAAATTTTTAGCCAAAATAGAGTAGAAAAACTGCCTATCGTTGATGAAAATGGCAAACTTGATGGCTTAATCACCATAAAAGATCTAAAAAAACGCAAAGAGTATCCAAATGCCAACAAAGACAGCTTTGGTCGATTAAGAGTTGCAGCGGCTGTTGGAGTTGGGCAGCTAGATAGAGTAAAAGCATTGGTAGAGGCTGGAGTGGATGTTATAGTTATGGATTCAGCACACGGACACTCCAAAGGCATAATTGATACACTAAAAGAGATAAAAGCAAATTTTAAAGTTGATGTGGTTGTGGGCAATACAGCAAATCCAGCTGCTGTAAAAGATTTAGCACAAGCAGGAGCTGATGGCATAAAAGTAGGCATAGGACCTGGCTCAATATGCACTACTCGTATCGTTGCAGGTGTTGGTGTGCCACAAATCACAGCCATAAGTGATTGTGCCGATGAAGCAGCAAAATACGGCATACCAGTCATTGCCGATGGCGGTATAAAATACTCAGGCGACATCGCAAAGGCCCTAGCAGCAGGAGCTAGCTCTATAATGGCTGGTAGTTTATTAGCAGGATGTGAAGAAAGCCCAGGCGAGGTAGTAACATATCAAGGTCGCCAATACAAAGCATATCGCGGAATGGGCAGCATAGGGGCGATGACACGCGGTAGCTCTGATAGGTATTTTCAAGAAGGAACAGCAAGTGAAAAACTAGTGCCAGAAGGGATTGAAGGTAGAGTGCCATTTACTGGCTCAATGAAAGATGTCATTCATCAGCTCTTAGGTGGCTTACGCTCAGCAATGGGATACGTTGGAGCCAAAGATATACCTACACTTCAGCAAAGGGCTGAGTTTGTAGAAATAACATCAGCAGGATTAAAAGAAAGCCACGTTCATGACGTAGTCATAACGCACGAAGCACCAAATTATAAAGTTAATTGATGCTAAATCTGCAAACCAAAAAGCAGAAATTTTACGAACCTCTCTCGCTCGAGAGTGGTCGTATGCTGTTAGAATACAAATTAGCCTACGAGACATACGGCACATTAAATGCTGACAAAAACAACGTCATAGTTGTATGCCACGCACTCACAGGCTCACACCACGCCGCCGGAAAATATAAAAATGATGACAAAAGCGGCTGGTGGGATGGGCTAATTGGCAAAAACAAAGCAATAGATACTGATAAATTTTATGTCATTTGCGTAAGCATCTTAGGCTCATGCTATGGCTCAACATCTCCACTAAGCATAGATAAAAGCACAGGCAAACAATACCGCCTAAATTTTCCAGTCCTAGCAATAAGCGATGTAGTAAAAGCACAAATGAGACTTTTTAAACACCTTGGTATCAACCAAGCACATGCTGTTATAGGTGGAAGCTTAGGTGGCATGCAAGCACTTTGCTTTGCTATAGAGTTTGCAGATTTTGCCAAAAATGTCATAATCCTAGCTAGTACATATCAAACCAAACCATGGGCAATAGCATTTAATAAAATAGGCATTGAAGCCATTAAAAATGACCCTGAGTTTAAAAATGGCGAGTATAACGAGCATGAAATTTTAAAAAATGGATTAAAAGGTATGGCATATGGAAGAATGGCAGGGCATATTAGCTTTTTGTCTCCTGATTCAATGGATAAGAAATTTGGACGAAACTATGTCAAAACCGATGGGCTTTATGAACTTTTTGGCAGATTTAGCGTAGATACGTATTTACAATACAATAGTATAAATTTTACAAAGCGTTTTGATCCGTTAAGCTATTTATATATAACAAAAATGATGAATATATTTGACTGCACACGTCACTACGACAGTCTAGAAGACGCGCTAAGTCCAATTAAAGCAAAGCTCACACTAATAGCATTTAGCTCAGATTTGCTTTTTCCGCCTAGTTGTATGCAGCAGATGCAAGAAAGTTTGTTAAAGCTAGGCAAAAATAGCAAATTTATACTCATAGATAGCGACTATGGTCACGATGCATTTTTAGTCGAGATTGATAAATTTCAAAATCATGTAAGAGAGGCACTAAATGAGTGAAAATTTAAACAAAGTAGATGAATTTGAGAGCAAACTCAAACAAGCCGAAGAAATTTTAGCTAAATTAAACGACGAAAACACAAGTTTAGAGTTAAGCGTAAAGCTACTAAAACAAGGGCAAAATTTACTAAACGAAGCAACACAGATACTAGAAAACGCTAAACTAAGCGTAACACAGGTGGAGCAATGACAAAAATTGCACTTTTACAGCTTCCAACCCTAGCACTAAGTGAAGCAAGACTTGATTACTACCTTAAACACTGCAAAGATAGTGGTGCAAAACTAGTCGTACTTGGCGAATACATATTAAATAGTTTTTTTAAAGAGCTAGAAAATATGCCACTTTCAATGATAAAAAAGCAAAGTAATGAACGCAAAAATTCCCTTTTAAATTTAAGCAAAAAATACGATTTGACAATTGTTGCACCGCTTATTTTAGTAAAAGGCAAAGATATTTTTAAAACTATAGCTAAATTTACGCCATTAGGAGCAAGATTTCACGAACAACAAATTCTAATGCCATATTCTCATTGGAATGAGGCAAAATTTTATAAAAACAAACTCAAAAAAGAGAAATTAGAATTTTTGACTTTTAGACACGATGGGTTTAAATTTGGCATACTTTTTGGATACGAGACGCACTTTGATACTTGCTTCACAACGTTATCAAAAAAAAATATAGACGCCATCATAGTGCCAACTGCTTCGACGTTTCAAAGCCATCAAAGATGGACTGAGCTATTAAAAATGCGTGCATTTACAAATAGCGTTTATATAATACGTGCAAATCGCATCGGAAGCTATAAAATAAAAAACGAAACACAAGAGTGGGAATTTTATGGCGATAGTATGTTAATATCTCCACTTGGAGAAGTTAGCCAAAAATTATCAAACCAAGAAGAGATGATGATAGCAAATTTAAGCAAAAAAGAGTTAGCACAAGCTAGAAATTTGTGGGGATTTAAAAATATCTCTAAAAATTTTGCTTAACTACCATGACACAACTTGTCATCTTTATTTGATATAATTTCTTAAAATCTTCAAAAGGCATCACAATGCAAAATCGAGAAAGAGAAAGAGTAGAGGCAGCTTAGCCTTACGACTAGCTTATATCATCACAAAGCTACTGCAAGGCGAACGGCTAAAAATAGACGAGCTTTGCAGTGAGTTTAATGTCAGCAAATGCACCTTACAACGCGATTTTAATGAGCGACTTACAATTTTAAATATAAAATTTGAAAATGGCTGTTACTTTATCGCAGAGCAAAATTACAAAATCAAAAACTACGAGCTTTTAAAATTTGCCAAAAATAGTGGAATTTTAGGACTTTACCCAAGTGGCAATTTAAATGAAATTTCAAGCGAAAATATCGCTGTAGTGGGCTATTCATACGAGCAAATCGATAAAAAAATATTTGAAATTTTGCAAAATGCCTTGCAAGATGAAGCCGCTTTAAATTTCATCTACAAAGGCAAAATACGTGCCGTAAATCCATATAAAATTCTAAACCTAAACGGCATTTGGTATCTTGTCGCAACGCAAAAATAACAAAATCAAAAGCGTTGGCGAAGTAAAAAATCATTTAATAATTTAATGAAATTCTTTTGTAAAATTATTAAACAATACATATGCTTATTTTATATATTGCTTTAAATTTTTGATTGTGCTTGGTAAATTTAATCAGTAAATATGCCAAGTATTAAATAATTTGGCATATTATAATAAGGCTATTTTGAAATAACATCAGTAAAAAATATTTTTGAGTGCAAAGTCATAAATCTAGAAATATTATCATCATAAGACTCGCTTGTTATGTCATTTTTTAAATCTATTTTTATATTTTTAACGCCCATCATACTACTTAGCACCTCAAAAAGCAAATCATTAGTCCAAAATTTATCCTTATTTTCTCGCAAATTCTGCACCACTTTTTCACTTTGATAATTAGGTGAAAAATATACAAAAAATGGAATTTGCGTCATTTCGTATCTAAACCTAGCCGAATCATGATCGCCATTGCCTACTGCTTCACTGTGATCTGATAGATAAACAAGAGCCTTAAAATTTTTAAATTTTTTCACAGTTTTTAAAATTTCACTTAATACAAAATCGCTGTAAAATACACTATTTTTATACTCATTTAACAAGCCTTTACCAAATTTTGCAAATTCCCTTGGATAACGCTGTATATAAGACGAGTGATTTCCCATCAAATGTATAATTATTAACATTTTATCCTCGATTGCCACCTGCTTTAACTTTGGCAATATCACCTCATCTGGTCTAACATACTCATCTTCTTGAGTCGATGTAAAAATCACATCTTTTGCACTTACAGCTATATCGCTAACAGCCGCACCCCAAAGCCCAAATTTTGGCTGATTTGAGATCCAAACAGTTTTGAAGGCAAGTTTATTTGCTACGTCTAAAATCGAAGGCGAAAGTTCAAAATCTAGTTTGTTGTATTGGTTTTTGCTTGTTAAAGCATAGTTTAAAACAGGTGCTGTATGTGTGTGATTTGAGTGAGCATTTGTAAAAAAGATGGCATTTTTATCGTTTTTAAGCTCATTTAAAAATGGCGTAGTTGGCTCATTATATCCATAAACACTCATATAATTACGATTTTGACTTTCGCCAATAACTAATACAAAAACACCGTCTTCATCACTCTTTATCCCATCAACCAAAGCCATTCTATTTTTGTAATTTTCTTTAAATTTTCTCATTAATTCAAAGTGTTTTATAGTGTCATCTATGCCATAAATACTATAAATATTATTAACGGTAATAAATTTATGCATATTAAATACGCAAAGCATTAAAACTATTGATATAGAAAATATAAAAATTTTCTTGCTTTTATTAAATTTTAAACCCAAACTTGTCTTTATAAAAATAAAAAGCAAAGAAACGATAACAAAACTAACCAGATATAGTGAAAAATTTTGATGAGCAGCCAAATACTCATATGCCTCGCTCCTATTAGTTTGCAAAACAGCTATTAATGCATCACTTGCCAAAGGTTCGCCGTTTATGGCAAAGTACCCACCATAAATAAGTGCAATACAGCCTACTAGCAAGGCAACTAAAGCTAGAAAAATTTTGCTTTTTAAAAGAGAAATTAAAATAAGTAAAATCAAAGATACACAAAGGCAAAATGCCTGAGCGACATTTATGTGGTAGTATAAATTTGCGTCATAAAAAAAGATTGAAAATGGAATAAATAGTAGCACAAAAATGCTAAACAAAGATACAAAATATCTATATCCATGACCCCATATTCCCCCCCCCCCACAGCAATTATCAAGCAAGTAAGTAAAATCACTGAAAATTTACGTGCATAAGTGCCGTTAGCGGCTATGAAAAAACTCATAGCCATAATAATTAAAAATGAAATTACAAAGGTAAGGGAAAAATGCTTTAAATAAATTTTAAGCATTTTATACCTCGTATCTCTCACCCGGTTTCATCTCGATTATCTCCCACGGCAAACCTTGGCGGTTTAGCTCGTCCATAAATGGCTTTGCGTCAAATTCTTCCATATTAAACACGCCTTTGCCGCTCCAAATGCCCTTTGCAACAAGCAGCGAACCGATCATCGCTGGCACTCCTGTGGTGTAGCTAACAGCTTGCGCACCAGTTTCGGCGTAGCAAGCTTCGTGATCGCAAACGTTGTAGATATAGACTTGTCGCTCTGCTCCATCTTTTATCCCGCGTATGACGCAGCCGATGTTTGTCTTGCCTTTTGTGCGTGGCCCTAGACTTGCAGGATCTGGTAAAAGCGTCTTTAAAAACTGAATTGGCACGATTTTTACGCCGTTATGCTCGACCTCGTCAATACGTAGCATTCCGACATTTTCAAGGCATTTCATATGCGTTAGATAGCTCTCGCCAAACGTCATAAAAAAGCGAATTCGCTTAAGTCCTTTGATGTTTTTGACTAAGCTTTCAAGCTCCTCGTGATAGAGCAAGTAGCTGTCCTTCACGCCAACTTTTGGATAATCCCACTTAAAACCTATCTGCATCGGCTCAGTCTCTATCCACTCGCCCTCTTGCCAGTAGCGACCTTTTGAGCTTACTTCGCGAAGGTTGATCTCTGGGTTAAAATTCGTAGCAAACGCGTATCCATGGTCTCCAGCGTTGCAATCAAGTATGTCGATTTCATGAATTTCATCAAATAAATTTTGCTGAGCATAGGCACAAAATACATTCGTCACGCCAGGATCAAAGCCACTTCCAAGCAATGCCATCGTGTTTGCGTTTTTAAACTCGCTATCTTTTGCCCACTGAAGCTTATACTCAAATTTCGCCGTATCAGGATGCTCATAGTTTGCCGTGTCGATGTATGGGATGCCTACACGCACGCACGCATCCATTAGCGTTAGGTCTTGGTATGGCAGGGCGACATTTAGCAATAAATCCGCACCCGTTTTTTTAATAAGCTCCACCACTGCATCCGTGTCATCAGCGTCGATCGTAGCTGTTTGTATCTCTACGCCCAAACGCTCTTTTATAAATTTAGCTATATTATCACATTTGCTTTTCGTGCGAGACGCAAGGGTAATTTTGCTAAAAGTATCGCTATTCATCGCACATTTTACGGTTGCCACTTGACTCACGCCACCAGCTCCGATGATTAAAATATGTTTCATTTTTAAGCCTTTTTATTAAATTAAAATATGATTTTATCTAAAACTTTATAAAATTTAAAACTAAAAACAACCTAGCAAACTTGAAATTTTAAAAAATCATTTTGACTTGATACGTCATTTAGCAATTCTAAAAATTCTTGTGTTTGTAAAAATTTATTCTTTAAAATTTCACTATTTTTAATCACGACTGTTATTTTTTCACTAACCGTGCTTAGCTCATCATAAAGTGCGTCCAAATTACATCCAAACTCATCAGTTAGACTAAATTTAGCTTTTAAAATTTTATAAAAATGCTTTTCATTTTTAATCAAAACACCATTTATAACTATCTTTTTCATCTATTTTTATCTACTCTTTTAAAGCTTTTATAGTGATCTTTTGTGTAAAATATCAAGCCATCATTTGAATACACGATTCGTTTAGCATTGCGTTTGCCACCACGATACTCAACATCAGCCTCGATATATCTACGACTGCTTTTTTGTGGCAAGATCTTTTCGTAGTTGCCAAATCTATCCCCACCTATGCTCTTGCATGGTGCCACATCCCACAAATTACCACTTTTTGCGTCCCAACCAAGCTTTATGGCGTCATTTTTACTTATATAATTATCTGGCAATTTAGCATTATCTTGGATATATTTTATAATCTCTTCTTTGCTTTGTATTTCACATTTGCTTGATTGTGAAACATTTTGTGATTTACTATCTATATTAAAATATGCTAAATTTAATACTAAAGCACATACAAAAACCAGCAACAATATAACTTTTTTATTCATTATTAGCCCTTTAAGTAGCTTATACTAAAATTTTCAGCATTTATCTTTTTCTCGCTATATTTATACTCAGTTTTTCCAACAGCCAAAGAGCAAAGTGGCAAATACCCATCAGGCACACCTGCACGCTTCATAAGCTCTGGTCTATCATGAAGCCCTATAACAACCGTATTTATCGGACATGCCGCCAAGCCCAAAGCAACAGCACTTAAGTGCATATTTTGCACAACAGAACCCATTGTCCAAAAAAGATTGCGATTAAACACTTCAGCATCTACTCCCCAACCTAAAGGCGGAGTGTCTATTATCTTGCCTGAGATTAATATAAGCACTGGAGCATTATATAGCGATGTTTCAACATTTAAAATTTTGCCAAATTTTTTAAACCCACACTCATCTAACTCTTTTAAAAGTTCTTTATCGCTTATAACGCTAATGTGCGAGTTTTTGCTCGTCATCGTAAGCGGTGCTAAATACGCAGCATCTATTATCTGACTTATCTCATCATCACTTGGCATATCGCCGTTAAACTCACGCACACTAGCTCTTTTTCTAATCGCTTCATTTAACATCATTTGCATGTCCTTTAAACAATTTTATTAAATTTACATCAAATTTTAAAGCTTTTTAGCCAACATTTTTAGCACATACTTCGCAAGTTCTAGCCCCTTTGAGCGATGAGAAATTTCTAGCTTGACACTTTCATCTAGCTGTGCGATTGTCTTATCAAAACCATTTGCAATAAACATAAAATCATAACCAAAGCCATTTTTACCAAGCTCTTGATTTATAACAACCCCATGCATAAAGCCATGAGTTGTGTATTCTCCATATTTTGAAACAACGGCTATACAGGCGGTATAGTAAGCATCTGATTTTTCTAAGCTTAAAGCATTTAGCTCATCGATTAATTTTTTGCGGTTCGTGGCATCAGTTGCATTTTCACCGCTATAACGTGCCGAATGAATACCCGGTCTAAGCCCAAGTGCATTTACACTAATGCCACTATCATCGCTTAAAACAACATAATTTTCATCGATTTTGCTTACTTTTTCATAAACAGCTCTTGCTTTTATAAGTGCATTTTGCTTAAAACTATCGCCATCTTCTACTATCTCAAATGGCTCTATTACGTCACTAAGAGCCAAAATTTCATACTCTTTTAAATACTCTTTTATCTCTTTTACTTTATCTTTATTTGAAGTTGCCAATACTATTTTCACAATCTTGTCCTTAAAATTTTAGTGTGATTTTACCTAAATTTTTAGTTTTATGTGATAAAATCAGTATTTTTTAGTAAGGGAATTTTATGCTTAGAAGTGTTTTGCCACTTAGTTTTATTGTAGGAAACAGATTTTTTGGTATATTTATAGTTTTGCCAGTTCTTAGTCTTTATGCTTTAGAGCTTGATGGAGCAAATGAAAAATTAGTCGGATTTTTAATAGGCGGTTATGCGATTACTCAGATGATATTTCAGGTGCCATTTGGGACGCTATCTGATAAAATAGGACGCAAAAAAACGCTAACACTTGGACTTATTATCTTTATAATAGGCTCATTTGTATGCGGATATGCAAATGATATATATACCATGATATTTGGACGTTTGCTTCAAGGCGTTGGTGCAATAGGTGCCGTATCAACAGCGATGATTAGCGATTACACGACAGAAGAAAACCGCTCAAAAGCAATGGCAATCATGGGGATTTTTATAGGCACAGCATTTTCAGCATCAATGGTCTTAAGTCCGATATTAAGCCAAAAATGGGGAATAGGCGGACTATTTTTACTAAGCGGTGCGTTAAGCATATTTTGTATATTTTTGCTTTTTACAGCCGTTCCAAAAGAGAATAAAATAGTAGCAGAAGATAGCGAAAAAGTCGCATTTTCAAAGCTTATATTCCAAAAAGATCTATTTATCATAAATTTTACAAATTTAATGCAAAAAATGCTAACAAGCATCGCGTTTTTGGCTATCCCTATCGTGCTTGTAAAAGAGCTTGGCTACATACAAGCAGGGCTTTGGAAGGTCTATGCTATTAGCACGGTTTTTGGCTTTATTGCGATGGGGCTAGGTGGATTTTTAGGAGATGGCAAAGGACTTAGCAAAAGCATACTTTTAAGCGGCGTTTTGCTATTTATCCTTGCGTATAGTTTTTTTAGTTTTGCCCCTAGTGCTATGATCTTCATGGTTGGCGTAGTTATATTTTTTGTCGGTTTTAATCTACACGAGCCGATCCTTCAATCATGTGCGACAAAATTTGTCAAAGCCAAACAAAAAGGCACGGCACTTGGAATATTTAACTCATTTGGATATTTTGGTAGCTTTATTGGGGGAATTTTTGGCGGATACATACTTCATCATTATAGCATGTTTGAGCTTTCTATTATTTGTGTTATTTTATGCACATTTTGGTTTATTTTACTCCTTGCTTTAAAAGATCCGCGTGTATTTAAAAATCTATATTTCGAAAAAAATGTAAGCCTAAAAACACTTGACGGACTAACTGGTATCTTTGATAGATTTAGCACTTCAAAAGCAAATGTTGTTAAATATGACAGCACTATTCTAAATGAAAATGATATTAAAAAAGCGATTGAGTGACGATTTTATCGCTTTTTTACTTTCTTATAAATTTATTTAACTTATATCTTATTTATTAACGCATGTTAAATATAAAATTTTAGAAAATTATCAAAATCTAAGTAATAATTAAAAATTTAAATTATATAATGCCTTGTTTAGTTATATTAACCAACCTTAATAATAAAGGAATAACCATGAGCAAAATCATGAAAACTATGGACGGAAACGAAGCTGCGGCTTATGCTTCGTATGCTTTCACCGAAGTTGCTGGGATTTATCCGATAACTCCAAGCTCACCTATGGCTGATTATACAGATATTTGGGCAGCACAGGGTAAAAAAAATATCTTTGGTATGCCTGTTAAAGTTGTAGAGATGCAAAGCGAAGCTGGTGCAGCTGGTGCAGTGCATGGCTCACTTCAAGCTGGTGCTTTAACCACTACTTACACAGCCTCACAAGGTCTTTTACTTAAAATTCCTAACATGTATAAAATAGCTGGGCAACTTTTACCAGGTGTTATCCATGTTAGTGCAAGAGCGTTAGCAGCTCAGGCCCTATCTATCTTTGGAGATCATCAAGATATCTATGCCTGTAGGCAAACTGGCTTTGCTATGTTGGCTTCTGGTTCAGTTCAAGAAGTAATGGATATAGCAGGTGTAGCACACTTGTCAGCTATCAAAGGTCGTGTGCCATTTTTACACTTCTTTGATGGTTTTAGAACAAGTCACGAAATTCAAAAAGTTGAGCTTATGGACTATGCTCATTTTGAAAGATTAGTAGATAAAGAAGCTATCCAAGCATTCCGTGATGGTGCTATCAACTCTGAAAATCCAAAAACAAGAGGTACAGCACAAAACGATGATATCTACTTCCAAACAAGAGAACTTGCAAACAAATACTATGACGCAGTTCCTGATATAGTAGCTGAGTATCTAGCTGAAATTTCAAAAATAACAGGTCGTGAATATAAGCCATTTAATTACTATGGTGATCCAGATGCAGATCGTATAATAGTAGCTATGGGTTCAGTTACAGAAGCTCTAGAAGAGACAGTTGATTATCTAAGAGCTAAAGGCGAAAAAGTAGGTATTATCAAAGTTCATCTATATAGACCATTTAGTCTAAAATATCTATTTGATGTAATGCCAAAATCTGTTAAAAAAATAGCAGTTCTTGACAGAACAAAAGAACCAGGTGCATTAGGCGAACCTTTATATCTAGATATGAAAGCAGCTTATTACAATCAAGCTAATGCTCCTGTAATCGTAGGCGGCAGATATGGTTTAAGCTCAAAAGACGTAAACCCAGCTCAAATGATTGCTGTATTTGATAACCTAAAACTTGACACACCTAAAAATGACTTTACAGTAGGTATCGTAGATGACGTTACATTTAAATCACTAGAAGTTGGTCCAAAACTATCACTAAGTGATGCCGATGTTAAAGAGTGCTTATTCTACGGACTTGGTGCTGATGGTACAGTTGGTGCGAACAAAAACTCAATCAAAATTATCGGCGATAAAACTGATTTATACGCTCAAGCATATTTTGCATATGACAGCAAAAAATCAGGCGGTTATACAAGAAGCCACTTAAGATTTGGCAAAAAACCAATCCGCTCAACTTATCTAGTTTCTACGCCACACTTTGTAGCTTGCTCAGTAGCTGCATATCTTGATATATATGACGTTGTTGGTGGAATTAGAGAAGGTGGTACATTCTTGCTAAACTCTATTTGGGACGAGGCGGAAACTGTAGCTAGAATTCCAAACAAAGTTAAGAAAATTCTTGCTTCAAGAAAGGCTAAGTTTTATATCATCAACGCTACAAAACTAGCTCACGAAATTGGACTAGGCAACAGAACAAACACCATCATGCAATCAGCATTCTTCAAACTAGCTGAGATTATTCCATTTGAAGAAGCTCAAAAATACATGAAAGAATACGCTTATAAAGCATACAATAAAAAAGGTGAAGCTATCATCAATATGAACTACAAAGCTATCGATGTAGGTGCTGATGGTTTAGTTCAAGTTACAGTTGATCCATCATGGGCAAATTTACCAGATGATGAGAAAAAAGCTGATAGCCCATATGTAGGCAATGAATTTATCGAAAAAATCGTAAAACCTATCAACGCAGCTAAAGGCGATGACCTACCAGTATCAGCGTTTATAGGATACGAAGATGGACACTTTGAGTCAGGCTCGACAGCATACGAAAAACGTGGTGTAGGCGTAATGGTTCCAAAATGGATAGAAGAAAATTGTATCCAATGTAACCAATGTGCATTTGTATGTCCTCACGCAGTTATTCGTCCATTCTTAATAGACGATGCAGAGCTAGCAGCAGCTCCTGATACAGTAAAAGCTCACGTTTTAGATGCTAAGAACAAAAATGCAAAAGAAAAAGGTTTAAAATATAAAATTCAAGTAAGCCCACTTGATTGTACAGGTTGTGAGCTATGTGCTCAAAACTGCCCAAGCAAGGAAAAATCACTTGTTATGGTTCCACTTGGCGAAGAGATGGATAAAAACGAGCAAGTTAATGCTGATTATCTATTTAAAAATGTTACTTACAAAGATGACGTTACAGGCAAAGACAGCGTTATTGGTGTAGGTTTTGCACAACCATATTTTGAGTTCTCAGGTGCTTGCCCTGGTTGTGGCGAAACTCCATATATCACACTTCTATCACGTCTATTTGGTGATCACACAGTTATCGCTAATGCAACAGGTTGTAGTTCTATTTATGGTGGTTCAGCTCCATCTACTCCATATACTAAAAATACTCAAACAGGTCGTGGTATAGCATGGGCTAACTCACTATTTGAAGACAATGCTGAGTTTGGTCTAGGTATGAGAGTAGCTAGTGAAACTATTCGCCATAGAATAGAAAACATCATGCTAGATACAAAAGACAAAGTGCCAAATCAACTAGCAGCACTATATAGCGATTGGATAGCAAACAAAAAAGATAGAGTTGTAAGTATGCAAATAGCTGATAAGCTAGTAGAAATCTTAAAGCAAAATCCAAATGCAGAAGGTGCAGCTGAGCTATTAAGCCTAAAACAATACCTAAATGCAAAAACTCAATGGATTATCGGTGGTGACGGCTGGGCTTATGATATAGGCTTTGGTGGCTTAGACCACGTTTTAGCAAGTGGCGAAAACATCAATGTACTTGTTCTTGATACAGAGGTTTATTCAAATACAGGTGGTCAAAGCTCTAAGTCATCTCGTACTGGTTCAATCGCTCAATTTACAGCGAGTGGTAAAGCGGTACAAAAGAAAGATTTAGGCTATATTGCCATGAGTTATGGTAATATCTTTGTTGCTCAAGTAAACTCAAACGCCAACCAAGCAAACGTAATCAAAGCTATGCAAGCAGCTGAGGCATATGATGGTCCAAGTATTGTTATTGCATACGCACCTTGTATAGCTCACGGCATCAAAGGTGGTCTAGCTCACTCAGGCAATCAAGCCGAACTAGCTACAAAATGCGGATACTGGCCAACTTACACATACGATCCAAGCCTACTAAAAGAAGGCAAAAACCCAATCAAGCTAACTTCAAAAGAGCCAGAATGGGATAAATATGAGCAGTTCTTGCTAAACGAAGTAAGATATAATGCACTTAAAAATGCTAACCCTTCACACGCAGAAGAGTTAATCGCACACAACAAAGCCGATGCTCAAAGACGCTATCGCCAACTAAAACGTATGGCAACTGCAGATTTTAGCGACGAACTAGCTTAATATTATGGGCTACCTTTTGGTAGCCCTTTAAATATCTCCTTAAAACAAAAAATGTTGTCACTTTTTTAATAAACGGCATAAATTTCATCCGATTAAATTAAAGATTTTTTAGTTTTGCTATTTTAAATTAATCTTTGTAACTTTTAAAAGAAAGTCTCACTTAACGAGCCTTAAAATTCCTAATATCCTTATGCGTGATTTTGTTTAACAATACTAAAAATATATTGATTGTAAAATCATTTTAATATTTTAGTTTCATACTTGATACAATACACTATGTATAAATTTAACCCAAATCAAACAAAATAGGCTTTGCAAAGGCGTAAAACAAACATCACTTTGTGAGCGTTACACTTGTTGTGCCTTACTTAATGCTTTTAGATAGCCAAAAGCTGTTTTACAAACAAACTTTAGTGATTTTAAAACTCTAAATTTACACAGAGCCTATAATAGACTTGGGTACAAAAGCCCATTATAAAAACACCAAAAGAATAAATTTGCTTTAATAAACAAACAATAAAATCATATTAATAAATAGATGGTTTCTTTGCAAGGTATGGATTGGATAAATTTCTTATGCCTACACTCAAATTTATTAAAATTAAAAATAAAAAATATGTCCAGGTTAAATTGGGTCTAAAAATTTGTTTTAAATTTATCTTTTGCTCCATACAATCTACGTATAGACATTATCTCATTACTCTTTGTCTTTAGTTACAAATAAAACAAATCTTGCTTTGTGAATATTATTGTTTTATATTTATTTTATAATCTTTCTTGCCACATACTTTTAACTATAAAACAAATTTAATAAATCTTAGTTTTTGTGTATCAAAATAAAAATTAATTTAAATTTAAAGGTGTAGCGGCATGATGGTTGGTTTTTAACTTCGCTTCGCTCGTTACAAGATGATAACTCAAAACGTTATCCCTATGAAGAACTTCGCTTTATTCGTTGCTTTTACGACTACGTCTTTTGGCATAAATTCTAATCTCTTTTAAAATTTTACATAAACTTTGCCTAGAAATTCACTAAATTTTAAGATTTTATTTATTTGCAAATTCCATCAAGTCTAAAATAAGAGTAGCAAACAAGGCGGTAGCGACAAAAGCAAAGCATAACGCTCGGAATAGCCGATGTTTGTTTCCTATGCTTTAGTAATCTCTTTAAAAAACAAGCGAAGCACTCACGAAGCAATGTTTCTTTAAAACTTCTCAAGTCTCAAAGTGGCAACGGTAGCCAAGCGAAGCGATGGCGAGTAAAATGAGACAGGTTTTTAAAACGTCTCAAAGTTCAAAAATCATGATGGTACATTTAAAACCAAGTAAGGCATTTTGTTTTGCAAAATATTTGCTTTCAAAAATACTTAAATTTTATGTAAATTTACTTTTGAAATTTATTTATTAGTTATATGATTAGCGATGTTATTGTTATTGCAGTGGCTAAAAGCTTTTTGATCATGGATTTGCGTGAGCTAAAACGCTTTAACATATTATTTTAATTATGTAAAATTTTGTTACAAATTGTAAATTTTATGATATTCAGTATCAAAACTAAGATTAGTTTTAGTATATTTTATTTATAATAACCAAAATCAGTTAGCAAAGGATACAAGATGTCAGTTTTAGTAATAGGAGCAGATGAGATAACACCGATTAAGGCAGTCTTACATGATTTAGGTGCTAAAAAAATAGAGCATTGGGATGCAAGAAATGAAAATAGAGTAAATCGCAAACCTATACCACAAGATACGCAGTGTGTAGTAATGCTAACCAGCTTTTTAAATCACAACACCATGAAAACAATAAAAACACAAGCAAAAAAACGCAACATACCAATAGTTTGTGCAAAAAGAAGCGTAAGTTGTGTATTTTGTGAGTATTGTAAAGTCTTTGGACTAGACAGGGAGTTTGGATGCAAAAAAGAGTGCTAAATGAAAATAGTTCAACAAATAAAGAACAAAAAAGAGTGTTAGATGAGATTCGGATATTTATCAGATATTGGCGAAACAACTCCAAGTATTTTTTCAAAGCTTAATAAAGTTGTAAAAACAAAGGCTTTTATCACGCTTTATAATGCGTGTGTAAGTCAAGAACTTAAAATTGAGCCAAGATATGCCAAATATGGCTCCATAAAAAGAGCTTTTTTGGCTAAAATCGATGATTTATTAAAGCCGAAATTTTGCAAAGCTACAAGTTTTTGTTTGGTTTCAAACGCTATAATTTATGCTTACAAAACCAAAAACTATGAGCTTATAGGCAAATTTTCAAAAAATCCAAAATATAAAGTAGCCAAATTAATCAAGACATTGTTTATAAATGGCAAATTTGAGATAAATTTTGATGCAAATTTTATGTTTTCTCAGTTTGTTTATGATAAAATAGCAAACAAGAATTTTGATAAAGATGTTTCTTTTCAAAATAATGCTATCTGTATCAGCCAAAATGGCGAAAAATTGCTTTGTGTTTTGCCTTGCTTTTGCGATTTTAGCCTAAGCGATGTAAATAAAGTAAAAGACGAGATAGATAGTGCGGTCTTTGCTATTAAAGAGCATGGATTTAAACAAGTTTATGTGGTTATGCCTAGAAATAGCGAATTTCGAAAGCATATTGAGGTTAGGCATTGCGAGTGTGGTCATAGCCAAATCAAGCTAGTGCCTTATACGATTAGTAATACGAAATTTTATTGAAAGGAAAATAATGATAGGTATCATTTATGGAAGCAGTATGGGAAATACTGAAGAGGTAGCAAACTTCATATCACAAAACATTGGACTAGAAAATGAAGTAGTAAATGTAAGCAATGCAAACGCAGCACAAATCAACGGATATGATAAGCTAATCATGGCTACATCTACATGGGGAAGTGGCGACTTACAAGATGATTGGGACGCATTTGATTTAGGCTCACTATCACTTGGCGGTAAGACTGTAGCACTATTTGGTCTAGGCGATAGCCAAAGCTATTCAGATGAGTTTTGTAACGGCATGGCAAAACTATACGATGCGGTAGTTGCGGCTGGTGCAAATGTCGTTGGTAGCGTATCTACTGATGGTTATAGCTTTGATGGCTCTGACGCTGTTAGAGATGGTAAATTTGTAGGATTGGCACTTGATGCTGACAACGAAAGCGACAAAACAGAAGATAGAGTAAAAGCCTGGTTAGAAGCGATTAAGCCAAGCTTTGCATAGTTATAAAAAGGAGGGCATTGCCCTTCTACTCACAAAATACGCAACAATTTAAAAATTTTCCAAAATACCATAAATTTTAGATAAAATATCCAACAGTATAACAAAAATACTTGGAGCAAAAATGTATAAAAACCTACCCCAAATCGATAAAATTTTAAGCAATGAAAAATTTAGCACCTTTTCAAAGCCAATTTTAGCAAAAATTGCAAGAGAGGTGATACAAAATGAAAGAGTTAATATACAAAATGGCAAAAACTCGCTAAGCAAAGATGAAATTATAGATGAAATTTCAAACCAATATGAAAAATACAAAAAACTAAATTTACAAAAATTAATAAACGCAACCGGCATCATCATGCATACAAATTTAGGTCGAAGCGTAATACATCGTGAAATTTTAAACCGTGCAAGTGATGCAATAACAAGCTATACAAATTTAGAATATGACTTAACAACAAGCAATCGCGCAAACAGATATGATTATATAGGCTCATTACTTAGCACGATGTTTGGCTGCGATGATGCCTTGGTTGTAAATAACAATGCCGCTGCTGTGTTTTTGATACTAAACACTCTAGCAAAAAATGCCCAAATTATCGTAAGTCGTGGAGAATTAGTTGAAATAGGTGGTGGATTTAGAGTGCCTGAAGTGATGAGCAGTGCTGGTGCGACACTAAAAGAAGTTGGCACAACAAATAAAACAAATGAAAATGATTACATTAATGCAATAAATGAAAACACAAAGATGATTTTTAAAGCACATAGATCAAATTTTGATATGGTTGGTTTTACTCAAAGTGTTAAAATGAGTAGGCTATCACAGATAGCAAAAGAGCATGATTTGATTGATTATTACGATTTAGGAAGTGCGAGTGCAATTAGACTAAATCACAACTTAGACAAAAATGAAGAGAGCATAAGTGAGCTTATAAAAAGCGGTGTTAGTCTTATTAGTTTTAGCGGTGATAAGCTATTTGGCTCGGTGCAATGTGGCATAGTGCTAGGCAAAAAAGAGTTAATAAAAAAGCTAAAAGCAAATCAGCTAATGCGTATGCTAAGAGTAGATAAAATAACTCTTGCCATATTAAGCGAAAGCATAAAGGCTTATTTAAACGAAGAAATTTATCTAATAAATACGCCATACATGATAAATAAAACTCAAGATGAGCTTGAAAATTTAGCTCACACAATCAATCAAAAACTAAAAAAACCACTTAAAATCATCACATCAAAAACCTATGTAGGTGGTGGTAGCTTGCCAAATAAACAAATCCCAACAATCGCCCTATCAATAAGCGGCAATGCTATAAAAAACGAAGCAAAATATAGAAATTATAACGTAATTGGCAGAGTAGAAAATGATGAGTTTATACTTGATTTACGCTCGCTACTAGATAATGATGTCGAAATTTTAATAAACATCATCAACAAGGTAGAAAATGAATAGCTTAATAATTGGCACAGCAGGACACATAGATCACGGCAAAACATCACTAATAAAAGCACTAAATGGATTTGATGGCGATAGTTTGGACGCTGAAAAAGAGCGTGGCATAACAATAAATTTAAGCTTTTCAAACATCAAAAACGGCGATGAAAATATATCATTTATCGATGTTCCAGGTCATGAAAATCTAGTAAAAACCATGATAAGTGGTGCTTTTAGCTTTGATTTAGCATTATTTGTTGTTGCAGCAGACGATGGTATTATGCCACAAAGCATAGAGCATCTTATAGTGCTTAGTATATTAGGTGTTAAAAATATAATTGTAGCCATTACAAAATGTGATAAAGTAGAATTTTCGCGTCAAAACGAGGTATTAGAGCAAACAAAACAAGAATTAATCAAACATAATTTAAATATGCTAAATAGCTTTTTTGTAAGTATAAAAGATAATAGTGGAATAGGTGAATTAAAAAACTATTTTTTTAACTTAAAAGCCAAAAAACGTAATGAAAATGATGTTTTTCGCTACTATATAGATAGAGTTTTTAACATCAAAGGAATTGGGACAATTGTCACTGGTAGTGTGCTTGGCGGATGTGTAAAAGTTGGCGAGAAAATACTAAACTGCGAACTCAATAAGGAAATAAGCGTTCGCTCCATTCAGATACACGATAGCAACGTCTTGGTCGCAACTAGCTCAACTAGAGCAGCACTAAATTTAAACACATCTAATATCTTAGGCATCAGCAAAGGGCAGCTTTTAAGCAAAAAGGGCTACTTTAGGGGCTTTAACGAGATAGATGCTATAGTCTATGCAGATGAGCTTAAGCACAACGATGTGATTGGCTTTTGTGTCGGAAGCAAACAAATAAATGCCAAAGTCGCTATACTAAGTGATGAAAAATACAAATTTGCAACATTTAAATTTCCAAAACCTATGTTTTTAATGTTTAACGAAGCATTTGTTATACTAAAAAACGCCAGAGTTATAGGGGGTGGCAATGTGCTAAATCCCATAAATGAACCTATGAAAAAACCAAACAAAATATCCTTGCTTCTTGCATTAAAAGATAAAAATTTTAAAAAAGCTTTTGAAATTTTAAAAAAAGCACACAAAAACGGCTTTGGACTTATTGGCTCATATCAAAGATTTGCACTAAGCCACGAAGAAGCTATAAGCATAGCAAAGACATTATCAAATGCCTTTGTTGATGAAGTGGCACTAAATGTATATGATGAAAGTGCCAAATTTCAGATAATAGAGTTTATAAAATTTATAATATCTAAAAATAAATATGCAATGTTTTCAGCAACAAGCATTAGCCTAAAACTAAACTGGGCAAGCGTGGCACTCTCGCAACTAGCCATAAATGAGCTAGAAAACATAGGCATAATCACTAAAAATGATGGAATTTATACAAAAACAGGTATAGATATAAGTGAGCTAAAAGCAAAGCTTACAGAGCAAATTTATTCTATCTTAGATAGCGAAAATCTCACACCACAAGCACCTTATAACATATATGATAGCTTAGAAATTGATAGAGCAAGTGGCGATAACGCACTAAAAATACTTACAAAACAAGGACGTGTAGTAAGGCTAGCTCACAACCTTTTTATCACAAAAAAACATTTACAAACAGCACTTTTAAATCTAAAACAAATCATCAAAGACGATGGATATGCAAACGTGCAAAATGTAAAAGACAAGCTTGGATTAAGTAGAAAATTTGCCATAGCGTATTTAGAAATACTAGATAGCGAAAATGATATCATAAAAATTGAAAATAATAGAATATTTAAAAAGAATTTATAAACAATACACTATAATCTCAAAAAATTTTAAAAAAGGATAAAAATGAAAAAAATTATCATTGCAAGCCTTGCGGCTTCTAGTTTTGCCTTTGGTGCAAGCGACGAACAAATCAAAGGATTTTACTCACAAATGCTACCACCAAACGTCAAAGTAAGTATCGATGAACGAATAAAAGTGCAAGATGACGTAGAAGCAATAGTTGTCAAACTAAGCGACGACAAAGTAAGCGAAAGTGACGTAATATTTACAAAAGGTGACTTTGTTTTTCCAGATGTTATAGATCTAAAAGAAGGCAAGAGCTACAAATCTGAAATCAACAATAAAATGACCGATAAAAAAGTGAGCGTAGTGTATAAAAACGAGAGCAAAGAAAACATAATATCATTAGGAAATGACTCAAAAAAACCTACAAAAGTAATGTTTTCTGACCCAGAATGCCCATATTGTAGAGCAGAATTAGCTCAAATAGAAAAACACTTAAAAACTGAAAACATCAAAATCATACTAACACCAGTGCATGATATAAGCAGTCTTGAAAAATCACACTTAATCTACAAAGAAATAGCTACAGCAAAAAGCGATAGCGATAAGGTCAAAATTTTAAGAAAATACTTCGCCGAGGATGCAAAAGTCCCTGAAAATAGCGTAAGTGAAAAAGAAGTAGCAAAAATGAATGAGCTAAGACAAAAGTATTTTAGTGCTGGTATAAGAAGTGTTCCAAAATACTTAGATGAAGCAAATTTAATTAAATAACAAAAAGCCCATTTGGGCTTTTAATCTAACTATTAGATTTTGATCTTATCACTTTAAATTTCATTATTTCTAGCGGATCTACTATGTCTTTGTATTAATATTTTGTTGTTTTTGTATCAAATTGTAATAAGGTAAATTTAATTCTTAATAAACTTAACTAAAAACGCAAATTTTAAAAATATCTAAATTAATATAAAACTAAATTGTCTTTTTAAATTTATAACTAAATGTGCTTCCAACCCCTACTTCGCTTTGCACTTCGCATATTATGCCGTATTTATTGCATATCTCATGCACTATACTTAGCCCAAGTCCAAATCCGCCCTGCACCATATCTTCTCGCTCATGACGCTTAAAAACACGCTTAATATCCTTAATACCCTGTCCAAAATCTTGCGTTTTAAATAAAATTCTATCACCATCCTGCTTTAAATCAATTATAATTTTGCTATTTTGTGGGCTATATTTTATGGCGTTTATTATCGTGTTGTCTATCACTCTTTGAAGGGCTAGTTTTGAAATTTTTACATATAAGTTCGGATCAATATAAAAATAAACTTTTATATTTTTAACATCAGCAATCGAAAGCAAAAATTTAACTCTCATTCGCAAATAATCGCTAATATTAATATTTTCATCTGGAAATTTTATATAACCACGCTTGATATAATACTCCACATCTTCATATGTGATTTGCATATGCTTTAATGCATTTTTAATACGATTTGTATGCTTGTTTTCTATACCTAACATCTCTAAGTTCATACTTGCTATACCAAGTGGAGTTTTAAGCTCATGCATTGCGTCATTAAAAAAATTATTCATATATTTTTGAGCCTCTTTATATGGTTTTATACTGGCTAGATACGATAAATAAAGACTAAAAATAACCAAAGTTAGAGTAAAAACAAGCATTAAAATTACAAAAAATACATTTTTTTTATTTGAAATTTTCTGAGCAATGACGATAAAATATGGCAATTCATTAACTAAGAAAAAATTTTTATAAAACAGTCTATCGTTTTCAGTTCTAACACTAAATTTCATATCTTTTGGTTTTATTTTCAAGCTTGAAAATATCTCATCGCCACTCGCATTATAAATGGCATACTCATATATCACAGAGCTTGGTAAGGTATTTGCAGTTATGAAGCTTATTCTGATTTTCTCTTCAAATTTCATTATTCCAAATAGGCTTTTTAGCGTATCATCTTGTTGTGTAAGATTTAAGGTAGTCATACTTTTAGCTATAAAAAGCATGACTATAACAAGCGAAGCAAATATTGGAATTTTATATGTTTTTAGCATCTATTTTATATCCAACTCGCCTTTTTGAGCTGATAAAATCCTTTGTTGTTTTGTTACGAATTTTTAAAACATGCATTCTAATATCGGCTTCTTCTATCTCTTTGCCATCCCAAACTACATCACGCAACTCAGTAATGCTTACATATCTATTTGCATGTTCACTAAGATAACCAACTAGCTCTGTCTCTTTGGCACTTAAATCAACAACACTAGCACCTTTAAACAATGTCTTTTTTATGACATTGTAGCTAAATCCTTGATGAAGAACAATTGTATTTTTATCATCTACATTATAATATTTTCGCATGAGTTCGGTCACTCGAAATTTTAACTCAGCCAACTCAAATGGTTTTTTTAGATATTCATTACACCCAAGTTCATAACCTATCGCCATATCATCGATATCGGTTAGCGATGTAGTTATCATTATTGGGGTTTGTATATTTAGACTTTTTATATATTTTATGACCTCAAAACCATTAACATTTGGCACTTTTATATCAAGCATAAACAAATGATAAAAGTTATTGGCAATCAAATCACAAGCAACAATGCCATCACTAGCAATATCAACTTCATATCCCAAAGCAGTAAGATATTCACTTACGCTTTGGGCGAAATCAAACTCATCTTCAAGCAAAAGTATTTTCACCCTATTCTCCTTAAAAACAGGGCAAAATTATGGGATCAAACACCCATAAATACCTGCCCTGCATACACAATATAACATCTTAAAAGCACTACGCCAACTAAAACCAAAAATGTATTTAAAACAATAATTCCTGGTTTATAAGCATGATTTTTAAGTGCAGTTAAATCAATAAGTATTGGCAATACTAAACCAGCACCAACAACGCCAACCCAAAACATTATCGCTAACGTATTTGTTGTGACAAGTGCATGTTTGATAAAATTCTCACCGCCATTTGATGATACAACTGCAAACAAAATGCCTATAAGCACTATCTCAAGCAAGATGGCAAATAAGTCAAGCTTTAAAAGCTTTGCAACTGAGTGTTTATCAACTTCAAAAAACCAAATGGCACACAATACTGAAGCGGCAACACCAGAGCTAAAACCTGAAACCAAAAACAATATTGGTAAAACACTATTATTCCAAAGAGCGATCTTGCCTACTGCACTAAGCAAAAATCCAGTATAAACACCAACTCCAATCGCCAAAACAAATAGTAAAATTTCAACAATTTTTAAAAGTCCCAATTTGCTTATACTATCTAAAAGCCCCTTAAATACACTTAATAAAGCATAGTCTTTAAATGCATATGCTGCATAAACAAATGCAAGTGGTGTATAAACTAAAAGCAACGCCACACCAATAGACATAACCGAAGTGAAATTATACTTTAACAAAATCCAATAAAAATCAAGTGGCTTACCAAGGTCAAAAACCAAAAGTGCAAGTCCGATACTAATCATAACTGGTGCTAAAAATGCTCCTGCTTTAAAACAACCATCTTCTACTCCACGCCATCTTTGTATAATCGCAACCATCATCGCACCAGCTGATAAACCAGCTAAAAATAGATAGATTGCAATTGGCCATGGCCAATAAATTTCGCTATATTGAGCCATGCTTCCCCACATATTATTCATCTGTTATCCTTTCTGTCATGTGGTGTTTGCATTTTACTCATTAGGCAAAAACTCATACTAAAGCAATACCTTGCTTTAGCCTGCCATCTTGAGTAAAGCCTACACCTTATCGTTTTAAGCTCTTTGCTTGAGCTTGTAAATTGCGTTTGAAATTTCAAACCCTGAAATTTCAACTTAAACTCAACCCTTAGTATTTGCTACCATTGCCAAAAGTGGCTTTGTGCCTAAATTCTCTTTTGGATAATAAACCTCTTTTGTTTTTAGTAATTTTGAAATTTCTGAGTTTTCGTCATTTGCATCACCAAAAACAAGAGCATCGGTAGGACAAACAGTCACGCAAGCTGGCTCTTCGCCACGTGCTAAGCGACTCTCATAGCAAAATGTGCATTTACCAATGTTTCCATCAGGCATAACAAACCTAGCATCATAAGGACAGGCTAGGATGCAGTATTTACAACTAACGCAAATTTTATCATCAAGCAATGTCACGCCATCAGCTGTTTTAAAACTAGCACCAGTAGGGCATACATCAACGCAAGGTGCATCTTCACACATAACGCAACTATGTCTTAAAAAATCCATCTTCATTTTTGGAAATTTTCCACTCATTTTTGTATGCACTTGCAATCTATAAAGCCCATTTGGCACATTATTTTCACTTCTGCACGCAACTGAGCAACCTTGGCAGCCGATACATAAATTTTCATCGTGAATCATCATATATTTTTTCATTTTACTCCCCTTACGCCTTAATTAACTCAACACCCACGTTTGTAACCATAGTCGCACACACTGGACCCTCTTCTGGATTTAAAAGCACACTTTGATTGGTTCCAACCATATGAATGCCCTTTAATCCCGGCGTAATGTGTCCAAATCCATGATATAAAAATAGTGTATCTTCTCTAATGCCTTCAGTAAGCATAATTTTTGCATTTTGCTGACCAAATTTATTTTTAACAATGACAGCATCGCCATCTTTTAAGCCACGTTTTTTAGCAGCATTTGGATGTATCCAAATCGGTGCCTCACTCATCATATCATTTAAAAACGGCACAGCTTGTGTGTGTCCATTTGTATGAATAGGTGTTTTGCCAGTCATTAAACAAAAATCATAACCATCATAAACATCCATACCATCTGTATTTAAACAGCCATATCCAGGGAATTGCTCTTCAACATGTGCTGAGAAAAGCTCTATCTTGCCACTTTTTGTTTTTAGCTTGACTTGTGAGTCCATTAGACCATTTTCACCGACAAGTGAAGCGGTTTGTGGAAATCTTTTTACAAATTTCTCGACTAAATCTTTTTCACGATAAAGTAGTCCTGGAACATCGTAACTAACAAAGCCATCTTTTTCAAGCTTAGCCAAAAACTCAACATTGCCCTTAGCCTGTCCCATTCTAAACTCTCTGATGTTATTCCACTTATAAAGCTCATCGATTTTTAAAATTCTAGCTAGTTCTCTAAATATCGTAGCCCCATCTTTTGTATCGCCAATAGGCTCAACTACTTTATTTCTAAGCATATATGCTGGTTTCATGCCTGATTTATCAGCTATGTTTTCATCACGCTCTAAATATGTGCTTTCAGGAAGTACCACATCAGCAAAGGTTGCCATATCATTTAGATAAATATCGCTAACTACGATAAAATCTAGTTTTTTCATAGCCTCTATTGTTTTTTGCGTTCCAGCAACGTTTATAAGGTGATTAAAGCGTATATTAAACCATCCTTTAATAGGATATGGTTTTTCGCTCAAAATCGCCTCAGGTATATCCATAAGCACCCCATGGCTTCTACCTATAAATTTATGAGCTCCATCTTCTCCAGCAAAATCAAGGCGTTGAGTTTTTGGCACTTTAAACTCTTTATCAGGGTTGCCAAGCTCATCGATTAAATTTTCACCAACGAGCTTATTGTATGTTTTTGCATTCTTACCTGCAAACAAACCACCCTTAACCTCCCAGTTGCCCATCATAGCATTAGCCGTCATGATGGCTCTAGTTCTCATATACTCAGCTTTTGCAGTTGTTGTTTTGTGTCCAAAGTCTATTATAACTCTTGGTGCTGCAGCCCAAATTTCATCAGCAATGCGTCTAACATCATCGGCTTTTATGCCAGTTATTGGCTCTTGCCACTCTGGAGTTGTATCTTTTGTCCTAGCTACAACCTCATCAAAACCAATTGTAAATTTCTCAATAAACGCCTTATCGTAAGTGCCATTTTTAATCCATGTATGAATAAGTGCTAAAACAAATGCCAAATCGGTGCCAGGCTTAACCGGTAGCCACTCATCAGCTTTAGCTGCTACAACGCTAAATCTAGGCTCAAGCACAAGCAATTTAGTGTCTTTTTTGGTAGCAAATTTTGCTAATTTTTTAGCGTCACCAATTACTATGCCTTCAAACAAATTATGTCCGAAATTTACTATATATTTTGCATTTCCAAAATCACGCTTAATGCCAGCCAAACCATACATATGTTCATTTACCATTTGATAAGTTATAGGACAGCATGAATAGTGTGAAAAGCAGTTTGGCGAACCATAGCTTGATGCAAAATTTGTCATAAATTTATGCGTTTGAGAGTTTTTACAGGTAAATACAAAGCTTTCTGGACCATATTTATCTTTAATCTCTTGCATTTTACTAGCAACCAAATTTAAAGCCTCGTCCCAGCTAGCTTCTCTCCATTTGCCCTCACCACGCTCTCCAACACGTATTAAAGGCTTAACAATTCTATTTGGGTCATAAAGTTGAGAGTGACCTGAACCACCTCTAGCACACACAGAAGTTTTGGTGCCACTTGCATTAGGATTACCTTGAATGAAAACATTTTTGCCATCCAACACACGTGCTTCAATCGGACATCTTGATGAGCACATTTCACAATAACTTCTAACCACCTCATCACTTGGCTTTAACTCAGCCGCACCAAGTTTAGCAATACTGCCCGGCAAAATACTCGAAGCAACAGCAGTAGTAGCAACCGTGGATTTTAAGAAATTTCGTCTTGATAAATCCATATCTTCTCCTTTATAAAGTATTTCATTTTGATAATTCTATAATCAATTGATAAATTTAAAGTAAAAATTTTCTTATACAATAATTTTACTTTAAATATTTAATAATATTATGCAAAAGATTATCAAAATCTTAATTTAAATCAATGAAATAGGAGTAAAAATGTATTATTATACGTTTAAAAAATTTTTAAGGAGATCAAATGCAAACATTTAAGTGGCTTGATGAAAATTTTAGTGGTGTCACAGTAGCTAAAATACACGAAATGGGTGGTGTAAAAGAGATACGTATAAATATAGAAGCTGGTGCGATGATGAAGGAGCATATGGCACCTGGTGCGATAATGGTGCAAGTTTTAAGAGGTGAGATAGATTTTGCAGTGGGTGAGAAAATTATTAGATTAAATGAGCTAGATATGATAACGCTTGATGCAAATGTAAAGCATTCACTAAAGGCATTAAAAAATAGTATAGTAAGACTGAGTCTGAGCAAAAATGACGATGTAAGCCGTGTATTTAATGTGCTAAAGTAGTATTTTTAATTTAATATTAAAATTTTAGATTAAATTTTAATATAATAAAACGCAACTATAAAACTTAAGTCATAGCAAAAGAATTTCAAAAATGGTGTTAAACCTAAAATATTTTAGCACCATTTTGTAAAACTATAAAGCATAAATTTGTCAAAATTTATAAGAAATTTTAGCAAATAGCAAAACAAAGTTGTAGTTAAAAATCTAATCAAACTTTTATAAATCAAAATAAACAAGCTATTAAGATGTTAAAATTTAATAAAATCAAAACACAAAATTTAAACTTTTGTCCCTTGTTGTATCAAATATATTTTAAAACCGCTTAAATTTTACCTTTTGTACAAAGCACTGTATAAAACTTTAACAAAACATTATAAATTTTTGCAATTTTAAAAAATTAATCCACCATCATCAAGTTCTTGCAGTAAATTTTGATCTATATTTTGTCTAGGCAACGGAGAATCTTGCGTATAGTACTCATCTTTGCCATCAAATTTTGCCTTATAAACACCATCTGGACGGATAAAATCCTTTCTCATGTTTGGATGTTGTTTTATGTAATCTTGTATAAATTTTTTAAATACAGGAGCCGCCGTCCTACCGCCTCCTTCTACTTTTTTCATGGGACTATTATCATCATTGCCATACCAAATAATAGCCTGTATCTCTGGCGTAAATCCGCAAAACCATGCGTCGATATTGTTGTTTGTTGTGCCGGTCTTACCAGCTATTTGCACCCCATGCACCTTAGCCGCTCTGCCGGTGCCATTTTCAACAACATTTTGCATTAAACTTACCATCAAATAGCTCTGCTCTGGCTTATTAACTTGGCGTCTTACACTCTCATACCTGATTAAATTATTATTTCTGTTTTGAACCGAACGTATTAATGACACACTTACAGTCTCGCCATCATTGGCAAACATCGAATAGTGTGTAGCAAAATCCAATAAAGATATTCCAAAACTTCCAAGTGCTATGGATAAATTTGGTGGAACACTTTCAAAGCCCATTTTTTCAAGCTCATCACGCACATAATTTAGTCCCAAATCATTTAATAAATTTACCGTTGCTAGGTTACGTGATTGAGTTAGAGCGGACTTTAATGTAATAAAGCCCTGAAAACCGCCACTGTAATTTTTAGGCGTCCATTCTTTGCCATTTCCCATATCAAAGCTCTTAGATATATCAGCCACTTGTGATACAACAGAATATCCACTGTTTAAAGCTATCTGATATATAAAGGGCTTAAAGCTAGATCCTGGCTGACGACGACTTTGAGTGGCACGATTGTAGCTACTTTTAGAGTAATCAACGCCACCAACAAGTGCCAAAACATCTCCTGTTTGAGGATGTGTGACAACCATGGCACCATTTAAAACAGCCGTGTTTGCATTTTTATCACGTTTTAAAATTTCATTATATCCATAGATTAATGCTTCATTGGCAATATTTTGCACCTGTAAATCAATCGTGCTATAAACCACATATCCACCCGTTTTAATGTCATCAAATTGCTTACTTAGCTCTTTAATAATCTCATCTACAACATACGGTGCTTTATTTTTGCTAAGAGTATCATCAAACACAACTGGCTCTTCAAGTATGCCCTTTCTATACTCATCTTCATTAATCCAGCCTATCATATACATACGCTCCAAAACACGGTTTGCACGACCCAAAGATAGATCAAGGTGCTTTGTCGGATCGTATGAGCTTGGAGCTTTTGGCAAGCCAACAAGCATTGCTATCTCTTTTAGGCTAAGTTCGTTTAAATTTTTACGAAAATAGCCCTGTGATGCTGTTTTAATACCGTAATATCCATGCCCAAAATAGACATGATTTAAATAACGCTCAATTATCTCTTCCTTGCTTAATTCTGTTTCAAGTTTAATAGAAAGCACTATCTCTTTTATTTTTCGCTCTATCTTTTTTTCACTTGATAGGGCTAAATTTTTAACAAGCTGTTGTGTCAAAGTAGAAGCACCCTCAACTAACTTTCCAGCCTTAATATCCTTAATAATCGCCCTTATAATAGCTTCATAATTCACACCGCTATGCTCAAAATACGCTGTATCTTCTATAGCAACCAATGCCTCAACTACGCGAACTGGTATCTCATCAAATGGCACATACAAGCGATTTTCTTCAAAAACATTTGCAATTAATTCGTTGTTTGAATCATATATCTGAGTTGTTAGTTTTGGTTTATAATCAATTATATTGTATGCATTAAATCTTACTTCATTATATACATATAAAAATCCAGCTCCCAAGCAAATAGCTACAAAAAATAAAAACATCAAAATATATCTCATAAAAATGCCTTTAAAATTCTCACATCAAGCCCCATTGCGTTTTGTGTTGTGCCTTGTTGTGAAATTATATATTTTTTATTAAATCCCTCTATCATCATCGCTCCAGCCTTGCCCATACATTCACCGCTTCTTATAAACTCTTTAATATCACTATCTTTAAATTCACTAAATCTAAATTTTGTTTCGCTCACACTAATTAACTCATAATCACCAATATATATCATCGCCGTTACTACACTTGCAGTATTATTGCTCTGCATTTTTATAAGCTTACGTGCATGATTTTCATCTCTTGCCTTGCCTAAAATTTTACCATCACAAACCACACAACTATCAGCAAACAAGACATTTTTATATTGATTGTGAGCTTTAAAAAATTGCTCTTTTTTTGATCTTACCACGTTTAATACATATTTGTTTGGTGCTTGATTTTTATCAATCATGCTTTCATCAAAATCAAAGCTAATTTGTTGAAAATCAATACCGCTATCTTGTAAAATTTTTGCCCTTGTTGCAGAAGAAGAAGCAAGAATTATCATTAAAATCCCCTATATGCAACACCAAGATAGATAGCAACCAAACTTATAATAAGGTTAAGTGGCGAAAAATACTTAACAATTACTAAAAGATTTTCATGGCACTGTATCAAATCGTCGTTTGCTATATATTTTTTTGCTTTGTAGTATGCATATGCCATATAAGACACATTAAAGGCTATAAATGTGCTTAGCGTGTATTTTGTAGCAAGTATTGCTTTTACCATAGGATCGGCTGATTTGATACTATCAGCCTCATTTACAAATGTTCCAGTCACAGCAATCAAAATCACGCAAATCACGAGCGTATATATAAAATCTCCAAGCGTTTTTACAAGTCTTTCATAATGCTCTTTACTCTCATCTTCTTGCATAAATCTTCTATAAATCATACTAAAACCAGCTTGAATGCCTATAAAAAATACGCAAGTTGTAATGTGTAAAAACGGCAAGAACTGCCCAAGTCTAGCAAATGCAATATTATAACCAACTTCCATTACGCTAGTTTTTCTTTTGCAAACTCTAGTGCTGCTTTTAAAGCATTTTCAATCTCGGCTACATTTTTGCCACCAGCTGTTGCAAAATCGTCCTTTCCGCCACCATTTCCACCTAAAATTTGTGCTACCATTTTTACCCACTCACCAGCCTTAATACTTGCATTTTTAACCCCAGCAGCAAGTGAAATTTTACCACCTTCATCCACTTGTATTAGCATTATTGCTGCACTTTCATGCTGATTTTTAAATCCATCAATCATAGTTTTTATATCGCCATTTTTGGTATTTGCTACGCAAATTTTAGTCGCTCCAACACTTGTAAAGTCTAAATTTTGAGAACTTGCAGCGTTTTTAACTCTCTCTTTTAAAGAGCGAATTTCATCTTTTAGTTTTGCAATTGCCGTAAGTGGTTCGACACTTTTTAACTCGGTTTTTATCTCATCAAGCTCTAAGCGTAAATTTTTAGCAAAATTTAATGCCGAAGCCGAGCAAATCGCCTCGATGCGACGCACACCAGCACTCACACCACTCTCTTTTACAATGAAAAATGAGCCAATTTCGTTGATATTTTTTACATGCGTTCCACCGCAAAGCTCCTTGCTAACATCACCAAAGCTTAGCACTCGCACATTCTCATCGTATTTTTCGCCAAAAAGTGCGATCGCACCGCTGTTTTTAGCATCATCGATACTCATTATCTCAGTCTTTGCTGCCGCTCCGTTTGCGATAGCGTTATTTACAAAGCTTTCGATTTTATCGAGTTCTTCGGCACTTACAGCTTTTGGATGAGAAAAGTCAAATCGTAGTTTCGTCGCTTCTACGCTTGATCCAGCCTGAGTTACGTGTGAGCCTAAAATTTTGCGAAGTGCTGCATGAAGCAAATGTGTAGCACTATGATGACGAGCGATCTCGCTTCGCTCATTGCTTACTTTTACGCTTACCACATCGCCTACTTTTAGCTCTTTATCTGTTTCAATAAATGATAAATTTAGCCCGTGAAATTTCTGTGTATCAAAAACATGTGCCACGCCCACGATCTCGCCGCTGTCGCCACACTGACCGCCACTCTCAGCATAAAATGGTGTCTTATCAAGCATCACCCAGCCACGCTCGTTTGCTTTTAGGCTTTGCGTTCTTTTATATTCGCTATCAAGCAAAGCTAAAATTTTACTTTTACTCTCTAAGCTTTCGTAGCCGATAAACTCATTCTCGCCGTATTCTTCTAAAAGCTCTTTAAAATCGCCCTTTGCACTCTTATCGCCACTACCTTTCCAAGCAGCCTTTGCACGAGCCTTTTGCTCTGCCATAAGCTCATCAAATCTAGCCTCGTCAACACGTAAATTTTTATCCCTTAGCATATCTGCCGTTAGATCAAGTGGAAAGCCATAAGTATCGTAAAGCTTAAACGCAACTTCGCCGCTAAAAATCTCTTTTGTATTTGCAAGTTCGGCATTAAATAGCTCCAAGCCGCTTGAAATCGTAGCAAAAAACCGCTCTTCTTCAAGGCGAATTTGCTCCTTGATTGTCTCTTTTTTATCGTTTAAATAGGTGTAGTGTGAGCCCATTTGAGCAACCACAACATCGACAAGCTTATGCATAAACGGCTCTTTTATGCCTAGCAAATATCCGTGGCGAACGGCACGGCGTAAAATTCTACGAAGCACATATCCGCGCCCCTCTTTATCAAATGTCGTGCCTTGTGCAAGTAAGAATGTGACCGAGCGAATATGATCGCTAATAACCCTATAACTTGCTCCACTTTCATACTCATATGCCTTACCACAAAGCTTAGCAACTGCATCGATATAAGGCATAAAAAGATCGCTATCGTAGTTGCTAAATTTACCCTGCATTATCGCACTAACTCTCTCAAGCCCCATTCCAGTATCAATACTTGGCTTTGGAAGCGGACTCATCGTGCCATCAGCTGAACGCTCATACTGCATAAATACAAGGTTCCAAATTTCAAGGAAGCGATCGCCGTCACCGCCCATATAGTCTTCATCACTCGTAAAATTCTCCGCCCCCTGATCGTAAAAAATCTCACTACACGGACCACAAGGACCAGTATCGCCCATCGCCCAGAAGTTGTCCTTATCGCCAAAGCGATAAATTCTCTCTTTAGCAATGTGTTTTTCCCAAATTTTAAACGCCTCATCATCATTTTCATGCACTGTCACATAAAGGCGATCTTTTGGAAGTTTTAAAATTTCCGTTACAAACTCCCACGCATACGCAATCGCGTCGGTTTTAAAATACTCGCCAAAGCTAAAATTTCCAAGCATTTCAAAAAATGTATGATGGCGTGCTGTATAGCCGACGTTATCAAGGTCGTTGTGCTTACCACCCGCTCTTATGCAGGTCTGACAGCTGGTGCGAATAGGTGGCGTTGGGCGTGGGACTTCGCCTGTAAAAATGCTTTTAAACGGCACCATCCCAGCGTTTGTAAAAAGAAGCGTTGCGTCGTTTGGCACAAGAGGAGCAGAAGCGATGACTTCGTGTCCTTTTGAAGCGAAAAACTCAAGATATGCTTTTCTGACATCTAAATTTTTATTTTGCATTATTTTTCCTAATAAATTTTAAAATTTTGGACTAGATTTTATCTAAAAATTAGTTTATAAAATATAAATTTATCAAAATCGCTCTAAAGCAATTTAAAAATCGTTAAATTATCGATGGTTTTTTTGACAAAACTTAACCAAGCATTTAACTATTTTTGCTATAAGTTTAAACGCATAAAACTATTTATAAAATTTTGCAAATTAATATAGTTTTGAGTAAATAAAAAATATAATATGAAAACTAGCAATTTATAAATTTTAAGGGCATTTCATGATAATAAAAATCGGTATTGTTGGATTTAATGAGATTGCAAAAAGACACTATAGCGAGATTAGACGCTCGAATAAATTTGAAATTTCAACTATATACGACGAAAATGAAAGTGGCATGTTTGGCAGAGCCGAGATAATAAATGATTTTAAAAAATTTATTCAAACAAACCCAGACGCCATATTAATATGCGTAACTCCAAATGAACTAATCAATGCCGTAAGCACCTGCATAAAACATACAAAACATATCATAATTGGCACAATTCTTCCAAAAAATACTAGCGATTTACGAGAGCTAAGATACATAGCCGATACACACAAAGCAACCTTAACGCCGTGTATTTGCGATAGATTTAATCCCGTTATAGACTCTCTTAATAAATCACTAAGCAAAGAAGATGAGATATACTCATGTGATATTTTTCATCAAATTCCAAAGCTAGGCGATGATATTTTAACAAAAATCAGCGTTTGTGATATAAGCGTCATGCGTTATTTGTTTGGAGAGACTACGCATGATTTTATTGCATATTTTACAAACATAACCAATCAAACATCAAGCGATAATGTAAATATACTTTACAAAACTAAAAATCATGTCTTAATAAACATATCAAACTCACTATGCGGAGATACATCGCAATACCTAATCCGTGTAAATGCGAAATCAGGAGTGTATTTTGCCGACATAATAAATCAAAAATTACATCAAATCAACGAAAATGGACAAATTAATCTAAAAGTAAATAACAAAGACACACAACTACAAGTGATGTATGATAAATTTTATGATTATTTTTCAGGAAACAACAACGAACTTGTTAAATTTGATGAGATAATAAACATCAAGGAGCTTTTTGAAAAATGAAATTACTGCTTTTGCTTAACATGGGTGGTCCAAGAAATGAAGACGAGATTGAAGTTTTTTTAAAAAATATGTTTAACGATCCTGCTATCTTAAGTGTAAAAAGCGTGTTTTTACGTAAAATTTTAGCTAATTTAATAACCCAAATGAGACTAAAAACAGCCAAGCAAAATTATGCACAAATAGGCGGAAAATCTCCGATTTGCGAAATTACTCAGCGATTATGTGATAAAATAAATAAACTTCAAAACAGATATATAGCTGATTATGCCATGAATTACACTCCGCCATTTTGTCAAGATGTGCTAAAAAAATATGATAATCTAGATGAGATTATCTTAGTGCCGCTATATCCGCATCACTCAATCACAACAGTTGCTTCTAGCATAAATGAATTTAACAAAGCGTATAAAATGTTAAATTTAAATGCGAAAATTAAGATTATCCAGCCATTTTACGATAATAAAAATTTTAACAAAATCATAATTAATAGCATAAAAAACACAAATGCAAACATTAGCAAAACCACTCTAATACTCTCAGCTCATTCGCTCCCACAAAGCACAATAGACAAGGGCGATTTATACGAAAAACACGTAAATAATCAAGTGCAAATTTTAAAAACTTTTTTAACAAATGAAGGTATAAATTTTAAAGACGTAAAACTAGCATATCAATCACGACTTGGTCCTGTGAAGTGGTTAGAGCCAAGCTTAAGTGATGTTTTAAAAACACTAGATAATAAAAAAGCTCTAATTTATCCACTTTCCTTTTGTATTGATAACTCAGAAACAATTTTTGAATTACACAAAGAATACAAACATGTAGCCGATGAGCTAGGATATGAGTATTATGATGTAGTTTATTGCCCAAATGATAGCGATGAGTTTGCTGATTTTTTGTTAAGTTTGATAAAGGAATGATATTTGCTGTATCTAAAATAAAAGGATACAGCATGAAAATCTCACAAGCAACAAATCTAAGCAAAATTTCAAATACTAACCAAACATCAATAAATCAAAATTTTGATGAAATTTTAAAAAGTGAAATAAGATATGCAAAACTAGAAAATGACATGCAAGATAAAATCAAAGCATTTAAATCGTCTTTATCAAGCCTTGGTGCGTTTGGATATCTAAGTAGTCTGAATGAGCAAAAAATAGACGAAAAAATTGAGCAAAAACGAGTCTATTTAGAAGAAGTGCTAGGACTAAATCGCAATAAAACACAAGATGAAAAAGAGCAGATTTTAGCACTAATCTCAGACTTGCTTAGCGAGTACAAACACAAACTACAAGAGCAAACAAAGCAAAATAATACAATAAATGAAAAACAAAATGAGCTAAACAAAGTAGCAACATTTACAAATATAGCCAATTTGATTAGCAAACTATGATTTTGCAACAATACTAAATAGATTAAATAAATTTTACTAATCATTCAAAATTTTTATCTAGATTAAACTAATTAAAGGCAACAAATACACAAATTAAAAACAAAGACTAATAAATAGATATTTTGTCGATGATTATAAACATGCCACAATGCAAATTGTATAGATTAAATTTATTTTAAGTCTTATTTGCAAAGACCTAACCTAACAACACTTTTTCACTATCGTATCATACATAAATTTCATCCTTTTGCTACCTAAATACACTTTTTAAATAAAGTAAAAATTTGTCTTAACGATATAAATTTAGCTAGTTTGCGTTTTGTAAAATTTAAAACTTCTCAAGCCCCAAAGTGGCGATGGTAGCGACCAAAGCTAAGCAAAGCACTCTGAGAAACAAAATGCTTTTTTAAAACTCTTAGTTTATTTATGTAAATATATTTTATGAAATTTAGCTATTTTCGTAAATTTCAGCCCTAAAAAAATTGATTGTATTGTTATTTATGTTTAATAATCTGCTTGTTAAGGTGCATTTGTATCATATAAATAAGATTAAAATTTAATGAGTTTATGTTGAGCTTTAAATTACACAAAATTTTATAATCTATGACAAATGCCCAAATTATCTTGGGCATTCATGCCTATTCATCATCTTTAACGGCAAAGAAAGTATCTAAATGTATATTTTCAAAAGCAGCACGAAGCGAAGTAAAAAGCTTTGGGTTTTGGCTCTCAAGCTGCGCTAAAAGCTGTTTTGTTTCATGTCTGGCATGAGGCATTTTTACGTCAAATCTCATTGCCGGACAGGCTTCATCACCTATGACAAAAAGCTCATTTCTCACGGCATTTTCACGCAATGCTCTCTCTCGCACAAAAATAAATGGACGAATGACTTCTATACCATTTTTTGCAGTGTATTTTGGTGCAAGTGTTCGCAAAGCACCGTTATAAGTAAAGTTCATAAAAAAACTCTCTGCTGCGTCATCTAAATGATGAGCTATAGCTAATTTATTATAGCCATTATTTAGTGCGTAAGTATATAGATATCCGCGTCTCATACGACTAAAAAAGCTACAAAAACTTGAGTTTTTTCGTATCTTATCCTTTGAAATTTCAAATATCGAGCTATCTATAACCTCATGCTCTATGCCATGTTCGTTGCAAAATTTTGTCAAATACGCATAATCTTCACCCATACCATAGCTAAGCGTCACAGCTTTAAACTCAAATTTTTCAGGCGTGACATTTTGCATATGTTTTAACACAAATGCAAGTGCAAGACTATCCTTGCCACCACTAAGCCCTAGCAAAATTTTGTCTCCACCTTGAACCATCTTATATCTTGCATTTGTTCTACCGACTATACTTAAAAGCTTTTTGCTTAAATTTATCATATCTTTTTTACCATTTCTAGCACGAACTTAGCACTGATTTTTGCAGATTTATCCAAAAACTCATCAAAATCCATATCAGCACCGCCACTAGCCTCGTCGCTAATCGCTCTTAACATAAAAAATGGCACATTAAGCTGAGCACAAACCTGCCCTACACTAGCACCCTCCATCTCAACCGCATCAGCATTAAAGGTCGCTTTTATCCAGTCTTTTTTGTCTTGAGCACAAATAAACTGATCGCCACTTGCCACAACACCGCCGATTAAATTTATACTCTGCTCTTTTGCCACACTCATTGCTATTTGATTTAAAGCATTGTCGGTCTTGCAAAACACTTCAATCCCTGGCACATAGCCATGCGGATGCCCAAAAGCCGTGATATCTAAATCGTGCTGAGCAACTTTTGTTGCATAAATTATGTCACAAATATGCAAATTAGGATTTAAAGAACCAGCAACACCGCTAAATAGCAACTTCTCTGCTTTGAATTTCTCAATCATAACCGTTGCTGTTATGGCTGCATTTACCTTGCCGATTTTTGAATATGCAATAATTATATCTTTGCCGTGAAATTTTGCCTTATAAAATGTATTTGAAGCATAATCTATCTTTTCATACTCGCCTATTAACTCAAGCATAGGCGTGATTTCTTCTTGCATTGCTCCTAATATAGCTATCATTTTGCCTCCAAAATATTAACAACTTCATTAAGACTTGCCAAATCAGTTATGCTATACGTTGGCTTGTCAGTTATTTTTTTATTTATTCCACTTAAAGTCTTCGTCCCAAGTTCTATAAAACAATCCACATCATTTTCATACGCTTTTATGCTCTGCTTATAAAGCACGGCAGAAACTAACTGCGATTTTAAAACCTGCATTGCTTCTAATTTTGTCGTATAAGCTTTTGCTGTAGCATTTGAGATAACACATAAAAACTCATCATTTAAAATTTTATCCAGCTCAACACTCAAACGCTCACTTGCCGTAGTTAAAATCGGACAGTGAGACGCTACTGACATATCAAGAAGCATCGCCCTTTTTGCACCCTGTGCTTTAAATTCAGACTCCAAACTAGCAAGATCATCTCTTAATCCAGCCACAACTATTTGCCCATCACAATTATAATTTGCAGCATAAACTACTTTGCCATTATCTCTTGCGTCTTGACATATTTTTTCTACTATATCGTCGGCTAAATTTAACACAACCATCATTCCAGCACCCTTGCCATCACAAGCCTCTTGCATAAATTTACCTCGTAAATTTACAAGCCTAACAGCATGTCTATACTCAAATGCACCACTTACAGCAAGTGCTGAAAATTCGCCCAAAGAGTGTCCTAAACAAAATTTTGGCGAGATAGTTTGGATTTTATATTTAAGTGCCAAATAAGCCATTAGCGAGTTTAACACGATCGCTGGTTGTGTATATTCGCTGATTGATAATTTGTCATTTTGTGTAAAAAGCAGCTCTTTGAAATCTATATCAAGAAAACTACTAACCTCGTCTAAAAGAGAAGATGCAGTAGGGAAATTGTCATAAAATTCCCTACCCATACCTACACTTTGAGACCCCTGTCCTGCAAATACAAAAGCATATCTCATAGGCAAATCTTAGTGGTGTTTTCCGCAGCAACCGCCACCATTTTCGTGATGGGCTCCACCGCAGCACTCGTCCTCATCATCATGCGAATGCCCATGTCCGCCACATCCGCATCCGCCATCTCCGTGATGATGTCCATGGCCGCCACAACATCCACCACTGCCATGATCGTGTCCGCCACATCCGCATGAGTGAGCACCACCAACCATGCCAGTAGCCATCTCGTCTTCACTTGGTTCGCGAATTTCTAAAATTTCAACGCTAAAACCTAAATCTTTACCAGCATAAGGATGGTTAAAATCTATCATGACCTCGCTCTCACCAATAGCTTTAACCGTAACTCTGACACTACCACCATCCTCGCCCTGTCCAAAAAGCTCCATTCCTTCTCTAAGCTCAATACCAGCAAACTGCTCTTTTGGCAAGGATTGAACCGCTTGATTATCATACTCTCCGCAAGCCTCTGCCGCAGGTATAGTTATGCTTGTTCTATCACCAGCTTTTAGCTTTAAAAGCTCTTCTTCAAGCTTTGGAATGATATGTCCATGACCTGTTATAAACGAAATTCCGCCATTTGTCATATTTGACTCTAAAATTTCACCGCTTTTTGCATCTTTTAGTTCGTAAAACATAGTAATTACTTTATTACTCACTTTTTCTCCTTAGTTTAAATTTTAAACCCTAGATTATAGCAAAATAATCTTATAATAAAGCGGTATTTTATTATGTTTTTTATATATGATTAATTTAAGACAAATATAAAATTTGGTATCAAAAATAGGGTAAATTTTAAACATAATTGTATTATTTTAATAATAAAATGACCTTTATTAACAAAATACGGTTATTTGTATTATAAAATCTTAAAAAAACCAATGAAAGTATCAAATCAATTCATAAAAGATTATAAATACCAAAAACCTTGTATTTGATTAGATAAAAACACAAAAAATCAACAAAAAAACAAATTCAAATTTATTCGTTTGATTAAAAGCTTTTAGTTACGATTAGGTGAAGCTTGTGCTTCTTTAGAATCAGGATATCCAGCTTTTAGTGCTTTATAAAAACGATTCGCACTTGCCGTGTCGCCAATCTTATCAAAGCTTATAGCCGTATGATATAGTAGTTTTGGCAGATATGAGCCTTTATCATCTATCTCAATACTTTTTTGATAGTGCTTAATTGCACTTGCATACGATTTTTCTTTATATGCTATCTCGCCAAGATAGTAATTTGATGCGGCTGGTCTGCTGTTTTTCTTAACCAAATGCGAAAAATACTCTTTTGCTTCTGCGTTTTTATTAGCATTAAACAATTTAACAGCATCATTAAAAACTTCAGCATTATTTTTTTTATTTAAATCAATTTTTGAACTTGAGTTAGTTGGTTGTTTTGTAGTGGTGTTTTGCGTTGGCGTATTAGACTTCTTATCTATTAAGACACTTAAATCTTTTAATGTTTTTGTTATATTTTTATAATTCTTATCTTGTATAGCACGCGTTTCTTCAACATATGCCTTTAAAGATGATATTGAAGTTGTATTCTCACTAGTTTGTCCTCCAATCATAGCCTCTAAATCACCAACACGCTGCTCTAACCTAGCAAGTCTTTGACTGATGCCCTCTATCAGACTTTGTAATCCTTGCATCTGCTCATCAAATGTGTTTAAATTTGATTCTAAATTTGCAACATCGCGCTTATTTTTTAAAAGCTCTTTTTCACTTTCAGTTAGACCATATGGAGAATGCGTGTTTAGATTGCCAGCATCAAAAGCAGAAACCTGTGCTTGTAAGTTCAAAGCGGTCATGAGAGTCACAACCGCTAAAATTTTCTTATTTATCATATTGATTATGGAAGTACTTTAAACTCTACGCGTCTATTTTCAGCATCGCATGACTTAGACTTAGTAGTACAAACTGGGCTGCTCTCACCATAGCTAACTACTGCTATTCTGTCTTCGCTAACTCCATTTCTTACTAGAGCATCTTTTACGCTTTTAGCACGCTTTAAGCCCAAAGCATAGTTATACTCATCTGTTCCCCACTCATCGCAATTTCCCTCTACTTTTATAGATAGAGTGTTAGCACCATGCTGATTAAACAATGAAGCATTTTGACTTACTTTGCCTTGCTCTGAAGCTTTTACGTTAAATTTATCAAAATCAAAATATACATTTTGAACTTGACCCTGGATACTAGCGATTAAAGCAGCTAGTCTATCTGCATCACTCATTGAGTCGTGCTGATGCATGTTTGCATCAGATGCATTTGCATTCATATCCACTTCAGGAGTTTTTTTAGAGCAACCGCTCAACACCAAACCAGCTATCGCTACGCTTGTTAATAGTACTTTTTTCATACTTTGCCTTTCTTTGAAAAATTTCGGTGCAATTATATCACAAATTTTAAAATTATTACCAATCTATTGACTGAATTTTGCCAATTTTTAATGGAAATTGAAAACTTTTATTCTCGTTTAGTCTAATTATGCCAAGACTACTTTGTCCGCCCATTTGTTTTATATACACAACACTTTGACCATCGCTTGAAAATCTAGGGTAATTATTCTTGCCACTTGCTGTTAATTGACGAATAAAATCCGTTTTGGTTGATATCAGATAGATATTAAAACTATTACTTGGATCGTTTGAATTTTCACGACTTGAATAAACTATATAATTTTCAAAAGTACTTACTGAGTTATTATTTCGTCCATGAAACACCATCTGCTCAACTACTTTTGTATTTACATTTGCAGCAAAAACATTTGGATAGCCAAGCCTATCTGAGACAAACACCACTTTACTATCATTATCTACAAAATTTCCATTTACATCTATACCAACATAATCTGTTATCTGTGTTAGCGATTTGGTTTTTTGATTGTATATATAGATATCTGGCTGATCTTTTGGTGCCATAGTTAGCAAAATTTTATCTCCATCACTGCTAACATCAGATGCTATTAGCATACCATTTGTGTCAATTATTTTTACCTTTTGTCCATTTTGCAGGTTATATTTAAAAAGTGTTGGCTTATTGTTTATGTACGTAGTGTAATAAAATATCCTTTGCTCTTTATCTCCCCATTTTGGGAAAATATTAAGCCCACCTTTAATTATTGTTTTTTGATATGTTAAAGTATAATCAGCCACTGCTATCTCGCTCTCTTTAGCCGATGTGTATTTTGAAAATATTATGAAATTTTCCATCCAACCAACTGGAGGAAGACCTAGCTCATTTGTTAAATCAACTATACTTTTATGGGCTAAAAATGGGTATTTTTCACCAACCATACTGTAAATTTTCTCAAATTTAACAGCACCATTGCGTGCATCTATAAGTTTGGCTTTAAGATTTAAATTGTCTTTTTGTGAGCCTTCAAGTGCGTACCTATATATGAATTGGGTGCCGTTTGTACCAATATTTGTAGTTGCATCGCCCTCATAACTTGATACTTTTGTAGAGTCAATAATCTCAAAGTCCGAACTAACACTTAAATCACCAAGCATAATTTTAAAAAATTTCTCCTTGAAATTTTCATCATTAATCTGTGCTGTTGCATCCTGAAGCACTATTTTAGGCAATGCAACACCTTGATTTAACACTGATATAGTCGCATCGTTTGCAAATAATGCCAACATAAATGACAACAATAAAACTATCTTTTTCATTTTTTCTCCATTAAATTTTTCGTATTTTATCACTAAAAAGCAAACAAATAATTACTGTATCTCTAGTTTATCTTGCATAACTAAATTTAAAGATGTAATTTTGCCACTTGAAAATGGAAATTTCTCACGAGTAAGCAAATCAAGACACTCTTTTACTTTTTGATTAAACTCATTATCTCTTGAAAACTCAACCACTTCATAGCTAAAATTTCCATATCCGTCTATCTCAATCTTAACCTTTGCTATATTGTCTGAATTAGCCTTGTAACTTCGCCACTTTCGCTCAATCTGCTTGGTAATTGCACCCAAAAGTGGATCGTAAGTGCCTGATACTTGGGCTTTTGGTGCGGATGCCACTTTGTCTATCTTTAAATTTTTTACTATATCACTTGCTGCTGTGCTTGGTTTTTGTTGAGTTTTCTTATCACTTTGCTTATTACTTTGAACTTTTTGTGGTTCTGATTTTTTCTCATCTTTTAGTTTTGATGTGTCTATATCACTAAATAGATTTTTTAAATTTGGTTTTTCTGGCTCTTTTATAGGCTCAGAAAATAGCTCTTTAGTCACTTCAGGCTCTAGTGTTGGCTCAAGTTTTTCAATAGGCTTACTTTCAGACTCTTTTATGGGCTCTGGCTCATGCGAAGGTGTTGGCTTGTTTGTTGTTTGAATTTGCTCTTCTTGGTTTTCTTCTTTTATTTCAGGTTTTGACTCTTCTTTTTTTATAATCTCTTGTTTCATTTGTGGAGCTTTTATCTGGGTTGAAATTTCAGGCATATCAATTAAAATATCCATAAATGCATCTTTGTCATCAGTATAGCGTTTAGCTGGATCTGAAAATATGGCTAAATTTATAAAAATAATGCCAATTAAAACAACATATATGCAAATGGCTACCAAAAATGAGCTAATGGTTGGAAATTTTATCTTAGACATTTTATCCGTTTGTTTGTAAAGCCACTTTGCTAAAACCAACATTTTTAAGAGTTTTTAGCACAAACATTACATCATCGTATTTTAAATTTTTATCTGCTTTTATATAAATTGGCATATTTTTATCATATCCTGAAGCAATTAAAACAATATTGTCAGGAAATTCATCTAAGCTCATCTTGTGATTTTGTATGTTTATCTCACGCTTTTCATTTACTATTACAACCAAGTCTTTTTGCTGCGAAACTGATGCTTTTGTTTTAGAGCCTTCTGGTAGTGCAACGTCTTCTTGATATACAATTGTAGGCATCGTAACCATAAGTATAGCAAGAAGCACCAACATAATATCAACAAGCGGAGTTATATTTAACTCTGGGGCGTCATCATCAAATCTCAACGCCACTTTTAAAACTCATCTTTCATTGCTATTAATAAATCAGCTTGTCTTTGTAAAATTCCCATAAGTTCATATGCTTTGCGTTTAATCAACAAATTAAATGTATATGCAGGTATAGCCACAAAAATTCCAGCTCCCGTAGCAACTAATGCCTCCGAAATAGCTGGTGCTATGACGTTTAGTGAAGCACTTGAACCACTGCCCAACCCAGAAAATGTCTCAAGTATAGATATCACGGTGCCAAAAAGCCCAATAAATGGCGATGTAGAAGCAATGATACTTAGCCAAACAAGACCACTTGTAGCATTTTTTTCAGCCATACTTAGATAGATATTTAATTTCTCTTTACTAACATTTGAAATTGTGCATTTTTTAAAAACAGAGTCATTTGGGAGATTTTTAGCCCCCATTAATAATGACTCCAACGTACTTTGTTCTTTGCTCTGCTTTGCACTCAATCCAGCCATACGCGAAAAAAGTATGGTAAAACTAACCACTAAGTAAATAGAGAGCCACAATAGAACAAAAATCGTCACAAAACTACTTCTTGAAAAGTAGTTTAAAAATATATCAATACCAGCCACTTATTTTGTTCTCGCCATATTTTCCATTTTAGCGATAGTAGAAGCATACACATTTGTGTCACTGCTCATACTTGCTATTAATTCTTTAGCTTGCTCTAATGAACTAGCCAAATCACTTTGAGAATTTCCAGCTATATGAACCGCTCCATCTGCTAGTATCGTAACTTTACCTTCATCTATCTTTGCATAGCCCCAGTTTATAGCGACTATGTCATGATTTTTGTCTTTGTCTTCTATGTCAATAATCCCAGCTTGTAAAAGCGAGACTAGCGAGGCGTGGTTTGGAAGAACTCCAAACTCACCATCACTTCCAGGAAGCACAACACTACAAACATCATCAGCAAAGACTTGACCTTGCGGTGTTACTATCTCTAGATGTATTTTATCCATTTATACTTCCTTGATTAAGCTTTAAGTTTTTCAGCCTTGGCTACAGCCTCTTCGATACTTCCTACCATATAAAATGCTGCTTCTGGTAAGCTATCATATTTGCCTTCTAAAATTCCCTTAAATCCAGCTATGCTTTCTTCAAGTGTTACGTATTTACCAGGTGTGCCTGTGAAAACCTCTGCAACGAAGAACGGCTGAGATAGGAATCTTTCAATCTTTCTAGCTCTATCAACAGTAACCTTATCCTCTTCGCTAAGCTCGTCCATACCAAGAATTGCGATGATATCTTGAAGGTCTTTGTATTTTTGAAGAACTGCTTGAACGCCACGAGCAACTTTATAGTGATCTTCACCTAAAATTTGTGGATCTAACATTCTTGATGTTGAATCAAGTGGATCAACCGCAGGATAGATGCCCTTTTCCGCAATTGCACGGTTAAGAACCGTAGTTGCATCAAGGTGAGCAAAAACAGTCGCAGGAGCTGGGTCAGTAAGGTCGTCAGCTGGAACATAAACAGCTTGAACTGATGTAATAGAGCCTTTTTTGGTTGATGTAATACGCTCTTGGAATTTACCCATTTCACTAGCAAGTGTTGGCTGATAACCAACGGCTGATGGGATACGGCCAAGTAGGGCTGACATCTCTGAACCTGACTGAGAAAAACGAAAGATATTATCAATAAACATCAAAACATCAAGTCCCATCTCATCACGGAAATACTCAGCCATTGTAAGACCAGTTAAAGCAATACGGTTTCTTGCTCCTGGTGGCTCATTCATCTGACCATAGCATAGGGCAACTTTATCCAAGACATTAGACTCTTTCATCTCGTGATAAAGGTCGTTTCCTTCACGAGTTCTTTCACCAACACCAGCAAATACTGAATAACCGCTGTGTTTAAATGCAACGTTATGGATAAGCTCCATAATAACAACAGTCTTACCAACACCAGCACCACCAAATAAACCTACTTTACCACCCTTTGCATAAGGCGCAAGAAGATCAACTACCTTGATACCTGTTTCGAAAATTTCAGACTTTGTGCTTTGCTCTTCAAATGCTGGTGGATCACGATGAATAGACCAATGCTTATCAAATTCTACATTTTCTCCCTCGTCAGTTAAATCACCAATGACGTTAAAAATTCTACCCAAAACTTTCTCGCCAACAGGAACTTTAATCGGAGCACCCAACGCAGTAGCCACAAGACCGCGAGTAAGACCATCACTCATATCCATAGCAATAGTTCTTACGCGATTATCCCCCAAGTGTGCTGCAACTTCTAAAATCAATCTATTTTTATTGCCATCTACTTCAAAAAATACCTCAATGGCTTCGTTAATACTAGGAAGGTAGTCGTTAAAATCAACATCAACTACCGGACCCATAACTTGGCTAATTATACCCTTCATTCATACTCCTTTACTTCATCGATTCAACACCACTGATTATCTCAATAAGCTCAGTGGTAATAGATTCTTGTCTTGCCTTATTGTAAGCAAGATTTAGTTGTCTAACTCTTTCTTTCGCATTATTAGTAGCATTATCCATAGCCTGCATTCTAGCACTATGCTCAGCAGCTAAACTATCCACAAGCGAATAATACATACTATACTCGAAGTACTTTTTAAGCAACTCGTCAAGTATTGCATTGTTGTCATCTTCTGGCTCAAATTCCATTAAAGAATTTGTCTGAACTTCAACAAGCTCTGGTGGTTCAATAGGCACTACATCATTTATTTTTATTTCTTGAGAAATCATATTTTTATAGCCATTATGCACCAAAATAACACGATCTGTAACGCCATTGCTAAAATCATCAATTGCCTCTTTTATGACATCTTGTGCTTTTTCATAAGTCGGCGATGAGCTAACTCCGGTATAGCTTTTTAAAATCTCCATGCCTTGAAAATTAAAAAAGTCAATACCTTTTTTACCAACGGCTCTAAGGCGAATTTTTACATTTTTAGATTTAAGTTCTTCTATTAAAGCTTTTACATTTTTAATAGTCTGGACATTAAATCCCCCACAAAGCCCTTTATCAGCTGTCACAAATATAATATCAGCGGTATTTACTGTCTTATTAACATCAAAAAAGCCACTTTCATTTGCAACCGTTGCGTATTGATTTATCTTATACGCTATCTCTGATAAAACCTCATTGATCTTTAACGCATATACCCTTGATCTACGTGCTGCTTCTTCAGTTTTTCTTAACTTTGCAGTTGATACAAGCTTCATAGCACGAGTAGTCTTTTGTGTATTTTGAACGCTTTTGATCTTTCGTTTTATATCTTTTAAATTTGACATATTCTAGCCTTAGTTAGCAGAGAAAGTCGCTTTAAAATCTTTCAGTGCTTTATGTAATAGCTCCTCCATCTCTTTATCAAGTGCTTTTTTAGTTCTGATTTGTTCGAAAATCTCAGGGAATTTTGCCTCGATATAAGGATAAAGCTCTGTTTCAAATTTAGTAACGCTTGTTGTTGCCACATCGTCTAAATAACCTTTAGCACCAGCAAATATTATCAAAACTTGATTCTCAACTGGAAGTGGGCTATATGGTGGCTGTTTTAGAACTTCAACCATTTTTTGACCGCGCTCTAATTGCTTTCTTGAGCTTTCATCTAAGTCACTTGCAAATTGTGCAAACGCTTGAAGTTCGCGGTATTGTGCAAGGTCAAGTCTCAGGTTACCAGAAACTTGCTTAGTAGCTTTAATCTGAGCTGCGCCACCAACACGAGAAACAGATAAACCAACGTTAATCGCTGGACGAATACCTGAGTTAAATAAGTCTGACTCAAGGAAAATTTGTCCATCAGTAATAGAAATAACGTTTGTAGGAATATAAGCCGAAACGTCACCTGCTTGTGTTTCAATAATAGGAAGTGCAGTAAGAGAACCAGCACCCAGTGCATCATTTAGCTTACTCGCTCTTTCAAGCAATCTTGAGTGCAAGTAAAAAACGTCACCAGGATATGCCTCACGACCTGGAGGACGGCGAAGGATAAGTGACATCTCACGATATGCAACAGCGTGTTTTGATAAATCATCATAAATAATAAGCGCATGGCGTGAATTATCACGGAAAAACTCACCCATAGTTACACCAGCATATGGTGCTAGATATTGAAGTGCTGCGGCATCAGACGCACCAGCATTTACAACGATGGTATAATCCATCGCACCATGCTCTTCTAGTTTTTTAACAACTTGTGCAACGGTTGATTGTTTTTGTCCGATAGCAACATATATACAGACGACATCTTGTCCTTTTTGATTGATAATAGTATCGATTGCAACTGTGGTTTTGCCAGTTTGGCGGTCGCCTATGATTAGCTCACGCTGACCTCTACCGATTGGAACAAGCGCGTCGATAGCTTTAATACCTGTTTGAAGCGGCTCATGAACTGATTTTCTAGCCATGATACCTTTTGCTTTTTCTTCAACAAATCTAAACTCACTAGCTTCAATTGGACCTTTTGCATCAATTGGCTCACCCAAAGCATTCACAACACGACCGATTAACGCATCACCCACTGGAACGCTTAATAATTTTTTAAGGCGTTTTACTGAGCTGCCTTCAGCAATATTGCTTGTCTTACCAAGAATAACGATACCAACACTACTTTCTTCAAGGTTTAAAGCCATGCCTCTCTCGCCACCATCAAACTCAACCATCTCTCCAGCCATAACATTTTTCAAACCATAGACGTTTGCAACACCATCAGCAACCGAGATAACCTTACCAGTCTCTTCTACATCAACGCTAAGATCAAAATTCTCAATCCTATCTTTAATTATTGCGCTGATTTCATCTGCTTTGTTTTTTACACTCACGCTCTCTCCTTATATAGCTTTTAATATATATTCACTCATCTGTGCTTTTAATCTATCAACAGAAAAACTTACCTCAACACCAAGTTCATTTAATTCTACTTTCACGCCGTTATAGCTTTTATCAGATACTTCTAATTCTATTTTGGCATCAAATCTTTTTGAAAAACTATCTTCAAGTGCTTTTACCTGCTCCTTGCTTAGTTTAGTATTTGCATAAATTTTGCCTAAATAGATATTTTGTGCTATTGCACGTTCGGCTTTTAGCCCATTTGCAATAAGTGGCAGTAGATTAAAGCGCTTGTTTTGTGCAATAAGACTTATGAAATTTTGAAATTTTTGACTTGGTTTTTTAACTAGAGAAATTAAGAATTTTGCTTTTTCATTGCTACTAAGCGTAGGAAGTGCAATGATATTTTTAAATTTCTCATACTCATAAGCTTCACTTATCTTTTCTAAATCACTAGTAAAAGTATCTAGCTCAGCACCTTTTAGGTCAGCTAGTATAGCTTTTACATATTTTTTTGCTACTACTTCATTCATTAGCTAACCTTTTTTAGTATGATATTTATAAGCTCTTTTTGATCGATTTTTAGATTTTTATCATCAAAAAGATCGCTTAAGAGTTCAGCAACAACGCTTTTTGTCACACGTCGTTCTTCAAATTCTTTTTGATCTTTATAGCTTTTTTCTAAATTTGCTATCTCGTTAATGCTCTCTTTTTTTACTTTTTCTGCTATATTGATCGCCTCTTTTTTGGCGGTCTCTATAAGAGAGGCAGCATTTACTTTGGCTTCTTCTACTCGTCTTAACGCTTCATCACGCTTTGATTGTGACGAGCGAAGTTTTTCTTGTATGCTCTCTAGTCTATTTGCGATACCACTTATCCTATCAAGATACATTTGTTTTAAAGGTTTAGCTATAAAGTATAGTAAAATTCCAAAAAATAGCAAGAAGTTAAGCACGCGCTCAACTATGTCGTAATTCTTCTCGCCTTCACTTGCAAATATAACCAAAGGCAATGCGATTAAAAATGCTACTCTCTTCATCCTACATCCTTACCAACTTGGTATCTAACACACCCTTTAAATCAGGTAGCTTTGATAACAAATCTGCTTTAAGTGCAGCTTTTTTGACATTTAAATCGTCTAAAAACCGCTCATAATCACTTTGCAATTCGGCTTTTTTGGCATTTACCTCATTTGCCGATATGCTTTTTGCACTATTTAGTGCATCCTGTCGTATTTTGTTGGCTTCATTTCTGGCTTGTGCAATGATACTATTTATCTCTGCTTCATACACTCCGAGATCGCTAGCATTTTTACTAGCACTCTCCTCATCTGCCTTTATAGATGCATTCCTTTCATCTACAAATTTAAGAAGTGGTTTATAAAGCAGGGTATTTAGTACAGCGATCAGTCCAAGAAAGACAATAGCCGTCATAACGACAAGAGATGGATTTATCTCTAACATCAACCCTCCTTACTTGGTTTGTATTTTTAAAAAACACTTAATTTTACAATAAAACATAAAAATTTATTATTAAATTTAGAAAATTTTATTTTAAATTCTCCAAAAGTGTTCGAATTTGCACTATATCGCTAAATTCTATCGTTATTTTTCTATTTTTAACTTTGGTTTTTAGTCCAAATTTCTCTAAAATTCCACCTAATCTTAAAATCTCACTTTCATATTCAATGTCTTCATTGAGTATTTGTCGCTTTGGTTTTTTAGTTTCTTTTAGCTTTTTAATTAAATTTTCAGTTTCACGTACGGTTAGCTTTTGCCCAATGATTGTATCTACAACCATCTTCTCATCATCTTTGCTTAAGCCTACGATTGTTTTTGCATGTCCTTGTGTTAGCTTTTCATCGGCAATTAATGCTCTTGTCTCATCACTAAGGCTTAACAAACGCATTGTGTTTGTTATTTGTGTGCGCGACTTATGTATGATATTTGATAGTGCCTCTTGTGTTATTTGATACTCATCAATTAGCTCTTTGTATGAATTTGCAAGCTCAATTGGATTTAAATTCTCACGCTGAATATTCTCAATTAAAGCCAATTCACGTAAATTTTGCGATCCTAAATCAGCAACAATCGCTCTTATTTTGCTCTCGCCTAGTAGCTTTGTTGCTCTTAAACGTCTCTCTCCGGCTATTAATGTATAGCCACCATCTTTTTTGATAACAATTATAGGCTGTATTAATCCGTGGCGTTTTATGCTATCACTTAGTTCATTTAAAGCTTCGGTATTAAAGTGCTTTCTTGGCTGGTATGGGTTTGGCGAGATAGATGATATATCTATTTCTTCTACTATACTTGTATTGCTTTTAAACGCTTCGTTATATGAGCTCTCGATATCAAAAATTATATCTTCAAATCCTTTTCCTAATCCACTTTTTTTAGCCATTCTTACTCCATAATCGCATACGCTAGATGTTGATAAGCAACAGAGCCTGGTGATTTTATATCATAAAGTATCACTGGCTTACCAAAACTTGGACTTTCGGCTAGTTTTACATTTCTAGGTATGACAACTAGTTCATCAACTGTATCCTTGCACATAAAAAGCTTTTGTTTAAAATGTTGCTTCAGATTTGAAACCGTATCTTTTGCGAGATTGTTTTGCGAACTAAACATTGTTGGCAAAAATCCCCTAATGTTTAGTTTTGGGTTTGTTTCTGACTTAACCAGCTTAATTGTATTTAACATCATCGCAAGACCCTCTAAAGCATAAAATTCACACTGCACAGGGATAATCACGCTATCGCTTGCACTTAGTGCATTTATAGTCAGGCTCCCAAGTGCTGGCGGACTATCAATAATGATATAATCATACTCATGCCTTATCTCTTCAAGCTTATTTTTAAGAACCAGTTTAAAATCCTTACTTCTATCATCAAACTCACGCTCTATTCCAACAAGGCCTATATTTGAAGGTGCTAAAAATAGCGTTGGAATTTGCGTTTTTAGTACTATGTCTGATAGTTTTTTTGAGCCGGTTAAAACATGGTAGATATTAAACTCATAATCTTTTCTGCTAAAACCAATGCCTGTTGTAGCATTTGCTTGTGGATCAATATCTATTAAAAGCACCTTTTTTTCAGCTACAGCCAAAGAAGCAGCGAGATTTACAGCTGTCGTAGTCTTACCTACTCCACCTTTTTGATTTGCTATTGTTATTACTTCACTCATCTTAAAGAATACACCTTTTTGTTATTTATCATTATCGCTCCGTCATCACAAAGCGTAGCACAAGCTAGACTTATGCTATCATCACCAACATGTGTGATATAATTTTTAGACTTTTGAAATTCTATCTTAAACTTGCTAAAAATTTGCTTCCATTTTGGTTTTTTTTCCAACTCTTCACAAAAAGCCCAAACCAAGCTATCTCGAGACACTTTTATATCTAAAACACCTGCTTTTTCAGGCTTTGAGTATAAATTTATACCTATACTGCCTATATATGCGTCATTTATTTTTGTGCTTATTGTGCCACCGATTTTTAGCTCGTTTATATAAAAATCATTTGGCCATTTTACCCATACTTTTGAGCCATATTTTTTTAAAATTTCGGCCATTATCATGCTAAAATATATAGAAATCGATGCATCATTTAAATCATCTGGCAACAAAAATTTATCTATGCAAAACGACATAAATAAATTTCCATCTCCACCGCTCCACTCATTTCCCCTACTTCCAACACCGGCATTTTGAATATCAGCCACGATGCAATACGGAGACGTTATCGTCTTGTTTCGCAATGCCGAGACTAAATACAGATGTGTTGAGTCTATCTCATCTACAAACTCAACTCTCAAAAATATCCCCCACTTTTAATCTCTTGCCATTTATGAAATCAGTAGCGCTTACAGACCTTTTGCCAGACTCTTGTAGTGTAAAAATTTCAATCGCACTATTTTTAGTTGCCACAACAAAACTCTGCTTATTAATAGACAAAATTTCACCAACCTTTCCACTTAGATTACTTTTTTTAAGATTTAAAATTTTAAGTCCAGTTTTTGTAAATATCCCAGGCCATGGCGTAAATGCAAGATATTTATTATAAAAATTTTCATCATCAAAACCAACCAAACCCATTTGCTTGGTTATTTTTTTGCAATGCGTGGCACTTTCATCATCTTGTTTGATAGGCGTTATTTGATTAAAATTTCTCAATGTTGAGATAATAAGCTCTGCTGCCATAATAGCCAATTCATCAAAAAGCTCACCGCTTGTCTTATCTAAACATGATGTTTTTGCTACTTCAAGAACATCTCCTGTATCAAGCCCAGCCTCCATTAACATAGTGCATACTCCAGTTTCGCTCTCGCCATCTAAAATAGCTGATTGAATAGGGCTAGCACCGCGGTATTTTGGCAAAATTGATGCGTGTAAATTTATACAAGGTGCTATATCAAGCACGGCTTGTGGAAGGATTTGCCCATATGCTGCAACTACGATAAAATCTGGATTAAGCGAACGTAAAAACTCATGAATGCTTTCGTCTTTTAAATTTTTTGGTTGCAAAATTTTAATATCTGATTTTTTATCAAGCAAAAACTGTTTCACGCTTGGCGGAGTTAATATTTGTTTTCTACCAACTGGCTTATCTGGCTGAGTAAATACAGCTAAAACATTGATTTTTTCATTTAAAATTCTTTCTAAAATTACTCTAGCATAATCAGGTGTCCCCATGAAAACTATATTCATTTTTGCTCCATTTTAAATCAAATTTAAACACACTTAAAGATAAATATGCATTCGTATTTTATCCAACTCAACGTTAAAAAATAGTAACACGAATAATTTTAAATCCTACAAAGCAATTTTTAACTAAATTTAAACATTTTAGCCTATAATCATTATTAAAATTTTAAAGGATTTAGATATGCTTATTGATGGACATGGCAGAGTTGTGAATTATCTGCGTGTTTCAGTAACTCAAAGGTGTAATTTTAGATGTAGGTATTGTATGCCAAGCACTCCATTTAACTGGACGCCAAAGGAAAATTTGTTAAGTTTTGAAGAGTTGTTTTTGTTTATTAAGGTGTGCATAGATGAGGGAGTAAATAAAATACGCATAACAGGTGGTGAGCCACTTTTACGCAAAGACTTGCCTAAATTTATAAGTATGATACATGAGTATAAACCAGACATAGATTTAGCCATAACCACAAATGGATATATGCTAAAAAGTTACGCAAAAGCACTTAAAAACGCTGGTTTAAAGCGCATTAATATGTCTCTTGATACACTCAAAAATGATAAAGCAAGATTTATGGCTCAAAAAAGCGTTTTAAACGAGGTTTTAACAGGGTTTGAAGAGGCGTTAGAAGTTGGACTGAAAGTAAAATTAAATACAGTTGCATTAAAAGGTTTTAACGACGATGAGATTTTAAATTTGCTTGAATTTGCAAAATTTAGGGGTTGCCAAATAAGATTTATTGAATACATGGAAAACCAACATGCAAAAGACGAACTAAAAGGGCTAAAAAGCGATGAGATCTTAAATATAATAGCTCAAAAATACAATTTTACCAAAGCCGAAAAACTGCCGTCTGCACCAGCGTCACTATACAAACTAGACGATGGATACACATTTGGCATAATAGATCCACACAAACATGATTTTTGTAAAAGCTGCAACCGCATACGCTTAAGTGCTGAAGGATTTTTAATACCTTGCTTATATTTTGAAGATGCGATGAGCATTAAAAAAGCCGTCCAAAGTGGCGACATATTAGGAGCTAGTGAGATTTTAAGACAAGTACTTAAAAACAAACCTGAAAAAAACAAATGGGAAGCAGATGCAACAAACGTAACATCTGCTCGTGCATTTTACCAGACTGGCGGATGAGTTTGCTTAAGATTGTTGAGAGCTTTTTAAGCATTCAAGGAGAGGGAGAATTTGCTGGAAGGGTGGCATATTTTATTCGTCTTTTTGGATGCAATTTAAATTGTGCAGGTTTTAACACTAAAAAAATTTCACCCAAAACTGGCGAAATTTTAGTAGGATGTGACACAATAAGAGCGGTTGCAACCTCGCATTTTGACGCAGAAAGTTTTAATAGTGCTGATGAAATTTTAAACCAATTTAGCAAAAAATGTAAAAATTTAATACAAAAACCGCTCATTGTAATCACTGGCGGAGAGCCACTAATACATCATCAAAATGAAATTTTGATCAAACTGGTATCAAAGTTGCTTGATGCAAATTATGAAGTGCAGTTTGAAACAAACGCCACGATTGAGATTGATTTTGATAAATATAGCGTATATAAAGAGTGTCACTTTGCCATGGGAATAAAATTAGCAAATTCTGGCGTTAAACAAAATAAGCGTATCAACCAAAATGCCATTATTGCAATAAGCAAAAACGCAAAATCGTGTTTTTATAAATTTGTTTTAAGCGGAGACGAACAAGAGATAGATGAAATTTTAAATATCTTAAAGATATATCAAAACAAAATTTGGTGTATGCCAATGGGCGAGAGCAAAACAAAACTAGAAAAAATCGCCCCAAAAGTCGCACAAATAGCCATAAAATATGGGCTAAACTATACAGATAGACTTCATATAAGACTATGGGATAAAAAAGAAGGTGTATGATGATAATAAGAAAAATGTTTAAATTTGAAAATGCTCATATTGTGAGATTTTGCTCATCAAAACGATGCAGAACATCTATACATGGGCATAGCTATAAGGCCGAGATTTTACTTAGCTCAAACTATCTGGACAACGCAGGGATGGTGTATGATTTTGGCTTAATGAAGCAAAACATAAAAACAATAATTGATAGCTTCGATCACGCCACAACTATATATTCAGGTGATAGCATAGAGTATCAAAATGATTTAAAGCGTCATTCACAACGCTGGATAAGTATACCACTAAACCCATCAGCAGAACAATTTTGTAGGATATTTTTTGTGATAATTGACAGGCTATTAAAAGCTACAATTATGCAAAATGGCGAACATGAAGTATCAGTGTATAGCGTAATCGTACATGAGACAGACACAGGCTATGCTCAGTGCTTTTGCGATGATGCGTATAATGCCAAAATGGGCGAAATAAATCTGGATGATATTGTATTTTCTCCAGCCATAATTGATGAATGGGACGATAAAGAGCTGTTTGAAAAAATCAAACTAAAAACACAAATCATAAATCCAAAGGATGTTTAATGAAGCAAATTAAAATTTTACTTTTTAGTGTAGCTATGGCACTTATATTTGCTGGATGCGATGAAAAAATCGAAAAGCAACCAGAAATAATTCCAAGCGATATCCCAATAGCACAAAGCGAAAATAACACTACAATTGATGAAAATTTCCCACCAGAACCAGTTATAGAAGGAGAACAATAATGCAACATTTAGCCGAACTTTTTGCCTACACATATCCTATACACAAAGGACTAATGCACCTACTTTTAACACTTATAGTGATTTATTTATTGCTCACACAATTTGGCGTTAGCACTAAAAATTACGTGCTTAGGGTTCGCTATTTTTTACCACTTTATCATGGAGCTTTAAGCATAATAATGTTTAGTGGTATTTTACTTTTAGCAGCACTTGGTTTTAACCTGACACTTAAAATTTCAGCCATGATTTTATCTGTAATTTTACTCATCGCAATTTCTGTCATAGGCTTTAAAAAGCTAAAATTTTATGCACCAAAAAACGAACTTCATAAATTTAAAAGATTTGCACTTTTCCAAGGTCTAGCAGAGATATTGTTAATAGTTTTTGCTGGAACATTTAAGGGGTAAAATGAAATTTTTATACGATATAAAAGCTGGGCAAGAGCAGATTAAAATAGAAAATGAAAGCTTTAATCACCTAAAAGCAAGACGTGCAAAAATAGGCGACACAATAGAGCTAAGCAACCTAAATGATGGCAAAATTTACCTCTATGAAATCACTGAATTTTCACGAAAATATGCCGAACTTAAGCTGGTTTTTGCTAGTTTAAATGAGCAAGTAAAATATGATTTTAGCATAGCTTGGGCTGTAATAGATCCAAAAACCATAGAAAAAACCTTGCCTTTTTTAAACGAACTTGGAGTTGGTAAAATCATCTTTGTCTATACAAAATTTTCACAGCGAAATTTCAAGCTTGACTTAGCTAAATTTGAGCGAATATGTGCGTTAAGTTGCGAACAATGCGGACGAGAGAGCATGATGAAGTTTGAAATTTATCAAAGTTTAGATGATTTTTTAAATATTTATAAAAACGTAGCTTTAATAAATTTTAGCAAAAATACTCTAGAAAACTACTCAAACGAACTACTTTTCATAGGTCCAGAAGGCGGTTTTAGTAGCGATGAAGTCAAGCAATTTACAAAATCATATGGACTAGGCACAAAAAATATATTAAGATCACAAACAGCAATCACAGCAACAACTGCCAAAATTTTATGTTAGTTATTCAAAGCTAATTATAAACCCATTTGGTTTAGTTAGCTTTTTTATCTCTTCTTTTGCCAAAATCAAAGATTTTATTCCAGAGATATGCAATATATTATTTTCAAATTTAAAGCCAAATTTTACCCCATGCCTTACCACATCCAAAGCCTTGGCTAAATATAAAATAAAACTTAACCAACGCACGTCGCTACGCTTTGGCAAGAGAGATTTGTATCTGTCATATTCATATACAACTTTTTTACCATTTGTTGCGATTATAGCTAGTATGAGTGCCTTTTGTTCATGCGTAAAGCCATAATTTAGAGAGTTTTGCACAATAAAAGCTGAATTTATATGGTCGTTGTAAAACCCGATATCCCTGCCGATACAGCACAATTTCGCCGCCATATCCAGTTCATATATAAATTTTTCATCTATAGCATGTAGCGGACTTAGCACATTAAAGATAGCTTTTGCATTTTTTTGTATGTTTTTTGTATCTGCACCACCAAATCTATCTTGTATGCTTTTTACACTTGGATTTAATCCAGCCGGAAATTTCAAGCCTGGTCTTAAAAAATCACTTAAAAACACCCCTTCTCTTACACCAACGCCACTTGTTATCACTCGTTTTACTTCTAGTGCTTTTGCAATAGCCAAAAAGATTAAAACACCCTCTTTAATCGTATCAAATCTATCTTTTTTAATGAAAAATTTATCAAGTTTATCATTATCAGTCTGCAATAGATTCTCTAAAAACTCAAGCTGCTCTTTTAAATCATAATTAAAACCGTGAAGCACAGAAAATGCATAATTTAAACGCTTAATAATAGCCGACGATACAGCACGCAAAGATCCACCTATAGCAATTAAATTTTCGCATTTAAAATCATCTGGCAATTGCTTAAGGATTTGTTTTATAAATTTATTTATTTTATTGTCATTTTTTCTTTCACCAAATAGCTCTTTTAGCCTTACTGTGCCGATATTTAGCGTGATTGCTTTTTGTATCGCGCCATCTTTTATCACAGCCAACTCACTAGAACCACCGCCAATATCTAATGTAACGGCATGAGATGGCAACTTTAACAACAAATTTGCAGCCACCGCACCATATCTGGCCTCGCTCTCTCCATCTATCACTTTAAGCCCTATGCCAAGTTTATTTTTTACATCACATATAAAATTTTTCGTATTCGGTGCATCTCGCAATGCCGATGTGCCAACAGCAAAAATTTTCGTGCATTTTTGTGCTTTAGCGATTTGCTTAAACTCACTAAGCACACCAAAAGCTGCGTCATATGCTTTGCTAGATATTGCGCCATCACTATCGTATCCGCCTTCAGCCAATCTAACACGAGCCTTATGATCAGATAATGTAAAAAACGCCCAACGAGATGTCCGCTCAAAAATCGCCATTCGAATTGAATTTGAGCCTATATCAATTACTGCTGTTCGTTTTGCCATTTTTCTTTCCTAACTTTTTTATAGGCATCACAAGTGTTGCAATTGCACCATTACTATCTGTGCGATTTTTTATACTTATTTTGCCGCCCAGTGCCTGAGCTGCACCTTTTGCTAAAAACAGCCCAAGTCCAGTACCGCCCTTATCTCCATATCTTTTAAATGGTGCAAATAAGTCCTTGCTCTCATCTATGCCTATTCCACTATCAATCACCTCAATGATAAAATTTCTATTTTCAATGCGTGTTTTAACTATAATAGTTGAATTTTGAGGTGAAAATTTTATAGCATTTTGAATAAAATTTTGAAGCACATGAGTTAGTAAGCTTTGTTGCAAATTCATATTTAAATTTTTAGGCTTTAACTCCAAGCTCACATCTTTATTTTCCACACGTGCTAAAATTGCAAAATTGTTGCCAAGTTTTTGTATAAAGCTTATTATATCAGTTGGCACTGGCTCTTCAAACTGAGCACCCTCTTGCCTACCTATCTCAAGCACCGAGCCGATAATCGCATTCATTTGATTAATTGAATCATTATTCGTTTTTAATGCCTCTATATATCTTTCGCTCTCACGCTGCTTTAACAAAGTCACTTCATTTTTTGCTTTCATGACAGCCAGTGGAGTTTTTAACTCATGTGCTACGCCTACAAACAATTCTTTTTGATAGCTTACAAACGTTTGTATGCGATTAATAAGTCCATTTATGCCCCTAACTAATGGTTTAAACTCAATAGGAAGAGAGTTGGTGTCTATCTCTTTTAAAAAACTCTCGTCTATCTTGCCAAGCTTTTTAGTTAAAATTTTAATAGGCACTAAAAGCATTCTGGATAAAAATAGTGCATAAAATAGCACAAGTGCTATCGAAACAGCATTTACTATGATAATGTCTATTAAAATTTGTCTGATTATATTTGACTGTAGTGTCGTATCTTTGCTTAATCTTAGATAGTTTTCTTCAGTAGCAGTAATATAGTGTAGATGTATATATGTCCTATTGTCTTTATCCTCATAAACAAAACGAGATTTTATATCATGCGTAGCTCTAGGCAAAATTTTAACATCAGTAACACTTGCGTTTGGTAATTGGATGCTAAATTCTGTTTTAAAGTGAGGGTTAAAAACATGCGGTTGGCTTATTATTGCTTTAGCTTCATATGTAAGCTCTAAAACCACGCTCTCAAGTATTGTGACACGTATATAATAATACAACATCACAGAAACTATAGCAATTAGCACCATTGAAGCTGATGCTAATTGAAGTATAAATCTAGTTCTTAAGCTTTTTTCGGGAAGCAAAATCTATATCCGCGACGTCTTACGGTTTCGATTGTTGAGATATTAAGTGGTTTGTCCATTTTTTGGCGAATTTGATTAATGGCTACTTCTATTACATTTGGGGTTACTAGCTCAGGCTCTTCCCAAATAGCATCTAATAGCTGCTCTTTGCTTACAATTTGATCTGAATGACGAGCTAAATGAGTTAATACCTCAAATGGCTTACCTTTTAGCTCAATATCTTTACCCAAATATGTTATTTTTTCTTCGTCAGGATTGATTATCAAATCATCTATTTTAATTATATTTGTGCCACCAAATCGAAGTCTTGCTTCAAGTCTAGCAACAAGCACATCAAAATCAAATGGCTTTCTAATATAATCGTCAGCACCAGCTCTTAATGCCTTAATTTCGCTATCTTTATCATCCTTAGCTGATAAAACTACAACAGAAGTGCGTGGTGATTTTTGTTTAATTATATTAATTAAATCCACGCCATCGCCATCAGGCAACATCCAATCTGTTAAAACCAAATCATAATTTCTAATGCCTATAAAATACTCAGCATCTTTAAAATTTTCAGAGCTATCAGTCTGATAACCAAACTCCTGCAAACCCTCAACAATGGTTTTATTGAGTGTTACTTCATCTTCTACTATTAGTATTCTCATTTATTTTCCTTATCAACGTAAAATTTTGCGTGATTGTATCATAAATTAAGCAAAATTTCAAGATATTTTAAAGTAAATTTAATATTTTCTGTGTATTTTTGCACCAACAGTTGCATTTTTAACAATTTCTAGTTTATAAATTTCCATGTTTAAGCTAATAAGTGCTTTGAAATTTTGTTTTAAAACATCAGTGACAACACGCAATGATTCTTCAACAGTCATAAATTTATACTCATCATAAGTAGATTTTATAACCCGCATAATCTCAACATAATCAACAAAATCATCCGCCATATACTCAACACTTATGCGAACTTTTTGCGTCTTTTCACGTTCAAAATCATACACTCCAATAATCGTATCAAACTCATACTCTTTAATTATCGTGCTTAAGCTCATATGACTTTTGCTTCCTTGCCACTTAGCAATCTCCTAATGTTTGGTATATGCTTATAAACGACAATATAAGCAATTATAAGTATAGGAGCATGAGAGTAGATGCTTAAATCAGCGTGAAGTATAAAACTAGATATCACAAGTGCTAAAAGTGCTAAAAGTGAAGCAAGAGAGCTGATTTTTAAAATCTTTCCTACAACAAACCAAACCACAACCGCAATCAAAAGCTCATACGGCAAGAAAAATCCAAGCACACCAGCCCCAGTAGCCACACCCTTGCCGCCTTCAAATGCCAAAAATGGACTAAAACAATGCCCTATCACAGCCAAAACCGCCATAGCCCATAGTGTCGCTTCAGATAGTCCTAAAAATTTTGCAACAAAAAGTGGCATTAGTCCTTTTAAAATATCACAAACAACAGTCAAAATGGCGATAAATTTTGCCTTTTTTGGATTTTGTTCTTTAATCACTCTTAAAACATTTGTTGCACCGATACTGCGACTGCCACTTTTGGTTATATCAACTCCAGCAAAAATTTTACCAAATATCAATCCAAACGGCACCGCACCACACAAATAAGCCACTAAATATGCTATTAAATTTTCCATACATTCCCTTTAATAAAACAATAATGATATTTTAAATTTACTGATAGTTTAATTAATAATAACCCAAACAAAGCGTAGGAGTGAGCCTAATACGCTTTTCAAATGGAGTTGGTGAAAAATATTTACACTTTTCTATATATATTTGCAAATCATAATCCAGTCCAAAATCATCATAAAATTTCTTTAAATTTACTAGCTTTATGCCATTTATCATCATCACATCAACAAGTTTGTAAAATTGAGATGGATTTGAACTAGTTAGATGCGAATGAGCAAGTCCTGTAAAAGAACAAAATGCAGACGATAATACATATCCGCTTAAATCGGTGCATTTATCCACAATCATCTGGTATTTTTTGGGTATAGTTTTTTTAAGTAAAAAAACAGAGCGAGAATTTTCATATCTAGATGATACAACATCACGCCAAAACTGATAGGCATTTGATGAAATATCTGCTAATTCGCAAAATTGAGCATTTAGCACATAATCATCCAAGCACTGATTTGCCGATAGTGTAAATTTCATATGCATTATAAATACTTCGCTTACTTAGTCTTTAGTTATTTTGTAATAATTAAAATAAATTTTAAAGCACAGCGATAAGCCGAGTTCTGTCGTGAGTGATCATTTATCTGTGTTTGCATTTGCATACAAACTTTAGCGAATGGTTTAATTATAAGACTAAAACCGCCCATTCTTGCTACGCACTGGGTTTATAAGCCGCTTTGGTTGCCCAAAACGCTGGTAGGCTCTTACCCCACCCTTTCACCTTTACCTTTTGGTAGTCTGCTCTCTGTTACACTTTCCCTTAGGTTGCCCTAGCCATCCGTTAGATGGAGTGCCGTCTTATTGTAGCTCGGACTTTCCTCTATTTCTAGCGATCACTTGCTGTGCTTTTAAGATTGTAGCGAAGTTTTACAAAATTTCACATTATTTTTATTAAAAATCAAAAATATAGTGCTAAAAGTGTATAAATTTAGCATACAAAAGGTGCAAACAAGCACCAAGTGTATGCAATTAGCGTAGATTAAATACCAGCAAAGGCCTTTTTGGCATTTGCCACATCGTTTTCATCTGGATGACTTTTTGCCGCTTCCCATCTAGCGATTCTTTCTGGCGTGATAGGATGCGGTGCTTTATCGCCCATATTTTGTGCCATTTCTATCATCTGCTCGATCAGTTTTGGATCAATCGCACCCTGACATATAAACTCTCTTAAAATTTCATTGCCATTTGCACGTAAAATTTCACGTCCATTTTCAAGCATTTTCTCGCCATGCTCTCCGTCTGGTTCAGCACCTAATGTAATAAACAATCCAACTTTTTTATTGCTTAAATTTTCTTTTAAATAGCGTTTAAAATGTGCATCTGGACCGCCTTTATCTACATAAAAACCAACCGCGACAAAATCATACTCGGCTAAATTTTTAGCAACTTCACTATCAAAACTAACCGCTTCACACTCTAACTGCTGTGCTATCGCTTCGCCTATTTTTTTTGTATTGCCAGTTAGCGACGAATATACTACCAATTTTTTCATCTATAATCCTTATTAAATTTATAAACTTAGCACAAAATTACTCAAAATCTTTTTGAACCATTTTGCTTATCTCTTCACTCATGCTATTACCCCAAAATACGCCATCTTTACTAAGCGTATAACCAGTGTCATTGATGCTTAAAAGCCCGTTGTTTTCACACTTTTTGAAAAACTCAAGAAGCGTTTTAAATGTATCATCGCTGATATATTTTTTCATATCATCAAATTTAACATCAACATATTGAAACAACGCACTAAATTTTTTAAACTCCAAATCAGCCTTTGGTAAAATTCCCACCATTTTCATGGTTTTTTTCATATTGTATATACCATAATCAGCTATGCCACCACCAGCACCTACACCAAGTGGCAATATATCAACACCAGCATGAGTTAAACGGATATATTTATACTTATCGCGTCCTTTTTTTGCTATTTTGGTTAGCTCCATATACTCGTATTCATCACTACTAAACATCTCATCAACAAAAGCATGATGTAAATTTTTATCAGTTTGCAAGTCATAATAGTTTGGATCTATACTTTTGGCAAGTTCTGATCCTTGAAAAAATATCAAAGAATAAAAGCTCGTGCTATCTATGCCTAGACTTTTTACTATCTTTGCATCTTCAATCACATCACTAACGCTTTGTTCTGGATAGTTATAAATGATATCTGTGCATAATAGTCCGTTAAAATTCTCACGAAGTTTGCTTAAATGCTCTATTGCATTTTTTGAGTTATGAACCCTATTTAGCAGCTTTCGACCACGCTCATTAAAAGTCTGTATGCCTATACTAAATCGATTTACTCCAAACTCACTCATCATTTTTAGTTTAGACAAGCTTAGATTATGAAGTGTGCTTTCAAAGTTAAACTCACACTCACTACTTAGGTTAAATTTCTCATTTATCGCTGTTAAAATACGCTCTAAATGTTTTTGTTTAAGTATAGTTGGCGTACCTCCACCAAAATATACGCTCTCAAAACTCTTTGCTTTTATATACATTCGCTCAGAAAAAGCATCGATTTGAGCCAATAAATACTCAGTGTATTCATCAAGCTCTTCATCTAACTTTGTCCTATTCATAGAACAAAATGAGCATATATTATCGCAAAAAGGCACGTGAAAATATATCACGCCTTGCTTTTGTTCTGATAGGTTCTCGTCCAAAAACGAAAACAACTCATTTTCACTAGAAAATGTTGAGCGTTTGGGATGCCCTGAATGATGAGACTTCACCCTGGTTTCAAACATAATCTCTCCTTCATTTTAATCCCTCCCCCTCCTTAAATTTTGCTTATTTTAGCATTTTTTCTATCGCTTCAATATTCTCACTAATACGCGGTGTTCCACGAAGTAATAGTGATGATGGTATTGTAATAATCTTGCCATTTTTGGCGGCATTTATCTTTTTTAGTGTTGGATTTTGAGCCAAAATTTCACTCTCACTACCACCCATTCCACCTACTACTATTATATAATCAGGATTTGCACTAAGTAAAATTTCAGGCGATATTATCGGTGTTTGTCCGCTCATGCCACTTGCTATATTTACAAAACCAAGCTTAGCAAATATATCACCAACAAGCGAATTATCATTAAATGCCATAATAGGCGTAGATGAGAATAAAATTGCTACTTTTTTGCCTTGATAACCAGAGTTAGCAAACTCAGCAACCTTTGTTTTAGTTTGAGTAATTAGTTCTTTTGCTTTCTCTTCTTTGCCTGTTTCTTTGGCAATTAAATTTATATTTTTATAGATATCTTCTAAGCTATCTGACTTAATGACTAAAGTTTTAATGCCAAATTTAGCCAAATCTGCATTCACGCCCTGAGAATGAAAGCTAGTCACAACCAAATCAGGACTAAGCTCCATAATTTTTTCAAGATTAGGCTTTGAGTATGTGCCAACGCTTGGTAAATTTACGGTCTTATCCTCAGGCCAAATTTTAGCCATTGTGAGTGTTGATATGGCAGCTATTTGATCATCTACTTCAAGCAAATACATCATCTCTACAACGCTTGGCTCAAGCACCACAATCTTTTTGGCATAGACCAAACTAGCCACCAAAGACAAAATTAATACAATTTTTTTCATTGTTAATCCTTTTTTGCAATGACAATCGGAGCGCCATTGTGTGTTAAAATTTCACATTTTAATCCATACACATCATTTAAAATTTCACTTGTGTATAAATTTTTTATCTCATCGTTGTATTTTAATTCGCCTCTTTTTAGCATAACAGCACGAGTGCAAAACATACAAGCTAAGTTTAAATCATGAATCACAGCAAAGCTAATAAGTCCCAACTCATCGGTTAAACGTTTGCATATTTTTAGCATATTTACAGCATAATTTAGATCAAGTGCGGATGTTGGCTCATCTAAAAGTAAAATTTTTGGCTCACTAACTAATGCTCTAGCGATAAGAACCTTGCCAAATTCGCCACCACTTAATGAGTTAGCCAAACGCTCTTTAAACTCTGAAATTTCAAGTAAATTCATAACTTCATCTACTTTTTTATAATCACTCTTATCATATCCACTAAATGCGTTTTTTAAATGCGAATAACGTCCCATTAAAATGACATCTTTTACTTTAAAAGGTGCATTTAACCCACTTTTTTGTGGGACAAAACCGATAATTTTGGCTAAGTTTTTAGCACTCATTTGACCTAAATTTTCATTATCGAGCGTAATTGATCCAGATTGTGGGGTTAAAATGCCTAATATATTTTTTAAAAGTGTGCTTTTACCGCAACCATTTGCACCAAGTATGCCCAAAAACTCTCCGCTTTTTGCTTCAAAATTTATGTTTTTTAAAATTTGTCTATCATCGTATGAGAAATTTAAATTTTGTATGCTTAATCTCACTGTATGCCCCTACGTGAGTTAATGGCTAAAACCAAGAAAAACGGAGCACCAAAAAATGCAGTTATAACGCCTATTGGAACCTCAATTGGTGCTAGAATGCTTTTTCCTATACTATCACAAAACAGCACAAAAAATGCACCAGCCACAAGCGACAGTGGTATTAAAATAGCGTTATTTGAAGTCTTTAAAAGTAGTCTTAAGGTGTGCGGTATAATAAGCCCAACAAAGCCTATCATGCCAGTAAAGCCAACCGAAAAACTAACGGCCAAAGCAGATACTACAAGTAGTCTTTTTTTGATTTTTGCAGTATCTAGCCCAAGTGCTTTTGCTTCTTCGTCGCCACTTAAAAGCACGTTTAAATCATGGCGTTTTATGTAAAAATATAGCACACAAAAAATAAGCGGAAGTGTGATTATAAATACCTTGTCCCAATTCGCACCGCCTAAATATCCCATAGACCAAGCCACTATCTTAAAACTATCTTCGCCGATTAAATATGTAGCAAATGAAGTAAAAGCACCCAAAAATGATGAAAGAGCGATGCCTATTATTAACAGCGTCGCGACGGATTGAGTTTTTTTTGCTAATTTAAATATAAAAAGAGAAAGCAAGGCAGAACATATAAAAGCAAAAACTCCGTAGTAAAAATCAGGCAATTTAAGCAAATATGCAACAACCGCTCCAAAAACAGCACTTGCAGCTATACCGATGATGTAAGGATCGGCTAATGGATTTAAAAAAACGCTTTGGGTTACAACACCAGAACTAGCTAAAAGCATGCCTATTAGTATCGCCATTACTACGCGTGGTGCCCTCAACTCAAGCAAGATAGTTGATCGCATATCATCACTCAAACCACCCCTTAGTATCTCAAACACCTCGCCCAATCCAATATTTGCTCCACCAAGCGTAAGTGAAATAATAGACAAAATTATAGTTGCAATCGTTAATAAAATAAATAGAGTTTTTTGATTTGTCATTAAAATTTTAATCCCAATTTTATCGATAGGATAGCGATAATCCTTACCAAAATTATAACAAAAGCAAGTTTAAAATTTAATTATAAGTAAATGTAGCTTAAATTAAATTCCAGTCAAAGTTTAAATTTGACTGGAAAAATAGATATTAACGTTTAGTGTGTGGATTATTTACGCGACCGCTATCAACGATTTTAAAACCTTGCGTATCATATGCCGCACCAAACCCCTTAACATACCTGCCTTTAATAGGCGTAATTTTAACAATGTAAAAATCTTTCATATCTTTAATGAATGCAAGTGCTGATTCATTTGGATAAGCCGCTTCAAATTTAGCCATAAACTCATCTTTTAAGCTCTCGTCTAAAAACTCAGCCGTAGCACTAAAGCTCACTCTAACTCTTGCAAAAAGGCTCTTTGCTGATTTTTCATCTTCTATAAACATTATAGAAACTTTATCTGGATTTTGTTTTAAAGAGTGATAATGTTCAGCCACTGAGGATATACAGATATAATACGCACTTTCATCTTTTATAAAAGGTGCATATGACGATACTGGTTTGTCATCTCTTACGCTTGAGATAAGCACGGTTTTAAATGAGTTAAGGAATTTATCCATGCCATCTTGGACGGTATTTACTTTTGTGTCATCTTTTATAGCTGTATATAGCTCAATAATAGCATCCCTAAAGCCATCGCCACCAGCTTTATTTAAAAACGGCACAAATGTTACAGCCTCATCACATGTAATTTCCATGCCATCTTCATTTATGTCAGTCATTCTGACATTCGTAGGCTCAGCTACACCGCTAAATTTCTTACAAAACTCAATAACGATACCTAAATGATCGCTATTCATATGATCAATTGCTCTTTGCTTCAAAGAATATCCTTTAAAAATAATTTAAAAATTGTTTGCTATTTTATTAAATTTTAAATTAAAACTGATTTAAAGTATCATTTTATATTGTATTATTAAAAATTTAGCTCCAAAACAAAACTTTTTTACAATAAAGCATTAAAATTAAGAATGCTATTCTTATTAAAGTAAGCAAAACATAAAAAAGATAATTTTATTTTATAATTTTTTGAAAAAATGATGAAATTTTAGGGGTTGTTTTCTACTTCGCTAACGCTCGTAGCTTTCCAAGAACTACTTCGCTAACGCTCACTTAAATTTGCCAAACTATTAAAACTTTAGCTTCCAGACAAAGCAAACTAGAAATTTAACCGCTAAATTTACATAATTTTACTTAATTTTTAAACCATATCTAACATCAAAAAGATATGGTTGTTTAAAATCTATATAATCTAACTTCTTAAAATATAAAATTTTCAGTATTCAAATTTACAAAAACAAGCGTAGGATTTTTGTAAGGCAAAAGGTTTGCTTGAAAAATATTTTAAATTTGTCTAAATTTCTTTATTTAAATTTTGACATGTTAAATATGTTCGTGTGTTTTTATTATTACTAGACGACAAGCCATCCGAATAAAGGACTTTGCTTTGATCAATATCTTGCAAGAGTATAGCTATAGTCTATTTTTTACAAATAATTTGCTTAAAAAATCTATTTAATTTGTTTTAACCAAGTCCACTTCTACAACATCTTATCTAATTCTTTTTGAGCCGATATAGGTAGCAAATACCTCTCTTGACCCATCATGTTTAAATAGTATAACATCATAAATCTCAGGTCTTGATCCTTGCTCCATGCCTGGGCTTTCTAGCGGCATACCAGGCACCGAAATACCAACAACACCTTCAGGCTTTAGCTTTAAAAGTCTTTTTATCTCATCAGCTGGAACATGCCCCTCAACCACATATGAATCAATCAAGGCAGTGTGACAGCTAGACAAATCAAGCGGAATATTAAAGCGATTTTTTATCTCAATTACATCATCTTGAAAGTATTGCTTTATCTCAAAGCCATTTTCTGACATAATCTCGCCCCATTTTGTACAACAACCACAGCTTGGAGATTTATAAATCTCAAGTAAATTAGCACCGAAGCTAAAAGCAAAAATAGCACAAGATAGTAAAATTTTTCTCATCTTTTCTCCCTAAATTTATCCAAATACCACACAATAAATGAATCTGAGTTTAAAACAAATAATACACTATTAGACTAAAGAAAAAATAAATTAAATCATTTTTGCTATAATAACAAAAACTAAAAGGATAAACATGAGAAAATTTATACTAAATTTAGCATTTATATCTCTGTTTTTAGCTGGTTGTTATACATCAACTACTCAAGGCGGACTTGTTGGAGCAAACTCACGTCAATTGCTTTTAGTTTCAGCCCAAGCAATGGATGCAAGTGCAGCTAAAGCATATGTCCAAACCCTAAGTGCAGCACGAAATAAAAAAGCTCTAAATGTAAATCCAGCCATGACAAAACGTGTCCAAGACATATCAGCTAGGCTAATTTCTCAAGTTCATGTTTTTAGACAAGATGCTTTAAAATGGAATTGGCAAGTCAATGTCATACAAGAAGACACGCTAAATGCATGGTGTATGCCTGGTGGAAAGATAGCAGTCTATAGCGGCATAATCACGCGCTTAAATTTAACAGATGGCGAAATAGCAGCTATCATCGGACACGAGATAGCACATGCATTAAGAGAACACAGCAGAGAACAAGCTAGCAATGATCAGATAAAAAATTTAGGTGTTTTTGCCATATCAGCAGTGACTGGCGTCGATGCAAATCTAGTAAATTTAGCTACTCACTACACGATTAGTTTGCCATTTTCAAGAGCTCATGAAACCGAGGCTGATCATATCGGCACAGAGCTAATGGCAAGAGCTGGATATGACCCAAGCGAAGCCGTAAATGTATGGGTTAAGATGAGTAAAGTTGGTGGTGCCAAACAGCCTGAAATTTTAAGCACTCATCCATCAAACGAGAGCAGAATAGCAGATCTTAAAAAAGTATCGGCTAAGGTAAAACCGCTATACTTAGCAACACTAAAATAAAAAGGATAAAAATGATACCATTTACAGATGAAGAACTACTAAAACCAGTGCAAAACACACTACAAAAAGTTATGCCTATGCTAGAAAATGACGGTGGTGGCTTGACGCTACTTGGCATAAAAGACGGTAAAATTTATGTGAGATTAACAGGTGCTTGTCATGGATGTGCTGCTAGTGGAACTACACTAAAATACGGAATCGAGCGACAATTACGCATAGATATTCATCCAGAATTAGAAGTCATAAATGTCCCACAAGGAGAAGAGGTAGCCTTTGCTTGATTATAAAAAATTAGCCTTTAAGCATTTTAAACGCTCAAATTTTGACGATGCGATGATGTATTTTTCTCTCGCTTTTGAAAAGAGTGGCGATGAAAATTTGCTATTTTATATAAGTCTTTGCTCATATGCAAAAATTTCAAAAGACGAGGCAAAAACACTGTTTGAAATGTTTCGTGCAAAGGAGCAATTAAATGCAAATGTCGAAGGCCTTGATGATTTGTTAAAAATGCTTGAAAGCAGGATAAATGAGAGTGAAATTTTAGCCGAACAAAATGCAATAAGCTATGAAGATTTCATGAAAATGGTGAGAAATGATAACTTTAAAAATGTATTTGAAAATATCATGTTTTCAACACGCGTAATGATTTCAAACAAAGATGATTTTTTGGAATTTATATCAAATTTAATAAAGAGTGATTTTTTAGACATGAGCATAAACTACATAGAAAGTGCAGCGGCAATGTTTGGTGGCGATGAGCGTATAGATGGGCTACTTAATCAAATAAAACAAAGGAAACAAGCATGAAAATTGCCATAAATAATACTTTCGTTACCGACAATACTAGCGAATGCGAGAGCGGTTGTTATTTTCTACAAACCAAATCAAATGCGAAATACAAAGCCCCAAACAACGTGCATTTAATAAACGTGCATGAGTGCAAAAAGCTACTAAACATAAATGAAAACATAAAACTAATAGGCATAACTGGCACAAATGGCAAAACAACAACCGCAGCAGCCATATATGAAACGCTACTAGCCCTTGGCTACAAAGCTGGAGTATGCGGAACACGCGGTGCTTTTGTAAATCATAAAAAAATAGACGCAAAATCCCTAACTACAAGCCAAATTTTAAAAACGCTTGAGTATTTGAAAATAGCAAGTGAGCAAGAGTGTGAGTATTTTATCATGGAAGTTAGCTCACACGCAATAGCACAAGACAGAATAGAAGGCTTAAACTTTGATCTTAAAATTTTTACCAACCTAAGCCAGGATCATTTAGACTATCACAAAAGTATGCAAGAATACGCAAATGTAAAAAATAGCTTTTTATCAGATGATAGTGCTAAAATTATCAATATCGACGATAAATATGTGAAATTTAATCACACTAATGCGATAACTTACGCACTTAAAAATAATGCAATAATTAAAGCAAATGAGATTAGTCTAAACAGTGGCATACAAGCTACACTTGAAGTATTGGGCGAAAGTGTGAAATTTAACTCATCGCTTCAAGGCGAGTTTAATCTATACAATCTCATGGCGGCATTTGGTGCGGTTAAAATTTTAACCAATCAAAACGCACAACAAATATCAAATGCTCTTGCAAAATTTAATGGCGTTGAAGGCAGAATGCAAGTAGTATCACAAAATCCGCTTGTAATAGTTGATTTTGCACATACTCCTGATGGCATGGAAAAAGTCCTAAACGCACTAAGACACTTAAACTTAGTTGTAGTATTTGGTGCTGGTGGCGATAGAGATAAGACCAAACGCCCACTTATGGGACAAATCGCTCAAAAATATGCAAGAGTATGCGTAGTAACAAGCGATAATCCACGAAGCGAAGAGCCAATGTCAATCATAGATGAAATTTTATCTGGCATGGATAAAACAAATACAATCGCAAATCCAGACAGAAAAGAGGCTATAAAAATTGGACTAAATAAACTAAAACCAAATGAAGCCCTTGTCATACTTGGCAAAGGAGACGAGGACTATCAAGAGATAAATGGCATAAAATACCCATTTAGCGACGAAAAAGTGGTTTTAGAACTATTAAACTAAGGAAATAAAATGAGAATACAAATGCTATATAGCAAAATCCACCGTGCAACGGTAACAGACGCTGATTTAAACTACGTCGGCTCAATCAGCATAGACACAGAGCTAATAAAAGCAGCAAAACTATACGTAAATCAAAAGGTCGAAATCCTAAACGTCAATAACGGAGAAAGATTTAGCACCTACGTAATCGAAGGCAAAAAAGGCGAAATTTGCCTAAATGGTGCTGCCGCTAGAAAAGCACAAAAAGGCGATATAGTAATCATAGTGTCTTACGCAAGCGTAAAAGAGAAAAAAGCAAAACATCATAAACCAACCATCGTGCATGTAAATGCTAAAAATGAAATAATAAAATGACAAATTTAGTAAATACGGGGGGGGGTTCAGCGAGTTTTATTTTTGGGCTATCAAGATAGCAAATTAATAAATTTTCTAAAAGACGATGGTCTGCAAGTAAAAGTTTGCGATGAGCGTATAAGCTTGGATTTTGTCAAGCAAGAGAGATTTGATTTTTTAATTAGTTATGGTTACAGATATATCATAAGCGAGAAAATTTTAACTCACTTTTGCCAAAATGCCATAAATTTACACATATCGCTCTTGCCGTTTAATCGCGGAAGCGATCCAAATTTCTGGTCGTTTGTCAAAGATACGCCAAAAGGCGTAAGCATACACTACTTAGACAAAGGGCTCGATACTGGAGATATTATCGTGCAAAAAGAGCTAACTTTTGACACAGCAAAAGAGAGTTTTTCTAGCACTTATAAAATTTTAAGAGATGAAATTGAAAAGCTTTTTATGCAAAATTGGCAAGAGATAAAAACTCAAAAATGCAAAAGAGTAAAGCAAGAGGGAGAATTTAGCGTGCATAAATCAATAGATAAACAGCACCTTATAAAGTATCTTCATGACGGCTGGGATACAAATATAAAGAGTTTTTTAGACAAAATAAAGGATAAAATTTAGATGTTTAATGGACTAATACGTGAAATCGCCGAGGTCGTAAGCTATCAAAACAACATCTTACGCCTACGAGCCAAACACAAACCACAACATGGCGATAGCATAGCTGTAAATGGTGCATGTTTAAGTGTGATAGAGCTACACGATGATGGTTTTAGCGTAGAGCTAAGCTTAGAAAGCAGAACGCATCTTGCTACTGAAAATTTCACAAACAAAGTGCATATTGAACCAGCCATGACACTTCAAACACGCATAGATGGGCATTTGGTGCAAGGACATATCGATGCTATAGGTGAAATCACGCAGATACAAAAAAAAGAAAATGGTGTTGATATCTATATAAAATTGCCAAGAGAGATAATGCATCTAATGGCTCAAAAAGGTAGCGTGTGCGTAGATGGAGTAAGTCTAACTATAAACGAAATTACAAAAGATGGCATAAGGCTTACGATAATTCCAATAACCTTTAAAGAGAGTCTATTTGCTGAGTATAAAATAGGTCAAAGAGTAAATATAGAAAGCGATTTGTTAGCTAGATACGTGGCTAGACAACTTGGTTTTAAACAAGAGCTCACATGGGAAACAGCAGAGAGATTTTTAAGTCTGTATTAGATGATGGCACTTATCTAGCAGGATACAGCACACGATATGGCGGCGTAAGCAAAGGTAAGTATGAGAGTTTAAATCTAGCATTGCACGTTGGCGATGATGAAAAAAGCGTGTATAAAAATAGGGAAATTTTAAAAGAATACTTAGGCTTTAAAAAGCTTATTTTTATGCATCAAACACACTCAGATATCATTAAAATTTTAAAAAATGAAAGTGAAAATTTAGGCGAATGTGACGGCATTATAACTAATATGCGTAGCATTGGACTGTGTGTAATGGTCGCTGATTGTTCGCCGATACTGCTTGTAAGCAAAAACGCCGTAGCCGCCATACATGCAGGTAGGCAAGGCGTGATAAAACGTATCGTAAGCAAATGCGTAAAAATAATGCGAGATAAATTTAACGCACACGATATCAAGGCATATATAGGTGCAAACATAAGTGCAAAAAACTACGAAATAGGCGATATGGATTTGGGCGAGTTTAATGCGTATAAAAATGGTAAAAATTTTGACATAAATATGGCACTAGCCGATGAGTTTGACAAACTTAATATAAAAAACACATTCTTTAGCAATCAATGCACTTTTGAAAGTGATGAGTTTTTCTCATATCGCAAAAGCGGTGTGACTGGGCGATTTGCTGGTGTGGTTGGATTTAAATAAGGACAAAAATGGCTTATGAAGAATTTCAAAATAAGAATTTAGACATGCTTAAAATAGCACAAAAAGCTAAAATTTTTGGCATACAAACACTACAAAACGAAACCCTGCTAAGCTCATTCTTTGCTACTAAAATTTCACTTACACAAAGCGAAAGAGAAAATATAGCCAAAATTTTCACTTCACTAATGCAAATTGAACAAAACGCTCAGCTTAGTAAATAAATTTACACAACAAAGCTCTTTTGTCCATATCTTAGCAATTGGTGATAATTTAAAATTATTGTCATCATAAACAAATATGCAAAACTGTAGATTTAAGCCACGCTGTATTTGCGATATATTTTTCAAATCAAAGCATAAGCTTAAATTTATTTTTATCACTAATTTGTTTTTGACAAATCTAGCATGTTAAAATACAAGTTATCATGATATAACAAAACCACAATCAAATAACATCACAGCATCGCTATTAGAATTTGAATAAATTTCACAATCAATACTTTTTTGGATATAATTACGGCAATTAAAAGGATCAAAATGTACCAACTCGCAGCCAAACTATTTCCTATATCTCGCTCTATCACAG
>NZ_CAJHOF010000004.1 GCF_905120465.1 Campylobacter majalis
TTGGTTTTACCTTATTTCCCTTTATACGACTAGCTTTAAAATAGCTTTTATTAAGCTTTATGCTACTGATGATAATCTTATCAAATTTAGCTTTCTGGTATTTATAAATTTCAGTTTTAAAATCATAAATAGCAATTGATTATATTATGATTTATGCTTAATAATTTGCTTATTAAAGTAGCATTTGTATCATAACAGAAGTGAAAAATAGTTTTTTAATTTTATAAGTGCTTAAAGAATTATTGTTTGGTGTTTTAATAGGCATTGTTATGTTATAGTGATGGGTTGGTGCCTTTTACTTTATTTTTGATTTAAGTAAGTATAGTGTTTAAAATTATTATTTTGTCATGTAATATTATATCACGTTTATTAATATTACCTTATTTTTTTATTGTAGTTTTATTGATTGATAAATTAAAATACTTTTGCTATTTATATTTTTAGATATGTTTTTGCACGTATTTATAAGTGTGTAAAATTCTTAACAATGCTATATTTTGCTATAATTTGCCATAAAAACAAATCTTTTTAACTATTAAAAAGATAAACTCATGCAATAACACAAGACAAGAGTATGACAAACGTTTATGGTGCCTGAGGTCGGACTCGAACCGACACAAGGTTGCCCTTACCAGATTTTGAGTCTGGCGCGTCTACCAGTTTCACCACTCAGGCATAAATAATACAAAGTCAAAATAATAAAGAAAACGGAAGCCAAGCGGCCTCCATGCAAGAAAATTATTTTTTCTTTGCTTTTTTTGCACCGCCAACGACAGCTTCTTTAAGTTTTTTACCTACTTTAAACTTAACAGCTTTGCTAGCTGGAACATCGATAGTCTTGTTTGTGCCAGGAACTCTAGCTTTTCTAGCTGCTCTATCAGCTGTACTAAATGTGCCAAAGCCAATAAAGCTAATGCTATCTCCCTTAACTAATACTTCACAAATAGCATCAAGAGTACAATCAACTGCTTTTAGTGTATCTTTTTTAGATAGGCCTGCTTTGTCAGCAACAATCTGAATAAAATCAGCTTTTTTCATTTTTTACATCCTTTTAATGAAATCGTAACGTCTTAGATGCGTATTCTACAATCTTTTTTCAAAAAAAACAATAGATTTTTAATAAAATTTTGAAAAAATTTATAAATTTTCATAAAATTTCACATAAAATTTCATTTTTTAAACCTATTTTCTTTATTTCGACGAGCTTTATATCATTTACTTTGATGTTTAATAGCGATTTTTCATCTTTGATTTTTTGCTTTGCAATCTCTTTTAATATAACTCCACGGTAAGCCTTAGCATAGTGGCTTACAACTTTTTTATCTTTTACAAACTTAAAAGTATAATGTTCTTTTTTGATTTTATAAAATTTTTCATAATATCCAGCACGCAGATCAAGCACGAACTCATCATGTAAAATTTCATCCATACACAAACTAAAATGCTTGTTGTAAAATTTATCTATATTTAATTCGCCTATTTTTTCGCCTTGTTTTAGTTTATACTCAGGTATCATGTCGCCACCAAGTATCGGACCAAATAGATTTGAAAAAATTATGACATTTTTGTCTAAAAAGTCCTGCTCTTGTTGGCTTAAACTGTTGTATTTTAGATGCTCAAACGCAACGCCCGTGTAGCGTTTAAGGGCTTTAATTGTACTTAATTGATTAAAGTTTCTCATGTTTTCTTGAAATTTTAGGCCAAAAAGCTTTGCTATCTCATTATCATTTGCGTTTTTTAAAAATTTTACATATACATCTAATATCTCTTGACGTTTGCTTGATAAATTTGGAAATAAGAAATTGCTAAAATTTAGTTTAACGTCTGATGTTACGCTTGATTTTGCTTCACTTGGTGCAAATAAAATTTTCATTTTTATCCTTTTTTGTTTAATTATAGTATAAAATTTTTTAAATTTTTGCCGATAGTAGTATAGATGGAACTATTTTTGCTTTGAAACGTAAAATAATAAGGATAAAAAATGAGAATAACAAACCAGTGGAAATACGCTCAAACTATGTATGACTACCAGCGTGGTATGAGAGAAACAAATAAACACTACTCACAGCTTTCAAATGGATTAAAGATAGACAACTCATACGAAAACTCAAGCATTTATAACGACGCAAAACGCTTAGAATACGAGGTAAGCACACTAGAGCAAGTCGAGCTAGCAACTTCAAAATCACAAAATTTTTCTAAAAACTCAGACTCAGCATTACAAGAAATCTCAAAGCAGCTAGAATTATTTAAGGTCAAACTAGTTCAAGCAGCAAGTGACGTTCATAGCACTACCTCTCTTGGTGCTTTGGCAAATGATTTAGAAGGCATTAGGGATCACTTGGTAAATTTAGCAAATACATCTATTAATGGGCAGTTTTTATTTTCAGGATCGGCTGTTGATACTAAGCCTATTAGCAATGATGGCACGTATAATGGCAATGCTGAGCAGATGACGACTGTTGGCGGATCTAAAATAGAAATACCTTATAATCTAAATGGATTTGATCTATTTTTAGGAAGAGATAATGACTATAGTAAAATTTTAAATACAAATGTTAAACTTCAAGATTTAAGTTCTCCAGATTTTAAGGATAATGTAAAATACTTAAACGAAGAGAGTAAGATAAGAAATTTAATTGGTCTAAATTATGCTAAAGATAGTATTGAATCAGCAAAAAACGATGGCTTAAAAAACTATAATGGTAGTATTCAGCATAGCTACGATTTTTTAGATAACACAGAAGTAAAATTTCCAGATACATTTTTTTACTTACAAGGAACTAAACCAGATGGCACTGGATTTACGAGTAAATTTCAAATAAGTCATGATTCTAGCATGAGAGCTTTGCTCGATAAGATTGGCACCGAGTTTGGCAACACTGCTACAAGTAAAGTCGTAGAAGTGACAATGAATAATGATGGACAAATCGAAGTAAAAGATCTCATAAAGGGCAATCAAGTAATAAATTTTGCCTTAGTTGGAGCAACCGAGCAAGTTCAAAGCAAAAGCGATTTAGAAGCGGCGGCAGCAAGAGCTACTGGTGGCACATCTCCTGCTTCAGTTTCAAGCTTAGCTGATTTACAAACGGCAGCTAATAATGGCAGTGTGTATATTACGGATTTTACTAAAAATTTATACAAAGATAATGAAGGAAATGTTGTAGATAGTTTTGATTTTGATAAGGTAAAATTTGAACGCAAAGACAACAAACTGCACACAAACATAACTCAAATAAACCGAACTACTGGTGAGTATGCTACAGACTCAACTAGACTTAGCGAGGCAGCTAGTGTTGGTGAGCTATATCCTGGTAGCGAGACAAAATATAATATTGATAACCAAACTATTAAACTAGAGATCAAGTCTCGCACAAATGTTAAATACACAATAGACATAAAACTAGGCACACAAAACCCTTCAAAACCTGTTACATTTAGCATTAGTGGAATAAATCCAGATGGTAGTAATAAATTTGGAACAAGAACGTTGGCTGTATATAATGCTGATGCATTTGGACAATATTGGACTCAAACTGATGATTTTACATATAGGCAGCTTATGGATATTGTAGGCATGGCAGCCAGTGACAACATCCCAAATCCACCTTATTCTGAGGTTAATCCTATGCCTGAAAATCACAGATTTGAAAATTACCAATCATATGCAACTGCAATCAATAAATCACGTGGAATGATTGAAGTAAATTTAGACAGTAAGGGAAAAATTCAGCTAGTTGATAAAAGTCAATCTGTAACAAACATTGAAGTTAGTATTTATGATAGCAAAGAAAGTGGTAAATTTTATGGCGATAGCACTGGTAAAACACCTGCTACAAGTCAAGGAAAGGGTGCTGCTTTTAGCTTTATGCAAAATAATGCGGTGATGGTAGATGAGCCAGGAATTGATCTGTTTAAGGACTTAACTAGTATGATTGATGCCGTAAGGCATGGATATTATCGCCAAGATGCAAACAATGCCGATCCGCGTAATACTGGTATGCAAGGAGCTATTAAGAGAATTGATCACTTAATGGATCACATAAATAAAGAAAAAGTAAAAATAGGCTCATATACAAACTTACTTCAAAGCACAAATGAACGTGCAAGTATAATGCGTGTAAATGTTTCAAGTGTCAAAAGTGAAGTAATAGATGTGGATTATGGCGAAGCGTATTTAAGTCTAACTCAAAAAATGATGAGCTATCAAGCCATGCTTCAAGCTACTTCTAAAATCAATCAATTAAGCCTACTAAACTACATGTAAAAAATAAGCCCAGATTTATTTTGGGCTTATGCCTATTATGCTATAATCTCCACTTTAAATTTTCAAAAGGATTTAACATTTTACGACATTGCATTTTGGTATTTTTAGTCTGCGTTTTTGTGTATTTTGGGCTTTGTACATTTTTTCCACAAGCTGATTTTGTAGGCTCTATTGGTAAAATTTTAGGCACTACCAACCTGAAATATTTTGGTTTCTTAGCTTATATTTATCCATTTTTGCTAATTTTTCTAGTTTCGTCTGGTTTTTATAAATTTAGAGAAATCAACATAGAATTGGCTGAGTTTGGGCTCGGAATTTTATTATTATTTTTAGCTACACTTATGTTTCAAGCAATGGCTTTTAATGGCATAAACAAAGGACTTATTGGGGTTAGTATAAATGACGTGCTTAATGGATTTATTGGTAAAATTGGCACATTCGTAGCAACTGCTGGATTTTTTGCAATGGCTTTAGGCTTAATTTTTAGAGACAATATTTTGGTTTTAATGAAAAAAGCATTTGTTGAGCCAGCAAAAAAAGTAGTGCAAAATACTCAAAACAACATAAAAAATCAAAAAATATTAGAATATAAAAGTGAAAAAATAAAACCAGAAAAACAAGCTGTAAAAGAAGAGCATGAGATAAAAGATGAGATAATTGATACTCAAATCATAGAAGAAACACCGCAAAGCATAAGTGATGAGATAAAAGACGAGAAAAAAGAAGAAAAAGATGAAAATAAAAGTGAAACAAAAATAACAAAGCATACAAATGTGGAAATTTTAAATGAGGTTATTGAAAACAAAAAACTGCTTGATGAGATAGAAAAGGGCAAAGTCGAAAAACCTAAAAATTTTGAGTTGCCGCCACTTAAATTTCTAGCAGATCCGCCAAAGCGTTCAAACAATATAAATGAAGCCGAGATAGATCAAAAGATTTCTGATCTGCTTGAAAAATTAAGACGTTTTAAGATAGACGGTGATGTTGTTCGCACTTATACTGGACCTATTGTGACAACGTTTGAATTTCGTCCAGCACCACATATAAAAGTAAGTAAAATTTTAACCTTACAAGATGATTTGGCAATGGCTCTTAAAGCCCAGACTATTCGTATCCAAGCACCAATACCTGGCAAAGATGTGGTTGGCATCGAGGTGCCAAATGCAAACACACAAACGATATATTTAAAAGAGATACTAGATAGTGAGATTTTTAAAAATGCTGGTAGTCAGCTTACGATGGCTCTTGGCAAGGATATTGTAGGGACTCCTTTTATAACCGATCTTAAAAAACTTCCGCATTTGCTCATTGCTGGAACTACTGGTTCTGGTAAAAGTGTCGGCATAAATGCCATGCTTTTAAGTTTGCTTTATCGTAATAGTCCGCAAACGCTTAGACTTATGATGATAGATCCAAAGATGCTTGAATTTAGTATTTATAATGATATCCCTCATCTTTTAACCCCAGTTATCACTCAGGCAAAACAAGCTATTACGGCACTTGCAAATATGGTAGCTGAAATGGAGCGAAGATATACCATAATGAGTCATAATCGCGTAAAAAATATTGAAAGTTATAATGAAAAGATGAAAAAAGAGGGCTTGGAGCAGTTTCCATACATTGTTGTTATAATTGACGAGCTTGCTGATTTAATGATGACAAGTGGCAAAGATGTAGAGCTTTATATAGGACGCTTAGCTCAAATGGCACGTGCTTCTGGCATACACTTAATAGTAGCAACACAGCGTCCGAGCGTTGATGTCGTAACTGGCTTAATTAAGGCAAATTTACCAAGTCGCATAAGCTATAGAGTAGGGCAAAGAATAGATAGCAAGGTTATACTTGATCAAATGGGTGCTGAGAGCTTACTTGGGCGTGGAGATATGTTATTTACGCCACCAGGAAGCCCTGGGATTATACGACTTCATGCACCATTTGCTAGTGAAAAGGAGATAGAAAATATTGTTGAGTTTTTAAAATCACAGCAAGAGGTGGTTTATGATGAGAGATTTTTATCTGAAACAGGACAAAGTAGTGGCGATAACGGCGATGTAAATATAAATGTTGGTGAGCTTGATCCACTTTATGAGGATGCAAAAACTATAGTTATAAGTGAGCAAAAAACATCAATTAGTTATCTTCAAAGACGTTTAGGAGTAGGGTATAATCGTTCAGCAAATATCTTAGAACAAATGGAAAAAATGGGCGTTTTAAGCCCACTAAATGCAAAAGGACAAAGGGAAATTTTATAGTTTAATAAAATTTTATGTTTATTTTTGATAAAATCGCCCTTTTATTTAATCTTACCAATCAGGAGGTCTAAAATGGCTTTGGATTCGGCTAAAAAAGCAGAAATAGTTGCGAAATTCGCTAGAAAAGATGGTGATACTGGCTCACCAGAGGTGCAAATAGCACTACTTACAGCTCGTATTACTGAGCTTACCGAGCACCTAAAAGTGTTTAAAAAAGATCACTCTTCAAGACTTGGACTACTAAAAATGGTAGGTCAAAGAAAAAGACTTTTAAAATACTTTAAAAACAAAAACTACTCTGCATATACTAAGCTAATCAGCGAATTGTCTATTAGAGATAAATAATTCAAAGCGTGGATTATCCACGCTTATTTTGATTAATTTTTACATAAATTATCTTTAATCTTATCTTTTATAATTTTATAAAACTTTTATAAGTCATAAAAATTTTCTTTATATAAAATTGATTTTTGCTAGTTGTCTAAAATTATTTACCTTATTTTATTTGCTATATTCTTGTTGGTTTTAAAAATTTTATACAAACTTTACCCATGTTATTAAGTCCAAAATTGCATTCTTTGATCTTTTACATCTTAAAAAGCTACAATCATCAGCAAAGCAAAAAAACATGTTTAATGCAACAATGCAATTTTATAGTAGCCATATAAATTATAAAATCTCAAATATCACTAAAATACGATGAAATAGCTTTTAATTTGATTACGGAGCAATTTAAAATTTGCATACTAAATGAAGTTTTTATGGCTTTACATTCAATATTTGATATGTGATATTTTTGCGTAAAGTGACTTTTGGTTATTTGTTGGTTTTAGATATTTTTCACTATTAAAATAAACTTACTTCAGAAAAATCTATTAACTTTTGACATCTTTACAATTTTAATATATGCAAAAATAATTTATACTTTCATGAAAATTAGCTTTCAAAATTCTTAAATATACAATATGCTTATTTTATGGCTATCATAAATTTTAAAAATTTAATCAAAAAAACAAGTTAAAATTTATTTTTATAGTGTTTAGGGTTGTGCTATTTTTGGATTTATTCATAATTTATGTGCAGACTGTGAAATTTATCGCTAACGTTTCATCGCTGAGTAATCGAATTGCAAAAATAATCTTAACCTATGTAAGGTGACTACTAGCTATAAGTTTAGAGAGCTTAATATGTTCGTGCAAGAGAGTAATTGCAGTGTTGAGTTAGTATAAATTAAGCGTAAGATTTGCAAGGTTTTGCTGAAATTTTTAGATTTTTTGCATAAAATTTAAAGCACGAAGGTAGCAAATTTAATGAGTGCAACCCAGTGTCAGGGTTTGACACAAAATACATAGCACTTTGGGCACTGCATCGTTACATTTAGCCCTTAAATTTACAGGTGCAATGTTCTTACCACCATACACTAGAAATTTGCGAGGGTGGGTTTGGGGTTGTGCTGATTATCCAACTCAATTTAGGCATAGGCGGCTCATAAAACCGCCATATATAAAGACAGAATTATCTTAAAATTTTAACTATCTCTTCCCAGCCAAGCTCACGAGCGTAGTCTATCGCTAGTTTGCCACTTTTGCTAACGACATTTTTATCCGCTCCCATTTCAAGGCAGACTTTAACAAGGGATAAATTCCCAGATATCGCAAACTCATGTAAGTCTAGCCTCGTTTAGCTCATTTATCTTGTCTAAATTTTCACCCAGCCACTTGCGATACTCATCAACGGAGTTTATACACATCGGATGATCGGTTAAATTTTGTGGATTTTGCTTTTGATCTATGACGACTAAAATATCGTTAAAATCGCCAAAATCAAATCCTCACATCTCATCATGTTCGGCTCTTTCTTGCTCACTCATCTCACTTATTATGGTATGCACGCTAAATGCACCATACGCCTTGCCCTAACAAGCAAACATCCAGTCACTAATCTCGCCGATACGCACCTTGATGCTATCGCCATTTTTGATATTTGTAAGCTCGTTTGGCTCATTTACTAGCGTGCCGGTGATAAACTCGCCGTCAAAATCTATCATTTATATACATATGCTCCCTATGCTCTTTGCCGTTGATCTCCTGAGTAAAAAGCACCTTCACGCACGCTATATCAAGTGCTGGAACGATACGTCGATACCCCAAAATATCTCACGCCAAAAGTAGCCAAATGTCGCTCTTGCTATCTTAAAGGACTGCTCCATCTTGTCTTTGCCATTAGCGACATAAAACACTGGCATATCGACCTCTTTACCATCTACGATATCTTTTTGTTTGCCAAGAATTTTTTCAAAAAAATGCCATAACCATCTCCTTTTGTGAAATTTTTAAGACATTATATTGTTTTTTTAAAAGAGTTAAATTTTGGATAAATTTGGCGTCAAACAGTCTAAAGTCTGCACTCTATATCTACTGCTTTTTGGAAAAATTTTGCTTAATGTTTGGTATTATGGCTATTTTATGGGGTGTTTTGGCGATAGTGATTTAAAATTTATAACACTGTTTTGGGATAGTTAGCAAAGCTATTTTGCTCTTGTCTTTTTATTAATTTTAGCGATTAATTTTGCGGTATAGCATCGTTAATGATATTTTTTATTTCTGTTATATTTTCATTTTCTGTTTTTATCAGCTCACGCATTTTAAATCCAGCCTCAATAATAGCGTAAAGCTCTGGCTTACTTGTGCGCCATCTTTGCAGGGTTCTGGTTGTTATCTTTAAAATTCTTGCTTTATCTTGTTGGCTGTATTTCATTTTGAAAGTTTAGCTTTTATAAATTTAATAGCAAATTACGACATATTGTCTTTTTTAATATTAAATTCAGACATATTGTCGTACTATTCGTTTAATAAAAATTTTAATCAAAATACAAAAGGAGATAAAATGCAAAATTTTCAAATTTTAAGAGAGATTAAAAAGCGACTTTTTGGTAAGCATTATAAGGCGTTAAATCAAGAAAATTTGTTAAACAGCGATAACATAAATGCCAAATTTGATAGCCTTTTAAAAAAATTATACGAGCTAAAAAGACCAAATTATATAGTTATTTTTGGGTTGCTACTCGGCAATTTTGGTGTTCATAGGTATTATAATGATGATAAAAAGAAAGCTTTATATTTTTTAATTCCTTCTGTTGCTGTGTTGTTACTTTCAATTTTTGTAATACCAGAAAAAATAGCAGCAGGTATAAATATGTGGATATAGATTGCTGCACTTATAGATGCAAATATCCTGGCCAGAAAAACTTCTGCTAAAAATTATGAAGAAATAAGAAAAATTTTGGGAGCCTAATAATGGACAAGATTGACTATTTTCCTAAAAATTCGCTTTTTCTTTTAAAAGATAGTTTAGAAAAAATAAGTAAATCACAGGAAAACCAAATATACTTAACGGACTTTAAAAATCCAACAATATGTCTTATTTTATCCATAGTCTTAGGATTTTTCGGGGCGGATAGATACTATATAGGTGATACTCTTATTTTTGTTATTAAGCTTATTTTGGGTCTTGTTTGTGCTGTTTTGTTAGATATTGCAGCTGATTACGATGTGCTAATAGGTCTTTATGCGATATTTTTTGTGGTTGATATTTTTTTGGTTCATTTTAGAGTAAAAGATCAAAATTTAAAAAAACTAGAGTTAATTTTAGCAAAATTTTAAATAAAAAAGGACAAACAATGTTTTTAAAAACTAAAATTTTAAGTATAGTTGCCATTGGCTTAGTGTTTGTTGGTTGTGGAGATGAAACATATAATTGTCAAAATGAAAAATTTGCAAAAGAGGCTTATTTTAACGCATATTCTCACATAGCAGAAACACAACCGAGTGAATTTAAATATTTAACAGATCTTGCAAATATTGAAATTTCATTGATTAAAATAGATGATAAAGAAAAAACATCTATTTGCCGTGCAAAGCTTGAATGGGATATTGATTTAAATAATGAAAGGGTGGCTGAATCTTTTAAAAAGCTCGTTGGTGAAAGATATTTAAATCAACTTACAGATAAAAAATACAAAAGCAGTGAAGAAATAACATATGAAATAAGCGATAACGGCAGAGGTGAAAGCATGATAAGAGTAAAAAGATGAGCAAAGCTATCATAATATCAATGACAAAATAGGGCTGCTATCCTTTAATAGATGGCGTAAAAAGTGTATTTTATAGAAATCATAAATTTAAAAACGACTTTGAAAAGATATACTTTTACGAGCCTTTGCCAGCAGGTAAGATTGTCGACGAGGCTGATGTAGATACTATTATAATTAGCGACAAAGATAGCATTTGGGAAGATACGGCAGAAAATTCCGTAATTAGCAAGGCTTCATTTTTTGAGTTTTTAAAGGATAAAAGCAATGCTACTGCTGTAAAAATAAAAAATGCCAAACGATATGAAAAATCACGAGAAATAAGCGAATTTGGTAAAAATTTAATGCCACCGCAAAGATTTTTATACTTGGATTATTAAATTTGCAAAGCCAAAAGACTTTGCAAATTTTAGTTTTTAAAGCTATGTATCGGAGCTGGGATCTGTCCGCCACGAGCGATGAAGTCAGCCGATGAGTTTTTATTTACACTCATTACAGGTGCCGTGCCTAAAAGTCCGCCAAACTCGATCATATCGCCCTCTTTGCCAAGTGGGATGATTCGTACGGCGGTTGTTTTTTGATTTATCACGCCAATCGCTGCTTCATCTGCGATGATAGCTGAAATCGTCGCTTCTGGCGTATCAGCAGGGATTGCGATCATATCAAGCCCAACTGAGCAAATCGCAGTCATGGCTTCAAGCTTTTCTAAATTTAACGACCCGCTTTGCACCGCGGCTATCATGCCTTCATCTTCTGAAACTGGTATAAACGCACCGCTTAGACCGCCGACTTGATTACACGCCATCACGCCGCCCTTCTTGACAGCGTCATTTAGTAGCGCAAGTGCAGCCGTCGTGCCGTGAGTGCCGACCGCTTCAAGTCCCATCTCTTCAAGCACACGAGCGACTGAGTCGCCCACGGCTGGAGTTGGAGCTAGGCTAAGATCGACTATGCCAAATTTCACACCAAGTCGCTCAGACGCCATTTGACCCACTAGCTGACCGATACGAGTTATCTTAAATGCCGTTTTTTTAACCGTTTCAGCCACGACATCAAAGCTCTCACCACGCACCTTTTCAAGTGCTCTTTTTACCACACCAGGTCCTGAAACGCCGACATTTATCACGACATCAGCCTCGCCCACGCCGTGAAATGCACCTGCCATGAAAGGATTATCCTCGACTGCATTTGCAAAGACCACAAGCTTTGCTGCACCTAAGTCTGAAGCCTGAGCCGTTTGTTTTATCACTCGCCCCATATCACGCACAGCTGTCATATTTATGCCAGTTTTGGTTGAGCCGACATTTACCGAGGCACAGACTTTGCTAGTTTGGGCCAGGGCGGCTGGAATGGAGTTTATTAAAATTTCATCGCCCTTTGCATAGCCTTTTTGCACCAAAGCCGAAAAGCCACCGATGAAATCAACACCCACATCGTGTGCTGCTTTATCAAGCGTTTTGGCAAATTTGATGTAGTCTTTCTCATTTGTTGCTGCAGCGATGATAGCGATAGGGGTTACAGATATGCGTTTATTTACGATAGGTATGCCAAGCTCGGCTGAAATTTCATCGCCAACACGAACTAAATCTTTGGCACAGTGCGTAATCTTTTTGTAAATTTTCTCACACGCCTTGTCGCTGTCACTATCGATACATTCAAGCAACGAAATACCCATAGTTATGGTTCTTATATCAAAATTTTGCTCCTCGATCATCGCGATCGTTTCGGTTACTTGTCTTATATTCATTTTCGCACCTTAAATGTTGTGCATAGCATCAAAGATTGCAGCACTTTGGATGTTGATTTTCACGCCAAGTCCCTCGCCAAAGCTCTCAAGTTCAGCTCTAAGTGCGGCAAAATCCTGCTTTTCATCAGACGAAGCCACCATCATCATCGTAAAAAACTCATCCAAAATAGTTTGTGAAATATCATCTATATTTAGCCCTAAAGATGAAATTTTTCCACTCACACCAGCAACTATTCCCTTTTTATCCTTGCCAACAACTGTTATAATTACTTTCATGTTTTTCCTTATGTTTATTTATGATTTAAAATTACTTAAAAGTAAATTTGTTAATTCATTTGCGTCTTTGACGCTTTTATAATTGCTCTCATTTATCTCATGTGGTTTACGAAAACCCCATGGCACATATATCGCATCAACATTAGCGTTGTGAGCTGTTTGTATATCTACATCTGTATCACCTATAAAAACAGCTTCATCATGCCTAACTCCAGCTGTTTTTATGATTAGCTCAACTCCTGCTTTATCCGGCTTACTTGGCAGGTTATCGCATACACCAACAACTTTTACCCACGAAAACTCACCAAAAATTTCATCAACAATCTTATCTAGCATATAATCGACTTTGTTTGAGTTTATTGCAATTTTATAGCCTTTTTTGGTAATTTTTCTAAGCATATTAATTATCCCATCATATGGTGCTATATCTAGCATGTAGTGTTTTTCATATTGCACTAAAAGCTCTTTGTAGTAGCCATCTAGCTCGTCATCGCTCACATCAAAGCCCAAAGCACGTTTGGCTAAAATTTTAAGCCCATTACCAACAAATGATGTATATTTTTCTATATCGTGAGTTGCTAGATTATGAGACTGCAATACGTTATTCATTGATTTTGCTATGCCACCTATTGTGTTTAAAAGTGTTCCGTCTAGATCAAATATGGCAAGTTTGTACTTTTGCATTTTTGTCCCCTTAAAAGATTTTGCACCTTTAAATGATAACTTAAAATTTGTTATTTGTAGTTAAAAGTAATCAAAAATATCTTATTCAGAGATTTCTCTCTGAATAGTTTTTATTGCAATAAACCAGCCTCTTTAAAAACAGCTTCAGCTGCTGGATGAAGTGGTGCAGATAAGCCCTCTAATAGGCTTTCTTTGGTTACTGTAGATAGTGCTGGATGAAGCGATTTGTATTCGTCAAAATTATCAAGTATAGCCTTAACTATGCCTTTTACAGCCTCATTGCTTGTTTGATCTGTAGTGACTAATACCGCTTTTACACCTATGCTTTGCACATCTTTATCAACGCCAATATATGTGCCTTTTGCAATTGTGCCTTTTGCGAAGTATGGAAATTGCTCAATCATAGCATCGATGTCATCACCAGAAATATCAAGTATATCAATAGGCATTGAGTTAGCGGCATCTGTAATATTTGCTGTTGGATGTCCTACCATAAAACTGTAACCGTCTATTTTTTTATCTTTTAATGCATGTGGGCATTCTTGAACCGTTAGCACACCTCTATGTCCAAGACTATCAACGTTGAAATTTTTTGCTTTTAAGACGGCTAGAGTTGTTACTTCGTTGCCACTTCCAGGATTGCCGACATTGTATTTTTTACCAGCTAGATCGTCTATATTTTGTATCCCACTTGCTTTTGATACAACAAAGGCGAGAAGCTCTGGGTATATCGATACAACAGAGCGTAGTTTGTCATCTGCTGCACCTTCAAATTTACCCTTGCCATTATACTTATCATATACTACGTCGCTTTGAACAAATCCAAATGTAAGCTCTTTTTTAAGGACATTATTTACGTTATAAACCGAACCGCCAGTTGATTGCACTGAGCATTTTATTTCTGGATTTTTATTTGCAAGACGACAAATCGCTCCACCAATAGGATAGTATGTGCCTGTCATGCCACCAGTGCCAATACTAACAAATTCCTTTGCTCCAAGCGTAGTGACAAGCAAAAGTCCAGATAAAATTATAGAAGTTTTCTTCATGATTTCTCCTTTGTTAAAACTTTTTTATATTCTAGCGATTTTTATCTTTATTTTAAGAATTTGTATGTGCAAATTTGTAAATTTTTATTTTTTGTGTAAAAAAGTAGCAATCTATTATAAAATATTTACTTAAGAAAAAATTTATATTATTTTTTATGGCTTAGCTATTTTCTATGTTTGCCTGTGAATAAATTTTAAAATCTGGAAATGAGAGTGCTGTAAGCGTATTTCCGCGAGAATTATTAAAAATACATCCTGTGTCGATATTTGCATAGTATCGTGTAATGATAGGAGTAGGAGTAGGTGTGTGTCCAAATACATTAAAAATATCTTTGTTTTCATGCGTATCATCACGCCCACATAATAGGTGACGGCGAAAGTCAGCGTAATTAGCATCACTATTTCTAAGCCACCACATTTGTCCTACCGCCGAGTGCGACACAACCAGCCTTTTGCCATCATTAGTAGCTAAATCATACTCTAAAAAAAGTGGTAAATTTTTAAGAAATTTCACGTGTGAACGCCTAAAATCTACGCTTTTATCTTTGTATGATTTAAATGTTTGCTCTCCGCCATGCATGTAAAACCACCGCTCATCGCTAACTTTGCCACCATGGATAAATTCACTCTCATAAGCTAAAAGACGATATTCATGATTTCCCATTACGCAATCGTAGTTTTGGCTTTTTATAAGCTCTATGACATCAGCACTACTGTTACCACGATCGATTAAATCACCCACAAAGCAAATTTTACTATCAAATTTTTGTGGCAGTTGTTTAATCAGTGCTAAAAGCGTCTTATAACAACCATGCACATCTCCGATAATGAAAATTTGCTCCATTTTACCCATCAATTAGCTTTGAAAATCGTAATTTTTGTCGTTTAATATCTGCAAAAACTCATTAAAATTTGATCTTATAAGTGTTTGATATCTAGCAAATTTGTATATTTTTTCACTATTTTTAAAGCTGATTTTATAAATAGCGATATTATTAATTTTTAAATATGTCTTTTTTAGCTGCTTAACATCGGCAAATTTATATTGCGACACAAGGCTATCATTGTTAAAAATGTAGATAAAATTTTCATCAAACCACAACGTCACGTCTGTTATAAAAAATCTTTCAAGTCCTATAAAATACGGATAAACAGATAATCTTTTTACGCTTTTTGGCTCACAAACGCCTATTTTATCAAGTTGCCTTGCGTTTAATTTAGTATCATTTTTAAAAAATATGTTGTAAAACATCCCACCAAAAAACATTATAAGTGCTATTAAGATTAAAATTTCAATCAGTTTTTCGCTCATTTTAATCAATAAATCTTTTTGTTAAATTCTCATACGCATCGATTCTGCGATCTCGCAAGAAAGGCCAAATTCTACGCACTTCCTCGCTTCGTTTCATGTCAATATCTACTAAAAAGCACTGCTCACTTTGGCTGTCTGCACGCAAAACTTGCTCACCCTGAGCCCCAAAAACAAAGCTATTTCCCCAAAATCTTATGCCATCAGCCACGCCGGAGCTATCAGGCTCAAAGCCCACACGATTTACAGCTACAACTGGCAGACCGTTTGCCACGGCATGACCCCTTTGCACCGCAACCCAAGCCTCTAATTGGCGAGATTTTTCATCGTCGCTGTCGCCATCAAACCAGCCTATCGCCGTAGGATAGATTAAAATTTCAGCCCCTTTAAGTGCCATAAGCCTAGCCGCCTCTGGATACCACTGATCCCAGCACACCAAAACACCTAATTTGCCTACGCTCGTTTGTATCGGCTCAAAGCCAATATCGCCTGGCGTAAAGTAAAATTTCTCATAAAAAAGCGGATCATCAGGGATATGCATCTTGCGGTATTTGCCAGCCACACTGCCGTCTTTTTCAAAGACAAAAGCCGTGTTGTGATAAAGCCCAGCCGTTCGCTTCTCAAAGAGTGAAGTTACCAGCACTACGCCGTTTTGCTTAGCTACTTTGCCCCAAAAAGCAACATCGCTCTCCCACTCATTTGCCAAGTCAAAAAACGCGGTATCTTCACTCTGGCAAAAATACTGTGTTTGATGAAGCTCCTGACATACCACAAGCTCGGCACCACCTTGCTTTGCCTGTTTTATTAGCTCGCAAGTTTTAGAATTTGTAGCCTCTTTTGAGCCGTGAAATTTTTGCTGGATTAATGCTATTTTCATATCTTTCCTTAATAAATTTATCTTACTAACTCTATTTTTATCTCTCCATCGATTGCGACTTTTGCAATATCTTCATCTGTGATCTCGCCAAGCCTTACGATACCATCATAATATGACTGATCTTTGTAATAAATCACAAAATTTTGCCACGGTGCAAAGTAGCTAAGTTCGCCCTTTTTACCATCACTTCCACGTGGCGAGTTGCTTATATCAAGTGGCATCTTTAGCTTTGCATATTTTTCAGCATTTGCGTAATCTTGCAAATTTAACACAATCGGAAGCTGTGCAGCAAAGCTACGAGCCACCAATGTATCGTCCAAAATCGCTTTAAATTCGCCATTTTTATTTTTTATAATAATTTGCATTTTATCTCCTGCGTTTAAATTTAAAGCTATAAAAAACGACATAAAAAATATTAAAACTCTAAACATTTTTGTTAAATTCCAAAATAAGCAAGAATTTAGCTATTTTTAGTAGTTTGTGCTTTATTGCATACTTTAACATTGGCTATTTTTCCATCTTTTAAGTAACGATTCTGGCTTGAGCAGTGAAGTGAGCCGTTTTGGCGTACAAAAACAAGCGAATTTACACCGATAACTTTTCGCTCTGGCAAAGCCTTTTGTAAGCGTTCAAGCACGATTTTATCATTATCATCGCCGTATGTTGGCACGATCAAAGCACCATTTATAAAGATAAAATTCGCATAAGTACATCCAAGTCGCTTACCTTCAAAAAATTTCGCCTTTGGAAGCGGTAAAGGCAAGAGCTTAAAAGCAGTTTTTTCAAGCTCTTTTTTCATTAAATTTAGCTCATCATAATGCTCGTCACTCTCGTCATCACAAGCAGCGTAAGCGATCGTGTCTTGCGTGATAAAACGCGCTAAGGTATCGATGTGATGATCGGTGTCATCGCCTTTGATAAAGCCGTGTTTTAACCACACAATGCGTTTTAGTCCAAAGAGTTCGCACAGCTTTTGCTCGATCTGCTCTTTGCTTAAATGTGCGTTTCTGTTTTCATTTAGCAAACAATGCTCAGTCGTTAAAAGCACACCGTCACCGTTAAACTCGACACTTCCGCCCTCTAAGATAAAATCAACTGACTTTAAATTTGTAGGCAAAATTTTAACAATCTCGCTATTTACGCAATCGTCCTTGCCACTCTCAAATTTTCCGCCCCAAGCGTTAAATTTAAAATCATAACTTAAAATTTCATCACCATTTTGCACATCAATAAGCCCATAATCACGCACCCAAGTATCGTTTGTTTCGATTTTTAAAGCAATAGTGTTACAAAATTTAGCAAATCTAGTCAAAATTTTCTCATCAGGACAGATCAAAGCAACCTTTTGAAACGGCGTGATAGCCGACACAAGCTCTTCATAACTATCTAAAATTTCAGCCAAATATGGCTTCCAGTCGGTATTTTCGTGTGGCAACGAGATAAAAAGTAGCTCTTGTTCTTGCCACTCTGCAAATGCTTTAATCATAACTTCTCCTTTTACTATAAAGACCAGTCAAATGCGTTTAAAAGCGTCAAATGCGTCTATTTTTTAAAATTTTATAAATCCCAAAAATTGTGATGCCGATCCAAAAAACCTCAATCAAAAATGACCCAAGGTTAAAATGCACCAAAAGTGATATGATAAGTAGCACTGCACCGACTAAATTTATAAGCTGAAAGCCCATACTATCACTATTTAATCGCCCAAGTTGAAGCAAAAAATATCCACCCACGACGCATATCATACCCAAAAATCCGATAAATTGAAAAATATCCATAATTCCCCTAAAAGTTAAATACATAATTTTTGCGGATTTTATAAAATCATAGCTTAAATTCTATTTTAAAAATAGCTTGTCTAAGAAAATAACTAGTTTGATTAATTTAAAGCTCTTTTATTGCACATAGCAAAACTTAAATATAGTCTTTACAACAAAATTAAGTTAGCTTGGCTTTTGGTATAAAAATATATCAAAACACAAAAATGCTTTCATATCGTTTTTGTATATGCAATTAATTATCATACTTTACTTATACAAGTTGATTAAAGTAACTGTTTTGCTATATCTTTTTAAAAATTGTTTAAAAAATCTTTAGTTTTTTAAGATACAATCACGCGTTTTATTTAAGGAAGTTGTTGTGTTTGTTTTTTTAAAGCTTTTAAAAATATTTTTGATTTACGCGATGTTGCCTATTATTGTAATAAGCTGTATTTATATCGATTTTAAGTTGTTTAAATTTGATCATATAGGTGAGCTTTCGCTTACTGAAATATCACAAGAAATCACAGTTTTTATTATATGTGCTATTTATTTTTTGTTGGCAAAATATTCTAGAAATTTTAATAGTTTAAGCATTCTTATATTTGGATTTTTTGCAACTATTTTAGTTAGAGAATTTGATTATGTTTTTGATATGATGCATCATGGTAGTTGGGTGTTTGCGGCTTTAATGGTTGCTATAATTTGTATATTTTTTGCCTGTAAATCATTTAAAATTCTTGTAAAAGAACTTGATGAGTATATTAAAACTCAATCCTTTTACCTGATGCTTTGCGGTATCGTTTGCGTTTTTGTGTTTTCAAGAGTTTTTGGTAGTACAAAATTTTGGGACGAATTTTTACTGCTTTCTGATGCAAAAATGGTAAAAAATATAGTGCAAGAAGGTATTGAGCTTTTTGGTTATTTGTTGTGTCTTATGTCATCTTTTTTATTTAAGACAGAAAAATTTAGTCAAAATTAATGTAAAAAAATACTAATTTTGTCTTTAAATTTATTATTTTTTAGATAAAATCATGGCTTTATTAAATTTTTTGGATTGATATGGATTTTGAATTTATTAACACATTTTATCCTATGTATGTAAAAGCTGGTATTTTGACGCTTAAACTTGCATTTTTTGGGATATTTTTTTCTATAATTATAGGTATTTTGTGTATGGCTGTGCGATATTATAATGTGAGATCGTTAAGACCAATTGTTAGTGCTTATATTGAACTTAGTCGCAATACTCCGCTTTTAATTCAATTGTTTTTTTTATATTATGGATTACCAAAGCTTGGGATTAATTTAAGTAGTTTTGAGTGTGCTATCATCGCACTTGCGTTTTTGGGCGGTAGCTACATGGCTGAGAGTTTTAGACTTGGATATGAAGCTATTCGCAAAAGCCAAATCGAAGCTGGTCTTAGTCTTGGTCTTAGTCACACGCAGGTGCTTTATCATATAGTTACACCTCAGGCTTTTAGTGTGAGTTTGCCAAGTATTTCGGCAAATATTATATTTTTATTAAAAGAAACATCGATAGTAAGCATCGTGGCTTTAGCCGATCTTGTATATGTTGCAAAGGATTTAATTGGGCTTTATTATAAAACAGATGAGGCACTTTTTATGCTTGTCATTAGCTATCTTATTATTATTTTGCCGATCTCGCTAGGACTTAGCATGATAGAAAGGAAAATTCGTGCAAGATAGTGCATTATTTAGCATCCAAAATTTACAACGTTTAAGTGAAGGATTATTAGTAAGTATTGAAATTTCGGCATTTTCTATTATTATTTCTATTATTGGTGGTTTATTTTTAGGCGTTATTATGAGTCTTAAAAATAAATTTTTATACTTTATTTTAAAATTTTGCCTTGAAATAGTTCGTATTATGCCTACTATTGTTTGGCTATTTATATTCTACTTTGGTTTAGCAAGAGCCTTAGGGCTACATCTTAGTGCCTTTAGTGCAAGCGTAATAGTCTTTAGTGTTTGGGGTATTTTTGAGATGATGGATATAGTGCGTGGTGCCATCACATCGATACCAAAACACCAGTTTGAAAGCGCAACAGCACTTGGATTGCCAAAATTTAAAATTTATATTTATGTTATTATTCCACTTGCTTTGCGTAGATTAACGCCTGGTGCTGTAAATTTGCTAAGCAGAATGATTAAAACAACTTCAATTGTCGTTTTAATCGGCGTTGTAGAGGTTGTTAAGGTGGGACAGCAGATAATTGAAAGACATGTTTTTACAGATAATTTAGCTCCATTTTTAATATATGGATTTATATTTTTTCTATATTTTATTATATGCTATCCTATATCTAAATTTTCACAAACACTTGAAAAGAAATGGGCTTAGGAGAAGTCAAAATGAATATACTTCAATTAAAAAATGTAAATAAATTTTATGGTAATAACCATGCATTAAAAGATATAAGCTTAAGCGTCAAGAAGGGTGAAGTTGTTGTTTTATTAGGGCCTTCAGGATGCGGCAAATCAACAACTTTACGAACAATTAATGGACTTGAGAGCATACAAGGCGGTGAGATTGTTATTGCAGGAGAGAAAGTTACAAGCGAGTTTAAAAACTGGACTGCAATGCGTCAGCGTGTTGGTATGGTATTTCAGCATTATGAACTTTTTGATCACTTAAATGTCATAGAAAATATCTTATTGGCTCCAGTTAAAGCACAAAAAAGAAATAGGGCAGAAGTCGAAAAAGAAGCCGACTTATGGCTTGAAAAAGTTGGATTGAGCGAAAAAAAATATGCCAAGCCACGTGAGCTAAGTGGCGGACAAAAACAGCGTATTGCTATTGTAAGAGCTTTATGTATGAATCCTGAATTGATGCTTTTTGACGAGGTTACAGCAGCACTTGATCCTGAGATAGTAAGAGAGGTGCTTGACGTGATGATAAATCTAGCCAAAGAGGGAATGACGATGCTTATTGTGACACACGAAATGGGGTTTGCAAAAGCTGTTGCGGATAGGATTGTTTTCATGGATGAAGGAAGTATTGTAGAGATTTCAACACCTAAAGAGTTTTTTACAAATCCAAAAAGCGAAAGAGCAAAGAGATTTTTAAATCTATTTACATTTTAGTTTGATTTTGTCATTTTTTAATAATTTATATTAGGCAAATTTTGCACGTTTTATTGACTTAGTTGATATTCGTAAATTTAATGTAAATTTTTATATAAATTTTAAGCTAATATGGGTAAAATGCGGTTTTAAATCTTAAAATTTAAGGAGAAGAGATGAAGAAATTTCTTTCATTTTTACTAGTTATGACTGGGCTTGTTTTAGTGGGTTGTAGCAGTCAAGAAAGCAATACAAACACAGATAGTGTTGCTAAAATCAAAGAACAAGGCTTTGTTAGAATTGGTGTTTTTAGTGACAAGCCGCCATTTGGTTATATAGATAGCGAAGGCAAAAATCAAGGCTATGATATATATTTTGCAAAGCGTATTGCAAAAGATTTGCTTGGCGATGAAGACAAGGTAAAATTTGAACTTGTCGAAGCTGCAAGTAGGGCTGAGTTTTTAGTTTCGGACAAGGTTGATATAATTTTGGCAAATTTTACTCAAACTCCTGAACGCTCTAAAGTTGTTGATTTTGCACTACCTTATATGAAAGTAAGCCTTGGTGTGGTTAGTAAAAATGGTGAAATTACAGATATTTCTCAACTAAAAGGCAAAAAATTATTAATCAACAAAGGCACAACGGCTGACGCGTATTTTACAAAAAATCATCCCGAAATAGAGCTGATTAAATTTGATCAAAATACTGAAACTTTTGGAGCCTTATTGGATGGTAGAGGTGATGCGTTGGCTCATGATAATGCATTGCTTTTTGCATGGGCAAAAGAAAATACTGCATTTAAGGTAGGTATTCAGGCTCTTGGCGAGTTAGATGTGATAGCTCCAGCGGTCAAAAAGGGTAACTCAGCGTTGCTTGAGTGGCTAAATAGTGAGATTAAGGAGCTTGCAAAAGAGAACTTTTTTCACAAAAACTACGATGCAACACTTAAGCATATTTATGGTGATGACGTAGATCCCGAAACGCTTGTTGTTGAAGGCGGAAAACTTTAATTTAGCAGAGAGACACAGTCTCTCTAACCTTTTGTAACTATACAAAACTAATTAAAATCATTATTTTAACGTGTATTATAAAACTTATTTTAATTGAAATTTTGATAAAATCCATCCTTTAAATTAGAGTTAAGGATACAAAGTGGCTGATTTTTATGACGCAAAACAAGTAGAGGAAAAATTTTATAAAATTTGCGAAGAACGCGGATATTTTGAGATTGAAGGCAACAAAAACATACAAGAAAATGGCAAAAATTTCTGCATTATGATGCCACCGCCAAATGTAACTGGTGTGCTTCACATCGGACACTCGCTCACATTTACACTTCAAGACATAATGACACGATATAAGCGAATGGACGGCTACCGCACACTTTGGCAGCCAGGGCTTGATCATGCCGGCATAGCCACACAAAATGTCGTAGAAAAACAGCTTTTAGCACAAAATATAAAAAAAGAAGAGCTTGGACGCGAAAAATTCCTTGAAAAAGTCTGGGAATGGAAAGAAAGAAGTGGCGGTCAGATAGTGCACCAAATGCGTCGCCTAGGCATCACACCAGCGTGGAGTAGAGAGCGCTTTACCATGGATGAGGGGCTTAAAAAGGCGGTTAAAAAGGCGTTTGTAAATTTATACGAAAAAGGGCTAATCGTCCGTGGCAACTACATGGTAAATTGGTGCACTCACGACGGTGCATTAAGCGATGTAGAGGTCGAGCATAAGCAAAATAAGGGCAAACTTTATCATATAAGATACTATTTGGCGGATGAGAATTTATCAAGCGAGAAACAAAAATTAAGCCAAAATTCTGCAAAGCAGGATCGTGCAGTAGATTTTGGGGTTGCAAAAGATAGGGTAAATTTAGACCAAAACAAGGCGAATTATCACAAAGATAGGCTAGGCGAAATTTTAGATGGGAGTGCACTTGGTGTGCATGAGCGAGAAAATTTTGACTTCAACGACGCATGTCAAAGCGAGAATTTGCCATATCTAGTTGTAGCTACAACTCGCCCTGAAACATACTTCGGTGACACCGCCGTCATGGTAAATCCAAACGATGAACGCTACAAGCACCTTATCGGCAAAAGCGTGATACTGCCAATAATTAAGCGTGAAATTCCTATAATTGCCGACGAGCATGTTGATATGAGCTTTGGAACGGGCATAGTTAAGGTAACACCAGCACACGACACAAACGACTATGAAGTTGGCAAACGCCATAATTTAGAGTTTCTAACGATATTTGATGAGAGTGGGATTTTAAACGAGCATTGCGATAAATTTGCAGGGCTTGAAAGACTTGAGGCAAGAGATATCGTCGTAGAGGAGCTACAAAAGCTAGGAAATGTCGAAAAAATAGAAGATTATGAAAATCAAGTGGGCTACTGCTATCGCTGTAACAATGTCGTTGAGCCATACATCTCAAAGCAGTGGTTTGTTAAAAGCAAAATAGCAAAAGATGCAATTAAGAAGGTAAATGAAGGCGGTGCTGAGTTTTATCCAAGCCATTGGATAAACAGCTTTAACGCGTGGATGAGAGAGCTAAAAGACTGGTGCATCAGTCGTCAGCTTTGGTGGGGACATCAGATCCCAGTATTTTACTGCGAGTGCGGACACGAGTGGGCTGATGAGGCGGACGCACCGGAGTGCTGTCCAAAATGTGGCTCTAAAAATTTCACCCAAGATCCAGATGTGCTTGATACTTGGTTTTCTAGCGGACTTTGGCCGATCTCTACGCTTGGCTGGGGCAATGATGAGTGTTTTAAAAACGAAAAATGGTTTGATGGCGACCTTAAAGAGTTTTACCCAAATACAATGCTTATCACTGGCTTTGACATTTTGTTTTTCTGGGTTGCTAGAATGATGTTTCAAAGCGAAAACGCACTAGGACAAATTCCGTTTAAAGACATCTATCTACACGCACTTGTAAAAGACAAAGACGGCAAAAAGATGAGCAAAAGCAGCGGAAATGTAGTAGATCCGCTTGGCGAGATAGATAAGTATAGTGCGGATATTTTGCGTTTTACACTTACGCTTTCAGCGGTGCAAGGGCGTGATATACGCTTTGATGATGAGAAGATGGTGCTTGTTAGAAATTTTACCAACAAGCTTTACAATGCCAGCAAATACCTGCTTTTAAACGCTGATAAATTTGCCAATTTAGACGAAATTGTAGTCCAAACAGATCTTGGCAGATATATGCAAAGTAGGTTTTTTGAGTGTGTAAAAATGGTGCGTGAAAACATCGAAGCCTACCGATTTAATGACGCCGCAAATGCTATTTATAAATTTTTATGGGATGAGTTTTGCGACTGGGGCATCGAGCTTAGTAAGGCTAATAAGGCAAGTGTTGCTGAGCTTGGCAGTGTTTTTAAAGAAGCCATGCGTGTGTTAAGCCCATTTATGCCGTTTATCAGCGAGTATCTTTTCCACGAATTAAGTGGTACAAGTCTTGAAAACTCGCCGTCTATTATGATCGAGCCTTATCCAAAAATTTCAGCACAAGACGCGGCTATCGAGCAAAATTTCGCCCTTGTGATCGAAGCCATCATTAGTATTCGCCGAGCAAAAGCAAGTATTGATCTAGGCAACTCAAAAATCGCCAAAGCCTATATGATGACAGATACTGAAATTTCGCCATTTATGCACTACATCAAGCTTCTTGCAAAATGCGATGAGATAGAGCTTTGCACGAGCAAGGTTGAAAATTCAGCCGTTGATGTGAGCGAGAGTTTAAGCGTATTTATCCCGCTTGATGGCATTGATACAAGCGAGATCGTAAAGCGTCTAACAGGACAGAAAAATAAGCTTGAAAAAGAGGTTGCTAAGCTAGAAAATATGCTGAGTAACGAAAAATTTGTCGCAAACGCACCAGAAGCAGTTATCAAAACAAACCGCGAAGGGCTAGAAAACGCAAAATCAAAGCTTGAAAAGGTGCTTGGTGAGCTTGCAAATTTTGGAGCGTAAAAGTGAAAAAAGATATATTTAAGGGCGGAATAGCATTTTGGTATTTTTTGGTTTTAGTGTAAGGATGTGGAAATTTGAACGAGTGCCGTGAGTATCGGTGCATTTAAACAGCAAAACCAAAAATTAATAAAGGAAAAAAATGAGCAAGATAAAAATAGCAGTATTAGGATACGGAAATTTAGGTCGTGGCGTGGAGCTTGTAGCTAGAAAAAGTAGCGATATGGAGCTTGTGGCTGTATTTACTCGCCGTGAGCCAAGTAGCGTAAAAACATACGGTGCAAAGGTGTATAGCCAAGATGAAATTTTAGCTCACAAGGGCGAGTTTGACGTGCTGGTTCTTTGCGGCGGTAGTGCGACTGATTTACCGACACAAACCCCTGAGTTTTTGAAAAATTTCAACGTCGTTGATAGTTTTGACACACATGCAAAGATACCTGAGCATTTTGCAAATGTCGATAAAAACGCAAAGGCAAACAACACAGTTGGCGTGATAGCTGTGGGTTGGGATCCAGGTCTATTTTCACTAAATCGCTTGTATGGTGAGAGCATTTTAGAAAACGGCAACACCTATACATTTTGGGGTAAAGGCGTGAGTCAAGGGCATTCTGACGCTATTAGGCGAATTGAAGGCGTGGTGGATGCTAGGCAATACACAGTGCCGATCGAAAGTGCTCTAAAAAGTGTGCGAAACGGCGAAAATCCAGAGCTTTCAACAAGAGCTAAGCACCTTCGTGACTGCTACGTTGTAGTGAAAGACGGTGCTGATAAAGCTAGGATAGAGCACGAGATAAAAACTATGCCAAACTATTTTGCTGATTATGACACGAGCGTAAATTTCATCGATCTTGAAACACTAAAACGCGATCACGGCGGTATCCCACACGGTGGTTTTGTGCTTAGAAGTGGCGAGAGTGGTGAAAACGGCGAAACAAAACACTTGATAGAATTTAGTCTAAAGCTTGACTCAAATCCTGAGTTTACAGCGAGTGTTTTAGTGGCGTATGCAAGAGCGGCTTACCGCCTAGCTAAAAAGGGCGAAAGCGGTGCATATAGCGTGTTTGACATAGCTCCAGCACTCATCTCGCCAAAAACACCAGAAGAGTTAAGAAAAGAGATACTTTAATAAGAAGGGGTTATTTCCCCTTTATGTTTTGGAGCCATTGAGATATTTGATAAAAGTATCAAATATAATTTTAAATAATAAAAATAAATTTGTTGTGCTATTTTATTTTTAAAAATATGGCGATCTAAATAGTTTGTTAACAAGCAAATATTTAAAAAATTATTAATTTAGTGGTTGCTAAAATAAAATACCAACAATTTTATATAAAACACAACAAAGAGCATTTAGCTCAAATAGTGTATAAAAAGGAATAAGCCAAGTGATTCAGATATCAAATCTTAATAAATTTTACGGACAAACGCAAATTTTGCATGATATAAATTTGCACATTAATAAAGGTGAAATTTATGCCATAGTTGGGCATAGTGGTGCTGGTAAAAGCACTTTGCTTCGTTGTATAAATGGTCTTGAGAAATATCAAAATGGTAGCCTTAAAGTATTTGACATGGAAATTTCCAAGCTGAAAGCAAATGAGCTAAGAAATCTTAGACGTGATGTTGGTATGATATTTCAACATTTTGCACTGATGAGTCGCAAAAGTGTCTTTGAAAATGTCGCAACTCCGCTTAGATTTTGGGGAATGAAAGATGATTTTATTAAATCTCGTGTAAATGAGTTGTTAAATTTAGTCGGTCTTGAAAGCAAAGCGACAAGCTATCCAAACGCACTAAGTGGCGGACAAAAACAGCGTGTGGCAATCGCCCGCGCACTTGCTCTTAGTCCAAAAATTTTACTATCCGATGAAGCAACATCTGCTCTTGATCCAAATACTACAAATTCAATCTTAGAATTATTAAAAAAAATCAATAAAGAGCTTGGCATAAGCATTGTGATTGTAACCCATGAGATGGAAGTTGTAAAAACTATTGCACATAAGGCAATGCTACTAGAGCATGGAAATATAATCGGCAATGGCAAGATAGAAGATTTGTTTTTAAAGCCTGATGAAAAAATGAAGCATTTTTTAGGCGAGGATGAAATTTTGCCACAAAATGGTGTAAATATTCGTCTTTATTTTCCAAAAGAGGTTGCTCAAAATAGCATAATAACAAGTATGGCACGTGAATTAAACATCGATTTTAATATAGTTTGGGGCAAACTTGAAAAACTTGGCGACAATGTCTTAGGAAATCTTGTAATAAATGTCTCTTTGGAGCACTTAGAAGCTATTGAAAAATTTGTATCGGATAGTGGCGTTATATACGAAATTGTAAAATAATACATAAAATTTTACATATTTTAGCATTTTATTACACTAAGCAAATTAAGTTTGTTTAAATTAAATATTTTTTGCATCAATGTAGGTGAAGTTGATAAATTTAAGCAATACTTTTTATTATAAAACAGTAAAGTAAATACACTTGTTAATATAATTAGTGATATTTTGTTAAGTAATTTGCGTTAAATTATTGCAAAATTTTTAAACGCTTATTTATAAATTAGAAATAAAGTTTATATAGCATTAGTAAAGCTATTATATCTAAATTTTATATAAAATGTCTATGGTTAAAAAATTATTTTTCATTTTTATATGATGCAAATGCACCTTAACAAGCAGATTATTAAACATAAATAACAATACAATCAATTTTTTTAGGGCTGAAATTTACGAAAATAGCTAAATTTCATAAAATATATTTACATAAATAAACTAAGAGTTTTAAAAAAGCATTTTGTTTCTCAGAGTGCTTTGCTTAGCTTTGGTCGCTACCATCGCCACTTTGGGGCTTGAGAAGTTTTAAATTTTACAAAACGCAAACTAGCTAAATTTATATCATTAAGACAAATTTTTACTTTATTTAAAAAGTGTATTTAGGTAGCAAAAGGATGAAATTTATGTATGATACGATAGTAAAAAAGTGGTTGCTATTGCGTCGTTTTAAAATTAGATGTATGTGTTTTTAGTGTTATTTTGCTAGCTGCAAAATAACAAATAGGATAACTTTATAAAAATTTTAATTTATAATAATGTTTAAGCTTGAATTGTTATTTTAGGTTGCAAATTTTAAATTTACTACAACAAATACATTCAAAAAATATCATGCCTAAACAATAAAAAGTGTTGTTTTGTATTTGAGTAGAGTTATAAAATAACTAAATTATTGACTAACAAAACAAGAATTTAAAGACAACAAAAGCTTAAATGCATTTAAATTTGAGCTAAATTTTATGCATAAAGCATAGTTCCAAGTCGTATCATGTTTGATCCATGTTTGATTGCTATGTGATAATCTCCACTCATTCCCATTGAGCAAATTTGTGCATTTGGCAGTTTATCAAAGATATTTCTTGTAAGCTCAAAGCTCCTTTTTATCTCATCCATATCGTCTGAGTTTGCACCTATACTCATCACTCCGATTAGGTTTAAATTAGGACAAGTTTGCATAATTTCATCATATATTTGTATCGCATCATTAACCATTACGCCTTGTTTTGTATCTTCGTTGGCTGAGTTTATTTGCAAAAGTGTATCTAGTTTATAATTTAATCTTTTATCAACAGCTTTTGCTTTTTCGATGCTTTCACAGCTTTGCCACAAAGTAGGGCGAAGCGATATTAGTTGATTGATTTTATTGTTTTGAAGTCTTCCTATCATGTGCCATTTTAGATTAAGCGATTGATTAATTAAAGACTGTTTTCTAGCCATCTCTTGCACTCTGTTTTCGCCGTATTCTAATTGTCCCTGCGCGTTTAGAGCTAAAACTTTATCGATATCTACATTTTTACTCACAGCTATTAGTCTAACATCTGGATTTATCGCTGAAATTTCCGCCTTTAACGCCATTAAATTTATCATCTAATAATCCCCTTTAAGACGCATTATGTCATTAAATGTCGCAATTAGCATTAGTGTAAGTAGTATCGCCCAGCCAAGATATGTTAGATAAACAAACACTTTTTCGCTAACTTCTTTGCCGGTAATTAACTCGTATGTATTAAATATAATATGCCCACCATCAAGTGCCGGAATAGGAAGTAAATTTAAAATACCAAGATTGACTGATATAAGTGCTGTAATTATCAACAATACCGTAAAATCGGACTTAGCAGCCTTTGATGTAATGTCTGTTATCTGCACTATTCCACCCATCTCTTTTATTGGTACAATGCCTGTTATTAATTTCTCAAATCCTTGAAAAATTAGCTTTGACGCACGTGCAGTTTCGTTAAAAGCGTATGTTATGGCACTAAATCCAGTGTGATATACCTTTATCATTTCGCCGCTTGGAGAGATACCAATAAGTGGCTTTTGAATGCTTTCGCCAAATATATTTACGCTTTCACCAATTTTTGGCGTGAGTGTAATTTGTATGGTTTGTGACTCTCTTTGTATCTGTAGTACTACAGGGTCTAATTTTACGCGTTTGCTTATATCATCCCACTCTTTTATAATCTCATCATTTATGCTTAAAATTTTATCATTTTTTACTATACCAGCACTTTGTGCTGCTGAGTTTTCTAGCACATTGCCAACAATAGGGGCAAGTTTATGAGTACCTAAAAAACCAAGTGCGATATAGATTAAAAATGCCAAGAAAATGTTAAAAAACGGTCCAGCAAGTAATATATATATGCGTTTTAGTGGTGTTAGGCTGTTGTAACTATCTGGATCGTAGTTTTTACTACTAGGGTCTGTGTCGTCTTGCCCTTTTAGCTGAACATATCCGCCAAGTGGTATAGCTGAGATGCAATATTGTGTATTTCCTATGTGTTTTGATATAAGTTTTTGTCCAAAACCGATACTAAATGTATTGACACTAACCCCAACAGATCTAGCCGCTAAAAAATGTCCAAGCTCGTGGAAAAATACCAAAAAAGATATAATAAACAATGTAATAAAAAAGTGCCATGAGTAACCATAAATTCCAAGCCCAAGTATTGCAATTACGAAAAATATACTTTTCATACTAAGCCTTTAATTTTGAAAAACTTGCTTGTAGGTTTGAGCGAATTTCATCGTTGATTACATCGGCATTTTTTAGAGCATTTTGTACTGATTTTTCAATCATATTTAGTATCTCAAATAACTCAGCCTCCCACTCGCTAATGCCCTTTTTACTATTCATGTTTTGTATAAAAGTTAGCTTTCTACTAGCCTGTGATAATTCAGCCAAAAACTCATCTTTTAAATCATCGCTTTTTAGCATATCATCATAAAGTGCTTTTTGTTTTAGCTCTCGTATTTGATAATCTATCTCGTCACAAAATGATTTATATATAGCGATTTGATCGTCTGAAATTTCAGCATTTGTAAGCAAAATTTTGGCTTTTTGCGTTTGTGAGCCTTGATTGTTTTGATTTGCTTCGTTTGCATCGATATTTTGAGTAAGTTTTTGTATCTGGGAATATAGTGCAAAAGCCACGGCAATCGATATCAAAAATGCAATTGTTATCTCGTTCATTTTAACTTCCTTTATAAAAAGGAGTGATTTTATCAAATTTTTCTTTTAAATTTTATTATTAAATTTTGTGAGCTAACAAGAAAAATAGCAAACCATATAAGCGAAAATGATATGATTTTATAAATATCTAAGCTCTCGCCATAAACAAATACCGCTACAAGCATACTAATGCTAGGACTTAGATATTGCACATAGGCTAGTGAGCTAAGCTTCATACGTGTTGTGGCGGCGTTAAACATCACAAGTGGCACTATGGTAACTATACCTGAAATAATTAATAACGCACCATTTTTTGGTTGCGTAAAATGTCCCATGTCATTTGTTTGAATATAGAAAAAATATGCCAAAGCAAGTGGTAAAATCAGCAACGTTTCAACAAATAATCCATTTAATGCTTTAACATTTACAAATTTTCTTACACCTATATAAACGGCAAAACTAAGCGGCAACACAATAGCAATCACAGGCAAAGCAGCATATGCATAAAACTGAATTGCGACCGCTAAAAATACGATACCAACAGCAATTTTTCCGATAAAATTTACTCTCTCTTTAAAAATCAAAAAACCAACTAAAATATTCATTAGTGGATTCATAAAATAGCCCAAACTTGCTTCTAAAATTTTGCTATTATCAACGGCATAAATGTATATTCCCCAATTTAGGCTTATCATAAAACCACTTAAAAATAGTAAATTTCTAGTTCTTTTTTGAAGCAATAATACTTTAATTTCATCAAAATAATGCGTAAAATAAAGAAAAATCGCCATAAAGATAGACGACCAAATAATGCGATGTATTAGTATCTCCCATGCACCGACAAACTCATCAAATTGTTTAAAATATATAGGATAAAATCCTCCCCATATCACAAATGCCAAAACAGCGAGAATAAAACCCTTAGTTGCTTCATCTTTTATTTGCATTTTATACCTTTAAAAGCCGTAATTATACTATAAAATTTAAGAAAGATAATGATATAATCGTGATTTTATTAGAATTTTAAAGGACAACATGATGAGCTGGAGACGTGATAGTTGGAGAGAGTATGAAATTTTACAACAACCAACATATCCAGATAAAAACGAACTGCAAAATATTGAAAAAACACTAAATGAACTTCCTCCGCTTGTATTTGCTGGTGAAGCAAGAAAGCTAAAAAGCGAACTAGCAAAGGTCTGTAATGGCGAGGCATTTTTACTTCAGGGCGGCGATTGTGCTGAGAGCTTTAGCAATTTTGGAGCAAATAATATAAGAGATATGTTTAAGGTTATGCTTCAAATGGCGATTGTTATGACCTTTGCTGGGGGGCGTCCTATTGTTAAAGTTGGACGCGTTGCTGGGCAATTTGCTAAGCCAAGAAGTAGTGATTATGAAGAGATAAATGGCATTAGCTTACCTAGCTATAGAGGCGATATCATAAATGGTTTTGAGTTTAGTAAAGAGGCTCGTGTGCCAGATCCTAAACGCATGATACAAGCATACTATCAGTCTGCTTCGACAATGAACCTACTACGTGCATTTTCACGTGGTGGTTTGGCTGATTTACATCAAGTGCATAAATGGAATTTAGGCTTTACTAAACAAGCAGAAGTTGATGAAAAATATGAAAAATTAACCGATAGTCTTACCCAAACATTAAATTTTATGCATGCATGTGGCATGAACTCAGACAACACTCCAGCCATAAATCAAACATCATTTTACACATCTCACGAGGCTTTATTGTTGCCGTATGAAGAGGCTTTAACAAGGCAAGACAGCTTAAGCTCTCAGTGGTATGACTGTTCTGCACATATGCTTTGGATAGGCGAAAGAACACGTGGCATCAATGATGCACATGTGCATTTTTTAAGCGGTGTTCATAATCCAATAGGTGTTAAAATAGGACCAAGTGCAACGGCTGATGATATTAAGCGTTTAGCTTCAAAGCTAAATCCAGAAAATGAAGCTGGTCGTTTAAATATAATTATCAGAATGGGCGCAGATAAGATAGGCAAAATTTTACCTAAAATTTTAAGTGATATACGAAGCGAAGGGCTAAATTTAGTATATAGTATAGATCCAATGCATGGCAATACAATCAAGGCGGAAAATGGCTATAAAACGCGTGATTTTGATAAGATAACAACTGAAGTTAAGAGCTTTTTTGATATATGCAAGGCAGAAGGCACACATGCGGGCGGCATACACCTAGAAATGACAGGGCAGGATGTCACAGAATGCACTGGTGGAGCGTTTAATGTAACGCAAGATAGCTTAAAAGAGCGTTATGAAACACAGTGTGATCCTAGACTAAATGCAGATCAGGCACTTGAGCTTGCATTTTTGATATCTGATTTACTTAAAAAGGCATAGTTATCTTGTTTTAATTATCTCTATGGCTCTTATTGGTAAATTTACTATAAGAGCCAAATTTAACTTATGTGTTTCAAAAAATAAAGCTGATTTAACTTAAAGAATAAAAACCTAAAGTCTAGGTGGTGATTTTATAATACTTATTGTAAGGCAGTAATCAAAGCAAAGTTTTTATACTTTGATTGTAAAAAATCATTTTTAATACTTTTATGGTAATAATTTTACTTTATAAATACGATACTATTTATGACTACTAAGAATTTATTTAGTTGTTAAATATGCTATAAATAAAACTATTAAGCTTAGTCGCTTTTTAGCATTAAAATATGCTAAATTTTACATAAACTAACTTTTGAAATTTTATAAAATTAATAATTTGCACTGCTTAAAATCTTTACAAACAGGTAAAATAGACGTTGCAATCAAAATACATTTAGTAATTGTGGCGTAAGCTACATAGTAGAATTTACAACACAAAATACTTTTTAAAACTTATTTAAATTTTGATATTTAATAAGCTATTTTTGTTTTGTTATGTTTATACCTTTTGAAACATTGCTATTATCACAATAAAAATTTTGCTTTGATTATGTTTTGGTTAAAAAGTTATTGCAAGAGTTTAAAAGGTCTAAGACAATACATAAACCTTTTAAATATCATGCTACTCGGCTTTGCGTTTTATCGCAAATATTTCTTGTAAATTATCACAATATTCAGATAAAAAATATCCAAGTGAACGATAAAAGCTACTTTTTGCACTAGTGCTTAACTCTATAGCTAAAGTTGCAGCATAAGGCAAGAAAAAACTAATTAAAAAGCTCTTTAGTAGTTTTGCATGTGATTCATCAAGCTCGTTTTTAAGAATGCTAGCTATTAATAGCAACTGGTTTGATATACTATCGCTTTCTCCTAGTTTTGGGCTGAAATTAATTTGAGCATAAAATTTAGCTAAATCATCTTTTGCACTGGCAAAATAATAACTAGCATTAAAGAGATATTTAATGCTTCTAAAATCCGTTCTTATCTCTGCTAGACTTTCATTTTGTAAAAAATCAGCATATAATTTACGCCCTTTTTTGTTGTTTTCGCATTCATTTTGTATGATCCAATCGCTACTAGTTTTGATTTTTTCATAGTTTTGAGCGGTTAATGGCTCATTAAAGTTACTAGCAAATATCATAGATATTACGCTATACATTTGTCCAACTTTCAAATCTCCCCCTTAATTAATCTTGATAAATCTTAGTCTAATTGAGTTTAAAACGACATTTACTGAGCTAAAACACATGGCTAGTGCTCCATACATTGGATTTAGCAACAGCCCAAACACTGGGTATAATGCCCCAGCTGCAACAGGTATGCAAATTAAATTATATATAAAAGCCCAAAATAAATTTTGCCTAATTGTTCTTATGGTTTTTTTGCCAAGATTTAGAGTATAAGCAACATTTAAAAGGTCATTTTTTATTAGCACAATATCACCAGCACCCTTTGCAATATCAGAACCAGAGCTCATAGCTATGCCAACATCAGCTTGTTTTAAGCATAAAGAATCATTTATGCCATCTCCTACAAACAACACTTTGCCCTGATTTTGTACCTCTTTTAGGATTTGAAATTTCTCATCTGGCAATTTATTTGCATAGTGTTGCGAGATACCAAGCTCATTTGCTACGCTTTTTACGACACTATCACTATCTCCTGATAAAATAATTGGCGTAATTCCTTGCGATTTTAACGCCTCAATACTCTGTTTTGCCTCATCTCTTATTGTATCAGATATACTAAATGTGCCTACAATTTCGCCATTTATCACACAAATTATCTCATTGGTTTGTTTAGATTGTATGTTGTATTTGTTTAAAAGCTTATCATTTCCTATTAAAATTTCAAACTCTCTATCTTTATATCTTACTCCAAGACCCAGTTCATTTTTAAATTCTCCATCTAGTTTAATAGGTGTTACACACTTGCTTTTTGCATATTTAACTACCGCTTTTGAGATAGGATGCTCACTTAGTGCTTCAACTCCAGCAATTAATGCTAAATCATTGCTTGTTAAATTGCTATTATTTACGCTTATTTCGCCTTTGCTTAATGTTCCTGTTTTATCAAATACAGCAAATTTCACATCTTTTAAAATTTCTAAAACTTCAGGATTTTTAATTAAAATTCCATCTTTTGCACCGCGTGATATACCAGAGATTATTGCAATTGGTGTAGCTAAACCTAACGCACAAGGGCAAGATATTATCAAAACACAAACAGCGGCTATTATGGCATAGTTTAAGTCGCCTTTTGCATATATCCATATTGCAAATGTAATAATTGATATCATTATAATACTAGGAACAAATACGTTTGCAACCCTATCTGCCATGCGAGAGATCGGCATTTGTTTCGTTGTTGCTTCGCTAAGCAAACTTAAAATTTGAGATAAAAGTGTATCAGATGGCATCTTTGTGATTTTTACACTGATATAGCCATTTGTATTTACGCAACCAGCATGAACACTCTCGCCTACGCTTTTATAGCTAGGCAAACTCTCACCAGTTAGTGCTGACGTGTCTATTTCGGCTCCGCCTTGAACTATCTCGCCGTCACTTGGGATATTGTAGCCATTTTTAACCACAACGATATCGCCTATGCTTAGCTCAGATACTGGTATCTCCTTGCTTTGTCCATCAGGCATGATTAAATGTGCTGTTTTTGGGCTTAAATCCATTAAGCTTTTTAGATAATCACTTGCTTTTTGTTTTGAGCGTTCTTCTAGGAATTTACCAAGCAAAACAAATGTGATAATCATGGCGGCTGAACCGATATAAATATGGCTTATTTCATCTTCAACACTACGAGTTAAAACAAAAACAGCGTGTAAAAATGCACTAAAAGCACCAAGGCTAACTAAGACATTCATGTCATAATTTTTGCTTTTTATTGATTTTATTGCATGGGTAAAAAAGCTAGAGCCATTACGAAATATCACATAGGCTGCGAGTAAAAACATCACAATTTTAGATGCAAAATTTATAGGTAAAAATAGCTCTATCGCCATTATAATGGCACAAATGACAGCTGATGATATTAGTTTAGACTTTAATTCCTTTATATGCATAAGGCGTTTTTTTTCATACTCATTTGCGTTAAAAACTATCTCAAAACCCAAATTTGAAATTTTAGTTTTTAATATTTTTAACACATCATCATTTGCAACACAAAACTCTCCAGTTCCGTTTGCAAAGCTCACTTTTGCCTCGCTTACTCCATCAATTTTTTTCGCTACTCTTTCTATACTGTTTGAGCAATTTACGCAACTCATACCAGCAATATTTAACTTAACTTTTTGCATTTTATAGCTCTTTTATCACGTCAAATCCAAGCTCATCAAGCTCTTGCATAAATTCATTAACTCTTTCTTGTTTGATATCTACGCTAACTATGCGTGGCGTAACGCTTAAATCAACATCAATTACACCGTATTTTTCGCTTAGAGCATTTTTTATAGTTTTAGCACAATTTGCACAATTTACATTTGCTACTTCAAATCTTTTCATTTTATTTCCTTTATCATATGGTAAAATTTCAAATTATATATATTTCGCTCACCATCAATTTTAAAACCGAGCTTTTTGTATAATTGTATATTTTTTTGCTTTAAAGTTTCGACTAATAAGGCTATTTTTCTCTCATTTTTTTCTTTTGCTAAAATTTCAGCGTATTTAAATAGCTTTGTTGCTATGCCTTGCGATTGAAATTTCTCATTCACCGCAATAGCGTCTATATAGTATTCATCGTCGTTGCACTCGCACTCATAAATGTCACTATAATTCATGTCTAGCCACTTGACATCACTTCCTTTATAGCTTATCATCATTGCTACAACTTTGCTATCTTGTTCATATACAAGCATATTTTTATGGCTAATTCTATTTTGTGTATCATTGTAAAGTTGCGTTAATTTCTTTTCTGTAGTATATTTATCGTTTGATTTACTTAACAAATATATTATGTCGCCAAGTGCCATTTTTATAAGTGGTATGCATGAGTTTATATCTTGTAATTTTGCTTTTCTTATCATGTGCAAAATTATAGTTAAAATATGTAAATTTATTATGAATATTAAGTGATAGTTTTGTATAATTGCACGATTTTTATGTAAAAAGGATATAAATGGGACGAGCGTTTGAATATAGACGAGCGGCAAAAGAGGCTAGATGGGATAAGATGAGCAAGGTGTTTCCTAAACTTGCCAAGGCGATAACAGTCGCTGCAAAAGAGGGTGGCACAGATCCAGATATGAATCCGAAACTTCGTGCCGCAATAGCCGCCGCTAAAGCACAAAATATGCCAAAAGACAACATTGATAATGCTTTAAAACGTGCAAATGGCAAAGATAGTGCTGATATAAAAACGATATTTTATGATGGAAAGGCTGCACATGGCACACAAATTATAGTCGAATGTGCTACAGATAATCCAACTCGCACCGTGGCAAATGTAAAGGCCATTTTTAATAAAAACGGCGGAGAAATTTTGCCTAGTGGTAGTTTGAGCTTTATGTTTTCAAGAAAAAGCGTTTTTGAAGTGTCATTGCCAGAACAAGAGCTAGAAGAGATCGAGCTAGAGTTGATTGATTTTGGTTTAGATGAACTTGAAAAAAATGAAGAGAGCTTGTTTATATATGGTGATTATACGGCGTTTGGAACACTAAGTGAAGGCATAGAAAAATTAGGGCTTGAGCTTAAAAAGGGCGGCTTGGAGTATGTGCCAAACACAACTATTGAGCTAAATGAAACACAAATGAATGACGTAGAAAAATTGCTAGACAAACTAGAAGATGATGATGACGTCCAAGCTGTATATACAAATATCGAATAAAAGGAGATTAAAATGAGAGAAGAGTTAAAGACTTTTGAAATAGATATTAATGAATTAAAAAAGGAAAAATTTGCCATTTTGCATACGACAAAAGGTGATATAAGGCTTGAGCTTTTTGCCCAGGAAGCACCACAAGCTGTGGCAAATTTTGTTGATTTGATTGGTGTTGGATTTTATGATGGGTTGAAATTTCACCGCGTAATACCAAATTTCGTAATTCAAGGCGGATGCCCATACGGCACTGGAACTGGTGGTCCAGGATATAGGATAAAATGCGAGTGTGATAAGCAAAGCGTCAAACATGAGCGTGGAAGTTTGTCAATGGCACACGCTGGGCGTGATACTGGCGGTTCGCAGTTTTTTATCTGCCATAGTGCTCAGCCGCATTTAGATGGTGTGCATACGATATTTGGCAAGTGTGTTGATGATGAGAGTTTGGCTGTATTAGACGCGATACGTCAAGGCGATACGATAGAAATAGCTGAAGTAGTAGCCAAGCTTGATTAACTAAAAGCCCTAAAACAGGGCTTTTAGTAACTACTTTTAATACTTAAGTTTTGTATTTACAATAAAATTTTATATAATCACAAAATGGATAAAGAGTTTTTTACAATCAGCTGTTTTAGCAATGCACTAATAGGCGACGATGCCGCTGTTATAGATAAAAATGTATATTGCAAGGATCTATTTTGTGAAGGGACACACTTTAAACGCGAGTGGTTAAGCCCATATCAGATAGGTCAAAAAGCAATGCTTGTTAATATCTCAGACGTCATAGTAATGAATGCTAGACCAAAATATGCTTTGCTTGGTTTAATTTTACCTAAAAATATATGTGAGGCTGAAATTTTGGAGTTAAGTCGTGGAATAAACGATACTTGTAAAAAATTTGGCGTAAGCGTAATTGGCGGAGATACGATAGCTGGAGAAAAACTTGGCATAAGCGTTAGCATGATAGGCGAACTACTTGGCAAAGCAACGCTTAGAAATGGGCTTAAAAAAGGCGATTATATAGCATTTACAGGAGAGCTTGGAAAGAGCTTGAAGGGACTAAAAACACTGCAAAATAAAGGTGAAATTTGTGCTAACTCACGCTTTGTTGCTCCAAATTTAAAAGATAAATTTTTTTATAAAGCAGCAAAATATGTAACATCAGCCATGGATATAAGCGATGGCTTGGCAACTGACTTACAAAAGCTAACAAAGGCATCAAAAAAAGGTGTTAAAATGATAAAAAAACTTAGCTTGGCTCAATTAAAAAGCGGAGAAGAATACGAAGCGTTGTTTAGTTTTTCGCCTAAAAATTTAGCCAAAATAAAACATATCGCAAGACAAACTCGCACAAAAGTTACAATCTTTGCCATTGCAACGAAAGGAAGTTATAAAACACATGCAAAATCACACCACTTTTAAGCCGCTTTTAACACTCACTCACGCACCAATAAATTGTCATTTTTCCAAAAATTCAGATGATTTTGTAGTGCGAGAAGTACCGCTATATAAGACAAGTGGAGAAGGTGAGCATTTGATGTGTGAAATACAAAAAAAGGATTTAAGCACACAGCAAGCCCTTAGCTTGATAAGTGAACAAACAGGTATAAAAATACGTGAAATAGGATATGCTGGGTTAAAAGACAAGCAGGGTATGACTACCCAAATGCTTAGTTTGCCAAGAAAATTTCAAAGTGCGATTGAAAATTTTACCCATGAAAAGTTAAAAATTTTAAATGTAAATTTTCACAACAATAAGCTAAGAGTAGGGCATCTAAAAGGAAATCGATTTTTTATACGACTTAAAAAAGTGATGCCAAGTGACGCTTTAAGATTGGCTCAAGCCTTAAAAACACTAGACACTCAAGGTTATGCTAACTATTTTGGATACCAAAGATTTGGTAAATACGGCGATAATTCCGAGGCAGGACGTGAAATTTTAACTAAAGGAACATTGCAAGGCAAAAGACTAAAAAATCCAAAACTTAGTGAGTTTTTGATATCGGCTTATCAAAGTGATTTGTTTAATAAGTATGTAAGCAAAAGGGTTGAAATTTCAAGATTTGTGAGTGATTTTAGCGAGAGTGAAGTCATGAATTATTATGATTTTGATAAGACTTTAGTAAAAGCTTTAAAATCACAAAAACAGTTTTATAAAATTTTACCAGGAGAGGTGCTTGGACATTATCCTTTTGGAAAGTGCTTTTTGTGCGATGATTTAAATACAGAAGTTGATAGATTTACAAAGCGTGATATAACTAGCATGGGACTACTTGCTGGTGCAAAAGCATATAGAGCAAGTGGCATTGCAAAAGAGATAGAAGATGTGATTTTTACTCAGATAAACGAGTATGAGAGCAAACTAAATGGCTCACGTCGGTTTGCATGGGCGTATTTAGACGAGCTTGATTTTAAATACAATGAGGAAAAGGCACATTTTAGCATGAGCTTTTTCTTGCAAAAAGGCTCATATGCTACAGTGGTTTTGGAACAAATTTTAAATAGAGATATTTTTGAGCAAAGTGATTTTTAAAGGCATGATCTTAAAATTAATAACATTTTGTTAAATTTAACTATTTTAACTAATGTTAAAGTAAGCGATAGAAATTTTATAAAACTAGCTAAGCGGTTTTGCGGATAAACTTAAATTTATTGTTAAAATTTAGTTATTTGTAAATTATATTAAAAGCATTTAAAATATTAAAAAATTTTGTATTTGACACAACGACTAAAAAATGGGATATTTTTAAATCCAAACAACATAACTTAAATGTGTTTAATAAACCAAAATTTTTTTAAATTTTGGCTATTTTCTTACATAGCAACAAAGTGCGAAGTTATTCATAGGGATAGCGATTTAAGCTATCATCTGATAACAACAAGTGTTTTTGTAAAAATGTTTGCTTAAAACGTTTAAAGCATTTGCAAAGTGATGTTTTGCAAGATAAATAAAACAGCAAAAAGCAAAACAGATTTATTTAAATAAAAAATGCTCATAAAACAACAAGCCAAATAACAAATTTACACCATGCTTTGCTTAATAGCAATAAAGCAATATTTTAAGCTTTTTAAATCCAAAACTATGGCAATAATAAAAAATCAAGTTTTGCAAAGCAAGATATTTATTGTTAAAAATAGCAAAGTCATAAAGTTGGCTTAACTATAGGCTTGTTACAACTTAATTTATGACTTTGTTCAGAGCTAAGGCAAATTTCATTGTCTACAATAGTGAGTTTTAAGCAAATTGTATCGACTAAATAAGTTTTTTTGCAAAGTAAAACGGTTTTTAAAGCTACGAGAGTTAGCGAACTAAAATTTCTAACAAGACAAAATCTAACCAACTTACGCATTAGTCTTTGCATATTTTTAAGTATTTAAAAAATGATAATGTTTTAATATTAAAGCTTTAAATGTTGGTTTAAAATTTAAAGCTTTAATAACTTGTAAATTTATACGATTAAAGTAAAGCCTTGGTTTAAAAATAAATTTAAGCCAAGGCTTAAAAACTAATCTCTTTTATGTCAGCAACTTTTAAAAATTCTTTATAAATTTGTCCAATTAATGCTATGCGATTTTCTTTTATTTTTTTATCATCTACATTTATCATAACGTTATCAAAAAAGCTATCAATGTCTGCTTTTAAGCCAAAAAGTCCATTTAATTTAGCCACAAAATCATCATCATTTTTATCTAATGCCATAAAGCTATCATTTAGTTTTTTTTCATATTCATTCTCAAATAGATGCACATCAACACTTGAAATTTCAGCATCTTTGATAATATTTGCCAAACGCTTAAATGTTGAGAAATTATCACTAAATCCAGGTTTAGCAGAAATTTCACTAAGTGAATTTATGGCGTTTGTCAATCTATTTATATCGCGTTCGCCACTATTTATGCATGATTTAACTATCGAAGCATTGCAATCAAAAAATGTATAAAGTCTATCGATTATAAAACTCTCAAGAGTTTTTAGCTCAAATTTACTATAATCTTTTGCAATTAAAGCCAAAATTTCACGCACATCAAAATCAAGCTTAAGGCTCTGTGCTATCTTAATAACGCCATTTGCAGCACGTCTTAGTGCATATGGATCTTTGGTGCCTGTTGGAATTTTGCCTATGCCAAACAAACCAACAAGGGTGTCTAACTTATTTGAAAGGGCAACTACGGCACTAAATGTCGAAGTAGGGCATTTTGCATTTTCTCCATCTGGCAAATATTGCTCTTTTATTGCTTTTACTATATCGTCACTCTCACCCATGGCTTTTGCGTAATATCCGCCCATAACACCTTGCAATTCGCCAAACTCATAAACCATTGCAGTTGTTAAATCCGCCTTGCTTAGCATAATAGCACGTTTTATTTGCTCGGTCTTGTCTGCTGGTAGATTAAATTTAGAGCTTAAAATTTCAGCTATTTTTATCTCTCTTAGTGTCTTATCATACATGCTGCCTAACTCTTTTAGGTAGGTTATGTTTTTTAGTTTTTCAGGATCTAATCCAGACGCTAAATCGCTTTGCCAAAAAAACATCGCATCGCTAAGTCTTGCTCTTAAAACCTTCTCGTTTCCTTTTATTATTAAATCATTATCTTTTGTGATTGCGTTTGAAACTACAACAAAATTATTTGTAAGTTTTTGATTTTTAAACACGGCAAAATAGCGTTGATTTTCTTTCATAGATGTGATTATAACCTCGCTTGGCATATCTAAAAAGCTCTCGCCAAACTCGCCAAGCAAAGCCGTTGGATACTCAGTAATCGCCACAACTTCATCTAGTAAAGCCCCATCTATTTCGATGCTTATATCGTGCTTGTCTTGTATTTTATTAAACTCTACTAAAATCATCTGCTTTCTTTCGTTTGCATCAAGCACAATGCCACGCTCTTTTAGACCATCAAAATACTCTTTTACGCTTGAGATTGCGATTTTTTCATAGCTAATGCTTCTGTGTGCATATGTGCTAGGCTCACTTTTTACACCAAATGCACTAAACTCGACATTTTTGCCATCAAAAAAGCATAAAAATGAGCGGATAGGGCGGATGAACTCATGCTCACCACTACCCCAACGCATAGATTTACCAAAATTTAAGCTGTGTAAAAATTTCTCAATCATCTCGCCCAATAACTCTTTGCTTTCACGTCCTTTTATCTGTTTTATGTGATAAAGCACCTCTTTGCCATCAATTTGTTTAAAACCTAACTCATCTTGCGAAATTTCACACTTTTTAGCAAAGGCAAGTGCAGCCTGTGTAAAAGCACCATCTTTTACGGCAACATGTTTTGGGGCACCGATAAACTCCTGAATACTATCATCCTGAGCTGCCTTAAAATCCTTGTGAAAAAACACCAACCTTCTTGGCGTATAATAAAAATCAAACTCACTTTTTAGCTTGTACTCATCTAGCACGGTTTGCCATTTGGTTTTAATGTTTGGCAACTCTTTTAAAAATGGTATTGCCGGTAGTTCTTCTACTGTAATTTCAATCAATAACTCTTTCATCTCGTTCCTTTTTTAATTTTTTTCTAATTTCATCTTTTTTCATTGTTTGAGCCGCTACACCGCGTATCAAAAACAGTATAAACATAGCAAAAGCCACAAGCATAACGATATCTAAAATTTCTTTCATTTTTTGCATTTTTCCTTTTTATCTGTGCTTAAATCAAAAACTATCGGCAAATGATCTGAAAAAATTGGTTTTTTATTTATCTTTAATGCATAATCATTAGCATCAACTAAGCCCCTTTTATAGACCTTATAGCTACCGCACACGTATGAAATTTCAACTGAGTTTATTATATCAGGTGAGAGCAGGGCGTGATCTATCGCTCGTTTTTTGCCATATGCGTTTTGGCTAAAACGCTCTTTTGGTTTTAAAAATTCCCATAAATTTTGATATTGTTTAGCGTATTGTATATGATAGAGTAAATTTTTGCCTGAGTTTTTGGAATATGGAGTGTTAAAATCGCCAACGATTACGCCATTTTTAACATTTTCTAACGCTCGTCTTAGTGTTCTTTCAGCCCTTTGTTGCTTGTCAAAACCATTTTTGTATGCAGGAAAATGCACGTTAAACAGGCTAAAAAATTTACCATCAACGCTAAAATCTAGCTTTAAAATATCTCTTGTTTTTACATTTGGCACGGCAAAATACTCAGTTTTAATTGGCTTAATTTTTGACAACACACCAAGTCCAACTGGTGCGTTTTTGGTTGTTTTAAATGTTGCATATTTATAAGCTGTATTTTTTGCTAGTTCTTTTAAAACTTCTTCATTTTCAATCTCTTGAAGTGCGATAATATCGGCATTTATTGCGATTATGACCTTTTTTATGTTTTTTATTTTTTGTGTGTATTTTTTCTCATTCCAATTGCCACTTTTTAGCTTAAAATCTCTATATTCATTGCCATTATCTAACGCATCAAAAAGGTTATTTACATTATAACTTGCGATTTTTATCGTTGTGGCAAATGAAAAAACAGATAAAATTAAAACTAAAATAATCGCTCTCATTAAACATACACCCTAAAATCAAAATTTTGTATATTTTGGCGTATCGCTTCGTATGCTATAATGCCAACGCTCATGGCTTGATTTAAGCTTCTTCCGTTTTTACCCATTGGGATTGTGACTTTGTTTTGTGGCGACATATTCATCAACTCACTCGGCAATCCAGTGCTTTCAGCTCCGAAAAATATAAAATCACCAGCTAAGTATTTTGCATCAAAATATAGCTGATTTGTCTTTGTTGTAGCAAAGAAAAATCTATCTTTATGCTGTAAATTTTTGCTTAAAAACTCATCTAAGCTCTCCCATACGCTTAAATCTAGCTTATGCCAATAATCAAGTCCAGCACGCCTTACAGCCTTTTCGCTTATATCAAACATAATCGGTTTAATAATATGCAGTTTTAAATTTGCATTTACGCACATTCTGCCGATGGTTCCAGTATTTTGTGGGATTTGCGGATTAAGCAATACTATATTAAACATACACACTTTCTTTGAAATTTAACAAAATTTTAATAAAGCCTGATTTTAGCTAAAATCGACTTTTAAAGGCTTTAAATTTGCTAAAAACTCATCTATTTTTTGCTCTTGTATGGATTTTATTTTATCGCTTATTTCTTTGCCTTTTAAGCCCTTTATTTGGCTCATGTCAATTTGTATTTTAAACTTTTTATCATAAACACCAAGTTGTTTTGCACGGCTTATTAAATCACTCGTATTTAGACCAAGCCATGCATTTAGTGGCTTTTTAATAGCAATTTTTAATAATTCGCTGTCGTTTGGCTTGGTATCAAAATAGACTTCATTTGCTAAATTTTCGTAAGATTTTGGTAGTTTTAAATTAGTAGAAATTTCTTTGAAATTTAATTTAAAATGATTACAAAATAGATACAAAAAAAGATGTTTGTCTTTTATAAATTTTCTTGCATTTTTTAATTTTTTTAAAAAAACATCTAAATTTTCATATGAAATTTCAGCCTTAAATAGCGTTTTTATAAGCCCAAGTTTATGCAGATACAAAACTCCCTTTTCGATATTTTTGGCATGAAATAATTTAATTAATTCACTAGCTATTCTGTCTTGGCTTAAATTTTGTAATGATAGAGTTTGCATGAGTTTTAATGTCGAATTAGATATATCAAAATCAAATCTAGCACTAAATTGCACACCTCTAAGCACTCTAAGACTATCTTCACAAAATTTTTGACTATCGATGTGTGTTATTTTACGCTCTTTTATAGCATTTAAACCACCCCAAAAATCAAGCAATTTACCACTATAGATATTTAACATCAATGCATTCATGCTGAAATCTCTGCGTTTTGAAGCAGTTTGTTCATCATTTGTATAGCTTACACTAAAATCTTGATGTCTATTGCCAGTTTTTGTCTCTGTGCGTGGCAAGGCGATATCATAATTTTTGTATTTATAAACAAAATAGCTTTTTCCAGCACCAGTTGCGTTGATTTCGCTCATTAAATTTGTAAATTTCTCATAATCCACATCATAGACTTCGATATCATAATCGCTTGATTTAATGCCTAAAAAAGCATCTCTAACACAACCACCGACTAGATATACTCTACTTGTGTAGGGTGCGAAAATTTCACGCACCTCGTCTAAGTCTTTATTTTTTAATATTGCTAAGTCTGTTTTCAACATTTGCAAGTGCAAATTCTAAAAATTTAAGCGTTATGTCAAGCCTATTTTCAAGCTTGTCCTTTGGCATTTCACACAACCCTTCAAACAGCACTTCTAAACGCTCCTTTAAATTTTTAAGAAAAATTTCTTCGCTTAAAATTTCATCGTTATTGTGTGCTAGTGTTTCATTTGTTTGTTGTGCGACTTGCGATTTATGTGATGTTTCAGTTATCTCAAAAGCTTTTTTTTCATCTAGACTTTGTATGCTTTTTAGCTCAGCACTTACTTCATCTATTGCCATTTTTGCTATTTCGTCTAGTCTCATATTCTAACAAGCCACCTTTTAAATTCATTTATTTCATTTTCGCTTTGCATATTTACAAAAAAATCTTTCATTTGTTCATTTTGTGCTTTTATATTTTTTCTCAGTCCGCTAAGTCGCCTTATGGCACTTATAGCGTCTTTGTTATTTGGATCGTTTTTTAATATATTTTTATAAACTTCCAAAGCATCATCTTTTAAACCCTGTTCTTCATAAATTAAGGCTTTTGTTATTGTATTTAGCACTAGATTAACCCCGCTACAATACTACCCATTTCAGCAGTAGTGCATATCTCTTTGGCGTCGTAATTTGCAATATCTTTGGTTCTATATCCTTGTGCTAATGCTTGTTTTACGGCATCTTCTATCGCTTGTGCTGCTTGATCTTGATTTAGTGCGTATCTTAACATCATTGCTGCACTTAGTATCGTTGCTAATGGATTTGCTATACCTTGACCAGCTATATCTGGGGCTGAGCCGTGGATTGGCTCGTAAATTCCAACTTTTCCGCCTATACTCGCACTTGGAAGCAAACCTATAGAGCCACACACCATACTTGCTTCATCGCTTAAAATATCGCCAAATAAATTTTCTGTAAGTATTACGTCAAATTGTTTTGGATTTCTTACTAGTTGCATTGCAGCATTATCTACATACATATATTCTAGCGTAACATCTGGATAGTCTTTAGCTACTTCTTGCGTCACTTCACGCCATAACTGAGATGTCTCAAGCACATTTGCTTTATCCACCATACACACTTTTTTATCGCGTTTTAAAGCCGCTTCAAATGCAATTTTTGCTATTCGCTCTATCTCATCGGCTGAGTAAATCATCGTATTATACGCGCTATTTTCATCTTTTTGTCTAGGTTGTCCAAAATAAATACCGCCAGTTAGCTCACGCACTACTAATATATCTGTGCCTTGTATAACCTCTGGTTTTAATGAACTAGCACCAATTAGCTCATCATATATCACAGCCGGACGTAGATTTGCAAAAGCACCTAAAGCTTTGCGTATTTTTAGCAATCCACTCTCTGGTCGTTTTTCTCGTGGTAGATTATCCCATTTTGCACCACCTATCGCACCAAACAACACAGCGTCAGAGTCCAAAGCACTTTGTAGCGTCTCATCAGGTAGTGGCTCACCAAATACATCATAAGCCGCACCACCCATTAATTTATAATCATATTCTAAACTAAAGTTAAATTTATGACTAACAGCATCAAGCACTTTAATTGTCTCATCGACTATCTCAGGTCCTATGCCATCGCCTTTAATTACACAAATTTTATATTTATTCATCTTTATTAAGCCCTTAAATCATTTTTTGCATATTCTATCAAGCCGCCACTTTTTAGTAGCTCTTGCATAAACTCAGGAATCGGAGCAAACGCATACTCTTTTTTGCTTGTTTTGTTTTTTATTGTGCCACTATTTATATCTATATCTAGCTCATCGCCCTCATTTATCTCATCAGTTTGTTTTAACTCAAGTATTAAAAGCCCCGTATTAAAGCTATTTCTATAAAAAATTCTAGCAAAACTCTTAGCTATCACGGCTGAGATTCCAGCGGCTTTTATAGCAAGTGGAGCATGTTCTCTACTGCTTCCACAGCCAAAATTTTCACCAGCTACTATAATATCACCATGTGAAATTTTGCTTGTAAAATCAGGATCAACATCCTGCATTATATGTTTTGCTAATTCATTCTCATCAGATGTGTTTAAGTATCTAGCAGCAATTATTATATCTGTATCGATATTATCGCCAAATTTCCATGCTTTTGCACCCATAATATACCTTTTTGATTTAAAAATGATTGTAGATAATAGCAAAATAAACCTAAATTTAAAAAATTTAATTGTTAATAAAAATTTACATTTTTAAATTAAAAACTAATATTTAAGCAATATTAAATAAAAATTTAGCAATACTTACAAAGATATTAATATTAAGTTTCAAAACTATATAAAATAAATTTTGTATTTTTAAGGAATTTTATGAAAAAGATTTCATTATCAATATTGCTTTGCTCTATCTTACTTGCACAAGATACAGATGTCACGCTCGATGAAGTTACAGTTTCAGCAAATCAAGAGCACGAAGCGGTCAAAGAGAAAAAAGTTGGCGTCACAAAAATAAAAGCAGAAACATTAAATAAACAGCAAGTTGCAGATAGTAGAGATTTAGTTAGATATGAAACTGGTGTTAGTGTTGTAGAAGCAGGCAGACATGGTGCTAGTGGCTATGCTATACGCGGTGTGGATGAAAATCGTGTTGGTATAGTTATAGATGGACTTCGCCAGGCAGAGACTCTTAGCTCACAAGGATTTAGAGATATATTTGAAGGATATGGAAACTACAACAACACAAGAAATGGCGTAGAGATCGAAAATGTCAAAATGGCAACCATTACAAAGGGGGCTGATTCTATTAAGAGTGGCAGTGGGGCTTTGGGTGGTTCTGTGATGTTTGAGACAAAGGACGCTAGAGACTACTTAATAGATAAGGATTATTATTTTGGATTTAAACATGGATATCAAAGTGTAGACAGTCAAAATTTCACCGCCTTAACTACTGCTGCTAGGTTTAAGTGGTTTGATATCATGGTGATAAATACAAACCGAAAGGGACACGAGCGTAAAAATTACTTTTATGATATATATGCAAATGACGACGAAGATCGTTCAGCTGTTGGCAAAACTCGCGAGAAAGCCGATCCATATGAAATAACACGTAAAAGCACACTTGTAAAACTTGGATTTTCTCCATTTGAAGAGCTTAGGTTTAGCGTGGCAATAGATGATTCAAAGATTAGATCACGTGGAGAGGATCTATCATATCTTATGAGATTTGGTAGTAGTCAATACTCTGTAAGCGAGGTCGAGGGCGAGAGAAAAAACGACGATAGCTCACATAGGAAAAATGTCTCATACACCATAGAGAGCTTTACGCCGACACCATTTTGGGATAGCGTAAAGATATCATACTCAAACCAAAGGATTAAAAACAAAGCTAGGACGGATGATTACTGCAGCGGTCCAAAATGTAAGCATATCCAAAACCCACAAGGATTAAAGCTAGTCACAAATAATGGCGTTGCAAAGATAGTAGATAAAGATGGAAAAGAGCTTGAAGCTGAGAAATCAAGTAGTGGTTATGTGTCTAAAGCTAAATATAAACTAAACGGACAAGAGTTAAAACAAGATGTTGATTATAAAGAGTGGAGCGTCGAAAGCACATTTATAAATTGTGATTATTTTGGTGGAACCTGTCCGAGTAAATTTAAGCTACTTCAAAAAAAGGATGCCGATGGAACAGAACAATATAAATTTATAGAAAAACAAATCACTGTAAAAAATATAAATGGTAAAAAGTATGGCACGTTTGAGTTAGAAAGCAAGCAGAAAACAGCATATGGTTTTACCTACACTCAAAAAGAAGAACTCTCTTTTGTTGCACCTGGCACAGCTGGATATGAGACGAACTACTTTAACGATAGGGATTTAAACACCGATACAAAGCAGTTTAATATAGATTTTGAAAAAGAATTTGAACTACTAAATACAGAGCATAGTCTGCGATATGGAGCGATGTATAGCACCAGCACAAAAAGCATGGTAAATGCCGACGGATATGCAGGGGGCAATATCCAGTGGTGGCAAGAGGCGTTTTTTGGGTATAAGCAAACAATAAACGATAAATATCAATTTGAATACCTGCCACGACCAAACAACTGGGCAAATAGCTATAATGTAAGACACAATGTCGAATCACGCGATACATATCTAATCCCTGTAAAATCAATAAACAAATCTTTGTATGTGGGGGATTATATCAATGGGGGGGGGTTGTTTGACTGGATAGGATTTGATCTAAACTACCGCTTTGACAAGGTCACGCACTCGCCAAACTACGACGATGAGAGCTCATCATCAAAGCTACCAAGAGGCTTATTAGTAGGGGTGCTTGAGCCGATGCCTTGTGCTATGAACCTAACAGATGATTGCAAATACAATAGTCCAAAAGTAACAGAAAATCTACGTAAAAACTTAGCCCTTTTGCTAAGAAAAAGAGAATTTAGAAACGACAGCTACTCGCTTGGCGTAGATCTTGATCCGTTGTCGTGGTTTAGAGTGCAGGTAAAATACTCAAATGGCTTTCGCGCACCAACATCTGATGAGATGTATATGACATTTAAACATCCTAGCTTTTCTATCACGCCAAATACAAACCTAAAAGCAGAGACAGCAAAGACTAAAGAACTAGCTCTGACGCTTCATAAAAACTCAAGTTTTGCGACATTTAACTGGTTTAAAACAGACTATGAAAATTTCATCGATATGGTTTTTAAAGGAGAAAGACCAGTCGTTTTAGGAAGTCAGCTAAAGTATCCATTTTGGCAAAATATAAATAGAGACGAAGCCGTGGTGCGTGGATTTGAAGTAAGCTCAAGAGTAGAGCTTGGCGATATACACAAAAGTCTTGATGGATTTAGAGTAGGGTATAGATATACCCATCAAAAAGGCAGAATGAATAAAACAATACCTATGAATGCACTTCAGCCAAATACGCAAGTATATACCATAGGATACTCAACTCCTGGCGATAAATACGGCATAGATGTGTTTGTCACTAGCGTAGCAGCCAAAAAAGCAGACAATACATATAATATGTATTGGGAGGATCAAAAAAATCAGAAAATAAAGGTAAATGGCAAAGAGGTAACTGATAGCACAATGGCATGGCGAAGCGGATCGTATAGTGTAATAGACGCTATAGCATATGCTAGACCGGCGAAGAACTTTAGCTTTGGTTTTGGAGTGTATAACATAACCGATAGAAAGTATATCACTTGGGATAGTGCAAGATCAATTAGAGCATTTGGTGCATCAAACCTAATAGATCAAAATACTGGTCGTGGTATAAAAAGATTTTACGCACCTGGCAGGAATTTTAAATTTACTTGGGAAGTGAAGTTTTAGTTGTTAAGTGGATTAAATTTTGCATTGTATCTGTAAATTTACCAAAAAGCATATTTTTAGTCTTTTTTTGATAAGATATTCGTTTGCAATGATATTTAAGTGGGTATAATTTGAAAGAAAAAATCGAATATATTTTGGTAAATTTTTTTATATTTTTGCATAGAATTTTACCATCAAGATTTATGCAGTGGTTATTAAAATGTATATCTGATTTGTTGTTTTTTACACTAAAGTCACGTAGAGAGCTAACTATTGATAATATTATTAAAGCTTACGGAAAAAGTCTTGATGAAGCATCAATCTTAGCAAGAGCAAATTTTAACTCACTTGCCAAAACCATAATGGAAATTTTAGATATTTATAATGACAAACGCACACTTGATAGCTATATAATAAACGCCGAAGAAGCAAAGGCAAAACTTAAAGAAATTTCAGCTGGAAGGCAAATTTTATTTACCACGGCACATTTTGGCAACTGGGAGATTTTGGCTCACTATTTTGGTGCGGCTGGATTTGAAATGGTGGTGATTGGCAGGGAGGGCAACAACAGGCTAATTGACACCAACATCACAGTGCCATTTCGTAAGCGTTTTGGTAACGAACTAGCAAACAAAGACAACGCCATGTCAAAAATGGTAAAATTTCTTAAAAATGGCAAAAATGTAGGCGTGATGATAGATCAAAAGGCAGGAAGTATAAATTCTATCAAAACAACGTTTTTTGGGCGTGAATGCATGACAACAAAGACCATTGGCTCACTAAAGCTTAAATTTAATCCTGTTATTGTGCCGATATTTGCGATAAGGCAGGATGACGGCAGGTTTAAAATCATCATAAGAGAATTTGATGAAAGCGTGATAAAGGGCGATAAGGACGCTGATATACTAGCTATCACGCAGCAGATAAATGACATCTTTGAAGATGTCGTAAGAATGGCACCACAGCAGTGGTTTTGGATGCATAATCGCTGGAAAATGGACTAAAAGTGATTAAAATTTCATCACAAAGAGCATTGATTTTTTCCGATGCTAGAGCAGGGCATGAAAACCAAAGCAAGGCATTTTGCGAACTAAACGGCTATGATTATGAGATTTGCCACGTCTCATATTCGCATAAAATTTTTAAAATTTTGTCCTATTTGCTTGATTTTTTAGGCATTAGAGCTAAAATTTTTATCACTAACGATATGAAATTTCATGATTTTGATGTTTTTGTTGGTGCTGGATCAAGCACGTATTATGCTATTAAATTTTATGCCAAAAAATACAGCAAAAAAAGTGTCGCTATAATGCTACCAAAAGGTTATCGTAAAAATTTTGATCTAATCATAGCCAATTCTCACGACCATCCAATCCCACGCCACAATCAGCTTGTGTTGCCGGTATCGATTTCAAACTGCAAACCAAGTGGATTTTATACAGCTGGACGTAAATCGATCGGTTTTGTTATAGGGGGATCAAATCAAAGCTTTGAAATGAATGATGAAATTTTAAACCAAATTAAAAAAATCAGAGCTGAATTTAATAAATATGAGTTTGTATTAACAACATCGCCACGCACTCCAAAAAATATAGAGAGTGCATTGCAGGAGCTTGATTGGGCATATAGCGTGATTTTTAGTAAAGAGCAAGTAAATCCAATTGGTGATTTTTTATCGCAGTGTGAGTGGGTATTTATCAGTATTGATAGCGTCTCCATGATAAGCGAAGCGGTCGCAAATGGCACAGCAAATATCGGCATCATCGATCTAAAACGCAAAAATTCAAAAAATAAATTTGATCAATTTATAAACGCTTTAATTGCCACAGGACACGCTAGAAAATGGGGCGAGGCTAAAAACAAAAAAAGCCTTAAAAAGACGGCAAAGTATGATTTAAAAGAGCTTATTAAGGGCATTAAAATATGAAAGTTGTGCAAATTTTGCCTGAGTTAAATGAGGGTGGAGTTGAGCGAGGAGTGATCGAACTCACACGCGAGTTAAACGCATACAACGTCATTTCATACGTAATAAGTGGCGGCGGAATACTTGAAAATGAGCTTGTTAAAAATGGCGTAAAGCACGTTAAATACGATGTTTATAGTAAAAATTTACTTACTTTTTTACCGCGTGTTTTTAAGCTTAGAAAAATTTTAAAAGAGATTGCTCCTGATATAGTACATGTAAGAAGTCGCATCCCTGCTTGGCTTATAAAATTTGCTAAGATTGGACTAAATTTTAAAGTCGTAAGCACAGTTCACGGACTAAACTCGCCAAATTTTTATAGCCATATCATGTGTAATGCCAATAGGATAATTTGCGTAAGCAACGCTGTAAAAGAGCATATAAAAAGGCATTTTAATGCAGATGATAGCAAAATCAGCGTGATATTTCGCGGTGTGGATTTAGTAAATTTCAATCCTTTAAAGCTACCAAGCAAAGAAGAGCTAAGATCTAAATATAGTCTAAAAAATGAGCTTGTTATAAGCTGTGTGGGTCGCATAACGCATGGTAAAAATATAGAAACTTTGCTAAAATCGGCTGTGATTTTAAAGCAAAAACTAGGCATTAAAATTTTAATCGCAGGTGGAGTGCATCCCAAAAAAAATGAGTATTTTCAAAGACTAAAAGCTTTAAAAGATGAGCTTGGACTTAGCGATGAAGTGCAGTTTTTAGGTAGTGTCGGCGATGTAGCTGGGGTTTATAAGCTAAGCGATGTTGTTGTGAGTGCTTCGCTAAAACCTGAAAGCTTTGGCAGAAGTGTAGCTGAAGCACTAGCGCTTAATACACCAGTTGTAGCGAGTAATCACGGCGGAGTAAAAGACATCATAAAAGATGGCGAAAATGGGTATTTTTTTGATCCGCTTGATGCAGATGAATTAGCAAGTAAGATAGTTCTTGCTAGTAAATTAAAATTTAATGGATTTGATTATATCTCAAGCACATTTACGCTTGAGAAAATGACAAAGCAGACGTATGAAATTTACAGGGGGTTAATATGATTATTGCGGAAAAAATATTATTTTTACAAAATCTAAAAGACAAACTTAAAGCAGTGCCAAATTTTCAACTTTTATTTTTATTTTCTTTGATTCTTTGGTGTGTATCGTTGCCGTTTGATAATGCTATTTATCAAGTATCTTGGGTGCTTTTAGAAGTTTTATTTATATTTCATGTGCTTTATAATAAAAATTACAAAAAAGTTTATGATATTTTAAAAAATTTAAAATATTTTTTAGGCTTTTTTGTTTTAATTTGTGCGAGTTTATGCATATCAAATATATTAAATTTTGAGTTTTTAGCGCCAAAAGCTTGGCATAGTGTAGTGAGTTTTGTGTTTAGATATGCGGTAGTGCTTTTTGTGCTTTGCTATTTTTATAAAATTTATGAGTTTGATTATAAAATTTTGATATATGTTTGCATAATCGCATCTTGTTTTATGGCTACTAGCGGACTTTATGAACTGGTTATAAATTATCAAAATATAATATTTAATGATAGCTCACAACACGGACTTCATGGGTTTTTACGCAACAGAAATGGCTTTGGTTTAGCAATGGCAACTGGGTTTGCATTTATATTTATTTATATGAAAAACAGCTTAACCAAAAATATACTCATGGCTATTTTTGTATTTTTGATTATCTTTTCATTTTCTAGATCGGCTTGGGTAGCAAGTAGTTTTTTAGTAATATTTTATGCATTGTTAAATTTCAAAAATATAAAAAAAGAGTATGTATTATCGGCTATTTTTATAGTACTTGTTATTTGTGCTTTTTTCTTTATTTCAGATAGTTTTCAGCATCGCTTTACGCAGCTTACACAAGGTGAGTCAAGTCATAGATTTGGCATTTGGCAATATAGTTTTGAGATGTTTTTAAAGCAACCATTTTTTGGCTGGGGCGACACGTTTAAATTTGTTCCAAATGCACCATATTTGTTAAACACAAACTATTCAGCACCGCATAATATGATAATGGAGCTACTATATACGACTGGAATTTTTGGATTTTGTGCATTTATGGGATTAAATTTTTATATATTTTTACATCTTTTAAAAACAAAAAATATAAAAATTTTAAGCCTTTTTGCTTTCTTTTTTGTGATATGCCAGTTTGATTATGGTATTTTTAGTACAAAAGAGATATTAAATTACATCGTTATTTTAAGTTTTATAGCATTAAAAGATAGAGCAATATTATGATTTATTTGCTGTTTTTTACATTTTTGATTGGCTTTATTATTTTTTCCATTAGATTTAAATGGTGGCGTAAAAATATCGACTTTAAATACCCACGTGTTTTGATGTATCACATGATAAGTAAGCATTTACCAAAAAATAAAAGTAAATTTAACCGTCTTAGAGTAGAGCCAACAGAGTTTGAAAAACAGCTTATTTGGCTTAAGAAAAATGGCTTTAAAAGCTATTTTATGAATGAAATTTCAAGCGATTTACCAGAAAAATCAGTAATTTTAACATTTGATGATGGCTATAAAGACAATCTAATAAACGCCTTGCCACTTCTAAAAAAATATGGTTTTAAAGCCACTATTTTTATAGTTTGCAACCGCCTTGACAATAACTGGGCTAGTGATAAGGACCTAAACAAATCAAGCCCTGAGTTAAATGCTGAAAAAATGCTAAGTGATGATGATGTCAAAATCTTGCTTGAAAGCGGACTAATTGAGATCGGCTCACACACTCTAAATCATGTAAATTTGCCAAAATTAAGCCAAGAAGAGCAAGAAAATGAGCTACTAGCGTCAAAAAATGAAATTGAAAACAAATTTAACATAAGATGCGAAAGCTTTGCTTATCCGTTTGGATTTTATGATCAAATTTCTCTAATCTTGGCTAAAAAACACTATAAATTTGCCACTACAACGCAAAATGATGTGTTAAAATCAAGTTATGAAAATAATGAAATTCCACGCATTATGATAAGCGGACGAAGTGGAATGTTAAATTTTATCTTAAAAATAAAAAAAGGCAGAGCTAGATGAAAATATGCTATTTTAGCTGTTCATCTATCTTTGGTGGTATCGAAAATATCATAGTAAAAAGCCTAAATGAGCTATCAAAAACCAACGAAGTAGCACTTATTGTGCCAAAAAATTGCGAATACAAAAACAAACTTAACAAAAATGTTAAAATTTACGAGTATCAAAGCTTTGATAAACGCTACAATCCATTTTTATATCTACAAATCGCTAAAATAGCTAAAAATTATGAGTTAATTCACACTCATGGTGCCAAAGCAACACAGATTTTTTATCTACTTAATAAAATTTTAAACAAAAAATTTGTTGCAACTAAACATAATGTAAGAAAAGGCAAAATTTTTAACCAAATAAAAAATGTCATAGCCGTTTCAAAAGAGGTTGCTAAGACCATCAAAAATAGCTCTAAAATTATATACTTTGGGCATGAAAAGCAAGACATTAAACCTGAAATTTTAAGCGATAAATTTAGCATAGTAAGCGTTGGCAGGCTTGATAAAATAAAGGGCTTTGATCTGCTTATAAATGCACTTGCAAATGTAGAATTTGAATTTAGGCTCTATATTGTCGGTGAAGGTTGCGAAAGAGAGAATTTGCAGCTTTTAATACAAAAACTAAACTTAACAGATAGGGTTTTTTTGCTTGGATTTAGAAATGATACTTTTAATATTTTAAAGGGTGCAAATTTGCAAGTCATAGCCTCTAGAAGTGAGGGCTTTCCAAATGTTTTAATAGAGGGCATTTTTTATGCAAACGCACTTGTTTCAGTTCATATTGGTAGTATAGCAGAGATACTGGATAATAAATTTTTAACAACTCATGAAAATTTAAGCAAAAAGTTAGACGAAATTTATAAAAACTATGAAAACTACAGCTTAGAATTTAAAGAATTTGCCAAAAAACAAGAGAATTTGCTTAGCCTAGATCGTTATATTTGTGAATTAAAAGATTATTATAAGGAGCTTCAATGAGCCTTAAAATTGTGCATTGTGCTATTTTTAATGAGTATGATAATGGAAATTTCTTTTATGGCATGGAGAGAAAAATTTCGCACGGACTTATACAAAACGGACATTTTGTTTATGATTTTAGTTATCGAGATTGGGAGAGAAATTTAAGATTTTTAAAGATAAAAAATAGCGGCTTAAAAAAAATGAATGAAAAACTTGTGCAAATTTGTAAAAATTTAAAAGCAGATGTTTTGCTTTTAGCTAAAGCCGAAAAGATAAATATACAAACATTAAAAACTATTAAAAAAACCTTGCCAAATATCAAAATTGCTCAATGGTATGTCGATCATTTAGAAGAAACTTCATCTTTTTTTGAGAAATTGCATGAAATTGATGTGTTTTTTTATGCAAATGCTAAACCACTTAGTATGCTTAGCAAAAATCATCCTAATGCAAAATTTACTTTTATTCCAAATATCTCAGATGAGGCATTTGATAAGCGTTATGATGCGTCTAAAACGACAGATGTTGTTTATATAGCAAGGGATTACAAAGAAGATGTTAGACATAAATTTGCTTTGCTTTTAGATGAGTTTTGCAAACAAAATGGCATAAATCATAAAATTTACGCCAGTCTTGGCAATGCGGCGGTTTTTGGCGATGATTTTCATAAAGTTATCAATCAGGCAAAAATAGCGATAAATTTTAATAGAGATGATGGGTTAAATGCAAACGAAGCGGATAAGTTTTTAGGAGCTAGTGATAGAATGGCTCAATTTATGGGGTGTGGGATTTGCACTTTTAGTCCATATATAAAAGGTTTTGAGAGATTTTTTAACGATGAAAAAGAGATAGTGTATTTTAATTCGCCACAAGATTGCTTTGATAAAATTAAACACTATTTAGCCAATAACAAATTTAAATCAATCGCAAATGCAGGGCGAAATAAAGCCCTAAAAATCGCAAATGCAAAAAGAGTTAGTAAATTTATGATAGAAATTTTAACAAACACACCCTTAAGCGAAGCGTATGAATGGAGTGATTTGATATATCAAGATGGAGAGCAGATATGAAAATTTTGCATACACTTCACTGGGTGCAATTTGCTGGAACTGAGAAAGTTTGCGTGGATTTGTGTAATGAAATGTCAAAAAATCACGATGTCTATTTGCTTAGTAAGGCTGAAATTTCAAAATACGTAAATCATGAAGTTAATATAGTAAAATTAGATTTTGAAAAAAATCGCTATAATCCATTTTTTTTATATAAAATTGCAAAAATTTTAAAAAAAATAAGTCCTGATATCATACACTGTCACAATACAAAAGAGCTAGAAGTGATGTATAATGCAAGAATTTTTATGTCTAAAAAGATCCCTATTGTCGCCACAAAGCATACTTTACGAGCTAAAAAACGATATAAAAAAGCTGATTTATGCGTGGCGATATTAGAAGATACAAAAGAGATTTTAAAAGACGGATCGATTATTATCAAAAATGGAATGTATGAAAAAAAGGTAAATCCTGTCAAAAAAATAGATAAATTTCACATAGTTTCAGCCGCCAGACTTTCGCCTGTCAAAGGGATGCAAACCATCATAAAAGCGGCTCTTATGCTTGATTTTGATTTTAAAATCAGTCTATTTGGACAAGGTGAGCAAGAACAAGAGCTACGAAATTTAATAAAAGAATTGGGGCTTGAAAAACAAATCGATATAGTAGGATTTGTCGATAATTTACAAGATTATTTAGCTAGTGCTGATGTGCAAATTATTGCTTCTATTTTTGAGCCTTATGGCTTGACTGCGATTGATGGAGTTTATTATTCGCCACTTCTTATTTCGACAAATACTGGAATTTGTTCGCAAATTTTACCAAAAGAGTTAATTTTTGAAAGCTCAGAACAAGCGTTAGCTTTTAAACTAAATGAGATTTATGCAAATTACAACAAATACAAAGAAATTTTTGCTAAAGTAAAAAAGATGAAAGATGAGTTTAGTATAGAAAAAATGACACAAAAATATATAAATGCGTATCAGGAGCTATTAAAATGATTTGGGCGTATTTTTTTATAGCAATTATTATAACAGCGATTTCGCTTCGGTATAATTGGTGGCGAAAAAGTGAAAGCTTTAAACATGCAAGAGTGTTGATGTATCACAGTATCAACACGCACAAAGGCGATAAATTTGACAAATGGCGCGTAAAGCCAGATGAATTTGAAAAACAAGTGGCATGGATGGCAAAAAATGGTTTTACAAGCTATACTATTAGTGAGCTTACAAAATTTGAAATTTTACCTTTAAAGTCTATTGCTATCACATTTGATGATGGATATGGTGATAATTTCACCAATGCTTTTGAAATTTTAAAAAAATACAATTTTAAAGCCACTATCTATCTAGTGCCAAATCAAAAAACAAACCATTGGGAGCACAAAAACACCAAACATATTTCAAATATGTTAAACCAAGAGCAAATTTTAGCCATGCAAAAAAGCGGTCTTATTGAGTTTGGTTCGCACACAATGTCACATTTAAACCTAGAACGAGCTAGTATTGAGGTGGTTAAAGACGAACTAGTGCGGTCTAAACAAGCTATCAAGAGCATAACAGGAGAAGAATGCACAACTTTTGCCTATCCATATGGTAAATATAACGATGATATTGTGCGTTTGGCAAAGGATGCAGGATATGAAAATGCCGTTATAGTAAAGCGTGGCGTATATAAGAATGGCGATGATAAATTTCAGATAAAGCGCATAGGAGTGCTTGGGCGTGAAAGCTTTTTTGACTTTTGGTTAAAATTTAATAAAATAAGGAACAAGCTATGATAAAAGCGTCTGTTTATATGATATGCCTAAACGAACAAAAGCACATAAGACGTGCATTACAAGCCGTTAAAGACTTTGATGAAATTATCGTAGTTGATAGTGGTAGCACTGATGATACTGTAAGTATCGCTAAAGAATATACGCATAAGGTAATGTATAAAAAATGGGAAGGCGAAGGAGTGCAAAAAGCTTATGCTTTAGCGCAATGCACAAACGAATGGATACTAAACATCGATGCTGATGAAGAGGTGTCTCCTCAGCTAAAAAATGAAATAGAGCGATTTATGTTGCAAGATGAGTATGTTGCTCTTGATATACCATTTCATGAGTATAGTCTGGGTAAAATTTGTAATGATAAAGTGCGAAAAAATACACATATTAGGTTTTTTAAAAAGCAAAATGCCCAATACAAAAATATGGGGGTTCATGCTCAGGTTGAAATTTCAAATGGCAAAATAAAACGTGCTAATGGCACAATACATCATTTTAGTGATAAATTTATTCACGAGCTAGTAATGAAAAACAACAACTATTCAAGCCTAAGAGCCGAACAAAAAACTAAAAAATTTTCATTTTTAAAGCTTTTATTTATTTATCCACTTGTTTTTTTTAAATCTTATATTCTTAGGCGTTCATTTTATGATGGCAAAAAAGGTTTTATAACAGCAAATATAAATGCCTTTTATGCATTTTTAAAAGAAGCAAAACTTTATGAAAAAGAGCTAAAAAATAACTAATTTATTGTAGTTTGATTGCAAAATTTATTTATTTTACTCATGATAAATGATGATTTGAGTTATCATCTTGTAACGAGCGAAGCGAAGTTAAAAACCAACAACAACATCCATCTTATCAATAAAACATATAAAAGTTATTTTAAGGCCAACAAGTGATAAATTTACTACGTTAAAGATAGCCAAAATTTAATTTTGTAGCCTTGCTTATTATAAATTAAAGTGCTAAACATCAAGCTTCATTAAAAGTCTAAGTGCTAGATTTGCTTCGTGATTTGCACATATTGCTACGCGTGGAGCCATAAGTCCTTGTCCGATTTTGGCTTCATTTTTAAAATCACCAGCCAAATAGACATTTTTTGCAAATTTCATAGTTTTTATTTCATTGCTACTATGGTATCCAGCCATGCCTGAAGCACCAATAATTTGCTTATTAGCCAAACTCGCACCAGCTTCGTTTATAATCATGCTTTTACTAGCCACGTTATCAAAAGCCTCGCAAATTATACTACACTCTTTAAAAACCGTAGCCACATTTGAGCTATCAAGATACAAATCATGCGTGATTACTTCAACAAATGGATTAACATCAGCTATTAGTGATTTTAAGGCTTTGGTTTTTTGCATACCTATGTGACGCACAAAATATTGCTGACGATTTAAGTTGCTTGGCTCAACTATATCAAAATCAACCAACACAAGTTTAGCTACGCCAACCCTTGCTAGGCTTAAAGCTATGTTTGACCCAAGTCCGCCAAGCCCTGCCACGCCGATACAAGCACTATTTAAGGCTTGATTTAATTCAGGCGAGTTTCTAGCCTCAATCATCGTTTTTAATATCTCACGCTCAGGCATTACTCCGCGTTTTATAAGAGTTATTTTATCGCCATTTTTCAGTATCTCATCGGTTTTAACCGCAAAGCCATTTAGTATAAATATATCCGCATTTTCAAGCTCGTGTTTTGATAAAAATTTTGAAATTTCACTATCTTTTTCGTTAAATTTATCCATTAAAGCATGAGTTGTATTAACATCTATATCAAAATCAAATCCATTTATATTTATTTTCATATTATCCCTTAAAACTCAAATTTACCAGGCTCTACTGATTTATCATGTGTTGCAAAAATTTTAATACAATACGGATTTTCGCTTTGTGCTTTTATCCATTCTAAAGACAGCCTTTGCTCTGTTCTGTTTAGTGCAATGCCAGAAAGAAGCATATTTTGCCATGATTTATATGAGTAAGCACCATCACTTACAAACAATACGTATTTTTTCTCACTATTTGTAATTTTTACAGCAAACATCCCATCGGTATGTCCTGGTATTGCGATTAACTCAACACTTCTATCACGAAATAAATCATATGATTTATTCGATGGACCTAGTGCATCGTTCCAGTCAAACTCAGTTATATTTATCTTGTCCCACCACTTTTTTTGGTAACGCACAAATGAGTGTTTTTTAGCACATTGTAGCTCATCAGCTGAGACTAAAATTTTCTTTGCGTCTTTTACATGCTCTAAGCCACTTACATGATCACAATCTAAATGCGTTAATATGACATAATCAAGTTCAGACGGTTGCACTCCTAAGGCTTGTAGTTGCTCGTGTATGGCTTTTCCATTTTGAATAACGCCTTGATTTATCATGTATAATAGACGAGAGCCTAGCGATTTTATCTGTGCTGATTTGTCAAATACTCCATCTGGACTCATGTTTCTGTGCCAACCAGTGTCGATTAAAATTTTGCCCTTTGGGTGTTCGATATAGTATGAAAAAACGGGTAACCAAATGCGTTTGTGTTTTGGTGTAAAAATGCCAAAAAATTTCTTTTTTGTAAAATTTTCGCCACCAAAAGGAAGATCTGGAGAGACGCAAACATCACCAGTATGCAAAACGTGTATTTTGATGCTCATTTTTAACCTTATAAAATTTTGCCTATTGTAGTATTTTATGCTTAAGATTTACATTAAATTTATAATATCATCAATGACTTCGTTTGATTTATCTTTGGTTAAAATTTTAGCCAAACGAGTTGAAATTTCTTTAATATCTAAAGTATTTAAAATTTCAAGCATCTCATTCTCGTTTATATCGTCTTGCATAATAATTTTTGCTAAACCTTGATCGCTTAAAAATTTAGCATTATGATACTGATGGTTTGAAGCGGCGTGAGGGTAGGGGATGAATATACACACAAGTGCATTTGCCACGCTTTCCCATAACGAACTGGCACCAGCACGAGTGATGGCTACATCAGCCTTGCTTAAAAGTTTTGGCATATCGCTGCTAAACTCAAATAAATCCACATCTGTGCCAACTTTAACGCCAATAGCCTCGTATCTAGCACACAAATCATCATATGCACCCTTGCCGCATTGATGTGTGATTTTAATGCCATGCTCTTTTAGCTTTGAGCTTAAATTTACGGCTAGATTATTTATAGCTGTTGCGCCCTGAGAGCCACCCATAAAAAGCACAGTTTTTAACTCATGGCGAATCCTTGCAGCATCAAAAAACTCATCTCTTACTGGGTATGGATAAAATGGCTTGATATATGAGCTATAAAAGCCCTTTGCAAATGGTTTAAGTAAGGAATTTAACTTGCCCATAACTGCATTTTGCTCGTGTATAAAAAGTGGTGTTTTTGTAATAATTGCTGCGATACTAGCGGGAGCTGCTGAGTATCCACCTACGCTAATTACGGCTTTTACTTTATGTTTTTTTAAGATTATAGCACATTTTAAAGCTAATTTTATGATATTTAAAACAGATAAAATTTTATCTATTCCACGCCTATTTACAACGCCTTTGCTTTGTAAAAAGTATTTGTGAGTAAAATTTTCATCGTTTTTAAACCACAATATGTCTTGACCGCTAGTTGAGCCAATAAACACGCTTTTATGCCCCTTATTAACAAGTCTTGCATTAAAGCTTTTTGCAATAGCCAAATGCCCACCAGTGCCACCACCTGTAATAGCTATCATATATTTGCCCTTTTGCTTATCATTAGTATCATCCCAATAGCTATACATGAAGCTAGTATCTGTGAGCCTCCATAGCTTAAAAATGGCACGGCAATGCCTTTAATAGGGATAATTGAGCTAATGCCGTAGCTATTTATTATAAATGAAAGCGATATGAGCATACCAATGCCAAGACTAAAAAGATGAAAAACCTTGTTTTCGCTTCGTGAAGAGATTAAAAAAATGCGGTAAATTAGCCATGAAAATAGCATAACTACACAAAATATACCGGCAAATCCAGCTTCTTCGGCAATACCAGCCAAAACAAAATCCGTATGGACTTCGCTTAAAAAACCAAGCTTTATAATACCAGCACCAAGTCCTTCACCCCAAAATTCACCATGTCTTATTGCATTTAATGAATGCATTACTTGATAAGGCTCTGGTGCATTATCTACACGAAGTGCTTGTGCCATAGCTTCAGGCATAAATGTCATCATAAAATCTTGCACACTACCCCACCATGATTTTAAACGAGCTATACGATGATCTGATGTGACTATAATGACAGTAAAAACACCAATTGCGATAGTGAGAATTATAGAAAAAATTCTTAAACTGGCTCCAGCAAAATATGCCATACATATAAGCGTAGCACCAAGCACAACAACTTGACCTAAGTCATTTTGAAGTACTGCAATAAGATATACAATGATAATAAAAACAATAAAATATGGAAATAGTATTTTAACTTCAGCCAAGATTGTTTTTTTACTATCATCTATCTTGCGACTAAAACTCCATGCTAAAAAATAGACAAATCCAATTTTAAAAAACTCAACAGGGGCAAGTGAAAAACCAGGAAGCCTAATCCAACGTCTAGCACCACCTGCTTCTGTAACCATTGAAGCTGGCAAAACATACATCACACTCATAGCTATAAAGCACGAGAAAAATAGTCCAAAACCTATCCAAAAAAGCGCTTTATCTGGATTTAACAACGATATAGCCCACATTACAAAAATTCCAACAAATACAACACCAAACTGACGGATAAAAAAGTGGTATTCAGTATAATTAAACAATAAAACAGCAAACACAGAAAGCGATAAAGAAAAAACCACGCCCACAATCATAAGAATAGTTGATGTAAAAAATAGGCTCTTGTCTGCTTGCAAATTTAACTCCGATAATTTAAAGCCTAGATTTTACTTAAATAATATTAAATTATGTTAAAATCCCTAAAGCAAACATCGTGATTAGGCTTTAAATGCATATAAAATTGCGAAGCAAATGCTTCGTATTTAAACAATTCTCCAGCCAACACAACATCGCTAAATTTCAAATCATTTGATTTTTCATAAACGTATTGAGCAAAAAAATATGCCAAGCTTTGCACACAGCCAAAGCTGATATTATGCACACCAGCACCAGCCAAGCTAAAACTCATAACAGATTTTATAAACTTAACTACGTTAAAGACGTTTTCATCTATTACGCACTCTATGCTAACGCCCTTTTTTACGCTATAATCAGCCGCATTTGTTAGTAGTTTTTCAAATGCTTTATGCAAATTATTATCAAGTCCAAGCACGATACCAGTTACACCAAGAAGCGTATAAAAACTAGGCAAAGATGAAATTTCAGCATCAATTAAGTTAGAATTTTGACTATAATTTTTTAAGAATATTTCACCATTTTCTAACTTTAATATCTGAGTATATATTTCATTTAGACTTGAAAATTTTGGCAAAAATAGCAACTCAACACTATTTACCTTATCAACAAACTCAATCTTATTTGTCTGCTTATCAAACTCAAGCAAAAGATGTTTTTGTGATAAAATCTTAACAGCACCAACAAGATAATTTGTACCTAATTTAATTAATTCATTGCATTTTTTCCCACTAATGCTTATAAAATTTATATCATTTTTATAAAGCTCATCACAAAAAGCATAGATTAACAAATCCCACGCAGCGCGAACCTTATAAAATTTTTGTGCATTTTGATTTTGTGTGCGAAATAGGGCGGTTGTTTTTAGATTAAGTATCGGCTTTTCATAGCTTACTAGTGCTATTTGGGCATTTTCATCAGCTATAAAAACCTTTGGTAATGCTTTTAAATTTGTTGGGACTATATAGTCAAAAGTAACATCTTGACTAAATTTAGACACTTTAAAATCGCCAAAATCTACAAAGTTGTTTTTGTAAAAATCATCTAGCATACTTGATAAAATTGTAGTAAAATTTTTATCATTTACTATATTATTTTGATATTTTAAATCGCTTATTTTTCCAAACTCGTTTGCTAAAATTTTACCATTTTTATAGGCGTTAATCATACTTGGAGTTATATGATTTTCATTTGTGATTTGAAATTTTATCTCTTGATTTTGTGGCATATCATTTGCAACATATACATTTGTGCCCTTTAGATAGATGGAGTGTGGCAAACTTGCACTTAAAGTATCTGAAAAACTAGCTAAAATTTCTTCATTTTCATCTACATAAAGCGTTAGTGTGTTGTCTGCAACTTTAACACCATGTTTGACATTTTCACATACTTTATATAAAATTTTTAAAAAATCACCACTAATACTAACAAATCTAAACTCATATGCCAAAATCATTTTAAACCCTTACTTGCATACTCATTAGCCATATCTAAAACGCTAAAATTTCCTATTTTTTCACAAACAAAGCCCAACTCACTTAAATGCGAAAGTATAGTTTTTTCGGCTATTAATGCCCCTTTTTGCACCTCTTTTGAAAGCTCAAAAGTAGTTGGCTCAACTCTACTTGGAATAATACCTAAAATTTTTCCATTTGGTCTATCACCACAAAGTGCCATTAACTCAAGCGTTTGAAGCATCTCTACCTCGTGAGCTGAGCCGTCCCATCTTATCTTTTTTGGCATGTTATCAATATCAAAAAAATAAACATCGCCAACATCAGAATCATCAGCACTAATACAATCAACAACTATCAAATAATCAAAACTAGAAATTATAGGCGTAAGAGCGATAGCTAATGTCCCACCATCAACAAACTCAATGCTATGTTTATCGCAAGTAAAAGCATAAGAGCGAGAGAGTGCATTTACTATATGCACTCCCACCCCTTCATCACCAAACATAACGTTTCCAATGCCAAGCACTAAAACTCTCATGCGTGATGCTCGTCCTCGACAAATTTATATCCGCTCACAACTGCATCCATTGCTCCGTTTTTACCACGAACTGCATTAAATACAGCCATATAGATGTGGATTACCACAAATACAATGATTATCCACATGCTTACTTTATGTAAATTTCTAACATTTGCAAGTCCGCCAAGCAGCTCTTCAAAATATCTCATCGGCTCATAAAGCAATCCACCAAGTCCCTCGTGATAAACATGCACGTATAGTATAAGTCCAGTTAGACAAATAAATGCCAAAACCAGATAAAAAAGCAAATACGAAGCAAATTGCAATGGGTTATAAACGCCTTTTAAATGCGGATGTTCACCCATGTAGATGTAGTATTTTATCTGTTTTATCCATACGAATGGATTTAAAAAATCAAGCACACTCATCCACTCTTTTTTGCTATGCTTATCAAAGAAAAATAGATATGTTTTAAATATCAAACATGCTATTAGCACAAAACCAGCTATTTGATGTGCCATTCTCCATTTAGCATTCATAAATAAAACTGGCTCATCTGTAATCTCAGGCGATATAAAAACAAAACCTATATAATAACCACTATAGATTAAAAACGCAATCGCTACAGCTCTAATCCAGTGCGTAAGTCTAAGCCCAACTGAAAATTCATAAACGCTAAAACGTTTGTTGTCATGTGCCATTTTACGCTCCTTATACGTTTATTTTATACTCGCTAAGTTTATTGCCGCTCATATCCATTACATGCACTGCACACGCTATACAAGGGTCATATGAGTGAATTTTACGCACAATTTCTAATGGCTGAGTAATATCAGCTATTTTTAATCCAATCAAGCATGATTCATATGCACCCATGTTGCCATTTGCATCTTTTGGTGAAGCATTCCATGTAGATGGCACAACAGCTTGCCAGTTGCTAATAACGCCATCTTTAATCCTGCACCAGTGACTTAAAGCACCTCGTGGGACATGCCCCATGTAATAGCCTTTATACTCTTTGTTTTTGTTTATGCGATACTTAGCGACTGTTTCTTTATCTGTTTTTAAATTTTCAATTAGATTATTAAAGGCTATGATTGTATTATCTGCAACGATTTTTGCTTCGATCATGCGTGTGGCTGTTCTGCCAAGTGTTGAAAAAACAGCACTTAGTGGTAGTCCCGTATCGGCTAGAAATTTATCAACTACTGGCACAACATATTTGTTGCCTTTGGCATAATTTACCACGATGTTTGCCAGTGGTCCTACCTGAAGTGGATCAGAGCCATATCTAGGAGCCTTTATCCAAGTATATTTGCCTTTTATGTCAAATAGCTTACTGTCTTCTAATTCACCTTTGTCATTTATGCTTTTGCCTTTAACTAACCCTGTATAGTTTGGCTCTGTCTCACCATCATATGGATGAAGTGGTTTGTCATTTTGATACCATGAATGAGTTGCTTCTTCTGTTATTTTGTCTGGATTTACATCATGGACTTTGTCTAAATTTCCATTAAATATTATGCCGCTATCAAACAGCCACTCATTTGCACTAAGTTGAAATTCTTTAAATGTATATAGGTTTGATACGCCAATATCATTTAATACGCTTGGCTCGTTTGCATAAGCGCGTCCTGCCATAACCAAATCAGGATAGTAAGCACGATTTACAAAGTCTTGCACTTCCTTAAGCTTTGTAAGATACTCGCCGAGTCTTGAAGGTGTTTCTAAATCCATTATGCAAGTTACACCGCCAACGGTTAATGTCTGTGGGTGTGGGTTTTTAGAACCAAATATCGCCATCATCTGTGCAGCTATACGCTGAATTCTCAAACACTCTAGATAGTGTGATAGAGCTATTAAATTTTGCTCTGGAGTTAGTTTATATGTGCTATGTCCCCAGTAAGCATTTGCAAATGGTCCAAGATTGCCTTTAGCAGCAAATTCTCTAACTCTATCTTGAACCTCTTTTAATTTATCTGCACCACAGGCATACGGAGTATCACACCACTTAAATGCCTCTTCACTAGCTTTTTTAGGATCTGCACTCAAAGCAGAAACTACATCAACCCAATCAACACCATGCAAATGATAAAAATGCACGATGTGATCGTGTAAGAATAGGGCAGAATTCATGAGTGTTCTAGTAAGCTGTGCGTTTAGTGGCGGGGTTATGCCAAGTGCATTTTCAACTGCTACTATACCTGCTTTATAGTGTGAAAATGTGCATACACCGCAAATTCTTTGCATAAAAAATCCAGCGTCACGCGGATCGCGATTTTTTACGATTTGCTCTAAGCCACGCCATAGTGTAGAGCCAGAATAAGCCTCTTTTACTACGTTGTTTTCATCTACTACAACCTCTATACGAAGGTGTCCTTCTATCCTTGTTATTGGATCAATTACTACTCTTTTATCACTCATGATTACGCCTCCTCATCTTTTTTACTCACAGCCACACCGATTAATGCATGTGCTGCCATGCCTATACCAGCTAAAGCCAAGACGCCTATTCCTATCTTGTCGCTTATGTTATCAGCACCAAGTCCTAGCACTGTATCATAAAGTCTATCACCAACTGGCTCCTCAAATGGCCCCATTGTATCCCAAAAATCGGGCTCAGAACAACCTATGCAGCCATGCCCTGCTTGAACTGGCCAAGATGTATGTGAGTTAAATCTCTCTCGTGAGCAGTTGTTAAATGTATATGGTCCCTTGCAGCCAACTTTATATAAACAATATCCAAGTCTGGCACCCTCATCACCAAAGCTTTGCACAAACTCACCAGCGTCAAATCTACCTCGACGCTCACATAAATCATGTATGCGTAAGCCATATGCCCACTTTGGTCTTCCAAACACATCAAGTGCAGGAAGTGTGCCAAATAATATGTAATGAAGTAAGTTGCCGACGATATTTTTTTCACTTGGCGGACAACCAGGGACATTTATGACTTTTTTATCTGTCACTTTTGATAAACCAACAGAATTTGATGGATTTGGCTTAGCAGCTTGTATGCCACCATAGCTAGAACAGGTGCCTATAGCAAATATTGCAGCTGCATTTTCACTCGCTTTTACTGCACTTTGTTTGCCTGTTGTGCCATGCGGCCCTATTGTTAAATAGCCTTCTGTATCGCCAGTAGGCACTCCGCCTTCTACTAACAATATATATTGACCTTTGTATTTTTCAATGGCGTGTTCAAGATTGTGCTCAGCTTGCCAGCCAGCAGCCGCCATAAGTGTCTCGTGGTATTCTAAGCTAATATAATCAAATATTAAGCTATCAATAGTCGGAGTATCTGTGCGAAGCAAACTCTCGCTACAGCCTGTGCATTCAGCCAAATGTAGCCAAATAACCGGCAACCTATCGCTAAGCTCAGCAGCACGTGCAACTACCGGCGTCATCGAAGCTGGTAAAGCCATAAACGCAGTCATTGCACCAGCCCATTTCATAAAGTCACGCCTACTAAATCCGCGTTTTTGCAAGGCTTGTTTTATGCTATCGTCATCTTTTAATTTTTTAAGCTTTGATAGCTCATCTAGTCTTTGATGTATCGCAGATAAGTTTATATGAGACATTCTAACTCCTTTGGGATAAAAGTTACTATTTATGAAATGCTACATACTTATTGCTTAAAAGAAAACATTAAATAATTTATTATTAAATTTTTTTAATGTAATTATAATATTAGTAATAAAAATAACATATATTTATTATAAAATACAATATAAAATTAAAAATGTAATAAATTTTACGTCAAACAAAGACAAAATTAATTTAAAAATTAATTTATGGTGCATATTGTTATTATAAATATTATGTCACTAAAAGTAACATAATTATAAAATATTTTTTTGTTATTGCAATAATATTAATATTTTAGGGCAAAAATTTTACTAATTTTAAATTTTATTATTAGGCCAGCTTAAATGATTTTATATAAAGCCAAAAAATTGTGTAAAATTTTTACATAATTTTTACACAATAATATGACATTTTTACATATTATATAAATTTAATGCAATTTTAAGCTTTATAAGCTAAAAACTTAAAATAAAATTTTAAATTTCAAGCATGTATTAAATTGCATGCTTGAAAATATAGATTAAATTTTATGTCTATAATTAATATTTTGTTCAAATTCTTTAAGACGCTTGTGTATTGAACGAAGTTCTGTTATGGTTGTCCAATTGTTTAAAAATACAGAAAAAGAGTTGCGAACTTGAGAAAAAGCATTATTAACCTGCATCATAATGCCAAGAGTAATAAGGCCAGTAAATAAACCAGGACCCATTATAATAAGCGGTACTATAATCATTAATTGAGAAAAGAAGATTAGCCATAAATCAAAATATCCATAATGTAAAAAAAGCCTATGATAGTTAAATTTTAAACCAGTAAAAAGCTCAACTAACGTCTCTTGTTTGGCGTAGTTTATCTTATCATCTTCGCCATAAACAAGCTCTTTTCTAAAAGCCGCTTCTACCTTTTGAATGTTATACTCAAGTCCAGGTAGCATTATGCCAACAAACCACGATATAATAAGTCCGCCAACACTAACAACAAGTGCAACCCACACAAGTGAGCCAGGAACATCTTTTAAAAATGAAATTTCAACCTTATCACTTAATCCCCATAAAATAGGAATAAAGGCTATGAGTTTCATGATCGCCCTTACTACCTGAAGCCCCAAACTTTCAACTATCTTAGCAAATCTATAAATATCTTCTTGGATACGCTGTGAGCTACCCTCAATCTCTTGTTTTGTATTTCGCCAAAACTCCACATAATCAAAAGTCATCGCCTCGCGCCATTTAAATGCCCAAACGCGTGTAAAATAGTTTGTGATAGTAACTATAAATATGTATGGAAACGCAAGCCAACAATATGCCATAATACTAGCCCAAAAATCGTCTATTTTGTATTCTTTAACATTTTGCATCATATCGTAAAAACTCTTATACCATTCGTTAAAACGAACGTTTATATCTGTTTGAGCATATAGCGATACAAATAAAAAAAACATACCTATGTATGCCCAAGCAGCCCATTTTTTGCTTTTGAAAAATGATGAAAACAACTCTTTCTCCTTGGATAAAAAATGGCAAAATAGTATCTAAAATAAAATAAACATTTCATAAATTTAGTAAAAATTGTAAATTTTAATAAATAAGTGGTTAAAATAATAAAATTCTAGACAATAAAAACATACAAATAGTTAATATAAAAAATTTTAAATATTAATTTTATACTGATTTCATCGTGTTTTTAATAAGTCTATAAAGATATCTATTATCAATAAATTTATTATTTTTTAAGCTTAATACAATACCATTAGGTTAAAATTTGTATTACACTTTTACAAACAAACATTAAATAAAATAACTCAAAAGGAAATATATGTTAAACAACGCCGTATGGGGAGGAGCAAGACGTTATTCGCGAAAATTTAAATACAAATGCCATATTTCAGTAGCCTTATGTATTACTTTATCTACTAGCTTATATGCCAAACATGAGTTAAATGATGATGAAGTATATGAGATATCAGATGTGAGCATAGATGCAAATGCAACCAAAGTGCGAAATAATACAAAAACTGGTGTTTTAACTAAGGTTGATAGTTTTGGTGGCACACGAACCGTAACAAGAGAACTCATTGAAGCTACTCCAAGTGGAAATGGCGATATAACAAGCCTTTTAAAATCAAATCCAGCGGTTAAATTTTCAAGTTCCAATCGACAATCAACAACTATGGGCGAAATCGATCCTGCCGACATAAGCATAAATGGTTCTAAATCTTATCAAAATAATTTTCAAATAGATGGCATAAATATAAATAATGATCTAAATCCAAATTCTGGAAATAATGCGGATACAAGATATAATGCAAATAGTGCACTTGAAGTATCAACAACAGCATCACAGGGCGTAAATATAGATAGTGATTTTATAGAAAGCTTGATGTATATGATAGCGATATATCGGCAAAATATGGTGGTTTTACAGGTGGTGTAATAGATGCAAAAACCAGAAATCTACGCGAAGGCTTTCATGGTAAATTTTCTATCTCACACACAAATGATAGCTGGGTAAAATACAAAATAAGCGAAGATGAGCTAGAAGACTTTGAAAACTCAAGCTCTGAAAAAATGCAACCAAAATTTGAGAAATGGACAACACGTTTAAATTTAGAAGGGTTTTTGACGGATGATTTTGGCTTGATGTTTGGTTATACAGATAACAAAAGTAAAATACCGCTAAATGCATTCAGTTTTAATGGTAACGGCAACTATGCAAACGAAAAGGTAAATCAACGACGACGCAATCAAAACTACTTCTTAAAAGGGGTATGGTATGCAACAGATAGACTAACTCTTACACCAAGTTTAATTTACGCACCAGCAACTGCTAAAATTCACTATAATGGTGCTTTAAATTCAATGCAAGAAGTAAAATCAGGCGGTTTAACATTAGGGTTAAATATGGAATATGAAGCAGATTTTGCTAAAATTTTCCAAAAATTTAGCTATTCAAAACTACAAAGCTCTCGTGATGCAAAACATGAATACAGACGTACTTGGAGCTATTCAAATGCAAAAAATTGGCGTAAAAATGGATCAAATGTCGAAGGCGGATATGGTGATATAAAACAGATACAAAAGACTTTTAGATATAATTTTGACGTAGATTTTGATAGTTTTAATACATTTAGTATTAAGCATGATGTTAGAATGGGGCTTGAGTTTTCAAATCAACACGCTTCATATGAAATCATCTCCCCTTTTACCCAAGGTACTTCTTATCGCAAGAATAGTGTCACTTGTGCCAACGGAGATATATTTTGCGATGATAGTGGACTAATCTTCCCTGTCGCAAATGCTGGGTGGTCGCAATACATGAGACAATTATATATTTTTAACAAGGGCAAAATTCAAGCGTCTCAAAAATCTTACAGTTTTTACTTGGAAGATAGTATGAAATATAAAAATCTTACATTAAGAACAGGTGTTAGGTTTGATGGCGATGACTATATGGATAAAAAACAGTTTCACCACGTTTTAGTGCTAGTTATGATGTTTTTGATAGCGGTAATACTGTATTAAATTTTGGCAAAAATAGATATTATGGTAGAAATTTGTTTGCATATAAATTAAACGATGGCAAAGAGAGCCTAAGACACACTTATAGATTAAATCCTTACACTACATACAATCAAAACTGGACTTATTATGCAGGTAATAAAAATTTGACAAAATTTTCACAACTTGACATCCCTTATGATGACGAAACGAGTTTTGGATTAAAACAACATATCGGACCAATTAGCGTAAATACAAAATATATAGAAAGAAAAGGTAGGAAACAGATTGTTCAAGTTTATGCAAGTACGCTCGGTATAGACTGTGGCGATGGATACGCACCTGGTACTAGTCAATGTAGGCTATATACAAATGATGGCTGGAGTGATAATAAAATTTTTAGTTTAAGTATTTCAAATATTGAGCCAATAAAATTTCTTAACACGAGCCACAATATAGAGCTTGGATATAGCAAACAAAAAAGCAAAACAAATAATTCAACATACACAAGTGTTAATACAGATGATTTTGAGGATGCAATAGTGTATTATGATGGCAATTTAATGAGGCGTAGCTCTTTGCCAGTGGCTAATTTTTACACACCGTGGACAGCATCGGCAACACTTGTATCTCATGTGCCGCAGCTAAATTTAACGCTTTCAAATTTTGTGCATTATAAATCAAGCAAAGAAGCATTAAGAACAGCAAAAAATAGCGATAAATACAAAGACGCCGATGGTAACGTTTATCCGACATACTACAAAACTAAACTAAAAGCAACAACAACGTGGGATATGCGTATAGCATATGAGCAAAAACTTGCAAAAGACATAAGTGGTTTTATAAACTTAGACATAAATAACGTGTTAAATAAAATCAATGAAGCAAGTGCAACAAGTGGGACATCGCCAATTATCAAATACGAACCAGGTCGTCAGTTTTGGCTAGAAGCTGGAGTTAAGTGGTAATGTAAATATAGTGATATGAAATTTTCATGTTACTTTATTATCATGTGTAAATATTAAATATTAAAATAAATTTACAAAAATAATGTATAGTTTAAATTACAATTAAAAGTTTTAGTTGTATTATAACAATCTTAAAAGTTAAAATCACAGGAAACATATGGAAAAACAAAATTTTGCCGGTAATGTCATATCTTTTATTATTTCATTTATATTTCATGCTGTAATACTTGGATTTGTTTTTGGAGTTTTTACAAAAAATAAGCCAGATACTTTAATGGCGCAAGAGCCAACACACACAAAAACAATGGCTATAAATTTAAATCAAATAAGCCAAAAACAATCATCCGAAAGTATGCAAGCAACACAGCAATCAACGGTCAAAGAGATAAAAAGCGATGAGATACTAACTCAAGTAGAGCAAAAAAAGATACAAGCACCAAAGCCGATAAAAAAACCAGTAGAAAAAATAAAATCACAACAAAATCCTAAAAAAGTTGTTAAAATTCCTACACAAGAACCTGAAAAAATAGAACAAAACAAGCAATCTCAAGAAGACGTGCCAAAAACAACAGTCGCAGCATCATCAGCATCAACTGCACAAAATCAAAACATTCAAAGTGGTGGCACAATACAATCAGGTAAGAGCGAAGCAGAAAATCAAGCATCAGCAAGAACTATTTTAGGCGAGATATATGCCGCTATTTTAAAGCATAAAACATATCCCAAACGTGCAATTAAAGCAAAATCACAAGGTAAAGTTTATGTTGAATTTAAGGCAATTAGTCAATCAAGCTTTGAGTATTTACGCGTGGTTAAGTCAAGTGGTTCTGAGTTTTTAGATAGACACGCAGAGATAATTTTAAACAAGGCAGTTAAGGATTTTCCAGTTGAAGCGATAGGAAAACAGTTTAAAGTTGCTATTAATTTTAATTTAAAAGATATTTAATCAAGGAGTAGCATGAATATAATTGAGTGTAAAAATTTAACTCACCACTACGGAAATAAAAAGATATACGAAGGATTAAGCTTTAATGTGCAAAAAGGCAAGGTTGTCGGACTGCTAGGTAAAAATGGGGTTGGCAAAAGCACCACGATAAATATTTTAATGGGATTTTTAAAACCAAGCAGTGGTAGTTGCAAAATTTATAACCAAAACTCAAATGACTTAGACAATCAAACCAAAGCAAAAATCGGACTGCTTTATGAGGGGCATGTTTGTTATGATTTTTTAACGATAAAAGAGGTTGAAAGATTATACGCAGCTCACTATAAAGGTCGCTGGAAACGCGAATTATACTATGAGCTAATATCAAAAATGGGTGTAAGCAATAACCAAAAACTACACACTCTCTCATGTGGTCAGCGTTCGCAAGTAGTGCTTGGACTGATATTTGCTCAAGATCCTGAGCTGCTTATACTAGATGATTATGCTATCGGACTTGATACTGGCTATAGAAGATTGTTTGTTGAGTATTTGGCTGATTTTATCAAAAACAAAGACAAAAGCGTGCTTTTAACATCGCATTTAGTTTCTGATTTAGTTCATCTTATAGACGATATAGTCGTAATACGCAAAGATAAAGCCCCATATGTGTCAAGCTTGGATAATTTTATGCAAAATTTTAAAGGATATGCACTAGATAAAAGTATAGATATCACAAATATAAAAGGCACCGAGACTTCGCTGTCGCTAAAAGATGAAAATCACATTTTTGGTTTTTATGATGAGCCTATTGCTGGTGCTAGAGAGCTTAAACTCGATTTTGAAGATGCATTTTTGGGCTTGGTTGGGAGATACTAATGAGATATTTTATTTATAAAGAATTTGCAAAATTTCGTTTAGGTTTTTATGTTTTTGCTATTTCTGCGATTTATTGTGTGGCGTGGATATATTTTGATTTATCAGATAGTATTGATAAATTTTCAATCACATCTTACACTCTTCAATTAATGTATAACAAGGTATTTAGCTATAACCATCTTGATGAGTTAAATTTATTATTTGCAGTTATTATTGCTATTTTATCGATGTTTTACGAAAGACAAAATGCAAGAATTCGCTTACAACTACACTTTCCGCAAAGCTATAGCAAAAACATTATGTTGCTCACATTAGTGCCTCTTTGCTTTTTGCTTTTTGTTTATATTTTTGAAATTTTAGCTCTTTTTTTAGTATTTACTAAGTTTTTTCCGATTGAAATTTCAAATGCACTTTTAATAACACTAATTAACAATATCATCTTTAGCGTAGGGCTTTATTTTGTTGCTCAAAGCATGATGGTTGAACCAAACAACAAAAGAGCGATTGGGATATTGTTCATTGGAGTGATATGTGTTTGGATATATTTTAAGTTAAATCCAGATGTTGGCAACAGCTCATACTACTATCTAAATGAGATAGTATGGTGCTATTTTGCACTATGGGTTGTGTTTGGTGCAATGACGCTACTTTATTCGCTTAAAAACTACAAAAGGGGTTATATAAAATGAAAATTACAAATTTAATTATTATGATATTTACCTCGTTGGTTTTTAGCTATTTTATACCGCATTTTATAAATTTGGGACTTAGCGAGAAAAGAGATACACAAAAAGTAAGATACTCAGCCGTTATTGATGATTTTATAAAATCAACCACACTTAAAGACACAAGAGAGTCAAGATACGAAATACTAAAAACAGGCGAGATTATAGACGAGGCAAGATATTATGAATTGCTTCCATTTAGTTACTATACGATGCTAATTCAAAATAACAAATTCCCACAAAAATTTAGCCACTACGCACAAAATCCAAGACTAATACGTCAAAACATACAGTATTTATCGCTTCGTGCCATATCAAATAAAATAAGCTATATACCACTATACACACTTATTAATACAAAGAGCGAATTTGATATGATGGAGTATATGCCATTTGTTTTTAGATTTGATTTGCAAAATATCCAAGTGATTGATCTTTTGACAAATAGTATCAATTTAGAAAAAACAGAAAAATTAAATGATGAGCTTAAGGGATTAAATTTTGCTTATCCAGCAAAACAGTATTTTACAAATCCAAGCATCAGAAAGGCATTTGACGAGGGTGCATTTATAGTAGATAACGATGATAAAATCTATCATTTAAAGCAGATTGATGGCAAGCTTATCTTAAAATATACAAATATAATTAAGCCAGATATTATCAATATCATTATTAGCGAGGATTTAAGGCGTGAATTTTATGGTTTAATTGTCACAAAAAATGATACTGGACTGATTGATTATGATTACAATATAATTGATCTAAACTTAAGCCAATACGATCCTTTTAATGCAAATTTAAATTTTAATATCTCGCCAGTAGATAAAATTGTCACAATAACTACAAAAGATAATATCTACACAAAAGTTATGGATTTAAACTACGCAAAGATAAATGAAAATGACTTTAAACTAGATAAATTACAAAGCAAAAGATACATCAAGGCATACTTTTTGCCATTTGAGCTTAAAATTTCACAACCTAGTTATTTTTATAAATTTGAGTTTGTAAATTTTAGCAAAATAGGCTTTTGCTTATCTATTTTAATGGCAATATTATATTTTGCATATAGACTTAAATTTAACTCGCAACGCGATATCTACGGCACAGCTGTTGTTGTGATATTTGGTCTATATGGATTAATTAGCACGATATTTTTCAAGGAAAAAGCATGAAAAAAATTATACTATTAATAGCGATTTGCGTTAGTGCATTTGCACTTAGACAAGATCAAAACATGACACATGGGGTGCTTGAAAATGGCCTGGAGTATTTTATTAAGCAAAATACCAAGCCAAAGGGCATGGGACATTTTTATCTTATTGTTAATGCTGGATCAACCGATGAGCTACCAAATGAACGTGGTTTGGCTCACTTTGTTGAACACATGGCATTTAATGGAAGCCGTGATTTTGATAAAAATGAGCTCATTAAGACACTAGAGGGGCTTGGGGTGCGTTTTGGAGCGGATTTAAACGCACAAACTGGATACGATAGAACAAGCTATAACTTAGAAATTAAAATAAATGATGAGAATTTAAAAAGCGTATTTATGGTGTTTAATAACTGGATAGATGGCGTAAGCTTTGATGAAAACGAGCTAGAAAAAGAGCGTGGAGTTATCATGGCAGAAGAGAGACAACGAAATACCCCACAACGCAGACTTTTTGTAATGCAAGCTCAAAATTTATACAAAGATAGCATTTATGATAACAAAATGCCAATTGGCGATATGGATATCATAAGAAACGTTGATGTCGATACAATTAAAGGGTTTTATGATAGGACTTATCAACCTAGAAATATGAAATTTGTAGCAGTTGGAGACTTTGACGAGAAAAAAATACAAGCTATGGTAAAACAATATTTTTCATCAGCAAAAAACACAAACGACTATCAATCTCCTGATAAAACCATACCTATACAAAAAGGCTTTTCGCTATACAATTACGATACAAACGAAACAGCAACAAACAGCGTAAATGTCGTATATATAGACAAATACGAGCCACGCACAAACCAAGCCGTAGCTAAAAAAATACTGCTTAACTCATATATTTCAAGCCTTATAAGGGCTTATTATGAGAAGCGGACAAATGACGCTAAAACACTAACAAGCGTTGGCTTTTCTAGGCCAACAGTTGTTAATCAAATGACATTTTACACATTTAGCTCAAGTGTTGTAAATGATGATTTTAACCGCTCTATAAGCGAAATACAGGGCATTATAAAGGGTGTAAAAGAGCATGGATTTAGTCAAGATGATTTTGAAAATGCCAAAAAAACATTTTTATCATCAATAAAAGCAAGATATAAAAACTCAAAAGATAAAAAATCTAAAAATTTAGCCGAAGCTATTGTCGCCACTTTAGAGAGCAAATCAACGATTTTAAGCGATGAGGACTTGTATGAACTTAGCAAAAAACAGCTAAATGAGATAACGCTTGATGATGTAAAGGCTGAGTTTGAACGCATTATAAATTTAGATGCAAATCAAGTAAGCATAATGAGCGCAAAGGGCATAAAAATCAGCGAAGATGAGTATAAAAATATAGCCAAAAATGCAGTAGCCTTTAATACAAACGAAAGCGGCAAAAAGCTACCTAAAACGCTAGTCAGCGAAGATATTAAACCTAAAAAAATCGTTAAAAAAGAGTATATAAAAGAGCAAGACATAAACGTCTATACCTTGCCAAATGGTGCCAAAGTCGTAACAAAAGAGTTAAATGCTACAAAAAACAATATATTATTTCAGGCTATATCAAGAGGTGGAGTATCGACACTAGACATCCCACGAACTGGCGTATATGCGACAAATTTATCAAATCAAAGCGGTGCAGGGGAGTTTGACAACTATGACATATCACGCATACTAAGTGGCAAAGTTGTAAGCTATGAAAAACGCATAGAGCAGCTCTCACAAGGATACTTTGGCTCATCAAGCACAGATGATTTTGTCTATTTGTTACACGCTATAAATTTAGAGTTTAACTCTCCACGCCTAGATGAAAATGTGCTAAGTCGTATGAAAATAAGAGCAATAGATGGACTTAAAAAAAGCAAAGAACTACCAGAATACAAATATAACAAAGAGCTTGTAAAATTTATATATAACGATCATCCAAGGATGAAAGAGGTCACTCAAGACGATATAAACGCACTTGAAATTTCAACTCTTCGCAAGATAGTAGATGAGAAATTTACAAATGCGGCTAATTATACATTTTTTATTGTAGGTGATTTTAAAAGCGAAAACATCGAGCCATTGATTGAAAAATATATAGCCACGCTACCAAGCAAAGCAGGGGGCGAAAATTTCAAAGATGATGGCGTAAGGACGTTAAATGGTGTGCATGAGTTTAGCAGAGAGTATCAAACATCAAAAAGAAGCGATGTCGTGATAAATTTTAAAAATGAAAATGCAAAATACTCAAAAACAGACAACTTAAAAATTCGTGCCTTAAACGCAGTGCTTAAAGCGATGTTGCGCGAAAATATACGCGAAGAAAAAGGGCAAACTTATGGTTTTGGCACAAATATAATGCTAAATAAGCACCCATACGAACACGCAAGTGCAAGCATAAGCTTTACATGCTCACCTGATGCCAAAGATGAAATAATAAGCGAAATCAAGCGTATAATCAAAACTCTAAAAGAGCAGGGCAGCACAGAAATACACATCGACAATTTCAAACAAGCAAGTCTTGTGCAACTACCAAAAAGCCTTATTTCTAGTGAGTTTTGGATGAGAAATTTAATAAGCCACTTCATATATGAAAATGACTTATTTGACAAAAAATGGTATGAAGACACACTAAAAAGCATCACAAATGATGACATAAAAGCTTTAGCTAACAAATATCTAAACGAAAAAGATCTCATCATCACATCAAACGACTTCAAGCAATAAATTTACCCCTTATTGGGGTAAATTTAAGCTTATTGTGTATTTATGATTGAAATATATGTAATGTTATAAAATTTAAAATAATAAAACAAATTTAAATTTAAAAATATAAAATTACACAAAACAATACCTATAAATACATCAAAATGATATTTATAATAAATAAAATTTAAACAGGAAACACAAAATGCAACAAAGTCAAAAGCAACGAGATGAAATTCACAAAACCATTTGGAATATCGCTAATAAACTTCGCGGAAGCGTTACAGGTTGGGATTTTAAACAATATGTTTTAGGAACACTTTTTTATCGTTTTATATCTGAAAAATTTAGAAACTATATAAACGAACGCTATCAAGGCATAGAGAATTATGCAAATTTAGATGATGAAAAAATCAAACAAATGCCACAAAACAACAAAACACAATTTATCAAGGAAATCGGCTTTTTTATGTATCCAAGCGAACTTTTTGAAAATGTCGCAAAAAATGCATATCAAATGAAAGAAAATTTAAACGAAAAACTTGAAAGCATATTTAAAAATATTGAAAATTCAGCCAAAGGTAGCCAAAGTGAAAATGATTTGAGTGGGCTTTTTGATGATTTTGATATAAATAGCAAAAAGCTAGGCACAACAGTTATCGCCAGAAATGAAAAATTAGCCGACATTTTAATCGAAGTTGCAAAAATGAATTTTGATTTTAAAGATAACAAAATAGACGCTTTTGGCGATGCTTACGAGTTTTTGATGACTATGTATGCAAGTAACGCAGGTAAAAGTGGTGGAGAGTTTTTCACACCGCAAGAAGTTAGCGAACTTCTAACAAAAATCGTTGCAAACAAAAAAGACAAATTAAACAATATTTATGATCCAGCTTGTGGATCTGGCTCACTTCTTTTAAAAGCCATAAAAGTGCTTGGCAAGGACAAAGTAGGGGCGTTTTACGGACAAGAAATCGAGCTTACGACTTATAATCTATGCCGTATGAATATGTTTTTGCATGGGCTTGAATTTGATAAATTTGACATTATTCACGCAGATACATTATTGCACGCTTATCACAGCGATAAGAAATTCCAAGCCATTGTTTCAAATCCGCCGTATTCTATCAAATGGAAAGGCGATGACGATCCGATTTTAATAAACGATGCTAGATTTAGCCCAGCCGGAATCCTAGCTCCCAAAAGCAAAGCTGATTTAGCATTTGTTATGCATGCACTTTATCATCTTGCTAACAACGGCACCGCTGCAATAGTTATGTTTCCAGGCACCATGTATCGAAGTGGGGCAGAGCAGAAAATTCGCAAATATTTAGTAGAAAATGATTTTGTAGATTGCATTATAAATTTACCGCAAAATCTATTTTTTGGCACTTCTATCCAAACAAATATCTTAGTATTGAAAAAAAACAAAACAAACGGAAGCTGTGGAAATGTCCTTTTTATCAATGCTCAAAACGAATTTGAAAAATCCACAAACAACAACAAACTCACGCCAAATAATATTGATAAAATTATGCAAATTTACAAAGAGCGAAAAGAGGAGCAGTTTTTTAGCCGCAAAGTAGAAATTGCACAAATCAAAGAAAATGATTATAATCTCTCTGTTTCAAGCTATGTCGAACAAGAAGATAAAAGCGAAAAAATCGACATAAAAGAGCTAAATTTACAAATTTTAGCTATTGTGAAAAATCAGCAAATTTTGCGTTCGCAAATCGATAAAATCGTAGCGGATTTAGAAAGTGCAGTATGAAAAGTCAAATCATAATCTTTCAATCAGAAGATAAAAATATTTCAGTTGATGTTTTGTTTGAAAATGAAACTGTCTTGTTTAAATCAAAACTCATTTAAATCAAAAATTGCATCACACTAAAATCTCATAAATATTTTTACAAAATCACAAAATCAAGTTCAAATTTTATGATAAAAAGTAAAATACAAACTATTTTATATATTTTATATTGAAAACTATAATTTTCACATTTATATATTTAATCACACCAATACTCTATTTATGTCATTAGATATAGCGGTAAAATCGATATTTGATTGATTTTACTTTTTGTGTGAAAAGTATTTATCCATATAAATTTACTTATTTTTATCTGCAAGATTTCAAGTATAATTTTACTTTAATTTTTACATACAGTATTTTTTAATATATTTTTAAAAAATACTTGAATTTATATTTATTTAATTTTTACTAATTAGCACTGCCCTGATTTAAAACAAAACCAAGCTTTGCTCGTTACTTTTTAATACCACACTCTTTAGTCATTAAAATTTATTTTTACATAAACTTTTCTCTAAAGATGAAGGCATGTTTTATGAATGCTTAAAAACACAGAACAAAGAAATAGTGCAAAACGGTGTAAATAAAAGAGTTTTAATATTTTAATGATTTAATTGTTTTCTATATTTTTTTGGGTATTCGTAGTATTTTAATTCAGTTTTATTATCGTTATTTATCCAGACAGAGCAAACCCCACCACTTAAAATGCCTTGCACTGCCACCTCGCATAAACATTCGCAAAGCCCTACTATATCGCTACTTTTAAGTATTATCATGATTGAATCATGTTTTGATTTTTTTAAAATATTTAAAATTTCGCATTTTTTTAGCACACAAATCATATTTTCATCAAAAAGCGTATTTATGGGCTTAATCTCGCATTTTTTTAAATTCATAGCCAAAATCAGCTGCTCTGCAGTCTCTTTGCAACAAATATTGTCGCTTGTATATATTATGCTTGGGTTGCATTTTTTTAGACTCAAAACATCAGCCATTATCTTGACATCACTTATGCCTTGTTTGCTTAGTTTTTTGCCATTTTTATCTATTGTTTGGGCTTTTGCATGACGCATTAAGTATATATTTTTCATATTTTTGCTATCTGCTTTATCATTAGTATTTCGTCTTTACTAAAACCAGCCTTTAGCCTATCTGTTTCATTTAGTTCGCGTGCGGTTTTAAACGAGTTTGGGTATAGTGTTTGTATGATTTTAATATACTCTTTATCATCAACGCCTTCACTATTGCATGCATATTTATACCATCTATCACCCTTTTTTTACGTGCGAAACTTCTTCATCTAAAATAATCTCAAGTGCCTTTATGAGCTTTGGATTGTCATTTTGTGCCTTTAGTTTTGTGATAATATGAGCATTTGCATCAAGTCCAATGGCGTATTTCATCATCAGCAACCTCTAGCCAATCCTCATAATACTCACGTGGCATATCACTAAATCTATAGCATTCATCAAGTGCAATATCTATAGCACTAAATTCTATATGTGCTACAGAATGTATAAAATGCAGCTGTTTTTGCTCTTTTGGTATTTTTTTGTTTAAATTTCGCATACTTACAACATTACAAAATTTAGCATAGCATGGAGCAACAAGCTCATTTGCTTTTGTTTTTCTGCTAAAGTTTATATTTTTATTGCTCTTAAAATCTGCATAAAATTCTTTGAAATTTAAAAATTTTTTATTAACATCACTCTCATTTATGATTTGTAAAATTTTATCAAAAAACACTATCTTATCTCCGTTTTACCAAATCCAGCAAACCTATGTGAAGCAAGACAATGAGACATGCCTTTTTTGCATCTTACGATATAGTGATTGATTATTAAATTGCCTTTTTTGTGAGTATTTTTTTGATTTAAATCCATGTATCCTTTTTTGACCTTGCCATCTGCATTATGCAAAAACTCAATCGAACCATTTTTATTTACTTTTGTGACAATACCAACATGAGTAATATTTTCTTTGTCTTTATTTTTTTTAACACCGCTTCCTAAGGTATTAGCAAAAAATACCAAATCGCCGACTGAAGCTGTATTTGTCATGATTAGTTTGTTGCTTTTTTTAAACATATTAAACATGGCTTTTGAGCGACGTCCGCTTTTATCGTAATGTTTTACTATCTCATTTACGTTAAGAATTTTGCCATCAAGTTCTTTATTAACATGCAAAATAAAACCAGAGCAATCTTTGCCAGTTTTTTTCCCAATATATCTATCAAATACTGCAAATTGGCTTATTAACTTGCTATCTTGTGTATCGTTTGTGTATGTTTGATTTGGTCTTACTGGCTCTGGTGCGATCTCACCAAAATCTCTACCAAAATCCACTCCATATTGTTGCTGCTTGTTTAAAATTTCATGCGTTTTATAAAAACATCCAGTAAAAAAACTTCCTATTAATAATGTGAGTAAAATTTTGCCTTTCATACCTCTCCAATCAAAAGCCGTTATTTTAGCAAAATTTTGATTTCTAAGCAAAAAACGACTATAATCGTTGCCATTTTAAAACAAAAGGTAAAAGATGTATTATCTAAAAATCAATGGCAATAAAAAACTAAAAGGCGAAGTAAAAATAAGCGGAGCAAAAAACGCCGCCTTGCCACTAATTGCTATGACGTTGCTTGCAAAAAATAGCGTAAATTTAAACAATATACCAAACGTAGCAGATATAAAAACGTTAGCAAAATTACTACAAAATTTAGGTGCAAAAGTTGAGTTTATAAACGAGAATGAATTAAATATCGACACAAGTAAAGTGCATTCAACCATGGCTAATTACGATATAGTACGCAAAATGAGGGCTTCAATACTTGTCTTAGGTCCCCTCCTTGCTCGTTTTGGGCATTGTGAGGTTAGTTTGCCAGGTGGCTGTGCAATTGGACAACGCCCGATTGATTTGCATTTAAGTGCATTAGAAAAAATGGGAGCAACAATACAGATAAAAGACGGCTATGTCGTGGCTACAGTACCCAATGGCTTAAGTGGTGCAAAGATAGTTTTTGACAAAATAACAGTAACAGGCACTGAAAATATCGTGATGGCAGCGGCACTAGCACGTGGCACAACGCATATCATAAATGCAGCCAAAGAACCAGAAGTCGTGCAATTGTGCGAAATTTTAGCAGATTCTGGTGTCAAAATAGAAGGTATAGGCACAGATGAGCTTATTGTGCATGGAACTGATAAAAATCTACTTAAAATAAAAAGCTTTAGCGTCATACCAGATCGCATCGAGGCAGGGACATATCTGTGTGCTGGTGCTATCACAAACTCAAAAATTACAATAAAAAATGCTCAAGCAAAGCATCTACAAGCCGTTATTCACAAGCTTGAAAGTATGGGATTTGGTTTTGAAATTTCAAACAACGATATCACAATACTACCAGCACAAAAAATCAAACCATGCGATATAGTGACGACTGAATATCCAGGCTTTCCAACTGATATGCAAGCACAGTTTATGGCATTGTCACTTGTTGCTCAAGGCGTTAGCACGATAGATGAAAGATTGTTTGAAAATAGATTTATGCATGTTTCTGAATTGCTTCGCATGGGTGCTGATATCCGCTTAAATGGTCACATCGCTAGTGTAAATGGAGGCAAGCAACTAAATGCAGCAGATGTCATGGCAACCGATCTTAGGGCAAGTTCGGCACTAATACTAGCAGCACTTGTTGCAAATGGCGAGAGTAGAATTCATCGCATATATCATCTTGATCGTGGATATGAAAATTTAGAGCAAAAATTTCAAGCCATAGGTGCAGATATTACAAGATTAAAGGAAGAGCAGTGAGTGTAAGCGAGGCATTAAACAAACTTATGGATGAGACTATATCTTTATCAAATGAATATATAAGCGTATCAAAAGCACTTGGTAGGGTTTGCGTAGATGATATCTTGGCGGTTAAAGACTTACCGTGTTTTGACAACTCAGCCTTGGATGGATATGCAATAAAATACGACAAACAAGAAGATGGCTACGTAGTAATTGGCGAAAGCTTTGCAGGGGATAAGACGCAGCTAAGCATAAAAGAAAACGAATGTGTAAAAATAATGACAGGGGCTAAATTTCCGCTTGGTGCAGATACTGTGCTACGTCTTGAAGATTCTGAGATTAAAAATGGCAAAATTTATCCGATAAAAGCATTTAAAAAGGGTGACGCACATAGATTAAAAGGCGAAGAAGTAAAAATAAATGATATTTTAATAGCCAAGCACACTACCCTAACCCCAGCACACATTATGATGCTAAATGCTCAAGGAATAACCCACATAAACGTTAAATCACGCCCAAAAATTGCAATTTTTTCTAGTGGAGACGAAGTGCGTGAGCCGTGGAATTACGCAAATGATGATAAGATATATAATGCAAATTCTGGAGGTATAGCCGCCCTGCTTTTAAGCCAAAATTACAAAAGTTCGTATCTTGGAATTATTAAAGATGATCTAAATCAAACCATAAAATCAATATCAAACGCACAAAATTACGACGTTATTATATGTTCTGGTGGAGCAAGTAAGGGCGAAGCAGACTATATGAAAAAGGCTCTTCTTGCTCTTGGGTATAGTGAAATTTTCGATCATATCAAAATACGTCCTGGTGCACCAACAAAAGCATATGTGAAAGATAAAAAAATTGTTTTTATCTTGCCTGGTAACCCAATGGCGGCATTTTTAATGACTTTTTTTGTTGTTTTACCATTTTTAAACAACAAAGAACATGAAAAATTTCAAGCAATATTACAAAATGACATAAAGGTAAAATCAGGCAGACAAAATGTGGTTTTAGGAAATTATAAAGATGGCAAATTTTATATTTATAATGAAAACAACTACGGCTCAGGCATGATTACGCCACTTATGAAATCAAACGCTATTTTATTAACTGAATGTGAAATTTCAGACATAAAATCTGGCGAAATTATAAAAATTTATAGGATTTCTTGACAAATGAAAAAAGTTTTGCTAGAATGCCGACTTCAATTTCATTGCGGGAATAGCTCAGGGGTAGAGCATAACCTTGCCAAGGTTAGGGTCGCGAGTTCGAATCTCGTTTCCCGCTCCATTTTTCTTACACTGTTTTTTCCATTAATTTTATTAGCTCTTCCCACTACAAGCATATATCCTATGTATTGTGTTAATCAAGATAGCATAACCTTGCATACATTTGGCTTTGATGGTGTTGATAACGAGATACTTAATCTAAATGGCAAAAGAGCAGCTAAAATTTCAACCAAAGAGCTATTAAACATACTAACTTCAAACTTTAAAACATTTAATGACAAAACAGGCACAAGTGTCGCTTTTGTAAAAAACTGCACTACTTTTGATTTAATTCAGGCTGAGTTTTTAAAAAGATTATCAAACGAATATAGTGGCATAATGGTTGAAAAGATTACAATTGAGCCGCAAGTTTCATTGCCGAAAAATTTTGATACATATAGCTACAAAAAACTAATCACAACTGGAAATTTGTCATCAAATGGTGTGTTTAGAGTTATGTTTGAATTGCCTGATTTAAGCACTAAAAATTTATATTTCAAATATAGCTTTAAGGCAAAAATGCCAATACTTAAAGCCCTAAATAACCTAAACCAAGGACAGATTCTTGGTGCATTTGACTATCAAAAAACATGGATTGAGTTTGAAAAATTTGATAAAAATTCAATCCAAAAACTAAATGCATCAAAACTTATGGCAAAATCAAAAATAGCATCAGGACAAACACTTTTAACTCAAAATTTTACAGAAATATCTTTAATAAAAAAAGGAGATAAAATACAGGCAAATATAAACGAAGATGGTGTGAGTGTCATTATAGATGTTTATGCCTTACAAAATGGTAATTTAGGCGATGTGATAATGGTTCGAAGCAAGGATAGAAAAAGCTACAAAGCAAACATAATATCAAACAATAAGGTTATAATAAGATGAAAATAGCTGTCGGTATAAGCGGTGCTAGTGGTTGCATCTTGGGGCTTAGACTGCTTGAAATTTTAGACGAAACACAACATGAAATCCACGCCGTTATCTCAGATGCTGCAAAACTAACACTAAAAAAAGAAAGTAATATTTGCGTTGATTTTACTAAATTTAAAAATATAAATTTTTACGATAATTTTATGCTTGATGCACCAATATCTTCTGGTTCGTTTGGCATAGAAAAGACAATCGTTGCACCCTGCTCTATAAACACACTAGCAAAGATTTCAAATTCTATATCAAACACGCTAATTACACGCATGTGTGCTGTGGCACTAAAAGAGCAAAAAAAGCTGATTTTAGGCGTTAGAGAGATGCCATTTTCACCAATATCGCTTAGACAAATGAGCGAATTATCAGCAATTGGCGTATCTATCGCACCGCCTATTATGGGGTTTTACTCAGGAGCTAGTAACGTAAATGAGATGATTGATTTTATAGTTGGCAAATGGCTTGATTTACTAAATATAAAACATGACATTTACAAACGTTGGGGGAAGTGACTAATTAAGCACCTTCTCTTTTTTATTAACTAATTCTAAAAATAGTGAATTTAAACCCTTTAATGTTGTTTTACTTGCAGTTTTTAAAATTATCAGCATATCGTTTAGCACTTTGTAAGAAAGCTTTTTGTTTAGGAGAAATTTTAAATTTAAACTTAATTTATATTTTTAATTTCAAATGTAATTTGTTTTGATATAAGGTAATATTTTATAAAAATAAAAATAATACTAAGCACGGTATGAGAGAAGCGATTATTTTAATTAAAATTTAATATGTTTGTGATAAACTTGTGATTTATCTTAACTAAGAAGGATTGTTATGAAAAAAACATTATTAGCCAGTGTTGCGTTGTGCATGTGTTTGTTTGCTCATGAAAATCATGAGTTTGATCCAAAATCAGTTGAACATATCGTTATACCAATGCAACAACTAAATGAAAAAGAAAACATAAATGTCGGCGAAGTAGTTGCAATAAACACGAACTACGGTGTTGCCTTTTTTCCTAATCTAAAAGGCATAGATAGCGGAATACACGGCTTTCACATACATACAAATCCTGATTGTAGTAAAACAGAAAAAGGACTTGGCATGAAGGCTGGTGGTCACTGGGATCCAAGCGATAGCAAAAAGCACTCATTTGCTTGGGATGACAATGGACATAAAGGCGATCTGCCAGCACTTTATGTTGATCATGACGGCGTTGCAAACTATCCAGTTCTAGCACCAAAGATCAAAAATATAAATGAACTTAAAGGACACTCTCTTATGATTCACGTTGGTGGAGATAACCATCACGACCATCCAAAACCACTTGGTGGAGGTGGAGCAAGAATGGTATGTGGAGTTATTAACTAATACTTTATTGCGATCCTTTTGCGTTTTTTACATAAAAAGGATCGTAATTTTAAAAACCATTGCAAAAATTTATAAAAATACAGATAAAATATCGGTTTGATTTTAAAACCAAGGTTATTAATGAACTCATGCATATATCCAGGGACTTTTGATCCCATTACAAATGGACACTTAGACGTCATAGAAAGAGCATCAAAACTATTTTCAAAAGTGCTAGTAGCAGTAGCAAAAAATGATACTAAAAAGCCGATGTTTGGACTAGAAACACGCATACAAATGGCACAAATTGCCACAAAACATTTGCCAAATGTTGAGGTTGCTGGTTTTTCTGGGCTCTTGATAGAATTTGCCAAAAGCCATGGCATTAGAACAAGTATTCGTGGGCTTAGAGCGGTAAGTGACTTTGAATACGAACTGCAAATCGGCTATGCAAATGCCACTCTTTGGGGCGATTTTGAAACGATTTATCTAATGCCAAGCTTAGAAAATGCTTTTATATCAAGCTCGATTGTAAGAGCTGTGTTAAATCATAATGGAGATGTTAGTAAGCTTGTGCCAAACATCATAATACCAACCCTAAAAGAACGTATCGATGCATATTTTATTTGAGGGGATTGATGGTGTGGGTAAATCCACACAAATTGAAATCATAAGCAAAATTTTGCCAAATTGTGTCAAAACACATGAACCAGGAGCGACGCATTTTGGTAAAAAGATACGCGAAATTTTACTAAATGGCGATTATAATCTTAGTAAAAATGCTGAGATGTTTTTATTTTTGGCTGATAGAGCTGAGCATTCGCAAAAATTTTTAAGCCAAAATCAAGATAAAATAATCCTTTGCGATCGTGGCTTTATCTCTGGCATAGCATACGCAATGAGTAATGATAAAAATATCGATGTAAATTTCTTACTTCAGCTAAATCACTTCGTGCTTGGCAAAAATTTACCAAACGCGATCGTGCTATTTAGAGCCGATGAATACACGATAAAAAACAGGCTAAACACAAGAAACATGACAGATAGGATAGAAAAACGTGGCATAGAGTATTTAATAGATGTGCAAGAAAATATGCTAAAACTCGTAAGCACATTAAGCATACCGCATATCATAATACAAGCACAAAAAGACATCAAAACAATCACAGATGAAATTTTAGAGTTTATAAAGGAGTTAAAATGATAAATGCACTACGTGGGATGAAGGACATAATGCACACTAAAGGCGAATTATATGAAAAAATCATAAATACAGCCCAAAATGTAGCCAAAAACTACGGATATACGCTTATAAAAACTCCGCATTTAGAGCAAACCACGCTATTTAAACGAAGCGTTGGCGAAAGTAGCGATATAGTCGGCAAAGAGATGTATCAATTTATCGATAAGGGCGAAAATGACGTGTGTTTGCGTCCTGAAGGCACAGCTGGTGTAGTTAGGGCGTTTATCGAAGCTAAGCTTGATAAGGCTGGTGGGGTGTATAAATACTTTTATCATGGCTCTATGTTTCGTTATGAAAGACCGCAAAAAGGGCGTTTAAGAGAGTTTCATCAGTTTGGAGTTGAGTGCTTTGGCGAAGCTGATGTAAAAGAAGATGCCTCTGTGATACTTATGCTAAATGAAATTTTAAACAAATTAAACATAAAAACCACCCTTAAAATCAACTCGCTTGGCGACGCTTCTAGTATGGCTTCATATCGCAAAAAGCTAATAAATTTCTTAAATGATCACGATGATAAAATTTGCCCTGATTGCAAACGTCGCAAAGAGCTAAATCCTATTCGTGTGCTTGATTGCAAGGTTGATAGCTGTCAAGAAATTTATAAAAATGCACCAATAATGAGTGATAGTCTAAGCGATGAAGCAAAAAATGACTTTAATAAACTACAAGAAATTTTAAATGCAAGTGGTGTTTCATACGAGATAGATACAAAGCTAGTGCGAGGGCTTGATTATTACTGTAAAACTGCATTTGAGTTTGTTAGTGATGAGATTGGCTCTCAATCAGCTGTGGCTGGTGGTGGCAGATACGATAGGCTTGTTGAGTATTTGGGCGGACGAGCTAGTTATGGTGTTGGATTTGCAATGGGTGTGGATAGGATAATGGAAATTTTAGATTCACGTCAAAATGAGTGCGAAAGAGACGGCATTTATGTCTGTGCTTTGGATGAAGAAAATGTTGATTTTGTATTTTCTTTGGCAACAAAACTTAGACAAAATTTTAAAACAAACATTAGCTACAAAGCCAAGAAATTACAAAAACATCTAAACGATGCAGACAAAGCAAATGCTAAAATTTTCCTTTGTGTTGGCGAAAATGAACGAAAAAATGGCGAAATTTTTTATAAAAATTTACAAAACAAAGATGAAAAAACGATAAATTTAAGTGAGGTTGAGAAAATTTTAGGGTAAAAATAAAAATGCTAAAAAATCGTGAAAAACTCATCTTGTGCGGTCTGTTTTTATCAAAATTCAATGAAATCGGTTACAAAAAGCTTGGATTTTCAAGCTTTACAGAGGCCTTTAATGTGCTAGGATACGCACTTGATGCAAAACCGATGAATATTAAAAACTACCGCGATGAGTTTGACCCAATTTTTCAAAATCCACGAAAAGGCTGGTATAAGCGTGAGATGAGAGAGTATTGCAGGGCGATTCTTGATGAATATCAAAGGCTAAATTTAAATGATTTTTCGGCTCTTATATCATCTTTTTTGGTGCGAAATTTTGAGCTAAAATCAAAAATCGATAGCTTTTTGCAAGTGCAAACAGAGCCGATTAAACGAGTGGCGACTGGCAGGGCGGCGGAGAATTATTTTATTCAAAATTTTAGAAAATATTTTAAAGATTTTACGCTAACGGACACCAGGGAATTTGGCTGTGGATTTGATTTTAAAATGGATTTTGATGATGAATTTTTTTGCGTTGAAGTAAAGGGAATTTCACAAAGTTCAGGAGGCTTTTTACTAACCAAAAAGGAGTTTGAAATGGCTGAAAAATTTAGACAAAACTACTGCCTTTTTGTTGTAAAAAATTTACAAATCAAGCCCTGCGAAGCCTTGTTTTTTGATCCTTTGCAAAAATTTAATTTAAAGCAAATCAAACAAGAAATCACGCAAATTTCATATCAAGGCTTAATTTAATGTATACCGTAAATTTACGCCATCAAGATAGCGGATTTTGCCAAAATTTCTGCCATAAAACAAAGCCAAAGGCACTTAAAAAATATAAAAATTTACTGGCTAGACACCTGTGCGGATACGGTATAATTTGGGAAAATATAAATCAAAAAGAGCATATAGAAATTTTAAGCAAAAAATCACTAAAAGAGCTAGAAAGCATAAATCAAGAAGCAAATTTTAATAACGAAATGGACTATAAAATAACGATAAAATATATCAAAAAGGATGCAAAATGAATGATTATGGATTAAATATATGGGGTGATAACAACTTTGTAATAGAAAATGGCAAAGTCTGCATAAATAAAAAAAGCAAACCAGCAATACTAGATATAGTAAAAGAGATACGTGACGAAGGATATCGAGGACCGCTTTTGCTTCGTTTTCCACATCTTATTAAAAAGCAAATAGAGCAAATTTATGCAAGTTTTGCAAAAGCAAAAAAGGAATTTGATTACAAAGGAAGCTTTAACGCTGTTTATCCACTAAAAGTAAATCAATATCCAGGATTTGTTAAAAACTTGGTTGAGCTAGGAAAGCCTTACAACTATGGACTTGAAGCTGGTTCGAAAGCCGAGTTATTGCTAACTATGGCATATAATAACGACAATGCACCAATAACAGTTAATGGTTTTAAGGACAAAGAGCTTATAAGCATAGGGTTTATCGCAGCTGAAATGGGACACAATATAACGCTAACAATTGAAGGCTTAAACGAGCTTGAAGCCATTATCGCAACTGCAAAAGAGAGATTTGCACCAAAGCCAAACATCGGACTTCGCATAAGATTGCACTCTACAGGCTCTGGCATATGGGCAAAAAGTGGTGGCATATACTCAAAATTTGGACTAACTTCGACTGAATTAATCGAGGCTGTAAATATGCTAAAAAAAGCAAATTTACTAGATCAATTTAGTATGATACATTTTCACATTGGTTCTCAAATCACTGAAATCCACCCACTAAAAAAAGCTCTAACAGAAGCAGGAAACATCTATGCTGAGCTTAGAAAAATGGGTGCAAATAACCTAAAAGCCATAAATTTAGGTGGTGGATTGGCGATAGAATACTCGCAATTTAAGCAAAGCTCAAGTCGTAATTACACGCTAAACGAATACGCAAACGACGTTGTTTATCTACTTAAAAATATCGCAAATCAAAAAAATGAATTTGAACCAGATATATTTATTGAAAGCGGACGTTTTATCTCTGCTTCTCACGCACTTTTAGTAGCACCTGTGCTTGAGCTATTTAGTCAAGACCATACAGAAGAAAAATTAAATCTCAAAAAGAAAAATCCACAACTAATTACAGAATTATATGATTTGTATAATTCCATACGCCCATCAAATGCACTTGAGTATCTACATGATAGCATTCATCATATGGAGAGTGTTTTGACGCTATTTGACTTAGGATATGTGGATTTGCAAGATCGCTCAAATGCCGAAGTATTGGTTCAACTTATCAGCAAAAAAGCAATCATAATGCTAGGAAATAAAAATAGCACAGCTGATTTGGTGCGAATACAAGAAGAGATAAAAGAGAGATATTTGGTAAATTTCTCAATGTTTCAATCACTACCTGATTTTTGGGGGCTTAAGCAAAATTTCCCTATCATGCCACTTGATAGACTTGATATCCGCCCTACTTTGCCAGCTTGCATTTGGGATATCACCTGCGATAGTGACGGAGAAATCAGCTATAATGAAGACGGCAATCAGTTATTTTTACACGATGTTGATGTTGAAAAAGAGGATTATTTTTTAGGCTTTTTCCTTGTAGGTGCTTATCAAGAGGTGCTTGGAATGAGCCATAATCTATTTACTCATCCAACAGAAGCTACAATATTTTTAAAAGAAGATGGCTTTGAAATAAAAAATTTAATAGAAAGTCAAAGCATACTTGATATCATGGAGGACATGGATTACGATATAGGCGAAATACAAGACACACTAAATGAGAGGCTTTTGGCTTCAACATTGATAAATGATACACAAAAGAAGCAAATTTTAGGTGAGCTTTATCTGTTTTTAAACGACAATGGTTATTTAAAAACAATAAACTAAAACAATTTTGTAAAATTTTACGTATTATTATACTAAAAATTTTATGTAATCTTACATCAAACATAAGAGGTAGCAAAATGAAACTAGCCAAAAGAATAAGTAGTTTAAGCGAGAGCTTAACCATAGCAATCAGCACAAAAGCAGCAGAATTAAAAGCAAAAGGCATAGATGTGCTTAGCTTTTCTGCTGGTGAGCCAGATTTTGATACACCAGAGGTAATTAAAAATGCCGTAAAAACTGCACTTGATAAAGGTTGCAGCAAATACACTCCAGTGCCTGGCACAAAAGAGGTCTTACAAGCTATTGCTTATAAATTAAAGCATGATAATAATTTAGAATACAAGCCAAGTCAAATCGTGACAAATGTTGGTGCAAAACACTCACTATTTAACCTATTTCAAGCACTAATAGACGATGGCGATGAGGTTATAATACCAAGTCCGTATTGGGTAAGTTATCCTGAGATGGTAAAATTTAGTGGTGGTGTGCCTGTATTTATAGAAGCAGATGATAAAGCTGGATTTAAGATAACAGCACAGCAACTAAAAGCCGCCATAACGCCAAAAACAAAGGCATTATGCCTAAATCACCCAAATAATCCTAGCGGTGCAATTTATACACGTGATGAAATTTTGGCATTTGGCGAAGTGCTAAAAGGCACAGATATAGTTGTATTAAGCGACGAGATGTATGAAAAATTAACATTTGATGGCGAGTTCGTATCTGTTGCGTCAGTTAGCGATGATTTGTTTAAACGAACTGTTACAATTAACGGATTAAGTAAATGTGGTGCGATGCCAGGCTGGAGATTTGGCTATATGGCTAGTGCAATTGACGAGCTAAACTCAGCCGTAAAAAAACTACAAAGCCAAAGCACAAGCAATATATCAAGCCTTACACAAGCTGGTGCGATTGTAAGTTTAATGGGCGAAAGTGATGCTGATATAAAGCATATGAAGGGCGAATATTTAAAGCGACGAGATCTTGCTGTAGATATGATAAACGCCATAAAAGGACTAAGCGTAGCAAAGCCTAGCGGTGCATTTTATCTATTTGTAAATTGCAAAGACGTAGAGCCTGATTCGATGAAATTTTGTTCACAACTTCTTGAAAAAGCAAATGTAGCTTGTGTGCCAGGGATTGGCTTTGGCATGGATGGCTATTTTAGACTTAGTTTTGCAACTGATATAAACAGCATCAAAAAAGGCATCGAAAGGATAGCCAACTTTGTAAAAGAGTATAAAAATGATACAAATAACAATTAATTCTAAACAGATAAATTTACAAGATGATATTAGTATCAGCAAATATTTACAATTGCAAGGATACAATACCGATAAAATAGCCATTGAGGCCGATGGTGAAATTCTACCACGCTTAAAATGGAATGAAACTAAAATATCAGAATTTAACAAATACGAGATAGTTGAGTTTGTTGGAGGTGGCTAATCCCACTCCAGCCTATCTTGTCATAAACTCAAGCTCTTTACTCTGCCCTATTCTATAAAGTGCAAAGTCGTATTTGATAGGATCGAGCGGATCAAACGAGCGAAGCTTATTTGTTAGCTCCATAACTGCCTTAAAATCGTAACTCTTTCGTTTTATAAGCCCAAGTTTTAATGAAACTCTATGAGTATGAACATCAAGTGGCATTAAAAGCCGACTTTTATCGATTTTTTTAAATACCCCTAGGTCTATGTCAGTATCTCTAACCATCCACCTAAAATACATATTGTAACGCTTATATGGCGAGGTCGCAAACTCATCAAATCCGCGTCCAAAGAAAAACTCATATCCACTTGACATATAATTATTTAGGCTTAAAATTTTAGAAATAATCTCATTTATGCCATGCTCTATGCCACCTTTTTCAAGCCCTTTTAAAATAAGTTCTTCTATACTATACTCAAGCTTAAAGCGTCTTAATGTAATAAATATATTTTTTATATCTGTTTCATTTTGAAAACGATATTTATAGCCTTTTAATGATTTTGTTATATTTTCTTCACTTGAATTAATAAGCGAGAAATCAAGTGTTTTTAAAAATTTTACGATTTGTCTTGCGTTGCCATATGCAAATAAGGCACAAACCATTCTAGCTAAATCATCATCTATCTCACGTGCTATTTGGAGCGGATCAGCATATGAAAACAATCCATTTATAGTATTTTTATCAAGCACGTGAGCATTTAAAAGCGATTTTAAACTCATTGTTTTAATGATAAAAGTGTATCTAACATATCATTAACGGTTGTAATTATTTTAGCCGCCGCACCATAACTTGCCTGAAATCTTATGAGATTTGAAAGCTCTTCATTCGTATCAACACCACTTATTGATTGAAATTCCTGCTGTGCTGTTTTGTATAAAGACTCATTTGTTGAGTTAAAATTATTATTTGCTTCTGTGTCACTTGCAATATCAGTGGTTAAAAACCTATAATAACCTTCAATGGTATCATCTCTATCCTGTGGTATGCCATTTGAGTAAAATTTCAACTCATCGTATTGTAACTGAACCATTTTGTTTGCTACAGCGTTATTTCCAATGACTGGTGTCGAGTATCCACGAAGTCTAGTATGATCATATAAAAAGTCATTATTTACAGCCATGCTTCTTGCGTCAGTTCCTGTAAAAAATGCATTTAACCCCATAACGCCCGGAAAATTTGTACCCTTATCTACAAACGCTATACTGTATTGACCCTTGGCTTGGTTTGGAATTATTGCAAATGTGCCTTTATTTGTAAGCTTGTCATAGTGATAAGAGGCTGTGAAGTAGTCATTAACATCATTTAACATATTGTTGTCGTTATTGTCATCGGTGTTTGAGTTAAAATCATCAACGATTGAATTTCCATACTCTGTGTCATTCATACTAGTTGTGCCATTTATGTGTATTGTTTTTCTAGCTACTTCTCTACCTTGATTGTCATAAACTATCGCTTCAAAGCTACCATGTTGTATCTCTTTTGAATAATTCATTAGTGTTATATGATTATCCAAGTAACTAAAATCTTGTGTATTTGATATCTCCATGGCAGACTCAGCGTATATATTGTTTGTATTATTGATAACAGTTTTTGCCAAAATATCCATATTGTCTATATATCTCTGTATGGTTCCATCTGTAAATTTTTGCAAATTTGTATCATAATGACGCCCTCTTAAATCTAACTGAGCACCGATTTTACCACTATAGATACGTTCAGACATATCGATTAATCTGCCATCTTGCATCTCATAATAAACGCCAGTGAAATTTCCATTTGTTTCACTATTTTGCATAACTAAAGGATGAAAACTAACACCATCAACCAAGCTCACTCCACCAACATTTAAATTATACCACCTACCCTCATCTGTGATACCACTATCGATTCTAGTATTACTTGCTAACTGGCTTTTAAACGTATCGATATTTACAAGCTTTGCAAGTGCTAATTCTAACTCATCACGCTTATCACGCAAATCATTTGCATTGACTTTTATGCCTGAGTCAGCACCTGATTCAACACGCCTAATCTCTTTATTTAAATTTGCAATTTGCTGACCTATTTTATTTACTTCTTCGATGTTTATTCTCATCATTTTATCGACTTCAGTTTGCAAATCGTCTAGTTTATTTGCTGTGCGATTTATACCAGCTGTAAATGTCGTAGCCGCATTTATAAGATTTAACTTTTGTGCCGATTCGTCTGGATTTGAAGCAAAATTATTCCACGCGTTAAAGTAATTAGTCATATCTCTGCCTATGCCAACATCTTTTAAATCTGGAAAATTTTGCGCCAATTCTTGCAAAATTCTCTTTTTATAGCTTGTATTTTCCATATTTGCTGAAGCAGTTTTTAATCTTGAATACGCAAACTCATCATGTATTCTTACAGTTGTTTCTACCTGTGTTCCAGTGCCTACACCGCCTTGGACATTATACATGGACATTGCAGCCGACTGCACTACTCGTTGTCTAGTGTAGTATGTAGAATCGGCATTTGTTATGTTGTTTCCAGTTGTTGAAATTTGCACCTGAGCGGCATTTAGACCTGAAACGCCAGTGTTTAAAGACATAAAAATATTAGCCATTATTAAACCTTCGCCTTATAAAATGTATCGCCAGAGCCATCGCTTGAGTATGAGTCTGTTTGTATATTAAACATCTTTTTTGTTAAGCTATCAAAAAATTCTTTTACCAAAACAACATGCCTTGCATACTCTTTATTTACTGTATTTAAATTTTCTAATCTCTCTCTCATGATAACCAATTTCGTTTTAATCTCATCATCTAAACTAGAAGCAACATCTGAAGTATTTTTTGAAATCCTTACCAACTCTGTATCTAAATTTTTCTTTGCTATTTCAAATTCTTTAATAAGTTTAGTTTTTTTAGCCACACTTTCATCGACTTTTGAATGCCTAGCTTCTTTTATGTTGGCTATATCGTCCTTTGTTGTTATTATTAACTCATCCAATATAAACACAGCTTCGTCTAAATATTTTTTTAGCATCTTATTCCCTTTTATACAAGGGTATCAAGTATAGCCCTTGCCGTTTTTTTCATATCAAGCTCATAGCTACCTTCATTTATTTGCTTAGCTATTTCGCTTATCTTATCATTTTTTACCATTTCGCTTTGTTGTGCGATAGGTTCTTTTTTTACTAAATTTTTATTACTTAAACTAGGATTTAACCCAGAACTTATATTTACGCTACTTATCATTTCGCACCTCTTTGTTGTATTTCACATACCAAATCGGCAAGAAATCAAATTCCTTAAGACCTTTCTTTTAAAAAATTATATAAAAGTTCACTAAATCCAAGCCCACCACTTAGTGCTTGACTCATAGTATCATTATACATTGATTTATATATATCAGATCCAGCCGCCTTTGGAAAAAGCTGTGCTTTTTCGTCATCTTTTAGCGATATATCAAGCACTTGCTTTATTAAAAACGCTTCAAATGCGTCGGTTTGTTCCCTTAAAAGTTCATCTTGTTTTTTTAAGGCTTTATCTATTTTTACATCATCTGTATTTTGCATATTTATTTTATTTAAAGTATTGTAATTATAAGCACTAAGTGCCATAGAGGTATCTATTTTCATATTATCTCCACATCTACGTGTATTGCTCCAACACGTTTTAAATTTTGAATAATAGCTATTATATCGCTTGGACTTGCACCAAGCTTGTTTAAGGCCCTAGTTAAACTTGCAAGCGTTGTTTTGTCGTTTTGTATGCGTAACATATTTGGTCTAGCCGAAATCGCCGAACCATCTTCTAAATCCATATCCACTTCACTTGCATCGTTTAATGAATATGGCTCTATTTTTATCGTGATATTTCCATGAGACAATACGACCGGATCAACGCTCACATTTATGCCACTTACTATAGTTCCAGTCCTTTCATCAATGACTACTTTATCATCAGCCTTATAATCTATATCAAGCTCTAAAACGCGTCCTATTATATCAATTAAATTCGTCTCTTCTGGACGAGCAATAACAATAGTTCTTGGATCAATTGCGGTTGCCATTTCTAAGCCTAAATTTGAATTTATAGTATTTTGTATGTCCATTGCTGTTTTAAAACTAGAATTTTTCAAACTCAAAGTAAAATTAGGCTGATTGTATATATCATAAGCGATCTCTTTTTCAACTAACGCCCCCTGCAATATAGAGCCAGCCGTTACGTGCTTGTCCCCACCTCTACCAGTGCTTTTGCCGCCTATGCTTAACGAGCCTTGCGCTAGTGCATATATATCACCATCTACGCCTTTTAATGGTGTCATAAGTAAAGTTCCACCTTGCAAACTTTTAGCATCACCAATTGATGATATCGTAACATCAAGTTTATCACCATGTCTAGCAAATGGTGGCAATGTCGCCGTAACAATAACCGCTGCTGTATTTTTTGATTTAATATCATTTGGATCGATTTTTACATTTACAGTTGCTAACATATTAGACAATGATTGTATTGTAAATTCTGAAGTAGAGCCATCTCCAGTGCCATTTAAACCAACAACCAATCCGTATCCAATAAGCTGATTTTCACGGACTCCAATTACAGATGCAATATCTTTTATCTGTGTTGCATTTGCACCCAAAAATAAAAATAAAAAAGATGCTAGAAATTTTCTCATAAACACTCCTGAATTTGCAAGTATATAAGCAAATATCGTTCCATGTTTATGCAAAATAAGTAAGTGTTGTTGCTCCAAATTTTTTAGATTTTATTTTAACATAACCGTCTAAATTTTCGTCAAAGCAAAATTTAGACGAATGCTCAAACACAATCATTTTTATTTTTTTTCTATCTATTTTTTTAATCAAATCAATTAATTTTTGATAAATCATATCAAATCCATCTCTAAAATCAAACGGCGGATCTAGATACAAAATAACGCAATTTTGACTAGCAATCAAATCAGGCAAAATTTCAAAACTATCTCCAAAAATAGCATTTAATAAATTCTCATCTATGCTTTTTAAATTGCTTTGTGTAAGCTTGTAGGCATTTTTATCTTTTTCTATCGCATATGATTTTAAAGCTCCATTACTGAGTGCCTCGCACGCCATAACCCCACTACCGCCAAAACCTTCTATAAATACACTATTGCTAAGTTCATATCTAACAGTATCAAAAAACGATGATTTTACTAAGCTTTTAGTGCTTCTTGTTGTGTTTAAGCTAGGAAGTTGTAGCTTCTTGCCTTTAAATTTTCCACTTGAGATTTGGGTATATAGTTTCATTTATACTCTTTAACTAAAGACAAAATTTCAAATCTAAATCTATTTAGAATTTCGTCAAGTCTAGTCTCAAAACCACTTGAAATTTCACGTCTTACTTTGCCTTGCGAAACCTGTATAGCAGAATAAAATTCATTTAAATTTTCAAACAAAGTCCTTTTGCTAAATGGAATAGACATATGCGAATCGCTATCTGCAATTAAAAATAAAGGTTTTTTTGTTGATATTTTTTTATCGCTTATTATAAAATCACAATCTGCACTCTTGCTTAAATACTCTTTGCAAAACAATAAAAGAGTGTTTTTAAGCAATACACACTCGCACTCAATAGAAATTTTCATGTTTTTCCTTTTTTTATTTGTGAAATATTAGCAAAAATTTTATAAAATAGGCTAAAGTTTATTAAAATTATGCCGATAGTATGTGCAAATATTAAAGTTTTTCAAGGAGCGAAAATGGAGATTTTCAAAGCGGCATCGCAACAACTGGACATGAGTATAAACATGGTCTCTAATGCAACAGGAACAAGAGAGATAGAAAAAAGCAACATACAAGAAAATGTAGTTGAAAAAAATGATGATTTACAGATGTCATCATCAGAATTAGCTCAAAAGCTAGAACAAGCTACAAGCGAGTTAAATTTTCAAATGGAGCAATTAAAAACAAATATTAGATTTAACTATAACAAAGCAGAAAGCACAATGGTGGTGCAGGTTCGCGAAGCAGATACTGGAGATATTATACGCGAATTACCTAGTAAAGAAGCACTAAGAATAGCAAAATACTTCAAAGAGAGTATTGGCTTACTTTTTGACAAGGAGAGTTAAAATGGCAGATGCAATAAGTAGCACAACATCAAGCCCAAAAGGAATTATGGGGCTTGGTAGCAGTGGCAGCGTTAATCTAAACGATGAATTAATAGAAAAATTAAAAGCAGCCGACAAAGCAGCACAAGTTGATCCAATTACAAAAAGGGTTGAAAAAAATACAATGCGGGTTGATGATTTGGCGGCATTAAAAACACTAATAACAAATGTCAATAAATCATTTAGTGCATTAAACAACGAAGCACTTTATCAAAAAAGAAAGGTAAATTCTGTAGGCGAGAGCGCAACTGTTACAGCTGCATCTGGTGTAAGCTTGCAAGATTTAAATCTAGATATAAAGCAACTGGCACAAAGAGATAGCTTTCAAAGTGAAAAATTTAAATCACAATCAGATATCATAGGTGCTACTCAGGCTGGTAGTTTTAAAATAGGCATACGTGGCGTTAGCTATGAAATAAACGTGCAAGAATCAACAACACTACAAGACCTTTCAGATAAAATAAATGAAGTAGCAGGTGGGGATGTCCAAGCACGTATTATTAATGTTGGGGGAGACAAACCATACCAGCTTATATTTCAGTCCAGAAGCACAGGCGAAAGCCAAAAAATAACCTTTAGTGATGATACTAGCGGTGTTTTAGCTAAGCTTGGCTGGGATGATGGCACTACAGACTTATTAGATGAAGATGGCAAACAGGTACTTAACGAAGATGGCACAAAAAAAACCATAACAAATTTAGAAAAAAATAGACTTACCACAGCAAGTGATGCAAAATTTACATACAATGGGCTTGAGATCACAAGAGATAAAAACACCATAGATGACTTGCGTCCAGGTATCACGGTTACTCTTAAAGAGACTGGCAAATCTAGCTTTGGAATAGTTCAAGATACTAATGACATAGTAAAAAATCTAGAGTCAATGGTTGCATCTTACAATACGCTTTTAACAAATCTAAATATCTCTACAAGTTTTGACGAAAAAAGTGGCGATAGTGGTGCATTTCAAGGAGTTAGTGAAATAACCACGATAAGAACCAAACTAAACCAACTACTAACAAGCCAAGACAAACTAGGACGAAGCATAGATCAATATGGCATAAGCATGGGCGAAGATGGGCAAATTAGCTTTGATGCTAGCACATTAAGTGCCAAATTAAATGCGGATGCTGATGATGTTAAAGATTTTTTTATGGGCTCAACAACATACGATGTATTAACCTATACTGGCAAACAAGTAACCACTGGATCACTTGAGTTTGTAAAGGGAGATTTAAACATTAACGGCATAAGCGTAACCCTTGAAAAAACAGATGCAAACGCTACAGCAAAAGAAAATGCAATGGCACTATTAAGGGCGATAAATAATGCAAACATACCAGGCGTTTTTGCTAGTCTAAGCAAAGATGAACAAACTCTAGTTCTTAAAACAACAGACGGAACAGAAGTAGAGATAAAAGGCAAGGATAGTGTATTGTCTAAATTTGGACTAGAGCAAATATCATTAATGCCAACCGAAAACAAAAATAGTGGAATTTTTGCAAATCTTAACAATTTTGCAAGTGATTTGGTGATTGATACTCCGGATAAAAAAGGAAGTTTGACGCTATATGAAAATAGATTAAATGAAGAAGACAAGAAATTAAACGACGAAAAAGAGCGTATCGAGACATCGCTAAATCAAAAATATGAAACAATGAGAGAAAGATGGATTTTATACTCTCAAGTTATCACAAAAATGGAAAAACAATTTTCTGCTTTAAAAACAATGATAGAGTATGAAATAGGCAATAAAAATAAATAAGAGGTAAAAATGGCAACAAATAGCTTAGCATACGCAGCATATACGCAATCAAGTGTTGGAGGCATAGAGTCTCCAACTAAACTAATACAAATGCTTTATGATGGAATTTTACGTTTTATTTTTAGAACCAAAAAAGCAATTGAGAGTGGTGATTTTGAACAAAAAGTATATTATATAAATAGAGCAAATGCTATTTTTGTTGAGCTTTTAAACTCGCTTGATTACTCACAAGGTGAAGTAGCTCACTATCTAAGTGGGCTATACACTAGACAGATACAGCTTCTTGCACTAGCAAATATCAATAATGACATATCAAAACTTAACGAAGTAACAAATGTAGTCAAGCAGTTAAATGAAGCTTGGAGAGAGGTTACTGAAAATGAGTGATTGGCTAAAGAGCTTTAAAATAGCCTATGTTAATGACGATACAGAACTATTATTGGATCTAGTTGAGAATTTTGATGAAAATAGTTTTAAAAATTTAGAAGAAAAGCAAGAAGCAGCGTCGCTAATCTCTCATGCCATCGAACTACTTAACAAAAAACAAGCACAAATCCAAAATGAGATAAAAAAACTACAAAGTGCAAAAAAATACGCTTTGTAGTTTTGCATAAATTTAATACATCAAAATACGTTAGCCAAATCTAGTTTAATAGGAATTTTAACTTACTACCTTATAAGATCTCTTATTAATTTTGGTAAAATTTTAACTTTGCCATACTCATTGCTTTGCAAAAGCATCGGCATAATCATAAATTTTTATGCTAAACACTCTACAATAAAGCTTTTTATTTGCTTTAATTTTAAATTTTGTTGTATTTTATTTTTATTGATAAATTTGTAAATTTTAGCCTTATATATTATTGTTTTACAATTGACTTTTATAAAGTCTTATCGCATAAAATCGGTGCATTTAAATATACAAAATTTTACATATACCAACCATATAAATAAAAACCCAACAAAAATTTAAGTAAATTTTCTTTTATTAATTTAAGTGGTATTTAATAGATATTTTTCGTTATTAAATCTAAACCCTACTTCATTTTGTTCTTAACTGTAAGCAAAACACACTCTTTTATATCTTTATCAAAGAGAGTGCAAACACAAGAATTTTGCTTAGTCTATGCTTGGAAATTTTTATATCATTTGTGTGATTTTATCATTAAATTTATCTTGTAGCACTTTATGCTAACTACAAGCTACGTATATGCCTTGTTTATTTATCTTTATTGCTTCATTAAAGTTAGATATTTTCTCGCGCTCTTAAGTCATTACAATTTTGATATTTTATTTATAGTTTTTTCTGAAATATTGCAAATTTAAGCTATATTTACAGTTTTTAATCAAGGCTTATATTTATAGCTATAAGCTTAGTAAAGCAAAAAATACTTAATAATTTAAAGAAATTTCTTTTTAGAAATTTGGGAGTAAATTATATATTTATTTTTATTAATGATTTTATAACTTAAAGCTTTCTTTCTTTTGAAGGGCAAGATATGCCCACAATAAAATAAATTTTACGACTTTTTGACTAGCCTTAAAATTTTAGCTTGCAATTTAAAAAATGCATCAAGTTCCATTATCGGATACGCACCTGCATACTTCTTGCCACCTTTTAAGTCTTTGCTTACGCCACCTCTAGCTGCAACTTGAGCAAAGTCTCCTATATTAACATGTCCAGCCGAACCACTTTGTCCGCCCATTACAACATTTCGTCCAAGAGTTGTCGAACCAGCCAAGCCAGTTTGAGAAACAAGCAGTGAATTTTCACCTATATCGCAGTTATGTCCGATTTGCACTAGATTGTCTATCTTTGTGCCACGTTTTATAATCGTGCTTTCAAACACACCTCTATCAATAGTAGTGCAAGCTCCTATCTCAACATCATCTTCTATAACAACATTGCCATTATGATAAATTTTGACATGTTCGCCACTCTTAGTATGAGCAAAACCAAAACCATCTGAGCCGATAACGCAATTTGCATTTAGATGACAATTGTCACCTATAATGCAATCATTATAAATTACAACGTTTGGGTGCAATATACAATTAGCCCCTACTTTTACGTTATCGCCCAAAAATACACCACTCATTAGTATCGTATCTTCGCCTATTTCAACGCCCTGACCGATATAAACATTTGGCATTACCTCAACGCTTATTGGTATTTTTTGTGCCTTTTGACTGACAAAAAGTTCTTTAGCGTAATCCTTGCTAAGAATTGCAAAAGCAAGATGCGGATTATCACACACTACAGCAATAACTCCACTTGGTACCAAATCCAACATATCGTGCTTTATCAGCACAGCACTCGCACCACACTGGCTTAAAAATTTAGCATTTTTTTGACTATCGCAGTAGCTTAACTCGCCCAACTTTGCATTTTGCAAGGAATTTAATGCCAAAATTTCAACATCATCTCCTATAAATTTTGCATCTATTTTATTTACTATTTGACTTAACTTCATCATTGTATATCCATTAGTACCGAACCACTTCTTACTAAGTCTATCGGATTAAATTTTTTTACGATTTTTAAAAAACAATCTATTCGTTTAGCATCATCAGCTATCATTGCTACGACATAGTTTTCAGTTACGTTTGCAATTATACCATTATAACTTCGCAACATTGCTTCAAAATTTGCTAAATTTTCTCCAAGTGGAATTTTGACTAAAAGCATCTCTTTTTCTATAAATTCCCCACTCTCTATAACTTTATATGTTGGTATTAATTTATGTAGCTGCTTTACTATTTGCTCAAATACTCTCTCATCACCATTAGTGACTATACTAACGCGAGAATATGGACTTTCTGGAATTGGTGCGACGGTTAGACTGTCTATGTTGTAACCACGCCCCGAAAACAATCCAGAAATCCTAGACAAAACACCATCTTCATTTATTACCACTACTGATATTACTCGTCTCATTTTGCTCTTACTCCAACATCATATTATATATAGCCGCACCAGCTGGAACCATAGGCATTACATTCTCAAACCTATCAACGACGACATCTATCATCGCCACTTTATTTGCATTCATGGCGTCTTTAAGTGCTTTTTCAAACTCACCCTTAGTGCTTACTCTATATCCGACTCCGCCAAAACTTTCAACTAGTTTGACAAAATCAGGCTGTATGCTTAAATCTGTATTTGAGTATCTCTCTTCATAAAATTTTGTCTGCCACTGGCGAACCATTCCTAAGAAATTGTTATTTAGTATAATGTTTATAACAGCTTTGTTTTCTACAACAGCCGTCATTAGCTCTTGTATATTCATAAGTATCGAACCATCACCTGTGAAATTTACAACGCACTTATTTGGATATGCAAATTTCGCACCTATCGCAGAAGGCAGCCCAAATCCCATTGTTCCTTGACCGCCACTTGTTATAAACTGTCTTGGATAACTAAACGGATAAAATTGTGCCGCCCACATCTGATGCTGTCCAACATCTGTCGTAATGATAGCATCATTGCCCACGATTTTAGCGGTTTGTTGTATTACCCATTGTGGTTTTATAGGCTCATTTGTGTCATTATATTTTAGAGGATAAAGCTCGGTATATCTTGCTAATGTTTCATGCCATGGCTTTAACTTTTGCAAATCAGTTTTAACCTTTGGCATCATCTCTTCTAAAACACATTTTAAATCCCCAACTATTGGATAGTGAGCATTTACTATCTTTGAGATAGAACTTGGATCGATATCTACATGGATAATCTTTGCATGTTTTGCAAACTCGTCTAATTTACCAGTTATTCTATCGTCAAATCTGGCTCCAAGTGCTATAAGCAAATCAGCTTCACTTAAGGCTATGTTTGCCGTATAGCTACCGTGCATACCAGCCATGCCTAAATTTAACACATCATCATGCTCTAGTGTGCCAAGTGCCATTAGTGTCTGTACTGCTGGTATGTTTGTTTGTTTAGCAAATTCTCTTATTGCCTGTGCTGCACCAGATGCTATCGCCCCACCCCCAATATACAGCAATGGTCTTATAGCTTCATTTATCGCATCTGCAGCCTTTTTTATCTGTTTTGAATTGCCCTTGTATGTTGGCTTGTATGTTGGCATATTTATTTCACTTGGATATTCAAAATTGCCAATTGCCGCTGTAACATCCTTTGCTATATCTATATGCACAGGTCCTGGTCTGCCTGTCTTTGCTATATAAAACGCCTCTTTTAAAATTCTTGGCAAATCTGCTATTTTGGTAACTAAATAGTTATGCTTAACACATGGGCGAGAAATTCCAACCGCATCTATCTCTTGAAATGCATCAGTTCCGATTAAAGACGAAGCAACTTGTCCGCTTATAAGCACCAAAGGAATACTATCAGAATACGCCGTAGCTAGTCCAGTAACAGCATTTGTAAAACCTGGACCAGACGTTACAAATGCCACGCCCACTTTTCCAGAAGCTCTGGCATATCCATCAGCCGCATGAAGTGCTGCTTGTTCATGTCTAACTAGCACATGTTTAAAATAAGTTTGTTTATAAGTCTCATCAAATATATTCAAAGCCGCACCACCAGGATAGCCAAAAACTATCTCAACACCCTCAGCTCTCAAAGCCTCACTAACCATCTGTGAGCCATTCAATTCTCTCATACTAACCCTTTGAAAATTTTCATGTATTATAGCTTATAATGTTGAAAATTCAATGTTTTATATACAAAATTATAATTATCAAATTAAATAAATAACAATTTGTAACAAATTTCTAACTAAAACGGCCAAATTGTTTCAAGTATTCTTGTCCCCCACGGCTTTTTAGTCGCCTTATCAACTTCGCCTTCAGTTTTATATAAAATTTTTGCATCGGCAATATAGCGTGAATCAATCTCATTTTTTTGAGAAATATCATGCGGACGAATAACACCAGTAACTTGAATAATTTGCTTTTCGCCATTTATTAAAAGCTCCCTATTGCCTTCGATAAAATAATTACCATTGTTTAAAATTTTTATAATTCTAGCCGATATTGTCGTAGTAAATCTCTCGCTTCTATTTGTGGTGCCAGAGCCAGTAAATGCATTTTTGCCACCTGCTTTAAAGCCAATATTGCTTACTTTATTTAGCTCACTAGCAATCTTGCTCATCCTATCTTCTCCGACAAATGCCCCACCACCAAGTGAGATGGTGCTATCTCTATTTGTATTTTTAGATCCACTTGAGCTTTGAGATGCATTTTCTGAAATAACTATAGTCACGATATCATTTACATTCATGGCTTTTCTATCTGAAAAAAGTGGATCTTTACCCTTGCCATACAAACTACCAGTGTTTGCTACGCCAACATTTGTCTCTTTTGCTGGTAATTGCTCTACATAAACTGGTGGTCTCATGTCTATTTTAGGATCAACGCTCGGAGTACATCCAGCCAAAAGTAAAAAAATGCTTAAAATTTTAATTTTATTTTTAAATTTCATAAATGCACCTGTAATTTTAATATTTTTTATGATAAAATTGCCAAAATAATCCCAGAAAGGAGAATTTATGAGATCTTTATATCTAAATTGTGCTGAAAATCTTGTAAAAGTACAAGAGCATTTAAGCAAAAAATTTAGTAAAGTTGCCGTTTTTGAGATAAAAATTGGCGAAAAAGAGCAAGAGTTGCTTCAAAGTGGTCGAGAAAAAGAATTTTTCATTGACATTATTAATAAATTTGAAGCCGTTAAAAATGAAAACGACTTTGTTATAGTTGTAGGTTGCGAAGGATTTGGCGTGGTTGGACGCTTTGAGCTAAATCTCAAAATTGCAAAAAATCTAAACACACCTGTTTATTCATGCAACAACAAAGAAGCACTAAAAAGCTTAGTGCCAAACTCAAAACTTATAATATCAGACGATATAGACGAAATTATTAATGCAAAACAAGAGATAATCACTCCATACAGTTTTGAAAATATCCTAACAAATCGTGCAAAACTAGCAAATAAAACAATCGTTTTACCTGAGAGCAACGATGATAGAATCTTAAAAGCTTCTGACGCATTACTTAAAAAAGATATAGTTAAGCTTATTATTTTGGGAGATGATGCTGTTATAAAATCACGTGCAAAAGAACTCGGTTTAAATTTAGACAAAGCAAGAATAATAAACCCTGAAAATAACGAATACACAGACAAAATCGCAAGTGAAATTTTTGAAAGAAGAAAATCAAAAGGCATGAGCGAAGAACAAGCTGCCAAACTAGCCAAAGACAGGACATATTTTGGAACTATGCTAATTGAAATAGGCGAAGCTCACGCTATGGTAAGTGGCGCTAGCACAACAACCGCTGAGACGATCCGCCCTGCCCTTCAACTAATCAAAACAAAACCTGGCGTTTCAATAGTATCAGGATTATTTTTCATGTCTTTAGACGAAGAGGTGCTTTTATACGCTGACTGTGCTATCACTCCAAATCCAGATCCAGAAGCACTAGCAAGCATTGCTGTAAGCACAGCCGATAGTGCCAAAGCGTTTGGTTGGGAGCCAAAAGTCGCACTTTTAAGCTATTCAACTGGCGAAAGTGGCACAGGTCCTGACGTAGATGCAGTAAAAGAGGCAGCTAGAATTTTAAAAGAAAAAGCACCTGAGTTAAAATTTGCAGCACCAATTCAATACGACGCAGCGGCTGATATCAGCGTAGGTGCAAAGAAAATGCCAGGCAATGAAGTAGCCGGAAACGCAAATGTGTTTGTGTTCCCTAGTTTAAATGTCGGCAATATCTGCTATAAAGCCGTTCAAAGAAGTGCAAATGCACTAGCAATTGGACCAGTGCTTCAGGGATTAAGAAAGCCGGTTAATGATTTAAGTCGTGGTTGTCTAGTAGAAGACATAATCAATACAGTTTTAATAAGTGCAATTCAAGCAGGAGAATAATAAATGAAAATATTGGTATTAAACGCAGGTAGTAGTTCAATTAAATTTCAATTACTTTTAATGGATAAAAATGAAAGCATAGCAAGTGGATTAATAGAGCAAATCGGACAACCAAGCGGACATGCTGAGTTAAAAGCAAATGGACAAAAATACGAAAGAAATCAAGAAATTAAAGACCATCATGTTGGTTTGGCTATCATGAGCGAGTTACTAAAGGAAAGTGGCGTATTAAATAGCCTAACTGAACTAGATGGTATCGGACACAGAGTAGTGCATGGCGGCGAGAGCTTTAAATCATCAGCAGTCGTAACTGCCGAAGTTATTAAAAAAATTGAAGACAACATCCCACTAGCACCACTTCACAATCCAGGTGCATTAGCCGGTATTAAAGCCGCAATGAGCGAGAGCGGAGATATACCTCATGTAGTTGTATTTGATACAGTGTTTCATCAAACAATGCCAGAAGAAGCATACAGATATGCTATACCTTACGATGTAGCTGTCAAACATCATGTTAGAAGATATGGCTTTCATGGCACCTCTCATCAATACGTAAGCCAACAAGCTGCTAAATTCTTAGGCATCCAAAATGATAAATTTAATGCCATTACACTTCACCTTGGAAATGGTGCTTCAGTAAGTGCTATCAAAAACGGCAAGAGCGTAGATACATCTATGGGACTAAGCCCACTTGAGGGTCTTATCATGGGAACAAGAAGTGGCGACATAGATCCAGCTGTTATAACATACCTAATTGCTCAAGGCGAAATCACAGCCGATCAAATTGATAATTTCTTAAATAAAAAAAGTGGCTTACTAGGTATATGTGGCACAAACGATATGCGTGATATCGGCGAAAGAGTAGAAAAAGGCGACAAACAAGCAACACTTGCATTTGATATGTTTTGCTATAGACTTAAAAAATACATCGGTGCATACTATGCTGTAGTTGGTAAGCTAGATGCGATAATATTCACAGGTGGTATAGGCGAAAATGACCAAGCTATGAGAGAGAAAGTTTGTGGTGAATTAGCTCATTTTGGCATCAAAATAGACAGTGCTAAAAACAGAGACAGAAGCAACAGAGGTGATAGATGCCTAGATGCTGACGGTGCTACAATTAAAACGCTTGTAATACCAACAAACGAAGAGCTTATGATAGCTTCTGAAGTTGTAAGACTTACAAAATAATTAAAAGCGGTTGAAAAACCGCTTTTTTATTTTTATATCATTTAACATAAATCATATATCAAAACTATATAAAATTTTAATCCAAAACACCCCACTACAAAACCGCAATAAGCAATCTTTCTCGCACCAGCACCAAAATTACAAGAAATTATATTTTAGAGATGTTTTTCAAAACAAAGTCGCAAATCACATTTATTATTTACATTTAAAACAAAATTTATATAAATTTCCACGCCATTATAAACATTCTCACTAATACAAAAACATCATACCTGTTTTAAAAAACTACTTTTATTTCGCTTTTTAGAGAAACATTTTGCTTTGCAAAAGTGCTTCGCTTATTTTATAAAGATTTAAATCTCAAAGCAAATGCGTAAAATTTATTAAGCGGACTTTAATACATAAAACAACAAATAAGATACACTTATAAATTATCTTTTAAAATCCAAATAACAAATACCGTCAATCACAATAAAAACTACTTAATGAAAATAAAGCATTTGTTTTGCTCGTAACTACAAATCAAAAACAAAAAATAAAAGTTTATACATAAATTATCAAGCATTATCTTACTCTTAAGCTTTTACTAAATTTATTATAATAAAAAACAAATAACAATCTTGAAAATTTATATATTACAGATAGTTAAAAGTCTCATTATAGACTTTGTTTATAATTATAAACATATAAAATAAAGCCTTATTTTATAAAAACAAGCTTATAGTCTTATGAGAGTTTTTGTATGCCAAAACTACAACATAAAGACTTGTATTAGATACTAAATTCGTCAAATTTAAGAATAAAATTTTTAAAACTAAAGCACATTAATACCAAAATAAATAAGAAAAATTTTACCAAATTTAGCAAAAAATAGATTTGTTTTGCTTGGTTGTATTTTTTTCTAGTTGCAATAATTTTTCCTTTATATCAAGTCCCCCAGCATATCCTATTAATTCTGCGTTTGAGCCTATTACTCTGTGGCATGGTATTATTATTGATATTGGGTTGTGCTTGACTGCACCACCGACAGCTTGTGCCGACATCTTTTTTATGCCTTTTTGCATAGCTATTATGTGTGCTATTTCTTTATATGTTTTTGTCATTCCATACGGAATTGATGTTAATATTTGCCAAACATTTTTGCGAAAATTTGTGCCATTTGGCTTAAGTCTTGGTGTAAAATTTGCAATTTTTTTACTAAAATATATATCTAGCCATGATTTTGTTTCATCAAAAATCGCTAAATTCTTATATTCGCAACTATCTATACTATCTTGTAAATCAAGTTGTGTTTCAAACAATAAAGCGGTCAAATTTTCACCATCAGATGTTAGCGTTATAGTACCTAGTATAGATTCATATGTGTTTATATATTTCATCTTGTAATCATAACAAAAATCAAAATAATTTTAAATAAATTTCAAGGCTTAATGAAGCTTGTGGACAAATTTTAAACAAATTTTATAGTTTTAAAACAAACAATATCTATTTCTAGGCAAAATAGTCCTTAAAAAGCTACTAGAAGTAAGCTGTAAATTTTACGACAATAACCAAAAGCGACTTTTAAGTGTTGATTGCTGTTGAGTTTTTTGATAAATTTAATATTTTTTTGATAAACTTATGCGTTTATTTTAGGGAGAAATTACGATGTTAGATTTTGCAACACTTAGTGAGCATTTAGAAAAATTTCCAAATATATTTGAGCGGATTTTGCTTCCAGCCATCAATGAGACACTTTACATGAGCATGGTTTCAACTTTTTTAGCATTTGTTATTGGACTTGTTCCTGCTGTTTTGCTTGTCTTGTCTGATAAAGATGGGCTTAAACCAAATCCAAAACTCTATTTTATGCTTGATGTCGTGATAAATACTTTTCGTAGCTTTCCATTTATCATTTTAATCATCGTTTTGATACCGGTTACACGCATGATCGTGGGAACTAGTATCGGCACGACCGCAACTATCGTGCCACTAACCATCGGTGCAGCACCATTTGTAGCAAGGCTTATCGAAAGTGCATTTAAAGAGGTCGATCGTGGCATTATCGAAGCAGCAAAGAGCTTTGGTGCGTCAAATTTTCAGATCATCTTTCGTATAATGTTTGTTGAAGCCCTACCATCGATCATCTCAGCCTTTACTTTAACATTTATAGTAAATATCGGCTTTTCAGCGATGGCGGGAGCCGTGGGCGGTGGCGGTTTGGGAGCTGTGGCGATAAACTATGGCTATCAAAGATTTCGCCCTGATATTATGTTTTACACCGTCGTGATACTCATAATAATGGTGCAAATCGCACAAATTTTAGGAAATTTTGCGTATAAAAGGACAAAAAAGTAGCCACTTTGGCTACTTCTCCACAAATTTCCCATTTTTATCAATTATTAAAAACACATCATCTATCTCTACTAAGCCAAAACCCTCGCTAAACGCCCAAGTCTCTCTAAAATTTGGCTCTAAAAGATACTCGCCGTTTGTCTTTATAAAGCCCTTGTAGTGGTAGCCATTTTTATGCACCTTTACAACCCTTGCGATGCCGCCCTTAAACTCTCCGATAGACCCCTCGTAAGTCGGAGCGATTATCATTTTGCCAGTTTTATCTATAAAGCTAATAAAATCCTTGTAGTAAGGCGAGCCGACTCTTTTTTCATTACTTTGTATCTCCACGCTCGCAAAGCCCTCAGAAAACCACCCTGCATCTTTAAATTTTGGTTCTATGACAAACTCACCACTTTTATCTATAAATCCCCATCTTTTATCAACAAGCACCGGTGCGAGACCATCGCCAAAATAATCCCCACTATCAAATTTAGCCTCTATCGCTAATCTTCCACTTTTATCTACAAAGCCAAATTTTTCACACAAACGAACAAGAGTCATGCCATCACGAAACTCATCTACCCCATCAAATTTTAGCTCCACAACAACCTTGCCGCTCTTATCTATAAAGCCCCATTTTTCGCCCACAGACACAGCCGCAAGACCTTCGCTAAATGGCATCACATTATCATATTTTGGCGGTATGACAAATTTCCCTTTTTTGTCTATAAAGCCAAATTTTCCATCTTTTAATGCATTTGCAAGACCTTCATAAAACCTTCCAACATCGTTAAACTGAGGCTTTATGATTACTTTACCAGTTTTATCTATAAAGCCAAAAAGTCCTCCTATTTGCACGGCCGCAAGACCTTCTGTAAAGCTATTTGCCTCGCTAAATTTTGGCTCTATGATGACCTTGCCTTTTGTGTCTAAGTAGCCATAGGTGTAATTATCTGTCATAAAAAGCGCCACACCCTCGCTAAAAGTAAAGACTTTCCTTTGTCTTATCGTAACTGGGCGGTATAAAACATCACCATTTTGATTTGCCACGACATACTCATCGCCATTTTTTGCTAAAAATTCATTATCTCTCATTTTTATCGGCTCGAACTCACTTGCAAATGCAGCAAAACAAGCCAAAAGCAGGGTTAAAATTTTAATTTTCATATTTTTCCTTTACAAAATTTTTACAGTATTTTAGCATTTTAAACTTTTTTTAATATTTTTTTTCTTACAATTTCGCAATTTTAAAATGAAAGGACGAAACATGAAATCAGATATGTGCGAGATGCGTAGATGTGTAAAGACTGAGGTGTCGAAAGACTAAAGAGCTAAGCAAAAATTTCTTTTTAAATGCTTAGCTTGGCTAAATATTTAAAAAGAAATTCTCCGCCCACTAAAAGGGCAAATTTTATCCTTTTTAAATAATTTAGCACTATAAATTTAAAGGATAAAAAATGACAAAATTACTAAAATCATCATTAGTTGCTCTAAGCCTACTTGTATCTGCAAATGCAGCTGAGAAGATCACGGTTGCTGCTACTCCTGTGCCTCACGCTGAAATTTTAGAGTTTATCAAGCCGATTTTGGCAAAAGATGGCTATACGCTCGAGATAAAAGAATTTAACGACTATGTCGTGCCAAATCTAGCTACACAAGATGGCGATGTCGATGCGAACTACTTCCAGCACTTGCCATACCTTGAAGAGTTTAACAAAAACAAAGGCACCACTTTGGTGCATACTGCAGGTGTGCATTTAGAGCCAATGGGAGTTTATTCTAAAAAGATAAAGAGCCTTGATGAGCTTAAAAATGGCGATAGCGTAGCTGTGCCAAATGACCCTACAAATGAGAGTCGTGCACTTGATCTGCTTGCAAGTACAGGTATTATTAAGCTAAACTCAAGCTCACTAAAAACAATACTTGATATCGCAGAAAATCCAAAAAATCTAAAATTTGTCGAGGTTGAAACAGCTCAAACTCCACGTGCGTTAGATGACGTAACGATCGCCGTGATAAATACAAACTACGCACTAAACGCTAGTCTAAACCCTACAAAGGACGCGTTAGTTATCGAAGATGGCAAAAATAATCCTTATACAAACTACGTTGTCGTAAAGCAAGGCAATGAAAACAGCGAGAAAACAAAGGCTCTAAATAACGCCATAAACTCAGACGAAGTTAAAGAGTTTATCCGCACAAAATACAACGGCTCAATCCTACCAGCATTTTAATTTTGGGGGTAAAACCCCAAATTTTCACCACTTTTACAAAATAAAAAGGAATATTAATGAAAATTTTAAAAATCACAGCAGCACTACTCGTGGCTTTAAATTTATACGCAAAAAGCGATGACAAAACCATAATCATCGGTGCTACGCCAATCCCACACGCCGAAATTTTAGAAGAAGTCGTAAAGCCACTACTTGAAAAAGAGGGCTACAAGCTTGATATAAAAATCTTTAACGATTATGTCGTGCCAAACATCGCGACTGAGCAAGGCGATCTTGATGCAAACTATTTTCAAGGATTGCCTTACATGAAGGCATTTAATAAAGACAACAACACCAACATCGTGCCAACAGTCGGTGTGCATGTCGAGCCTATGGGAATTTACTCTAAAAAGATAAAGAGTCTTGATGAGCTTAAAAACGGCGATATTGTAGCTATCTCAAACAACGCAGCCGATTCAACTCGCTCACTAAATTTACTAGAAATTGCAGGTATAGTAAAGGTAAAAGATGGTGAGTATAAAAACCCGCACGACATCATCGAAAATCCAAAAAATTTAAAATTCGTCGAGATGGAATCAGCCCTAACGCCACGTGCTTTAAAAGACGCTACGATCGCGTTTATAAACATCAACTACGCACTTGACGCTGGACTAAAGCCAGTTGAAGATGCACTATTACTTGAAGGAAAAGATAGCCCTTACACAAACTACGTCGCTGTAAAAGCTGGTAATGAAAATTTGCCAAAGATTAAGGCTCTTGATAAAGCTATACTTAGCCAAGAGGTAAAAGACTTTATTATAAAACGCTACAACGGGGCGGTAATTCCTAGCTTTTAACCAATACAAGCCATAGCCGTTTTAGTCCGTAAATGGCTATTGGTTTTATTTTTGCTTCGCTATTTACACTTTAAATTTAAGCCAAATTGGCTAAAATTACGACTTATTTTATAAAATGGAAAAAGATGGAAATTTACGCACTTTTAGCATTGATGATGACTCACTTTATCGCACTTATCGTGCCAGGACCTGATATATTTTTAATCCTTCGCACATCCCTAGCACACGGCTTTAAACAGAGTGTTTTTGCCTGTCTTGGCGTGGGGCTTGGCATAGTGCTTTGGGTGTTTTTAACAGCATTTGGATTAAGCACTTTGTTTGCAAATTTCCCATTTTTACGGCTTGTGCTTATGGCTTTTAGCTTTTCATATCTGTTTTATCTTAGCTTTTTACTATTTAAATCAGCCAAAGCAAAAGCAACGAGCGAGATAGATACAAGTAGCGATAAAAACGCAGGTGCAAGGCACTTTTTCACGCTTGGATTTTTGACAAATTTATCAAATCCAAAAGCGATTTTATACTTTGCAAGCATCTTTTCAAGCTTTGTTGATAAGGCACAAAGCCTAATGCAAGTTGGAATTTTAGTGGCTGTTATATCCATCCAGAGCGTTTTGTGCTTTATCTTGCTTGGTAAGATTTTTTCTATCAAAAAGGCTCGTGAGGCGTTTTTAAGCAGACAAAATTTGCTTGATGGTATATGCTCGGCGATATTTGGATTTTTTGCAATCGTTATCTTATATGAGTTTTTGATTGAAATTTTTAGCTGATTTTAAACACAATAAATTTAAAGGCTTAATTTGTTTCACACGATAATTGACACCATAGTTTCACATGTTAGTGCATGGGGGTATTTTGGGATATTTAGTATGATGTTTTTAGAAAGCTCGTTTTTTCCATTTCCAAGTGAGATAGTGATGATGCCGGCTGGTTATCTTGCAAGCAAGGGCGAGATGAGCTTGGTTTTGGCATTTTTAGCAGGAAGTGGCGGGAGCTTGGCGGGAGCACTTTTTAACTACTATCTTTGCTTCTTTTTTGGACGAAGTTTGATAGAGCGATATGGTAAGTTTATCGGCATAACTGAAGCCAAAATGCAAAAATTTGAAGCCTTTTTTAACAAGCACGGCGAAATTTCAACCTTTAACTGCCGCCTAATCCCAGGCATTCGCCAATACATCAGCCTTCCAGCCGGACTTGCAAAAATGAACGTATTTAAATTCTCACTTTTTACCGCACTTGGCGCTAGTATATGGGTGGCAATATTGCTTGGTGTGGGGTATTTTTTAGGATCAAATCCACCAAAAAATATCATATACGCCATTAGTATTATGCTTGTGTTATCTGTGTTGATTTTGACTTTTATCTATATTAAAAAACAAAATAGATCTGCAGCTTAAATCAATTTAACCTAATCGTATTTTTGGCTACGATATTGTCTTGATATTTTGCTAGAATCATTATTAATTTATTTTAATTTAAATAAAATTTTTAATATAAATCTTTAACTTACAGTTATGAGCTTGTAAAATAAGTTTTTATTTTATTATTTATAGTTATAAACAAAGTTTATTATGAGCTTTTAAGTGTCTGCAATAGATATAAAATTTTTAAGTTTGCTTTTTTGAAATTTATCTATTTTTATTTTAAATAAAGGCTTTTGATTGCGATTTTGTTAAAATTTTAGCATCAATTTAACCCAAATCAAACAAAATAAGCTTTCTTAAAGAGCACTAAAGCACAAGAGACTATGACTTTATTGATGCTATTTTAAGCAATAAACAAAGCGAAGTTAAAACAAGTATATTTACACTATTTAAAATTTAAAAGCTAAATTTAAAAAATTTTTCACAGAAACATTTTTTGCTACGCAAAAAGCGTTACACTTGTTTTATAGAAACATCGGCTACGCCGAACACTTCGCTTATTTTCAAGGAAACATTTTACTTCGTAAAAACGCTTCGCTTGTTTTGACATCGATTTAAAGCGACAGTTAGCTTATTTACTAATTTGTATTTTAATAGTGGTATTAAAAATTACAAGCATAAGTTAAGTTAGAAATTTTATAAATTTAATAAAGAAATTAAAATATAAGTGATATTTTAAAATTTAACTTAAATCAAACAAAAGGGACTTTAAGTTATAATTTTATCGATTGAAAAATAATATATCACTCAAAAATTTTCAGAAGCTAAATTTAAAGAATTTTTATATATTTGTTTTTTAGCTTCATTTTATTTGCTACTTTACAAGAACATCGCTGTCATCGTAACTAAAAGCTCCTTTAATTATGCTTTTGCTTTACTTGACCCATAAATTTCTTGTGCTTATCTTTTTTAAAAAGTGATAAAAGATAGCTTATAAGAGTGTGTTTTGCTTGTAGTTAAAATGAAGTAAGATAGAGTTTAGTTTAATAATCTAGAAAATATTTATAAATTTTATTAAAATTGATAAGATAAATATGACTGGGTTAAATTGGGTCTAGTTAAAATACCATAAATTAATAAAAGGGTGGGGCAAAAGCCCCAAAAATGAGTGTTTAATGCAATATCAATCTAGTTGATGGCGTAAATAAGCTGGGATTTCAAGCTGTTCATCGCTATATGTATCGTCTCCACTTACCCTAAGCCTTAAATTTAAATGAGCGTTACTCGCTCTAGTCTCTTCTTGTTTTAAATCATCTGCTTTCATCTCTTTTTGCATATCAAAACCAGTAGCGACTATCATAGCTTCCACCATATCCTCATCTATGCTATCATCTGGATTATGTCCAAATATAATATCAGCATCCTCGTGAGCCAAATCACGAATAATCATCGCAGCATCTTCGATATCAGCAAGTGGAGTGGTTGGATGATGCCTAAAGTAAATAAGCACACCTTTTGCTCCATCAATATTTACATCACCAAGAAGCGGAGATTGTATCGCCTCATGAACTGCTTCTACTGCTGCATTTTCACCACTAGCTTCACCAACGCCAAGTATTGCCATGCCACGATGGCTCATAACGGTTCGAACATCAGCAAAATCTATATTAATATATCCTTTGCCAAGTATCATAGTGCTAATTCCACCAACAGCACGAGCCAACACGCTATCAACTGCCCTATAGCACTCATCTATGCTTGCTCGCCTATCCATAATGGCTCTTAGCCTCTCGTTTGGAACTACAACTATAGAGTCACACTCTTTACGTAACTCTTCTAGTCCCTCAAGTGCAAGCTTCATCCGTTTTTTACCTTCAAATCCAAATGGAGTAGTAACAACAGCTACCGCCAACGCACCGCTCTCCTTGGCCGCACGTGCAACAACAGGTGCTGCACCAGTTCCAGTGCCACCGCCAAGACCTGCTGCAACAAAAACAATATCTGTGCTTTCTAAAGAATCTTTTATCTCGCTATAGCTCTCATCTGCAGCATCTCTGCCTACTTCTGGCTTCATACCAGCACCAAGTCCGCGAGTTAGCTTTTCACCAAGTCTGATCTTGGTATAGGCTTTTGAGTTGTTTAATGCTTGTGCATCAGTGTTGGCTGTAATTAAATCAATATCAAGCTTGGCATACTCTGTAATTAGGCGATTTATCATATTGCCACCGCCTCCACCTACACCAATAGCTTTTATTTTTGTGCCATATACGCTTTCATTTTCTTCCACTTTAAACCCACTCATTTCTTCCCCTTAAAACATATTTTTTACTATTTTTTCCCAAAACATTTTAATTTTGCCTGGTTGCTTTTCATGCTTGATATCTGAAATATCAAGCAAATCATCCTTGACATCAACAGTCGCCCTACTCTCGATACCAAAATTTTCACCATTTTGTGTTGTGGTAAAATTTTGATTATCATTTTTTAAACTTACTTCATCACTATATAAATTTTGAAAATTTATTTTTGGCTTACTTAAATGCTCCCCTTTATATCTCATTTTTTTCTCTGAATCTATCTCATAAGGCGTAAAACATCCTGCACCATACATACATAAACCTATTGCACATGAATTAGAAGGATCACGCATGACCTCATATAATCCTTCTAGTGCTTTTGGTTTAGCAATTCTTACTTGAATTTTATCAAACACCATACTAGCAAGTTCTTTAAAGCCTTCAAGCTTTGTCATGCCACCAGTAAATACAACACCTATTCCAACAAAATCACTATTTTTTTTCTTTTGATACTCAAGTATCATATCACGAACCATTGTTAGAATTTCTTCAGCACGTATATAAATTACCTTTGACACAACGTCTAAAGATATCTCTCCACTTTTTCCTTCATCGCCCAACAATGGCACTTCTATCAAATTTGCTGAACTTTGCATAAGCGAAGAGTAATTAACCTTTATCTCCTCGGCTTTTTGAAGTGGAGTTTTAGCAGCATATGATAGGTCTTGGGTAATGTAAAGAGACCCAGCCGCCAAAGAATCATTATGAATAATTGAATTTCCAGAGTGAATAACAATGTCTGATATAGCACTACCAATATCGACAAGTATTACGCCAAGTTCTTTTTCATCATCATTTAAGCTAGATATTGCAGATGCATATCCTGACAAAACTATATTGTCTATATTGACACCAGCTAAATTTATCGTCTTTCTTAGGTTACTAAGCAGTGACTTTTGAGCAATTATAATATGTGCTTGAACTTCCAGCCTTGATCCGTTCATGCCAAGAGGATCTTCTATATTTTCTTGCTCATCAACCTTAAAACTATGTGGCAATACATGCAATTTCTCATAATCACTTTGAATATTTGCATAATGATCTGCCATTTGCATGGCTCTTTCTATTTCACTTATGCCTATTTCGTGACTTGGCACATTGACCACGCCACTACTATCTATGCTTTTAGTGTTTGCACCAGATATTGATACGACAACCCTATCATATCTAGTACCTGCAACCATTTGTGCATTTTTAAGTGCATTTTTTACAGATTGTGACGCCAACTCAATGTTTGTTATGGCACCCTTTTTTACACCCTGAGCCTTTTCAGCACCAAATCCTATAACCTTTAAGCCTTCATCGTTATGCTCTGCTATTACGGCCCTTACATGGTATGAGCCAATATCTATGCCTAAAATTTTAGTACTCAAAACAATTACCTTTTGATGTATTCTTCTACTTTATAACGCTTTGTTAGTGTCTCAATCAAATCTTGCATAACTTCATTATTTTTTAAAGTGTCCGCATTTTCACTAACAAGTGTTTGATTGTTAGCACTAACGTTTGTAAGCAAATTTTGTTCCACTATCTCGTATATTACGCCTTTTTCGCCTAGTAACACATAACCATTTTTGTTTGGTGAAGAAAATACGCCGTCGATAAATGTTGCACTCTCAAACATATCTAATCCAGCAACTTCATTATTGCTTGCCCTACTTATTTCAACTACGTCTGAATTATTTACATCAAAATTAACAAGCTTGGATTTTACTTTAGTCTCTAATTTTTTTGCTCTTTCTTGCTTTATATACACTTCAAGCACTTGCTCTCTAGCATCAATATACTCCATAGGATGTGCTGCTTTTATACCCTTTACGACACCTATAATATAACCATCCTTATATAGTAGTGGCTTTAATACATCTCCAACCTTCATTTCTGCAATTACATCATGCGAGAAAGGTGCATTATCTTCATCAAAATTTAAAATTTCAGTAGCATTTAAATCACCTTTTTTTAGCTCAGTATATGCCTTTAATGCACTTGTTCTACTTTCTTGCAAATCATAATCTTTTTGCACCTGTTCTTTGGCTTGTTCAAATGATAAAATTTTATCCTCGTTATCTTTGTAGTTATCTTTATGTTCATCATAATATGACATTAAAGCTGCATTATCAGCATTTTGCATCATAGCTGGAATATATATAGTATCTAACGAATACGATCGTTTTGTAAGATAGTTGTTCTTATTTTCTTCCCATATTTTTCTTACTTCATCTTCATTGATTACTATCTCAGCATTATCGGCATTTATTATCTTAAAAGCTACTTTATCACTCATAAAAAATGACGAGGTTATCATCTTGATATCGTCTTTATTGGCTTTGATGCTTAAAGCATGATGTAACTTATCTAAAAGTATTTGTCTTTGCAAACTTTTTTCGTAATCTTTTGGATTAATCCTAGCACGTCTTAAAGTATCTTTATAAACATTTTCATTAAATACTCCATCACGATGAAAATTTTCATCAGATATTATATATTTTATTATATCACTATCATTAGCAATTAATCCTATATCATCCGCAAAATTTAATAGCAAATTATCTCTTATGCTTGCTTGCAAAGCAGCGGTATCCAGCCCTAACTCACTAGCCTTTTCTTGTGTTAATTGACCACCTAAAATATTATTGTAATAATTATAAAGCTGAGAATACTTATCGTTTAACTCCTGTATGCTAATATTTCTATGTCCTACCTTAGCCACTGAATTAGCACGATTGCTGTTCATATCATATGCACCCCAACCAACAAATCCAGCACCAACAAAGGCTATTGTGCTTATCCAAATCGTAACTACGAGATATTTTTTGTTTTTCTGCATCCAAGTTATCATAAAAATCCTTAATCATCATTATAGTTAAATAGTATGCGAGTTTATCCTTTTTTGGCTTTAAATAAGGTTAAATTAAGCCAAAAATACTAACAAAATTAAAATGTTAGTTAGCATTTGTTAGTAGAAAGCATCAATAATTTACAACTATTTTCTATGATGGCTACACTTTTTGCAAGTTGTTGAGCCGTTCTATTATATGCAAATACCCCATATCCCCTAATAACCATAATGTTTGTATTGTTTTTTACCATATGTTTATAAATTTCAACTGGTGCTCTTTCATACCAGTCATCATAATTTTTTGGATCATAAATATCTATACCGCCTAATTTCATACAGCCAAAATAATCAAGTGGTTCAAATCTATCATGAGTAAGACTATATGCAGTAACATAATGCGGCATTGCATAACAAACAAATTTTGCTTCATTTAAATTTTTATAAATATTTAGATGAATTAATGAATCCTGACTAGCATCATTCCATCGATAATCAATCTTTGATGATAACAATATCAAATCATCATCTCCTATATCATCAAATATCGCATTTTGTTTATTTATAAGAAATTGGTTTCCTTGTATGCGTGATGATATAGAGCCATGAAAAACGCCAAAAAAGTTCTTTCTAAACATAGAAAGAGATACTTTTTTTAACTCATTTGCACAATATTTTATTTCCATTTTTAAAACCCTGCATTCAAAATACATAAAATTATACACAATTTTTTAATATTTTAAGTAAAATTTTGATAAATTCTTAATAAAATTTTAAAAGGCATTACATTGCAAACTCCACATATTAGCGTTTTATTAAACGAGGTTGTTGAAAATTTTAAAAATTTAAAAGGCACTTTTATTGACTGCACTTTAGGATACGCAGGACACTCATCAGCCATTCTTAAAACAAATCCAAATTTAAATTTAATAGCCTGTGATAGAGATATTGAGGCTATAAACTTTAGCACAAAAAGGCTTGAAATTTTTAAAGATAGAGTAAAAATAATCAAAGGTAATTTTTCTGAAATTTTATCAAAATTAAATCAAACTGAAAAAGAAAATATAGTTGCAATACTTGCTGATATAGGCGTAAGCTCACTTCAGCTAGATAAAAATGACCGCGGTTTTGCTCTAAACTCAGATAGTCTTGATATGCGCATGGATAGCACAAGCAAACTAAGTGCATATGAGGTAGTAAATGAATACACTCAAACCAAATTAGAACATATATTTAAAGAGTATGCAGAACTAACAAGTGCTAAAATTTTGGCTAACAAAATCGTAAATGCAAGAGCCATAAAACCCATAAAATCAGCAAAAGAACTAACTAACATAATAGGAAAAAGAAGTGTTAATGGTAGAAATGTAAGCGAAGCCATATTGGCATTTCAAGCCATAAGAATAGAGGTCAATAAAGAACTAGACGAACTAAAAACTTTACTAGATTGTATAAAAAACTCAGGGATTAAAAACTGTATTGTAGCCATTATTTCATTTCACTCCTTAGAAGATAGGATAGTAAAAAACACATTTAAGCTTTGGCAAAGTGACTGCATATGCCCTCCACAAAGTGCGAGATGCGTGTGTGGTAAAAATCATGCAATAGGAAAAATTTTAACCAAAAAACCAATTATTGCTTCACAAACAGAACTTAAAGCAAACCCAAGAAGCTCAAGTGCAAAGATGAGAATCTTTAAAATACTATAATTTTTTAGTTTTTTTTGATAAAATGCCACTGTAAAATGGAGAATATATGCCAACAACAAACGAAAAAGATGAACTTTTACAGCTTCACGACGAAGAGCAAAAAATAGCAATTAATCTAAGCTTTTCTAATTTATTTGTTGCTTACTTGCTACTACTAGTATCGCTTTGTATATTTTTGCCAAAAATTTATGTCGCAAATCAAATTTATCACATAAGTCGCGAAATATCAGACATTAGTAGCAAAAGAGATGTATTACTAGAAGAAAATCGTGCACTTCGTATAAAGCTTGAAAATTTAAGATACAAAAATCAGATTTTAAATACGCTAGGATAAGTTCTTGTTAAATTTATTTAAGCAGTTTAAACACTCTTACGATCCTATTAATTTTAGATTAATTTACTCACTAAAAGCCGTATTGGCAGTAGTTTTGAGTGCTTACTTTGGATATTATTTTTTTGGTTTTATAGGTGCTTTGTTTGCTGTTAAGATCTCATCGAGTATGTTTTTTATGGCAAATTTAGATGGAACGGACGCCAAAAAACTACTTTTGTTATCGCTATATATACTTTTAGCGGTGCTTTTTGTGCCATTTATAAAACCAATGCTATCTCTTGGTATGTGGCTAGTACCAGTCGTTTTTGTGTGGGTTTTTATAGTTAGTTACTCTCAAGTATATAGCGAAAATTTAAACAAAATCCTTCTTGCAACTAATGTTATTGGATTTGCTGGATTTATAACATATGGCAATTACGATGAAATTTCGCTAACAAACTGCATTGGAGCAATCATTCTTGCAGGGGCAATTTCTACAATAATTAAACTAGGAAGACTAGGAAAATACGGAACTTTTACAATAAAAAGCATAAAAACACTAACTAAAGAGTTAATTGCGTTAGCAAATGCTCTTGGAAGTAAAGAATTTGACGAGCTTAGCAGAGAGTATTTTGAAAGGATAAATGAATTTAAAGAGTTATTTTCAAACGATAGCATTAACATCAAAGACTCAAGTCTTATTAAAAATCAAAATAGAGCGATTTTTTATATATACAGGCTTGAAGAGATTGGATACTTGCTTACTTGCATTGATAGTTTTTATTTGCGAATCGATGATAAAAAGATATTAAAAGATGTCAAAGACGAGCTAATACATAACCTAAACGAAGTATTTAAAATTTTTACCAAGCAAAATCCCGAATACAAAACCAGTATGAGTGAGACGCTAAAATTAAAAAATTATAAAGTTTTTGCAAACTCAGTTGATATAATCAATCAAAAACTAGCTCAAATCAATGATGCAAACAATGAAAAGATAGAGCTTAAAAACGATAAACAATTAAGCTTTAAAAAAGCCATAAAAAACATAGGTCTTAAAGACAACGACACTCTAAATTCATTAAGACTAGCCATATGTATGGCAATCGCTATATTTATCACACAAATGTGGCACATAAATCACGGACTATGGATAGCTGTTGCGGTAATGAGCATGAGCAAAAATAGTCTATATTCATTAAATAATGCAGCTAGAGATAATGTATTTGGTGGTATTTTTGGATTTTTTATAGGAATTTTTACAGCATTAGTGATAGATAGCATCTATATATATGTAGCTTTAGGTATAGGTATGTTTTTAATGTTTTATTTTAAACCATACAAACAATTTGTGTTTACAACAATATTTATGGCTGTATTTAGCATGGTATATACGATTATCAAAGACGACTATATGCAACTGCTACTTGAGAGAATATTTGATATTTTTATAGGTTTTGGCGTTGTATATATAGTAAGCATCATAAGCTTACCCAAAAATAAAAAAGAATTTAAAATCAAACTAACAAACGTCATAAATAGTTTTATTTTATTAATAGATGATGAACTAAGCAAAAAGCAAAAATTTATAGCTGATGAAAACGAAATAATACAAGAAATTTCAAATTATAAAGAATTTAGTGATGAAACGGGCTATAAAAATACGGCAAAAATTTATACTATACTAAACAATATAAACAAAGAGCTAATAAACCTAAGAAATTATATAACATCACAACACATAGATGATATAAATTTACAAAATGATATAATAACCATAAAATCTAGATTTGAAATGCTTGATAAAAAGCTTCAAGGGCTTCCGTATTATTTTATTACAAGTATGGACGGAAAAATAACATACAAAAACGACACAAAAGTAACAAAAATTTTAGAACGCATCGCCCTAAGACAAAACGATCTTTATCTTCTTAGCTCTCTTTGAGATACAAGTTTTTCCAGCAAATACTGCTCTAAATCATTCTTGGAAATATTTTCTTTAATGGATTGTAGGTAAATTTCATCAACTATTTTTGAGTATTTTTCATAGCTAAAATATGGGAAATGCACCAGCCATGCCTCTTTTATACGTTTTTGGCTCATCTCTTTTCTAACCCAGACCTTAAAAACGTCAAAGCCTATAAATACGACAGATGTCACAATGGCAGTAGATATTATAGATATATGAGTGTCTATTTTGGTTAAATAATTATGCACTATTAAAAGAATTGGCAAAAATACAATCGCAACGAGTAGTGAATAAACTTGATATGTTCTGGCATAATTAAACCTAAAATTTAACTTTGCTCCATCAACTAACATGCCTTCATTATACAAGCTATTTGCTTCTAATAAATCACGAAATAAAACCGGCTGTTTTGACACTATAAAAATTTTATTTATAATTTTTTGTTTAAATTTCTCTAACATAATCCATACTTTTGTATAAAATAATAGCCGATTATATCAAAATTTGATAAAATATTGCAAAAATTTTAAAGGATTTAAATGAAAAACAAACTAAAAGGCATGGTTTATATAAACGGCGAATATCTAAAAGCAGACGAAGCAAAAATAAGTGCATTTGATAGGGGTTTTATCTTTGGAGATGGGATTTACGAGGTTGTTCCGGTGATAAATCGATGCCTGGTTGATAGGGATGATTTTTGGGATAGATTTAAACTAAGTTTAAACGAAATACAAATATCAATACCATATTCAAAGCAAGAATTTGAAGAAATTTTAAACAATGTCATAAAACTAAACAATCTAAAAGAGGGTGGCATATATATGCAAGTGACACGTGGAGTTGCACCTAGGACGTTTGAGTTTGTCACCGGGCTTACACCTAGTGTTTTTATTTTCACATATGAAGCAGACATCATTAATAATCAACTAGCACAAAGCGGCATAAAAGTAGTGAGCGTCGAAGATATAAGATGGAAACGTCGCGACATAAAATCAATATCGCTTTTGGCTCAATGTTACGCCAAAAATGAAGCAGTAAAGCGTGGTGCTTTTGAAGGAATTATGCTTGAAAATGGCTATGTTAGCGAAGCTTGTAGCTCTAGTGTATTTATTATAAAAAATAATACTTTAATAACAAAGCCTCTATCAAATGAAATACTTCCTGGAATAAGACGCAAGGTGCTTTTAAATCTAGCAAACGAGTGCGGACTAAAAGTAGAGCTTAGAAATTTTACAATCGACGAGCTTTATGATGCAGATGAGGCATTCATATCGGCTGCGACACTTGTGCTACTACCTATTAACAACGCCGATGACAAAACAATAAAACTTGGCAAATATGCACAAATTTTAAGACAAAAATACGTTCAAAGATTGCTAGATGAATCAAAATCGACAAACAACATTAATTAGTGCATGTTTGTTAATTAAAACTGCAAATATCATGGCAAAAACAATCAAACAGATGATTTTAAATGATTAAATAAGGTTTTACCATGAAATTATAAGGCAATGATTAAGTGAAAATTTTAAATCCAGTAAAAGTTTAAAAATGGCTACTTTAAAATTGCAAAGGCTCTAACTCAACAACCCTTTTTAAACAATCTTAAAAGTATATTACACATTAATTTTCATCTTTTTTACCTAAACTCACACTCTTTTAAATAAAGTTTGCCTTAACGATATAAATTTAGCTAGTTTGCGTTTAGTAAAACTTAAAAACTTCTAAAGCCCAAAAGGGGTGACGGTATAGACCAAAGCCAAGCAAAGCATAGTAAATACAAGCTACTTGCTAGTGTCTTTGTCTAGTTTTAGTTTTACCTTATTTTCCTTTATATGACTATCTTTAAAATAACCTTTATTAAGCTTTATGTTACTGATGATAATCTTATCAAATTTAGCTTTCTGGTATTTATAAATTTCAGTTTTAAAAATAATAAAATAGCAATTGATTGTATTATGATTTATGCTTAATAATTTGCTTATTAAAGTAGTATTTGTATCATAACAGAAGTGAAAAATAATTTTTTAATTTTATAAGTGTTTAAAGTATTATTGTTTGGTGTTTTAATAAGTATTGTTATGTTATAGTGATGGGTTGGTGCCTAGTAAAATAACTACTTAAAATCAAAAAGCCTAAATTGTGGCACAGATGCCTATATTACGATAATTTTAATAAATCAAATAAAAGACAAAGATAAAAGCATATAGTAAAAATAATTTTGATGAAATTTTAAAGAAGTAGCTTTACTACTTCTTTGTAACTCTTTTAGCTTTTGTGGCTTGTTTTTGAATGAGCTTTTTAAATACACCATCATCATATAAACCAGCATGATACACGCTAAAAGCCACCATTGCCACGCCTGCGACTATATGAGCTTTTTTTGAAAAATTATTTTTCATATTAAAAGCTGTTAGAGTAAGCACACCAAGTGAAGCCGTCATACCAACTTTAGCAACTTTACGATGAAATCCAACATCTAGCAAATCGCCCTTTAGCCTTGCTGCTATATTATTTTTCAAGTTTTATACCTTTCATAGAATTTAAAAGCAACCATATTGTTGTGCCATTATGCAATACAGCCGTAGCCATAGGACTTAGCATTCCAAATGTAGCCGCTCCCAAAATTAGAGAATTTACACCAACCGTTAATTTAAAATTTGAATTAATAAGCTTCATGGTATTTACCGCAGCCTCGCGAACCATCACCACACTCTCAATATCATCTTTTAACAAGCTTATATCAGCCGTTGCTTTAGCTATATCAGCACCCTTATGCATACTTATGCCTACATTAGCTTTACTTAAGCTTGGTGCATCATTGATACCATCACCTACAAACGCCACATTTGCTCCACTATCCTTAAGCTCTTGTATGATTCTAGCCTTGTCAGTTGGTAGGCACTCAGCATAAACCTTGTCTATGCCTAGCTCGTTTGCAACTTGCTCTGCTTTGTTTTGAACATCACCAGTTAGCATAACTATCTGCTTCACGCCTGAGCTTCTTAATCTTGATATCATTGTCTTAGCATTACTTCTCATCTCATCACGCATAGCAATCACACCAGCCAACTCTCCACCATAACCTATATAAAGCAATGTCAAACCACTACTTAAAGCCTTTTGTATAGTTGCTTCATGCGGTGCAAAATCAATCTTCTCATCATCTTGCAAAAAGTGTCTTGAGCCTATAACTACATCTTTGTTATTTACCTTTGTTTTGACACCATGAGCGACAATAAACTCAACCTCATCATGATGAATATGCGTAAAACCACGCTTTCTAGCTGCATCAACTATCGCTTCGGCAACAGGATGAAAATAATGCTCTTCTGCACTAGCAGTTAGATTAAGCAGCTCGGTCTCATCCATGCCATCTTTAAACGAATATATATCAACTACTACTAACTCACCCTTAGTTAATGTACCAGTTTTATCAAATACAAATGTATCTACGTTATTTAACGCCTCTATAGCTTTTGCACCTTTGATTAAAATTCCATTTCTTCCAACTTTTGAAATACTTGATTTAAAAGCAACTGGTGTAGCCAACTTTAAAGCACATGAATAATCAGCCTGCAAAACAGATGCGACACTATTCATATCGCGATTAATCAAATACGACGCACCAGCTAGACTAAGAGTAACGGGGACTAAACTATCGGCTAACTTTGTAGCTTTTAAACCAATGTTTGATTTTTCATTTAATGAGCTTTGAATATACTCTTTTATCCTTGATGTGGCTGTATCATCGCCGACATTTTCAGCCCAAATTTTTATCTTGCCCTCTTCTACTATTGTGCCACTTATAACCCTATCTCCACGTTGTTTTGCAACTGGTTCAGCCTCGCCTGTCATTGAGACTTGATTTACACTAGCCTCTCCTTCAACTATATAGCCATCTACTCCGATATTTTCTCCGGTGCTTACAACTACAATATCGCCTTTTTTAAGCTCAGCAGTTTTTAATTTATTTAAGACTTTTTTGCCATTTATTACACTTTCTACCCAAACTTCTTCTATGTTTGGCTTGGCTAGTTCTTTTATAAGATCATCGCTTCTATGAACCGTGCTTTCTTCCATATATTCGCCAAGTGCAAGCATAACGTTTGTGCTATTTGCAGCTAAATAATCGCGTCTAGCTAAACTCACGCCAACAGCCATAGCCTCTAGTACTTTAGAAGTCAAGCCTTCGTTTTTAAGCTCATTTAACCCCTCTTTTAAAAGTGGAGCAAAAGCATATAATCCAAGTGCCATTTTTGCATTCTGGTTTGATATTAATGGCTCTAAGACAAGTGACGAGATGGCCTTGTAAATTTCAGCCTTACTTGGACCGTGCGTGATAGTTTTTTTCTTAAATTCTAGTGTTTTTACGTATTCTACAATATCATCTGCATTTGTATTATGTTCTATAACAATGCTTTTTGCACCCTTATTTACACGCACACTTTTTATACCCTTTTTTTCACCTATTGTTGCTTCAATATAGCTTAGGTCAGTAGCGTCTGAAATTTCAGCCACCTTTAACCTTAAGCGATTTGGTATTTGATGCGTGATTTTTACTTTATTTTGCTGCATCAATTTCCGCTTTGACATCTTCAAAACGCTCTTTTAACTCTTCAATTCCAGCGTTTAACAACGCACCACCCTTAATAATAGCCTTAAATAATGTCTCTTGTGCTTTTGGATTTGTTAAAACATAAGCTGCTATACCACCTACAACAAGTCCTTTAACAAAACCTGCTACATTAAAATTCTCAGGCACAAATGGTAAATTTTGTGCTGCATCATTTATCGCATTATCTACTGCACTTTGTGGTTGTTGCTGAACTACTATATATGGATTTTTCATTATCTCTCCTAAATTTAAATTTTCTTAATCGCCACTACACCAGCTATACCCAAAACTACACTTAATGTAGCCTCTATGTATCGCTTTTGCACCAGTGTATTGGCTGCATTTATAGCTGCACCAGTTGCAATGCCACCAGCTAAAGCATTTTTAATAGTATTTTTGACTGTTTGGGCTGATAGCTTTGTGTCACTACTTATATCGTAAGCCACGCTTGTTATACCAGCCAACAATGCACCACTTATTATGTGATCCATTGGCAAACGCGTTGTTGATGTTTGAGTATATTTTGATATGCTAGTTGTCATTATGCTTTACCATCTACTTTCTTTGTGGCACTTGGTTTCTTGGTTGGTTTTTTGGTGGAGTTTTTTGCTGCCTTGCTTGTTAGCTTTTGCACCTTTGCTTTACCCTTTTTAAAACTATCATTTACCAGCTCCTTGCCTTTTTCAAAGCTTTCACATGCTTTTGTTTTTAGCTCATCACGCTTATTCCATGCTACTACTGCTAACGCTCCTGCTGCTATACCAGCTACAAATGGTAATGCCATCTTAAATCCTTTCTTGTTTGAATTATTCATCATTTTCATCACTTTTGTCTAATTTAGCCAACATACTAGCACCCAATGCTCCCAAGGCAAGACCAGAGAAAAATGAAAAATTTGGCGAACTCAAAAGCCTACTGAGCTCCGCCTTATCTAATTTACCACTCATTATGTTTTGTAAGCTTTCACTCATGTTGTTAAAATCATTCTGATAACCACTTAATACATTTGTATAATCAAAATTTTGTGTATTATTTTGCCCTTGGTCACTAAAAGTCTGCTTAACACATTCATTTAACGCCACTATATATTCATTATTTGATGTAGCCCACAATCTAAAACATATATCCCTAAGTACATCATCTTCTATTTTATTGCTTAAAATTTCATACTTTTGACACAAGGTATTTTCATAAGCGAGAGCATACACAAAGGCATCTTTTAAATTTTTAGGCTCTAACACTTCACTATGTTTAACTATTAAATCATACTCTTTTTGTTTAGCATATTCTTCTATGAGAGCCAAGCCCTGCTCCCTTATGTGTTTAATATTAACAAATATCTCATGCATATTGCCTAGCCTATCATACATGCTAATTGCACTCTTTTCAATATTGTATATTTGATTATGCACTGCATATCCCCTTTGCTATTTTGTTTATTTTGTTTGAAATTTCATCTAAATTTTGCCCATTAAGCAAATTATCCCAATCACTTTTTGCAAACACACTAGCGTCATATTGTATTGTTACTGAACCAATTATTTTATTAAATTTTACATTTTCAATACCATTGATTTTTGTTATATATTCATCTAAATTTGAAATATCTATTTCATTTTTAAGCTCTTTAATTGCACTACTAACACGCACCCTAAGACGCCCTGGCGTATGTGATATAGGCGTAAAATACGAAGCAACTCGTGCCAAAACATCCACAGATATACTCATTTTTTTCCTTTGGTATTTTTAATTTTGATGTAATTATGTTATTTTGATACTTATACGTAACTTAAAGCTTTTTGTATATCATTATCAATTTTTGCTACACTCGCTACATATTCCATAAAGTATCATGCTGTGTCCAACTAGTTCAAAACCATTCGCATATGCTATCTCATGCTGTCTTTTTTCTATGACTTCATCACAAAAGCTTATGGCTTTACGGCATTTTTCGCAAATGATATGGTCATGATGAGTTTTTAAATTTAGTTCATATTTTCTAACGCCGTTGTCAATATAAACATTGCTTAATTTGCATTCATCTAAAAAATTTAACAACGCGTAAATTGCTGGCAAAGATATGTTTTCGCGGTAATTTTTTCGAAATATAGCTTGTATTTCGTTTGCACTAAGATGTGTATCTGAAAAGTATAAAATATTTAAAATTCTCTCTTTTATGTATGAATTTTTATGATTTAAATCGTTACTAAGTGAGCTAAAACTCTTATAAAAATTCTCGAAATTTTGCATTATAATACTCTACATTTGTTAAATTTTGATATATCTTATCAATAAAATACTTAATAAGCTATAAATTTTAAAGCATATTATAAGGTTGTTTTGGTATAGTTTCGAAATTTTTTAAAAAGGAAAAGCTAAATGACATATGATGAATTAGAACTAGATGCTGTTTTGCTTGAAGTATTGGAAAATCGCGGAAGCTTTGATTCACTTGACGATGAGGAGCTTTACGAGCTAATAGAGCAAGTGGCTGGTTATACTGACGGAGACGTAGAAGAAGCCTTTGAATACATGACACAATTCTCTCCGATACCTAAAAAACGTTTTGTTTCACTGTTTATGGTTTAGTATTACACTAAACCACTTATAATATGCAAAAATTTTTCTTACTTATACTTTTTGCTACTTTTTTATCCGCAATCGATATTATAAATGGCGATGTTGAAATTTTCACTACAAAAAATCCACAAGACCTAACCATAAACGGCACGGCAAATTATTGGCTAAAAGCACCAAATGATGAAAATTTAAGCTTTAGTATTATTTCAGCCGGATATTATCAACAAAACAACATAATCGTAAAAAACGGCAATGAAAAAATAGTATATAATATAAAAAAGGGCAACTATAAAAGCGAGAAAATATTAGTCGAGCAATCAAAAACAACACCTAATAAAAGTGTCTTACAAAGAATAGATGACGAAAGAAACGAAGCAAATAAGATATATCAAGCAATCACACCGCTTAAAATAAATACGAAATTTATACACCCACTAAACTCAACTATAACCAGCCCATTTGGCTCAGCACGCGTGTTTAATGATGTAGTTAAAAGCTATCATTCTGGTGTAGATTTTCGAGCAAGCATTGGCACACCAATAATAGCCGCAAATGACGGCATGATTGTGATAGCAAAAGAGCGTTATTACGCTGGATACTCAGTTGTAATTGATCATGGAGAAGGCATTTATACGCAATATTATCACTTAAGCAAAATAGACGTAAAGCTTGGAGATAGTGTCAAAAAAGGCGAACAAATAGGACTAAGTGGAGCAAGTGGCAGGGTTAGCGGACCACATTTACACTTTGGCGTAATAGTAAATGCTACTCAAGTAAATCCGCTAAATTTTATAGAAAAAATCAATAAATTACTTAATTAAAATATCTGTGTAAAATTTCCCGTAATTTTGTTGTGTATTTGCTTTGTTTTGTGCTACCATCATAGATATCTTCTAATGTGTAAATTCTATCATAATAGTCATTTGTTTCTTGATTGTTTATGCTTATCCTAGCCAAATCCAAACTAGCACCGACAAACACTCCCCTGCTTTTGCCTCTAGTAAGCATATAGGCAGAAATTTCAGGCACATCAGTGTTAATACCTGCATTCATACCATCATTAAATATCGCAATATTTGCGTTTAGACTAATTGTATCTTTGCCATTAAATAAATTAGCATAAGAGCGAGAAGTATTAAAAACAATAATTAAATCAGCCGAACTAACTCCGCCTTGAATACCGATACTACCACCAATATAATTTATAAAAAAGGGGCTAGACCACTCATTTGCATCATTTTTAGCCATAAAAATTCCAGTCGCTTTTGAAGCAGTAAGGACTAAACCAGTTTTATTTACATTTGGCACGATAGCTACAGCTTTTGCGTCATTAAAATGCTTTGTTTGATTTTCATCAGCAGTAATCACAAATTCATTTAGTATATTTATGGATGTTTTTACCAACTGATTTTGCACAATATCAGCATAACTTATACCAAAAAATATAGTCAAAATTGCCAAAATTTTCATAATTTATCTCCTTGATTTGTAAAATTATAGCAAAAAATCATAATTTTTTATCTAAAACACTTGACAAATTATTAAAAAAATAATATAATCACAACTCATTTTTGAATTGGGGTATCGCCAAGCGGCAAGGCATCAGGTTTTGGTCCTGACATTCAGAGGTTCGAATCCTCTTACCCCATCCACTTCTTTAAAATAAATCTTATTTTACATGTCGCGGAGTAGAGCAGTGGTAGCTCGTCGGGCTCATAACCCGAAGGTCGGCGGTTCAAATCCGTCCTCCGCAACCAGTTTAAAGCCTTATAAATACGCATTTACAATACTTTTAAATGATTTTAAACACTGAACTTCTAAGGGATATTTTAAAAACTTTCTCAAATTTCATTTTAAATCTTAAACTTAAATTTCATCAAAAACACCTTTTTTACGACATTCTAGCCACTTAAAACATTGTGCCAAATTGTGCCAATAGTCTTTTTATAAGTTTATGTGTTGTAAAAAATTGGCTCTTTGTTTGGTATTTTCTACGCTTTTAGCATATCTTTTAAAGGTTATTACGGCATCACTATGTCCCATTGTTTGCGAAACCCACAGCACATCTTCGCCTTTGCTTATCATGATTGAGGCAAATGTATGTCTTGTTTGATAAAAGACCCTATGAGCTAGACCTGCTTTTTTTAGAGTGTTAGCCCATTTTTTGCTTAAGCTTTTTGGCTCATATAAATGAGAGCCGTTTAATCCAGCAAAGACCCACTCGCTATTATTGCCCTGTTTTAAGGCTAGAAGTGCTTCTTTTACGCATGGTAGCATTGGTATAGTTCTTATTGAATTTTGTGTTTTTGGTGGCTGTATTTGTCCTTGCCGTATTGATTTGTCTATCCTGATAGTCTCTTTTTTAAAGTCTATGTTTTCCCAACGCAAAGCTATAAGCTCTCCAGTTCTCATACCTGTAAAAAACGCCACTTTTAACACATTTGCAAAGTCTTTATTGGCTGTTTTTAGCACCAAAGCGACTTCATCAAGACTTAGAGGATTTATCTCAGTTTTTTTGTTTTGTAGTTTTGCTACTGAGTTAAAAGGATTTTTATCTATTAGCTCATTTGATACTGCTGATTTTAAAATGAGTTCAAACACTGAGCGAATATTATTTATACGTTTTGCAGAAAGCTCTTTTTTAAGCTCGTTTTGCCAACGCTTAAGTTCCATTGGCTTTATCTGGCTTAATCTTTTCTCGCCAAACTCAGGTAGTATTCGCTTTTGTAAGTCTTGTGTATAGCCTTTAAGCGTCAAATCCCTAACCTGTCCTTCATGAGCCTGTAAAAACTCATATGCAAAGTTTTTGAATTTCACTTCGCTTGTGTCCTTGTTTTCGTTTTTGTCTTTTGCTATAATTTGCTCTGTTAAAATACTTAGCCAATTTTTTTCAGCCCAAGCGAGTGTGTATTTGTCTGCCACTTTGCTTACAAAAAGCCAAAATTCTAAGCTTTATAAAATATTAACCTGATTTTAACCAAGACCTTACATTGTAGCTTTTAAATTTAAGTAGAAATATTTAAAAATTTTAATAAATTTTTTAGAAATTTTCTGTTTAAAAACCGCAAGAGCTAGTAGGGTAGAAATTTGGCAAACTTAATAAGATAGGGTCAATTTAACTTAATAGGATTTTCTCTTATCAATTTTAATAAAATTTGATAGAGATTATCTTGGCTATTAAATCTAAACTCACACTCTTTTAAATGAAGTTTGCCTTAACGATATAAATTTAGCTAGTTTGCGTTTAGTAAAACTTAAAAACTTATAAAGCCCCAAAGGGGTTACGGTATAGACC